>NZ_NHON01000048.1 GCF_002195995.1 Inquilinus limosus
TTTTGAGTCCCCCCTCCCCTTGCGGGAGGGGGGCAGGGGGAGGGGGTTTTCTCAGATCGAGCCGGCCCAGACTGTCGCAAGTCCGGCGGGGGCCGAGTTCGGTCCTCAGCCCATTCGCGCGCCGACGCGCGCAGACCCCTCCCCCTATCCCCCTCCCGCAAGGGGAGGGGGGACAATAAAAGAGAGCGCGCCCATCCTGGTCGTGCGCGGCCTCAGCGTGCCCGGCCATGGCGCGGCGGCCGTCACCGACATCGCGCTGGAGGTCGCGCCGGGCGAGATCCTGGGCATCGCCGGGATCGACGGCAACGGCCAGAAGCAGCTGGCCGAGGCGCTGGCGGGGCAGCGTCCCGCGAGTGGCGGCACGGTGCTGCTGGACGGCCGGCCGATCGAGCGGCTGGAGGTCGGTGCCCGGCGCCGGCTGGGCCTGCGCTATGTCACCGACGACCGGCTCGGCGAGGGGACGGTCGGCGCCTTCCCCGTCTCCCTGAACCTGCTGCTGAAGCAGATCGGCGAGCCGCCTTTCTGGTCGCGCGGGCTGGACCGGCCCGATGAGATCGACCGGAACGCCCGCGCCCTGGTCGCCGCCTTCGACGTGCGCACACCGGGCATCCGCACCCCGGTCGGCCGCCTGTCCGGCGGCAACATCCAGAAGGTGCTGCTGGCGCGCGAGCTGTCCGGCACCGCGCGGGTCGTGATCTACAGCAAGCCGACCTACGGGCTGGACGTGCAGAACATCGTCGCCGCCCGGCGGCGGATCCGCGACGCCGCCGATGCGGGGGTCGCCACCATCCTGATCTCCACCGACCTCGAGGAGTTGCTGGAGCTGTCGGACCGGATCGCGGTGATGTCGCATGGCCGCATCGCCGGCACCGTGGCCAATGACGACCGGGCGCGGCAGCGCGTCGGCGAGCTGATGATCGGGGCGCAACCATGACGGCGGATGCGGTGAACGGCACGGCGCCCGCCCAGAAGCCACCGGCCAAGCCCGGCCTGGCCGGCGCCGCCCTGCATTGGGCCCTGGTGACGCTGGGCCCGATCCTCGCAGCCCTGCTGCTGTCGGGCGCGGTGCTGCTGGCGCTGGGGACGGATCCGCTGGCCTATTACGGGCTCGTGCTGCAGCGGGGCCTGCTCTCCTGGCTCGGCCTGCAGGAGACGCTGTCGCGGATGGGACCGCTGCTGTTCCTCGCCGCCGGGCTGATCGTCGCCTTCCGCGCCGGCATCTGGAATCTCGGCACCGACGGGCAGTTCCTGCTGGCGGCGGTGATCGTCGCCGCGGCGGGGCCGCCGCTGGCGGATGCCCTGCCCGGCTGGATCGCCCTGACGCTGTGCCTGGCCCTGGCCGCCCTGGTCGGCGCCGCCTGGTCGCTGCTGCCGGCGCTGCTGCGCGCCTATCAGGGGGTGAACGAGATCATCACCACGCTGATGATGACCTTCCTCGGCACCTCCTTCGCCAATGTGCTGGTGAAGCTGGCCTTCCGTGACCCGGCGACCACCGTGCCGCAGACCCGCACCCTGGCCGTCGGCGACCGGCTGCCGCGGCTGTTCGGCAGCACCATCAGCAGCGGCTTGCTGCTCGGCCTGCTCGCCGTCGTGCTGGTGCATCTGATGATGACCCGCACCGCCTTCGGGCTGAAGCTGCGGGTCGTCGGCGCCAATGCCCGCGCCGCCGTGCATGCCGGGCTGCCGGTGCCGCGGCTGACCATCGCCGTCTTCGCCCTCTCGGCCGGCCTTGCCGCCATGGCCGGGGCGGTCGACATCATCGGCGTGCAGGGCAATGTCCGGGCCGACTGGAATCCGGCCTATGGCCTGGCGGTGATCCCGCTGGTGTTCCTGGCCCGGTTCAACGGCTTCGCCAGTATCGCCTTCGTCTTCCTGTTCTCGGTGCTGTCGATCGGCGGCGAGAGCGCGGCGCGGCGGCTGGGCGTGCCGCATTTCTTCACCCTGGTGGTGATGTCGATCCTGCTGATCGTGCTGGCGCTGGTCGAATACGCCGACCACCGGCGCCGCGAGCGGATGAGGGCCTGACCATGGACGGGCTGCTGACCCAGGCCTTCCTGACCTCGCTGGTGCTCGGCGCCATCACCGCCGGCGTGCCGCTGCTGCTGGCCGGGCTGGGCGAGCAGATCTCGGAGAAGGCCGGCGTGCTGAATGTCGGCATCGAGGGCATGATGCTGGCCGGCGCCTATCTCGGCTTCCTGGTCGCCTATTCCAGCGGGTCGATCTGGCTCGGCTTCCTCGGCGGCGCCGGGGGCGGGCTGCTGGTCGCGCTGCTGATGGCGCTGCTCTGCGTCCGGCTCGGCCTCAACCAGATCGTCATCGGCATCGCCCTGACCCTGGGCGCCGAGGGCATGACCGCCCTGCTCCACTTCTTCCAGTTCGCCCAGAGCTATCCGCGGCTGGAGGGTGCGGCCACCCTGCCGATCCCGCTGCTGTCGGCGATCCCGGTGATCGGCCCGGCCCTGTTCGACCGGCACCCGGTGGTCTATCTCGCCGTCGCGCTGGTCTTCGTCCTGGCCTGGGTGTTCCGCCGCACCGCCCTCGGCCTCGACCTGCAGGCAGCCGGGGACAAGCCGGCGGCGCTGGATGCCGCCGGGGTCGACGTGATCGGCATCCGCACCGCCGCGGTGCTGGCGACCGGCGCCCTGGCCGGCATCGGCGGCGCCTTCCTGGCCAATATCGGCGCCGGGCTGTTCATCCCCTTCATGACCAACGGCGCCGGCTTCATCGGCATCGTGCTGGCGATGCTGGCGCGCGGCCGGCCGGTCTGGGTGCTGCTCGGCGCCCTGCTGTTCGGCGCCTGCCTGTCGCTGACCACGGCGCTGCAGGTCGCCGGCGTCGACGTGCCGACCGACGTGATCCAGATGCTGCCCTTCGCCGCGGTGATGGCGGTGCTGGTGCTGTTCGGGCGGCGCGCCAGCCTGCCCGCGGCGCTGGGCCTGCCCTATGTCCGCGGTGCCCGCTGATGTCTTCCGGAGGAACCCATGACTGACACCAAGGTCTATCTGCTCGACGGCGGCTCGCTGGTCCTCGACGGCTACCACGTCTTCTGGAACCGCGGGCCTGGCGGCGAGATCCGCTTCCCGGTCTATTCCATCCTGGTCGAGCATGCCGAGGGCCGCTTCCTGATCGACAGCGGCTTCGACCACGACCATGTGATGAAGGTGCTGCCCTTCGAGAAGCCGCAGCAGACGAAGGAGCAGACCATTCCCGGCGCGCTCGGCCTGCTGGGGCTGGAGCCGAAGGATGTCGGCACCGTCGTCAACTCGCACTTCCACTTCGACCATGTCGGCGGCAACAAGTACTTCCCGCATGCGAAGAAGCTGTGCCACCGGGACGAGATCGCCCAGGCGGCGACGCCGCAGCCCTTCGAGGTGCTGGGCTATTCCGACCTGAGCTTCTCGGCCGAGGCCGCCGCCGCCCGCGGCAAGGGCGACCAGCTGCTGGCCGGCACCACCGACGCCAATTCCCGCTTCGAGACGATCGAGGGCGATGTCGAGCTGGCCAAGGGCGTGCACCTGCTGTTCACCCCCGGCCACGCCATCGGCCATTACAGCCTGCTGGTCGAGTTCCAGACCCGGCGGCCGATCCTGTTCACGATCGACGCCGCCTACACCCAGAAGAGCCTGGAGACGCTGTGCCAGGCCTCGTTCCACATCGACCCGGTGGCGGGCGTCGCCTCGATGCGGCGCCTGGCCAGGCTGGCGGAGGAGCGGGAGGCGGAGCTGATGTTCTCGCACGACGCCACGAACTTCGCCCATTACCAGACCGGCCCGAAGTTCTACGGGTAGCTCTTTCTTGTCATCCTCGGGCTTGACCCGAGGATCCAGGGGCAGCCGGAGCGGTTCTTGGTGGCCCCTGGATTGCCGGGTCAAGCCCGGCAATGACGGGGAAGGAGACCTCCGAACGGGAGTTTCCTGATGTCTACGCCCACGATCCGCGAACCCGTCTTCACCCTCACCTCCGGACCGGTCGACGCCTATCCGGCGGTGCTGCGCGGGCTGTCGCGCACCATCCATTACGACTACGACCCGGTGTTCCAGGCCTTCTACGAGCAGGTGGTCGAGAAGGCGCGGGCGGCGATGCGCCTGTCGACCCGGCCGGTGATCCTGCATGGCGAGCCGGTGCTGGGGCTGGAGGCCGCGGCGGCCTCGCTGATCGCCCGCGACGATGTGGTGCTGAACCTCGCCTCCGGCGTCTACGGCAAAGGCTTCGGCTACTGGGCCAAGCGCTATTGCGCCGAGCTGGTCGAGATCGAGGTGCCGTACAACGAGGCGATCGATCCGGAATCCGTCGCCCGGATGCTGCGGGAGCGGCCCGACATCCGCATCGTCTCGGCATGCCACCACGACACGCCGTCCGGCACGATCAACCCGGTCGAGGCGATCGGCCGGATCGTGGCGGAGCACGGCGCTTACCTCATCGTCGACGCGGTGTCGTCCTTCGGCGGCATGGATGTGCATCCGGAGGCCTGCCGCGCCGACATCTTCGTCACCGGGCCGAACAAGTGCCTGGGCGGCGCGCCGGGCCTGAGCCTGCTCGGCGTCAGCGACCGCGCCTGGGCCAAGATGAAGGCGAACCCGGACGCGCCCCGCGCCTCGATGCTGAGCATCCTCGACTGGGAGCACGCCTGGAGCCGGGAGAAGCCCTTCCCCTTCACCCCCTCGGTCGCCGAGGTCAACGGCCTGGACGCGGCACTGGACCAGTATCTGGCGGAGGGGCCGGAGGCCGTCTGGGCCCGCCACGCTCTGACCGCGCGGGCCTGCCGCGCCGGGCTGCAGGCCATGGGGCTGGCGCTGTGGCCGGCACGCGAGGCCATCGCCTCCCCCACCACCACGGCGGTGCAGGTGCCGGACGGCGTCGCCGACGAGGCGCTGCGCCGGGCGGCACGGGAGCGCTACGGCGTCACCTTCTCCGCCGGCCGCGGCGAGACGCTGGGGAAGCTGGTGCGCATCGGCCATATGGGGCCGACCGCGCAGCCGCTCTACGCCGTGGTGGCGATCAGCGCCCTCGGCGGTGCGCTCGGCGTGCTGGGCCATCCCGTCGATATCGGCCGCGGCGTGGCGGCGGCCATGGCCGCGATCGACGCCGGCTGACAATCAATCAAGCCAAAGGGAACAGGGACATGGCTTCGGATCTTTCGGGCAAGGTCGCGATCGTGACCGGGGCGGCGCAGGGCATCGGCCGGGCGATCGCGGAGCGGCTGGCGGCCGATGGCGCGCAAGTCGTCGTCGCCGACATCAATGCCGGCGGCGCCGCAGCGGTGGCCGCGGCGCTGGGGCACGGCAGCTTCGCCGTGACCTGCGACGTCTCCGACTCCGCTTCGGTCGCGGCGCTGCACGAGACCGTGGCGGCGCGGGCCGAGGGGGTCGACATCCTGGTCAACAACGCCGCGATCGTCCCCTTCATCGCCTGGGACGAGGTCGACCTGGCGCATTGGAACCGGATCGTCGCGGTCAACCTGACCGGCGTGTTCCTGATGTCCCGCGCCTCCTCCGACCTGATGCGGCGCGGCGGCCGCCAGGGCCGCATCGTCAATATCTGCTCCAACACCATCTTCGCCGGCACGCCGAACATGGCCGCCTATGTCGCGGCCAAGGGCGGCGTGTTCGGCTTCACCCGGGCCCTGGCGACCGAGCTGGGCAAGCACGGCATCACCGTGAACGCAGTGACGCCGGGGCTGACGGCGTCGGACGGCGTCATGGCCAGCCCGCACGCCCAGGCCTTCGGCTTCGTCGAGATGCTGCAGGCGATCCCCGGCCAGGGCCAGCCGCGGGACATCGCCCCGGCCGTCGCCTTCCTCGCCTCCGACGACGCGCGCTGGATCACGGGCCAGACCCTGAATGTCGACGGCGGGATGGTGCGCTGGTGAAGCGCAGACATCCCTGACCGGCGGGCGTTTCGGAACCCTACCGGCTGATGTCGATCGTCACCGTCTTGAGGTCCGACATCTCCAGAAGCGTGTGGCGGCCGCCGGTGCGGCCGATGCCGCTGGCGGTCCCCGCCGCGCCGCCGGCCGGGATGTGCGTCTCCCAATACGGGCTCATCTCATTGACGTTGACGATGCCGACCCTCAGCGCCTCGGCCCAGCGGAAGGCGTGGCGGATGGTCTGGGTGAACACCGCGGCGGACAGGCCGAGCCGGCTCTTCGTCACGATGCGGTGCGCCTCCTCCTCGTCGCGGAAGCGCAGCACCGGCACCACCGGGCCGAAGGTCTCCTCGACATTCAACAGGCTGTCGGGCGACAGGTCGGTGATCACCGTCGGCTGGTAGTGCAGCCGCGTCGCCAGCCCCTCGGCCCGGCCGCCGCCGAACAGGATCGAGGCGCCGCGCTGCCGGGCGTCGGCGAGATGGGCGTCGACCTTCTGCGCGTTCGGCTCGTTGTTCAGCGGCCCCATGGTGGTGGCGGGGTCGAACGGGTCGCCCATCCGCACCGCCCGGGCCGCCGCGACCAGCTTCTCGACGAAGGCGTCGTGCACCGCATCGGCCACCAGGATCCGCTCGGTCGAGGTGCAGATCTGGCCGGCATTGGCGAAGCAGCCGGCCGCCGCCCGGGCCGCGGCGGTGTCGAGATCGGCATCGGCCAGGACGATGGTCGGGCCGTTGCCGCCCAGCTCCACCATCAGCGGCTTGCCGGCGCCGCGCGACGCGATGATCCGCCCGGTCTCCGAGCTGCCGGTGAAGGCGATCGCATCGGTGCCGGGGTTGGACACCACCTCGTCGCCGACCTCCGGCCCGTCGCCGATCACGAGGTTGACGACGCCGTCCGGCACGCCGGCCTCGATCAGGCACTCCATCAGCTTCTCGGCGATGATCGAGGTGGTCGGCGCCGGCACCCAGACCATGGCGTTGCCGGCGGCGAGGCCGGGGGCGAGGTAGTAGATCGACGGCAGCGCCAGCGGGAAGTTCCAGGGCGTGACGATGCCGAACACGCCCTTGGGCTGCAGGAAGCTGAAGGCGCGCTTGTTGCGGTCCTCGACCGGGAAGCACGCCGTCTCCAGCCACTTGATCTGCTCGCCGGCATTGCGGAAGGCGGCGACCGCGGCGCCGGCCTCACCCAGCGCCTCGGCATGGTAGGGCTTGCCCTGCTCCAGGCACAGGGTGCGGGCCAGGTCCTCCTTGCGCTTCTCGATCGCGTCGGCGACGGCGAAGCACAGCTTCGACCGCTCCCACACCGACAGGCCGGCGATCTTCGGCTTCGCCGCATTGGCCGCGGCGATCGCCCGCTGCGCATCGGCGCGGGTGCCCAGCGGCACGAAGCCGACCACCGCCCCGGTGGCCGGGCTGGTGACCTCGAGGAACTCGCCGGAGCTGCCCTCCTCCCACCGCCCGCCGATGCGCATGCGGCTGACCGGGGCGCCGGACGGCGCGGTGGTGACCTTCAGGCCCTTGATCGTCTTCATCGGCATCGTCTCGGTTGGAGGGGAAGATCAGGCAGCGGCGAAGCCGTCGCGCAGGCGCAGCACCGCCTCCAGCGACCGGGTCACGGCGGCCTCGTACAGCTTCGCCCCGGCCTCGGCGGTGGCGTCGGACGGCCGGCCGATCACCCCGGTCGGGTTGATCTCCTCGAAGCCGCGCCAGACCGTGATCGGACTCGGGGAATAGAGATGCGGGTCGGGCCAGCAGGACGGCGTGCCACCGGCCGGGATCGCCTCCGCCCGCGCCGAGCCCGGGAACAGGTGCAGCATCAGCGAGGTCTCCAGCGCGCAGGCATGGCCGCAGCCCTGGTCGGCATCGGGCAGGATCGCCGCGGCATCCTCGCGGATCAGGTCGAAATAGGAGAAGGCGGCGCTGCGCACCCCGTCGGCGCCGAGCTCCGACACCGCCACCTGCAGCGCGCCGCGGTTGCCGCCATGGCCGTTCAGCACGATCGGGAAGAAGCCGTCGCGGGCCAGCGACCGGCAGACATCGACGACGATGGCGATGAAGGTCGACGGCCGTAGGCTGATCGTGCCGGGGAAGGCCAGGTGATGGGCCGAGGAGCCGTAGGAGATCGGCTCCGCCACCCGGATCGAGGGGTCGCGGCCCGAGACGCCGAGCGCCACCGCGGTCGCCAGCCAGATGTCGACGCCGGTGGCGAGGTGCGGCCCGTGCTGCTCCACCGCGCCGGTCGGCACCAGCACGGCACCGCGGGCCTTGCCGAGCTCCGGCGACGGGCTCCAGGCCAAGCGGCCGGGTCCGGGAGCGAAGAGAGGCGAACTCATCCGATACGTCCTTCATCGAGGCGCAGGCGCAGCATCCGGATTCCGGCATCGGCGATCAGCGCCAGGACGATGATCGCGCCCTTGAACAGATCGATGCTGGACGGGTCCACGCCGAAGACGCGCAGGGCATTGGTCAGCAGGCTGACGATGACGGCGCCGATCACCACCCCGGCCACCGTGCCGCGGCCGCCGAAGATGCTGGTGCCGCCCAGCACCGCCGCGGCGATGGCGTCGAGCAGCAGCGGCGTGCCGCCGAGATTGGGGGTG
Source organism: Inquilinus limosus (assembly GCF_002195995.1). Classification (GTDB taxonomy): domain Bacteria; phylum Pseudomonadota; class Alphaproteobacteria; order DSM-16000; family Inquilinaceae; genus Inquilinus; species Inquilinus limosus_C. The sequence goes on from NZ_NHON01000048.1 coordinate 8,469, forward strand.
ACGACCGGCACACGGCTGATCATCAGCACCGCGGTCAGGAAGGTGAAGATGGCGGCGACGACATAGGTCAGCAGTTGCTGCCGCGGCAGCGGCACGCCGGCCAGCTGCGCCGCGGCGGGGTCGGAGCCGATGGCGTAGGTGCGCAGGCCGAAGCGGGTCCAGCGCATCAGTCCCCAGGCGCCGATGGCGATCAGCCCGACCAGCAGCACGGAGTTCGGCACCCCGGCAATCTGTCCGACGCCGATATCCTTCAGGGTCGGGCTCTTCAGGATCAGCACACCCTTCTGCGCCACCCACAGCGTCGCCCCCTGCACCGCCACCATGGTGGCCAGCGTGACGACGAAGGGCGGCACGCGGAGGTAGCCGACCAGAAGGCCGTTCAGCAGCCCCAGCAGCGCCATGGTGGCGAGGCCGGCCAGCAGCGCCAGGGCCAGCGGGTCGCCCGCATCCAGCCGCCCGGCCATCACCACGCTGCAGAAGGCCACCGCCACCCCGGCCGAAAGGTCGATGCCCCCGGTCAGCAGCACCACGAAGGCGCCGAGCCCAAGCAGCGCCACCGGCGTCGCCTGGGCCAGCACGTTGCGCAGGCTGTCGGGCGTCACCACCCGCGCATCGATCAGGCCGAACGCCGCCACCAGCAGGATCAGCAGCAGGAGCGGCGCGAGGTCGAGGGCGCGGCGGAGCCAGGGATGGCGGGTGTCCATATCAGCCGCGCCAGTCGGCGACCGCCTCGGGCTGGCCGCTAGCGACGCTGCGCCGGATCGCGTCGTTGACTGCGACGGCGCGCAGCGCCTCGGGCACCGACATGACGAAGGGCTTGTCCTCGCGCACCGCCTGCACGAAGTGGCGCAGTTCCTCATACAGGTCGCCCATGATCCGGCCGTTGACGGTCGGCCAGTGCAGCCCGTCCGGCAGGCTCCAGGCGCCACTCGACAGCACCCGCAGGCCGTGGTCGCGGACGTCGAGGTCGACCACGCCCTTGGTGCCGATCACCTCGGTCCGGGCCCAGATGCCGGTCGGGATGTCGCTCGGCAGCGACCAGCCGAAATAGAGCTGGCCGACCATGCCGTTCGACATGTCGCAGGTGGTGAAGATCGCGTCCTCGGACTGGACGCCGAGGCTGGGCATCAGTTTGGAGACGGCGCGGGAATACACCCGGGTGACATCGGCGCCGCTGATCCATTGCAGCGCGTCGACATCGTGCACGCCGAGATAGAAGCAGACGCTGGAGGAACCGTTCATGCGGGTGCCGATGTCGCGCACGGTGAACCGGCCGGACGAGGCGTGGATCGGATCGCCGATCCTGCCGGCGCGCACCGCCTCCGCCGCCTGCACATAGCGCGGGTCGTGGCGCAGGATATGGGCCACCAGCAGGCGGCCGCCGCCCTTCTTCTCCGCCGCCGCCATGGCCTGCGCCGCCTCCAGCGTGTGCGCCATGGGCTTCTCGACCAGCACCGGCTTGCCGGCCTCGAGCAGGGCACAGGTGACGTCCTGGTGCAGCGTGTCCGGCAGCGCCACGACATAGGCGTCGGCGGCATCGGCGGCCAGCGCCGCCTGGACGTCGCTGAAATGCCGGGCGTCGTACTGGCCGGCGGTCTTCCGGCCCAGCTCCGCCGACAGGTCGACGACCGCCGACAGGGTCGCGGTCTCCAGCCCGGCGATCGCCTGGGCGTGGAACTGCCCCATGAAGCCGGCGCCGACGATGGCCAATCTCATCCTGCTCATCCCGCTACCCTCTCCTGTTTCGTCGGGCGAGGCGTCTCGGCGCCGCGGCCGAAGGCCAGCGCCATCACCTCGGTCTCGGTCGCGCCGCGCGGCAGCTCGCCGGCGGTGCGGCCCTCATGCATCACCACGATGCGGTCGGCGACGCCCAGCACCTCGGGCAGCTCGCTCGACACCATCAGGATTCCGGCGCCCTGCGCCTTCAGCTCGGCGATCAGGGCATGCAGCTCCGACTTCGCGCCGACATCGACGCCGCGCGTCGGCTCGTCCAGCAGCAGCACCCGCGGGCGGGTCGCCAGCCATTTGCCGATCACCACCTTCTGCTGGTTGCCGCCGGACAGGTCGCCGACGCGCTTGCGCGGATCGGGCGGGCGGACGCCGAGCTGCCGGATCAGCCGCCCGGCCTCGGCTGCCAAGGCCGCCGGTCGGACGAGGCCGAACGCGCTGCGCGCGCGGATCCAGGCCAGGGTGACGTTGTCCTGAATCGACATCGGCCCGACGAAGCCTTCGAGATGCCGGTCCTCCGGCACATAGGCGACGCCCAACCCGTTGGCCCGGCGGGCGTCGCCGGCCGGCAGAATGGCGCCGCCGATCCGGATCGTGCCGGCGCGGTGGGCGGACAGGCCAGCGATGCAGCGCATCACCTCGGACCGGCCGCTGCCCATCAGCCCGGCCAGCGCCACCACCTCGCCGGCATGGACGGTCAGGCTGGCCGAGCGCAGCAGCCCGCCATCGGCGATGTCCTCGACCGCCACCAGCAGCGCGCCACGCGGCACCGGCCGGTGCGGGAAGACATTGCCGATGTCGCGGCCGACCATCATCCCGATCAGCGCCGGCTCGTCGAGGTCGCGGATCGCGCGGTCGCCGACGAAGCGGCCGTCGCGCAGCACCACGGCGCGGTCGGCCAGGGTGAAGATCTCCTCCATCTTGTGCGAGATGTAGAGGATGGCGCAGCCGATCCCCTTCATCCGGCCGATCAGCTCGTAGAGGCGGTCGCGCTCGCGGGTCGACAGGGCGCTGGTGGGCTCGTCCATGATCACCAGCCACGCCTCGGACAGCATCGACTTGGCGATCTCGACCATCTGGCGCTGGCCGACGGTCAGCGTGCCGACACGGTCGTCGGGCCGCAGGCCGAGGCCGAACTGGTCGATCACCTCGCGCGCCTTGCGCCGCATCTCCGCCCGGCGCAGGGCGATGCCGCCGGGCTCGCGCCCCAGGAACAGGTTCTCGGCCACGGTCAGGTCGGGCACCAGGCTGAAATGCTGGTGGATCACGGCGATGCCGGCGGCCGCCGCCTCGGCGGGCGTGCGCAGCCGCACCGGCCTTCCGTCCAGGATCAGCCCGCCCTCATCCGGCTGGTGCACGCCGGACAGGCATTTCACCAGGGTCGACTTGCCGGCGCCGTTCTCACCCGCCAGCGCCACCACCTCGCCGGCGCGGATGTCGAAGGCCACGCCTTCCAGCGCCTTGACGCCGGGGAAGATCTTGCCGAGGCCGACGATGCGCAGTTCGTGCCGGTCCAGCCGGCGCGACACGGCCGCCTCCTCCACCGTGTGGGCGGCGCGGCTGCGGCGTCGTCCCTTCGCCACGGCCGCGGCCAGCCGGTCGCGCTGGCTCAGCAGCACCGCGAACAGCACCAGCCCGCCGGTGACGATGTAGATCGCCTGCTGCGGCACCTGCAGGAAGGACAGGCCGGTGTTGATGGCGCCGAGCAGCAGCGCGCCCAGCGCCGTGCCGGTGACGCTGCCCTCGCCGCCCGACAGCTTGGTGCCGCCGACGATGGCGGCGGTGATCGCCGCGAACTCCAGCCCGGTGCCGGCCAGCGGCTGGGCCGAGCCGAGGCGGCCGATGATCACGACCGCGCCCAGCCCGGCCGACATGCCGGCCAGGACATAGGTCAGGGTCTGCACGGTGCGGACCGGGATCAGCGAGGCCCGGGCCGCCCCGGTATTGCCGCCGACGGCGAAGATCCAGCGGCCGAGCACGGTGCGGTGCAGCAGCGTCCACCAGCCGGCGAGCAGCAGCGCCGCCAGCAGCAGTGAGGCCGGGACGCCGAGGATGTCGGCACTGCCGGCCCAGAGCAGCACCGGGCTGTCGACCGGGATGCTGGAGGCGCCGGACAGGCTGAGCGCCGCCCCCTTCCCCGCCGCCAGCGTCGCCAAAGTGGCGATGAAGGGGCTGATGCCGACGGCGCTGATCAGGAGGCCATTGATCAGCCCGACGGCGCCGCCCGCGGCCAGTGCCGCGAGGATGCCGAGCAGCGGCGATCCGGTGGCGCCATAAGCCTGGCCGGCGACGATGCCGGAGATCGCCAGCGTGCTGCCGACCGAGATGTCGATGCCGCGGGCGATGATCACCGCGGTCATGGCGAAGCCGACGATGGCGATCACCGCCGTCTGCTGGCCGATCGAGACCAGGTTGGCGAAGGACAGGAAGCCGGGCCCGGCGAGGCCGAAGCCGACCAGCACCAGCAGGATCAGCCCGGCCAGCACCAGGTCGTTGCCGAAGCCTGCGCCGGCCAGCGCCAGGCGCCGCGCCGCGGCGGCATCCGCCGGTTTCGGAGGCATCGCTTGCTCCCGGTCCTTCGCCCGTCGCGTCACTGGCCGACGGTCATGGCGGAGGTCGGCAGCTTCGGCCCCAGCTGCTCGGTATAGGCCTTGGCCGCCTTGGTCGCCGCCTCCGGCGTGATGTGCTCGAATTTCAGCCCCTTGCCGGCCAGCGCCTGGGCGGTGGCGTCGGAGGTGACGAAATAGGTCGGCATGTACAGGTCCTTGGGCATGGCCTCGCCCTTGGCCAGCCGCGCCGCGACGGCGATGTTCCAGTAGCCGACGCGGTAGGCGCCGGTCAGGACGTCCATCACCATCGACCCGTCCTCGAGCAGCGGGTGCATCTCCTCGTCGCCGTCATAGCCGGCATAGAGCAGCTTGCGATCCATCGCCTGGGCGACGGCGCTGGCGGCCAGGCACATCGAATCCGAGATGCAACCGATCGCCTTCAACTCGGGATAGGTCGTCAGCCAGGTCTGCGCCGCGTCGGTGGCCTTGGCCGAATCCCAGCCGGTGGGCTGGATGCCGACCAGCTTGATGTTCGGGAACTCCTTGGCCAGGGTCTCGGTGAAGGCCTTCTCGCGGGTGTCGGAGACGAAGTTGCCGCGGGTGCCGACCAGCAGGCCGACCTCGCCCTCGCCGCCGAGGGTCTGGCCGAGGACGCGGGCCACCATCGACATGTTCTCCCGGTCCGGATACAGGGTCGAGGTGTTCCAGCCGCCCTCGACCTTGTTGCCCATGGTGATGACCGGGATCTTGGCCGCCTCGGCCTTCTTGATCACCGGCAGCAGGGCGTTCTTGTCCAGCGGGTCGACCAGGATCGCGTCGACCTTCTGGTTGATGAAGTTCTCGATGATGGCGACCTGCTTCTCCAGGCTGCCCTCGGCGCTCTGCCAAGTGGCCTTGACGCCGTAATCCTGGGCCGCGGTGTCGCCCGCCTCCTTCATCCGCACGAAGAAGGAGTTCTGCAGGTCGATGGCGGCGAGGCCGAGCACCGGCTCGGCGGCGGATGCGAGGCCCGACAGGGCCAGGACCGCGGTAAGGGCCACGCCCGACAGCACATGCTTGATCATTGTTTTGGTCCTCCTGTGAAGCCTCGGTTGCACTGTTCTTGTTGGGAGGGCGTCGCCCTGCGGGCTTTGCCCTCCAGGCCCCCGCGTTCAGGCAGCGAGGCCGTCCGGTCCCGCGCCGCAGACCAGGCCGCAGACGACATCATCCTCGCGCGGCACCACCCGGCCGGATTGCAGCGCCGCGACCGAGGCGGCGCCGCTGAGATCGGCGGCCAGGCCGAGCTCGAACCACAGCCAGCGCGCCGCCCGCTCCATGTCGCGGTCCTCGATCAGCACCACCTCGTCGACGGTGTCGCGGATGATGTCGAAGATGCGCGGATCGGTGCGGCCGCAGGCCATGGTCGGCACCGCGGTAGTGACGGCATCGAGGGTGACCACCTGCCCCGCATCCAGGCTGGCGCGCAGGGTCGGGGACCCGACCGGCTCGATGCCGACGATCCTGGCCTTCGGGTGGAGAGCGCGGATCGCCGTCGCCATGCCGGCGGCCAGGCCGCCGCCGCCGATGGCGATCAGGAACAGGCTGGCCTCCGGCAGCTCCGCGGCGATCTCCAGCGCCACCGTGCCCTGCCCCGCCACCACCTCGGGATCGGCGAAGGGATGGAAATAGACGGCGCCGGTCGCCTCGGCGAAGGCGCGGGCGGCGCGGTCGGACTCGTCCCAGACCGTGCCCTCGATCCGGATCTCGGCGCCCCATCCGGCCAGCTTGGCGCGCTTGGCCGGCGACGCGTTGCCGGGCAGGAACACGGTGGTCTTGACCCGGGCGAGATGCCCGGCCCGCGCCACGGCCAGGCCGTGATTGCCGCCCGAGGCGGTGACGATGCCGCGGGCCAGCGTCGCCGGGTCGGCGGCTAAGAGCCGGTTGGTCGCGCCGCGCGCCTTGAACGAGCCGGTGACCTGCAGGCATTCCAGCTTGAGCCACAGCGGCGCCGCCGCCGCCGCCGGCGCCTGCAGCAGCTGGTCGGCCCGGACCAGCGGAGTGCGCCGGACATGGCCGCGGATCCGGCCGGCCGCGGCCTCGATGTCGCCAAAGCGGATCATCCGAGGCTTCCGCGATAGGGCGAGGCGACGACCAGGCAGCAATTGCCCGGCCGCACCCGTCCCGGCTGGCGGCGGGCATAGACGATGCCGTCGGCGCCGTAGCGCAGCTCGGCCGGCGCACGGCCCGGATCGTGCAGGAAATGGATGCGCCCGGCCGGCTGTCCGGCCCGCACCTCGGCGCCGTTGCGGTGATAGGGCTCGAACACCCCGTCGTCGCCGGCGAGGACGTAGGAGGATGCGCCCGCCACCTCATAGACCTTGGGATCCGGGCGGCGCAGCGCGGCGAAGGACGGGTCGAGCACGCCGAGATGGGCCAGCACGCTGCGCACGCCGCGGCGGCAGATGTCGAGCGCGTCGAGCGACACTGTCCCCGCCCCCGCCATCTCGGTGCCGACCACGGTCAGCCCGGCGGCGACGGCGGCGGCGGTGGCGGTGCGCGGCTCGCCCAGATTGTCGACCACGACGGTGATCGGCGCGCCGAAGGCCAGCACGGCGTTGATGTTGCGGCGCTGATGCGCGGGATCGGGCGCCGGCTCGACGATCGCGCTGGGCAGGATGTCGAGCGACGAGCCGCCGGAGTGCAGGTCCAGGAAGGCGTCGCCGCGCGGCAGCAGCACGTCCTGCACATAGGCCGAGATCTGCCGGGTGATGGTGCCGGCGGGATCGCCCGGGAAGGTGCGGTTGAAGTTCAGCCCGTCGACCGGCGAGGTGCGCTTGCCCGCCACCACCGCCGGCAGGTTGATCGCCGGGATCAGGATCAGCCGGCCCTGGATCGTGCCGGGGTCGAGGTCGCGGATGATCTCGCCGAGGGTGATCGGCCCCTCATACTCGTCGCCGTGGTTGCCGCCCTCGAGGATCACGGTCGGGCCGGTGCCGTTGGCGATCACCGCCAGCGGAATGCGCACGGTGCCCCAGGCGTCGTCGTCCGGCGATTGCGGGATGTGGAAGAAACCGACCTGCCGGCCCTTCCTGTCGAAGTCGATATCGGTGAAGGCGGTGCTGCGGCGCATCGCCGGCCCGCCCCTGCTCGATCCCACCGCCACGGTCTCGATGCTTTCCACCAGCGCCTCCCTCGGCGGTCGCGGCCGCCGTCGTCCGGAACGCTATTGCTGTTTCATTGGTGATGTCAACGTCATATATAAAACATTCATCGGAACGCGGGCGGCGGCGATACAGTCCCGCCCGGACTCGCCTGGGGGTTGGATGTGACGGAGAAGAAGGCGGCCTATTCGGCGCCGGCGCTGGAGAAGGGCCTGGACATCCTGGAGCTGCTGGCCAGCCGGGACGAGCCGCTGTCGCTGACCCGCATCGCCGACGAGCTGGGCCGGTCGAAGAGCGAGATCTTCCGCATGGTGATGGTGCTGCTGGAGCGGGACTACCTCGCCCGCGACCCGGCCAGCGACGACCTGACCCTGACCAACCGGCTGTTCTCGCTGGGGCTGCGCACGCCGCGGGTGCGCAACCTGGTGACCGAGGCGGTGCCGGTGATGAACGCGCTGGCGGCCGAGACCGGCCATTCCGCCCATCTGGTGGTGCTGTATCGCGGCCGCACCGTCGTGCTGGCCTCGGTCTCCGGCGAGCCGGACATCAGCTTCACCCTCAATCTGGGCTTCAACCGGCCGGCGGTGGACGCGACCTCCGGCCAGGTGATCGTCGCCTTCCAGCCGCCGGAGGTGCAGCAGCGGCTGATCCGCGAGAGCCTGCCGCAGGCCCAGGGCCGGGTGACCGAGGCGGAGCTGCGGGCATCGCTGGACGGCATCCGCGGCCGCGGCTTCGAGCTGCATGAGAGCCGCGACTTCGTCGGCCTGACCGACATCTGCTGCCCGATCCTGGACCGCAACGGCCATGCCGTGGCCAGCATCATCATCACCTGCATCAAGCGCCACGGCCAGGAGGCCCGGCTGATGGACGCCCTCGACGCCCTAAAGCGCGCCTGCGCCGCGATCAGCCAAGCCGCCGCCTGAAGACAGCAGGCGCATCGTTCGGCATATCGATCGCCCGTCTTTGGACGTCGTGAAAGGAGCAATCGAGCGCCATCTGCAAGGCCGTCACGGAATTGCGGGTGCTGGCACGCATTGCGGCCGCAATCAGCTGGTGATCAGCCCACCAGCCTTCTCGATGAACGCCCCGATCTCGGCCACGCCGTCGCCGCCGCGCACCCGGGCGAAGACGAAGGGGCGGTCGCCGCGCATCTTTCTCGCATCCCGGTCCATCACCTCGAGCGAGGCGCCGACCAGCGGCGCCAGGTCGGTCTTGTTGATCACCAGCAGGTCCGACCGGGTGATGCCCGGCCCGCCCTTGCGCGGGATCTTGTCCCCGGCCGAGACGTCGATGACGTAGATGGTGAGGTCCGCCAGCTCCGGGCTGAAGGTGGCGGCCAGGTTGTCGCCGCCGGATTCGATCAGCACCAGGTCGAGGCCCGGGAAGCGGCGCCGCATCTCCGCCACCGCCGCCAGGTTGATCGAGGCGTCCTCGCGGATCGCGGTGTGCGGGCAGCCGCCGGTCTCCACCCCCAGGATACGATCGGAGGACAGCGACCCGGCGCGGTTCAGGAACTCCGCATCCTCCTTGGTGTAGATGTCGTTGGTGATGGCCGCGATGTCGTAGCGGTCGCGGAAGGCGCGGCAGAGCGCGTCCATCAGCGCCGTCTTGCCGGAGCCGACCGGGCCGCCGATGCCGACGCGCAAAGGTCCGTTCTGGGTCATGTGCGGAACAACCTCGTATACTGGGTCTCGTGCTGCATCGATGCGATGTCGGCGGCGACCGCCAGGCCGCCGCAGGCGGTGAACGGATCGCCATCCGGCAGCGCGGCGGCCCGGGCCGCCGCGGCCTCCACCGCCGGCATCAGCGCGGCGATGGCGCGCTGGCCGTCGGTCTGGCCCAGCGGCACCAGGCGCTGCGCCGCCGACACTAGGTTGGCAGCGACGGCGTGCAGGAAGGCGGTCAGCGCCGGCGCCAGCGCGATGCCGTGGCCGGCGGCGCAGGCGGCGACCGCGACCGGATAGGCGACGGTCTCACCCACGCGCGCGGCCAGCCGCTCCAGCACCGGCACCGGCCAGGCGGCGCGGGAGATCGTCAGGAAGGCGGTGCCCTGGGCCAGGGTCTCGACCTGCCGCTCGCGTGAGGCGGCCAGCGCTGCGGCCAGGTCGGCGACCTCGGCCAGCCGGTCGTCGTCGCCGGAGAGGGCAGCGCGGTGGGTGTGGACGAACAGCACGGCGTCGTTCCAGCCGGCGCCGTTCGCCAGCGCATCCTCGATCCAGGCGACCAGGCCGGGCCGGTCGGTGACCCAGCCGGCCTCGTTCGCCCATTCCAGCCCGCTGGAATGGCTGAAGGCGCCGACCGGGTAGGACGGCGACAGCCAGGCCATCAGCCGGTACAGCGCCGCGTCAGCCATGCGAGTGCCCGTGTACGGCGCCATGGCCGTAGGCGCCGCCTTCCGGATCGAACGGTGCCTCGATCGCGTTGACCGTGCCGCCGAGGCCGCGCACCATCTCCTCGATCACATGGTCGGCGCGGATGCGCAGAGCGTCGGGCAGCAGCTGGGTCGGCAGATGCCGGTTGCCGAGATGCCAGGCAATGCGGATCAGCTCGGCCTGGCTGCCGGCGCGGATCTCGACCAGCCGCTCCGGCGCCGCCGCGACCAGGACCAGGCTTTCATCCTCGCTCTTGAGCGCGTCGCCGTCGCGCAGATGCGCCGCCTCGGACAGGTCGAGCAGCACCACCGTCCCGGCCTCGCCATAGAGCACGATGCGGCGGCGGTGGCGGGAATCGTAGTCCAGCACGACCCGGTCGGAGGCAGAGGTGGGGGCGAAGCTTCCGGCCGGGACCACGGCGGTGAAGCGCTTCATGGCCGTACCCGGACGGTCGACACCGAGCCCGCCCCCTCACCCTCCCACGCGCTGCGCGCGCGGGTCCCTCCCTCTCCCCGAGGAGAGGAAAAAGGAAGCGCAGCCAGACACCTCTCCTTGGGGAGAGGTCGAAACCGCGCAGCGGTTTCGGGTGAGGGGGTGGGCTCGGTCTCGATCACAGTCACGGCCATCTCAGAACAGAAAGTACCGCTGCGCCAGCGGCAGCACCGCGGCGGGTTCGCAGGTCAGCAGCTCGCCATCGGCGCGGACCTCATAGGTCTCCGGATCGACCTCGATCACCGGGGTCGCCGCATTGTGCATCATGTCGGCCTTGCCGATGCCGCGGGTGCCCTCGACCGCCACGACCTCGCGCGCCAGGCCAAGGCGCCGGCCGATGCCGTCCTCCAGCGCCGCCTTCGACACGAAGGTGATGGCCGATGCCGCCATCGCCCGGCCGAAGCCGCCGAACATCGGCCGGTAATGCACCGGCTGCGGCGTCGGGATCGAGGCGTTGGGGTCGCCCATCAGCGCCATCGAGATGGTGCCGGCCTTCAGCACCAGCTCCGGCTTCACCCCGAAGAAGGCCGGGTCCCACAGCACCAGGTCGGCCAGCTTGCCGATTTCGACCGACCCGACATGCCGCGACAGGCCCTGCGCGATCGCCGGGTTGATGGTGTATTTGGCGACGTAGCGCTTGACCCGGGCATTGTCGTTGTCGCCGGTCTCCTGCGCCAGCCGGCCGCGCTGGACCTTCATCTTGTGCGCGGTCTGCCAGGTGCGCAGAATCACCTCGCCGATCCGCCCCATCGCCTGGCTGTCCGAGGAGATGATCGAGAAGGCGCCGAGGTCGTGCAGGATGTCCTCGGCCGCGATCGTCTCGCGCCGGATCCGGCTCTCGGCGAAGGCGACATCCTCCGGGATCCCGGCATCCAGGTGATGGCACACCATCAGCATGTCGAGATGCTCGTCGAGCGTGTTGACGGTGAAAGGCCGGGTCGGGTTGGTCGAGGACGGGATGACGTTGGCGAGGCCGGCCACCCGGATGATGTCCGGCGCGTGGCCGCCGCCGGCGCCTTCGGTGTGGAAGGCGTGGATGGTGCGGCCCTTGAAGGCGGCGATGGTGTCCTCGACGAAGCCGCTCTCGTTCAGCGTGTCGGTGTGGATCATCACCTGGATGTCCATCGCGTCGGCGACGCCCAGGCAGCAATCGATCGCCGCCGGGGTGGTGCCCCAATCCTCATGCAGCTTCATCGAGGAAGCGCCGGCGCGGATCTGTTCGACCAGCGCGTCCGGCCGGCTGGCATTGCCCTTGCCGGAGATGGCGAGGTTGACCGGCAGCCCCTCCGCCGCCTGCAGCATCCGGGCGATGTGCCAGGGGCCGGGGGTGCAGGTGGTGGCCTTGGTGCCGGTGGACGGGCCGGTGCCGCCGCCGACCAGGGTGGTGACGCCGCTGGCGAGCGCATCCTCCACCTGCTGCGGGCAGATGAAGTGGATATGGCAGTCGATACCGCCGGCGGTCAGGATCTTGCCCTCGCCGGCGATCACCTCCGTCCCCGGGCCGATGACGATGTCGACGCCCGGCTGGATGTCCGGGTTGCCGGCCTTGCCGATCCGGGCGATGCGGCCGTCGCGGATCGCCACATCGGCCTTCACGATCCCCCAATGGTCAAGGATCACGGCGTTGGTGATGACGGTGTCGGCGGTGCCCTCGGCGCGGGTGGCCTGGCCCTGGCCCATGCCGTCGCGGATCACCTTGCCGCCGCCGAACTTGACCTCCTCGCCATAGATCGTGTGGTCGCGCTCGATCTCGATGAACAGCTCGGTGTCGGCCAGGCGCAGCCGGTCGCCGGTGGTCGGGCCGAACATGTCGGCATAGGCGGCGCGGGAGATGGAAACGGGCATGTCGGCCTCCTCAGCCCCGGACCGGATCGAGCGGCCCCATGACCGCCTGGCGGAAGCCGGTCGCGACCCGCGCGCCGGCCAGCTTCACCAGCCTGACCTCGCGGCTCTGCCCCGGCTCGAACCGCACGGCCGTGCCGGAAGGGATGTCCAGCCGCCGGCCCCGGGCCTTGTCCCGGTCGAAGGACAGGGCCGGGTTGGTCTCGAAGAAGTGATAGTGGCTGCCGACCTGGACCGGCCGGTCGCCAGTGTTGGCCACGGTCAGGACGATGCTGTCGCGGCCTGCGTTCAGCTCGATCTCGCCCTGCGCCGGAAAGAGTTCGCCCGGGATCATGCTGCGGCTCCGTCAGCGGATCGGCTGGTGGACGGTCACCAGCTTGGTGCCGTCGGGAAAGGTGGCTTCGACCTGGACGTCGTGGATCATCTCGGCGATGCCCTCCATCACCTGGTCGCGGGTCAGCACATGAGCGCCGGCCGACATCAGGTCGGCCACCGAGCGGCCGTCGCGCGCGCCTTCGGTGACGAAGTCGGAGATCAGCGCCACCGCCTCCGGATAGTTCAGCTTCACGCCGCGCTCCAGCCGCCGGCGCGCCACCATCGCGGCCATGGCGATCAAGAGCTTGTCCTTCTCCCGCGGGGTCAGGTTCAAGGGGTGTCCTCCCGGTGCTTCTTCAACAGTGCCAGACGCGCGGCAGCGGGCGCCCGGCCCGCAGGATGCCCAGCGCCGAGATCAGGTCGCGCCGCAGCACCGCACTGTCCACGGCGGCGAAGCGGGCGACCAGCAGGCCGTTCCAGGCGCTGGCGCCGGCCAGCCCCTCCGCCCCGGCCAGCGCCGCGCACAGGGGGTCGATCAGCTCCGCCGCCTCGGGCGCGGCAAACAGCAGCGTCGCCACCGCCCGGGCGCCGCGGCCGAGGCCCGGCCGGTCCAGCGCCGCCGCCGGATCGCCATCGATCGCCAGCGCATCGGCGTAGACCAGCCTTCCGTCGCGGCGGATGCGCCAGGCGTCACGCAGCGCGCCCTGGCGCACCGTCTCGCCCATCGCCGCCCGGCCGAACACGATCGCCTCGACGCCCAGGAAGCGCGCATCGCCGCGCAGCTCGACCTGCAGGTCACGGTCCAGCCGGGCGCGGTCGAACAGGATGGTCTCCTGCGGCAGCCATTCCGCCATGGCGCCGGGCTCGGCCATCAGCCGGGTCTCGATCCGCGCCGCATCGCCGAGCGAGCGGTAGATCCGCTCCGCCGCCTGCCCCGCCACGGTCGCCGCCGTGCCCTCGCCCCAGCGCACCCCCTGCTGCAGCCGGTCGCCGCCGGTCAGCCCACCGGCGGTGTTCAGCAGCACCGCGCCGGTAAAGGCCCCGGCCTCGCGCCGCGGGAAGCGCGCCTTGGCGCAGCCCTCCTGGAACAGGGCGGCCAGCACCGTTTCCTCCCCGCGCCGCTTGAAGCCGAGGTCGAGCCGGCCGCGGGCGCGCGCCAGCGGCACGGGCCGGGCCGTCGGCTCCGCGCGGGCCGGCGGCTCAGACCGTAAGGTGACGACGGACGCTGTCTTCATCGAGCGCGGTCTTGTCCCCGTCCACCACCACCTCGCCGCGATCCAGCACGACGAGGCGCTGGCCCAGAGCATGGGCGAAATCGAAATACTGCTCGACCAGCAGGATCGCCATGGTGCCACGATCGCGCAACATGGCGATGACGCGGCCGATATCCTTGATGATCGACGGCTGGATGCCCTCGGTCGGTTCGTCCAGGATCAGCAGGCGCGGCCGGGTCACCAGCGCCCGGCCGATCGCCAGCTGCTGCTGCTGCCCGCCCGACAGGTCGCCGCCGCGCCGGCCCAGCATCGACTTCAGCACTGGGAACAGCTCGAAGATCTCCTCCGGGATCCGCCGCTCGCGCCGGGGCAGCACGGCGAAGCCGGTCTCCAGATTCTCCTTCACCGTCAGCAGCGGGAAGATCTCGCGCCCCTGCGGCACGAAGGCGATGCCGCGCCTTGCGCGCTCCGCCGTCGGCAGCCGGGTGATGTCCTCGCCCTCCCACAGCACCTTGCCGGCCGCGACCGGCTGCTGGCCGACGATGGCGCGCAGCGTGCTAGTCTTGCCGACGCCGTTGCGGCCGAGCAGGCAGGTCACCTGCCCGGGCCCGACGCCGAGCGAGACCCGCCGCAGCGCCTGGGCCGCGCCGTAGAACAGATCGATGCCTTCGACGGCTAGCATCGCTGATGCCTCCGCATGCCAGCAGCCCCGCTTTGTGGAGAGCGTCTCGATCCCTCCAAAACCGTCATTGCGAGCGCAGCGAAGCAATCCAGGGGCGGCTCGTACCGGCCCCTGGATTGCTTCGTCGGCTTCGCCTCCTCGCAATGACGGTGAGGGATAAACGACGGCACCATCATCTAACGCCCCAGATAGACGTCGATGACGCGCGGGTCGGCGCTGACGGCGTCGAGCGGCCCTTCGGCCAGCACCGAGCCCTCATGCAGCACCGTCACCTTGACGTCGAGGGCGCGGACGAAATGCATGTCGTGCTCCACCACCACGACGGAGCGGGTCTTGTTGATCTCGCGCAGCAGGATCGCCGTCTCCTCGGTCTCGGCGTCGGTCATGCCGGCCACCGGCTCGTCCACCAGCAAGAGCGCCGGCTCCTGCGCCAGCAGCATGCCGATCTCCAGCCACTGCTTCTGGCCGTGCGACAGCGCCCCGGCCAGCCGGTCCCGGTGGGCCGTCAGCTTGGTGGTCTCCAGGATCTCGTCGATCCGCTCCGCCATGTCGGGCCGTGGGCGGCCGAACAGCAGGTTGGTCGGCGATCGCGGGCCGGCCAGGGCGAGGAGGAGGTTGTCCCCGACCGTGTGGCTGTCGAACACCGTCGGCTTCTGGAACTTTCGTCCGATGCCGAGGCCCGCGATCGCCGTCTCGTCCAGCCGGGTCAGGTCGTGGCTGCCGCGGAACAGCGCCTCGCCCTGGTCCGGCCGTGTCTTGCCGGTGATGACATCCATCATCGTGGTCTTGCCGGCCCCGTTCGGGCCGATGATCGCCCGCATCTCGCCCGGCTCGATCACCAGCGACAGGGCGTTGAGCGCCCGGAAGCCGCTGAAGGTGACGGTGACGCCGTCGAGATACAGCAGCGCCTGGGTGGCGGCTTCCGTCATCGCGGCGCCTCCGTCGCGACGTCTGTCACGCGGCGGCCCGGCCGCTCCCGCCAGGACCGCCAGGCCGCCTGCGCCGCGCCGACGATGCCCTTGGGCAGCACCAGCGTCACCAGGATGAACAGCCCGCCCAGGGCGAACAGCCAGAATTCCGGCAGCAGGTTGGTGAAGACGGTCTTGCCGAGATTGACCGAGACCGCGCCGATGATCGGCCCGACCAGCGTGCCGCGGCCGCCGACCGCGACCCAGATCACCGCCTCGATGGAATTGGCCGGGGCGAACTCGCCCGGGTTGATGATGCCGACCTGCGGCACGTAGAGCGCGCCGGCCACCCCGGCCATCATCGCCGACAGGGTGAACACCACCAGCTTGTAGGATTCGACCCGGTAGCCGAGGAAGCGGGTGCGGCTTTCGGCGTCGCGGATCGCCACCAGCACCTTGCCGAAGCGCGACCGGGTGATGGCCCGGCACATCAGGAAGGCGGCGGCCAGCGCCACGGCGCTGGCCAGGAACAGCCCGGCCCGGGTCGCATCCGCCTGCAGGCTGAAGCCGAGCAGGTCCTTGAAATCGGTCAGGCCGTTGTTGCCGCCGAAGCCCATGTCGTTGCGGAAGAAGGCCAGCAGCAGGGCATAGGTCATCGCCTGAGTGATGATCGACAGATAGACGCCGGAGACCCGGCTGCGGAAGGCGAACCAGCCGAAGACGAAGGCCAGGGTTCCGGGCACCAGCAGCACCATCAGCGCCGCGAACCAGAACTGGTCGAAGCCGAGCCAGTACCAGGGCAGCTCCGGCCAGTTCAGGAACACCATGAAGTCCGGCAACACCGGGTTGCCGTAGACGCCTCGCGGGCCGATCTGGCGCATCAGATACATGCCCATGGCGTAGCCGCCGAGGGCGAAGAAGGCGCCATGGCCGAGGCTGAGGATGCCGACATAGCCCCAGACCAGGTCGATCGCCAGCGCCAGCAGCGCGTAGCACAGATACTTGCCCATCAGGCTGACGGCGTAGCCGGGCACGTAGAGGGGCGACTCCGGCGGCAGCGCCAGGTTGGCCAGCAGCACCAGCACGGCCACGGCGACGAGACCGAGGGCGAAGGCCGGCCCGCCGGAAGAGCGGAGGAGGCGGGCCGTGATCATGATTCCACCGCCCGTCCCTTGAGCGGGAACAGCCCGCGCGGCTTGCGCTGGATGAACAGGATGATCCCGACCAGGATCGCGATCTTGCCCAAGACCGCGCCGGCCCAGGGTTCAAGCAGCTTGTTGGCGACGCCGAGCGACAGCGCGCCGACCAGCGTGCCCCACAGGTTGCCGACACCGCCGAACACCACGACCATGAAGCTGTCGATGATGTAGCCCTGGCCGAGATTGGGGCTGACATTGTCGATCTGGCTGAGCGCCACCCCCGCGATGCCGGCGACGCCCGAGCCGATGCCGAAGGTCAGCATGTCGACCCGGCCGGTGCGGATGCCCATCGCCGCCGCCATCCGCCGGTTCTGCGTCACCGCCCGCATCTGCAGGCCCAGCGCGGTGTAGCGCAGCACCAGCATCAGCGCGGCGAAGACCAGGAGGGCGAAGACGATGATCCAGAGCCGGTTCCAGGTCAGGGTCAGGCCGCCCAGGTCGAAGGCGCCGGACATCCAGGCCGGGTTGCCGACCTCGCGATTCGACGGGCCGAAGATCGTCCGCACCGCCTGCTGCAGGATCAGCGACAGGCCGAAGGTGGCCAAGAGCGTCTCCAGCGGACGGCCGTAGAGGAAGCGGATGATGCCGCGCTCGATCGCCACGCCGGCCAGGGCCGCGACCAGGAAGGCCAGCGGCAGAGCGACCGCGAGGGAATAGTCGAACAGGTTCGGCGCCCAGTTGCGAAACGCCTCCTGCACCAGGAAGGTGGTGTAGGCGCCGAGCATGACGATCTCGCCATGCGCCATGTTGATCACGCCCATCACGCCGAAGGTGATGGCCAGGCCGATGGCGGCGATCAGCAGCACCGAGCCGAGGCTGAGCCCGTAATACAGGCTCTGCACCGCGTTCCAGATCGCCAGCCGCGTGTCGATCCGGCCGATCGCCGCTTCGGCCGCGGCGGCGACGGCAGGGGACGGGCTCGGGATGCCGGAGAGGAGCGCCCTGGCCTCCTGGTCGCCGCGGGCGGCGAGGGTGTCGATCGCCGGCAGCAGCGCGTCGTCGGCACCGCCCTTGGTCAGGAGAATTGCGGCGCGGGCCTCTGCGAAGGCTCGGCTCACCGCCGGATCGGTCTCGCGCGCCAGCGCCGCCTCCAGGGCGGGCAGCGCCTTGTCGTCGCGCGACTTGAACACTGCGGCCGCGGCGTCGAGCCGCTTGGCCGGGTCGGGCGCCAGCAGGGTCAGCGACCCCATCGCCGCGTCGATCGCCCGCCGCACCCGGTTGTTGACCCGCACCGGCTTGGCGCCGGCCGGGGCTTCGGCGAGGGCGGCGCCGGTGGCGGCATCGACGAAACCACCGGCCTCGGTCTTGATCGCGACCGCGCCGGGCGCGACGAGCAGCCGGCCGCCGGCCAGCGCCTCCAGCACCACCGGCGCCTGCGCATCACCAGAAGCGGCCACACCGTCCACCCCGGCGGCGATGTCGTCGTAGTTGGTCGACGCGAACCGCGCCAGCACCTCCGCCGGAATCTCGGCCTGGGCGGAGAGCGGGAGGAATAGGAGCAGAACGGTCAGAGCCGTGAGAGCAAATAGAGTCCCCCCTCCCCTCGCGGGAGGGGGGTAGGGGGAGGGGGTTGCCGCAGCAGGAACAAACGCCGCTCGTCGCGCCCCAAAGAGGCCTTGGCGGACAAGCCTGCACATTCCGACAAAGATCTGCTCTGGCGGCACGAGCCCCCTCCCCCTACCCCCCTCCCGCAAGGGGAGGGGGGACTTGTTTGTGTTGTCTGCCCTGTGTTTTGCGGCCATTCGAAACCAGTTCATCACCAGCTTGCGGTCAAAGGCCGGGAGGCGACGGTCGCCTCCCGGCCGCTCAGGCTAGGACCCCGACCCGCCGCACTTGCCGGTCTTGACGTTGAAGTTCCCGCAGGCCAGCGGCTTGCGCCAATCCGAGATCAGGTCCTTCGAGCCTTCGAGATAGTCGGACCACTCGTCGCCCACGACCTCGGGGGTTTCCGACACCGTCTGGATCTGGCCGTCGGCCTGGATCTCGCCGATCAGCACCGGCTTGGTGATGTGATGGTTCGGCATCATCGTGGCATAGCCGCCGGTCAGGTTCGGCACGGTGACGCCGACCATGGCGTCGATCACCTTGTCGGGGTCGGTGGTGCCCGCCTTCTCCACCGCCTTCACCCACATGTTGAAGCCGATGTAATGCGCCTCCATCGGGTCATTGGTGGTGCGCTTGTCGTTCTTGATGAAGGCGTGCCACTTGGCGATGAAATCCTTGTTCTCCGGCGTGTCGACGCTCTCGAAATAGTTCCAGGCGGCGAGGTGGCCGACCAGCGGCGCGGTGTCGATGCCGGCCAGCTCTTCCTCCCCGACCGAGAAGGCCACGACCGGGATGTCGGTCGCCTTGATGCCCTGGTTCGCCAGCTCCTTGTAGAACGGCACGTTGGCGTCGCCGTTGATGGTCGAGACCACGGCGGTCTTCTTGCCGGCCGACCCGAAGCTCTTGATCTTGCCGACCTCGGTCTGCCAGTCGGAGAAGCCGAACGGCGTGTAGTTGACGCTGATGTCCTCGGGCGCCACGCCCTTGGCCTTGAGATAGGCCTCGAGGATCTTGTTGGTGGTGCGCGGATAGACGTAGTCGGTGCCTTCCAGCACCCAGCGCTGCACCCCTTCCTCATTCATCAGGTAGTCGACCGCCGGGATCGCCTGCTGGTTCGGCGCGGCGCCGGTGTAGAAGATGTTGCGCGAGCTCTCCTCGCCCTCGTACTGCACCGGGTAGAACAGGAGGCCGTCGAGCTCCTCGAACACCGGCAGCACCGATTTGCGCGACACCGAGGTCCAGCAGCCGAAGGTGGCCGCGACCTTGTCGACCGAGATCAGCTGCCGCGCCTTCTCGGCGAAGAGCGGCCAGTCGGAGGCCGGGTCGACCACCACCGCCTCCAGCTTCTTGCCGAGCAGACCGCCCTTCTTGTTCTGCTCGTCGATCAGCATCAGCATGACGTCCTTCAGCGTGGTCTCGCTGATCGCCATGGTGCCGGACAGGGAATGCAGGATGCCGACCTTGATGGTGTCCTCGGCCCGGGCGGCGGTCGACACCGCCAGCCCCATGGACACCGCCAGCGCGGCGCCGATCACCCAATGCTTCTGCGACAATGCCATCGTGAACCCCCGGATCGCGCTTGATTGCGTTCGCCTTGCGATCCGCAAAGATGCAAGTTCCAGGCCAGTCGCGGAATTCCGCCAAGAGTCCCTGCTCAAACGGTCGGCAGCCTTTGCCCCTGCCTATTCTCCAGGCAATGGCTCCAGACACACCGGGCTCGGCCGGCGCTCTTCGCCTTCTGCAAGGCCCGGGCCGTCACAAGAGCCGGATACAGACGGGCGAACCGTCTCGTCGGCACGCCGACGTGGGGGCGAGATGATCAAGGATTGAGCAAGCCCGGCCCTGCGGCGCCGGGCACAGGCGAGAGGGCTCGTGTTCGAAAGGCTGGATCCCTGTGGCGCCGGCAGGCCTGTGTCACCTTCTCGGTTTGTGGCCGCATCTTCTGCCGGATCAGCTGGCGCCTTCCAGTATTAAACTTAAAAATTTGCCGAAATTTGAATCTATATTCTCGGAAATTTATCTCACTCAATAATAATTGCAATCCAGATCCATCATAAGAATAATGTCTCTCGCAAACATTGAGACATCAGCTTTCATTGCGTCATCGCAATTGATAAAATTATAATTATCCTACAATCCATAATTTCTCAATATCATTAAGATGAGATCAAATATAAGTTCATCCGAATCAGAAACAGATCAATTCAGCATTGATCACCATCAATATGATAACAACCTATAAATTGATTTATCATACCAAATCCAAACCCTATAACTGAGAAACACCTTCCACCTTCATCCTTACCGGAACCAATACAGATCCGGACGATCTGTTTCAGTCGCTGATTTCAGGAGAGATCATCATGGACGAATCGAATTTCCATTTGTCGCGCCGCGACGTCCTGGTGGCGGCCGCGGCGGCCGCCGGCGCGGCCGCCCTGCCGCTGAGCCCAGCGCGGGCCGCAGCGAAATACACCCGCCCCAACGTCACCAGCGCCGCCGGCCAGAAGATGCTGGCGATCTACGCCAAGGGCGTGAAGGCGATGCTGGAACTGCCGCCGGACAACCCCCACAACTGGTTCCGCAACGCCTTCGTCCACATGATGGACTGCCCGCATGGCAACTGGTGGTTCTATGTCTGGCATCGCGGCTATATCGGCTATTTCGAGCAGACCATCCGCACCGTGACCGGTGAGGACAGCTTCGTGCTGCCCTATTGGGACTGGACCCAGCTGCCGCAGATCCCGGACGGGATGTTCGACGACTATCTGACGCCGGCCAGCAGTCCGTTCCTGCCCTATACCGGCAGCGTGACGGCGTTCACCAACTACATGAAGGAACCCCTGACCAAGTACTGGGGCGGCTTCTCGGACGCCCAGCTCGCGCAGCAGGCCAAGCGGGGCTACAAGAGCATCGACGATCTCTGGAAGGACATCCTCGGCTATGCCATGTGCGATGGCAATCTGGTGCCGATCTCCCAGAACCAGGCGTTCGTGATCACCGGCGGCGCGCGCTACCTGACGCGCGACAACCCCAAGCTGAACGACAAGACCGCCGCCAATGTCAAAATAGAGAAGATCCGCGGAGGGCTGTCGCCCAAGGGTTTCAACATCACCGAACAGGATGGCAGCACCGATCCGATCAACAGCTTCACCAGCTCGCAGACGCCGTCGCACCACGTCGCACCGCCCAACTCGACCGTCTTCTCCACGCTCGAGGGCTTTCCGCACAACAAGGTGCACAACTTCATCGGCGGGTACGGCTCCCTCCCGGATACGGCTCTGCAGCCGGGCCCCTTCGGCAACATGACCAACAACCTGTCGCCGATCGATCCGATCTTCTTCCTGCATCACGCCAACATGGACCGGCTGTGGGATGTCTGGACCCGCAAGCAGCTGAAGATGGGCCTGTCCCCCAAGCCGTCCGATGCGGACAGCAAGGCCTATTTCAGCGAGCCGTTCCTGTTCTTCATCGACGGCAAGGGCAACCCCGTCCCCGACGGCAAGGCCGCGGATTATTTCGACATGACCGTGTTCGACTACGACTACGAGCCGGGCTCGGGCGAAGAGGTCATCCCGAAGACGACCGTGGTGTCGAACGCCGAAGACCTGCCGCTGATCCGCAGCGCCGTGGCCGCCAATATCGCGACGCTCACCGTGCCGCGGGCGGCGGTGCAGAGCCATCTCGCCGCGGCGGGCGAGGCGCGGCCGCTGGTCGCGGCGGTCACGATGAGCCGGCCGATGGAGCTGGCGGGGCCGCGCGAGTTCGACGTGCTCGTCAACGCGCCGGAAGGCGTCACCTCGGTCTCGGCCGACAGCCCCTATTATGCCGGCACCTTCGCCCTGTTCGGCGCGCCGATGCCGAGCATGCATTCGCATGGGGACCTGACCTTCTCGGTGCCGCTGCCCCAGACGCTGCATGCCTTCACGTCCCTGGCCGCGGGGGCGAACGCGACGCTGAAGATCCGGGTGGTGCCGTCGAATGGACTGGACAAGAAAGCCATCGCGCTCAAGGCCGTCTCTCTGGCGACCCCATCGTAGGGCGACGCTGCGCCTCGCCGCCGCGGTCCTCGGATGGCTCGCCATCCCGGCCCTCGGCGGCGGGAGCGCGGCGGCGCAGGACCGGATGCTGGCCCTTCCCCGCCCGCTCCGGCCGGACGAGATCGCCTGGCTGGTGGTGGAGGTCGGACCGATCGGACGCCGCGAGGTCACCGTGTCGACGGCGGCGGGCGAGATCATCGGCGTGATCTCGCCCTTCGGCCCCCGTGCCGGACTGCAGGCCGGAGTCTACCCGCTGCCCCTGCCGCCGGAGGCGATCCAGGACGGCCGGGTCGTCGTGCGGCTGACCATCACCCAGGACGGGGGCCCGCCGCGCGACCCGACCGCCGAAGAGGTCCCGCGCGTCACGGTGCGCATCGGCCCCTGACCGGCCGGCCCCACCGGACGGATTTTCAATCCCGATAGTCGAATTCTTTTGGAGATGGATATGGCAGTCGAACCCAAAATCCCCATCGTACCCCTGCTGCTCGCCGGCCTGGCCCTGGCAGCCATCGGCGCGGCCCCGGCCGCGGCGCAGCAGACCGCGGAGCGGCTGGTCAGCAACCCTCGCATCCTGGGCCAGGGGATCGCGCCGCAGAGCCTGTCGGTGCGGACTCTCCAGCCGCTGCCGCATGAGCGGGTGCTGGACCTCAACATCGAATACACCGACGGGCAGATCTACAACCCGACGACGGGCCTCTACGACAAGGTGCGCCTGCGCAGCTACAACGGCACGGATGTCGATCCGTCGACCCCCTATGTCTCGCCGACGATCGAGGCCGTCCCGGGCAACACGATCCGGGTCAATCTGCACAACGATCTGCCGGCGGACCCGACCTGCGCGAGCGATGGCCACATGGACGGGCCGCATTGCTTCAACGGCACGAACCTTCACACGCACGGGCTGTGGGTGAACCCGGCGGGCAACGGCGACAATGTGCTGCTGTCGATCAATCCCGGCGTCACGTTCCAGTATGAGTACAACATCCCGGGCGACCATCCGGCGGGGACGTTCTGGTATCACACCCATCGCCACGGATCGACCGCGCTGCAGGTCTCGAGCGGCATGGCCGGCGCCCTGATCATCCGCGGCAGCCGGCTGCCCACCCTGACGGCCAACGGCGATCTCGATACCCTGCTCAAGGACCTGCCGGAACGGGTGCTGGTGTTCCAGCAGATCCAGTATGCCTGCCGGTATCCCAGGGCGAACGGCGTGCTGGGACCGATCAAGCAGACCGAGAAGGGCGCCTATATCTGCGACCCAGGCGATGTCGGCGGCATCGAAGGATACGATCAGTTCGGCCCGGGGACCTGGCCCGCGTCAGGACGATACACCTCGATCAACGGCGTCGTTCTCCCGACCTTCCAGACCAAGCAGGGCCAGGTCGAGCGCTGGCGGATGATCCATGCCGGTGTGCGCGACACGATCAGCCTCAGGATCGTGAAGATGAAGCCCTCCGCCAAGCTGGCCGCGACCTTCAGCCAGGCGGAGGCCCGGGCCTTCATCCAGGACTCCTGCAGCGACTCCGGCATCTCCTATTTCCGGGTCGCTGCCGACGGGCTGACCATGGCGCAGGCCCAGGGCTCCAACCTCTCGGTCTTCCAGCCCGGCTATCGCTGGGATGCCCTGACGGTGTTCCCGGAGGCGGGCCGCTATTGCCTGATCGACGCCTCCTCCCCCGCGGCGGGATCGGTCAATGGCGACGCCCCCAACCCGTCGCTCCTCGGCTTCGTGGATGTCGAGCCGGGCACGACGGTGCCGGACCTCACCGCCTATGTCAGGGACGCCCTGGTGGCGGCGGCCGATGCCGCGATGCCCGACGACGTCAAGCCCGCGGTCATCGCCGACCTGCGGGACGGCCTCAAACTGTCCAAGTTCGTGCCCCATCCGGACATCGCGGAAAGCGAGGTGACGGGCCACCAGGAGCTGACCTTCTTCATCGACACCAGCACCGACGACACCAAGTTCGAGGTCAGCAACACCCTGAGCGAGGCCGATGCCCATCCCTATGACCCCAGCCGGCTGGACCGGCAGCTGTCGCTGGGCGGGGTGGATGAGTGGACGCTGCAATCGCATTTCGTCAGCCATCCGTTCCACATCCATGTCAACCCGTTCCAGGTCGTGTCGATCATCGATCCGACCGGCAAGGATGTCAGCGTCGCGGGCGCCGTCGACGATGACGGCGGCCAGCCGGGGATCGCCGACCCCCAGTATCCGGGCCTGAAGGGCGTCTGGAAGGACACGCTGTGGATCAAGAGCCTGCTGCCCGACGACCCGACGGGCCTCTACACGATCACGATCCGGACCCGCTACCAGCGCTATATCGGCGAGTTCGTGCTCCACTGCCACATCCTGGACCATGAGGATGGCGGCATGATGCAGAACGTGGCGATCGTGCTCCCGAACGGGGATGTCTCGGCCCCTAAGGCCGATGCACCGCCGCTGCAGTTGCAGCAGATGCAGATGCACACGCACAAGCCCTGACCAGCCGCCGCGCTCCGGGTCCCTTCGGGGGCCCGGAGCCACGGGTGCCGATCAGCCCCGGCTGTGCCCGGCCAGGCGCGGCAGCAGGCGGGCCCAGCCGACCAGCCCGTCGCGGAACCGCTCCAGCCGGAAGAACTCGTTCGGCGAGTGGTAGTCCTCGTCGGCGGTCGAGAAGCTGAAGAACACCGTCTCGATCCCCAGGATCTCCCGGAACACGCCGCCGATCGGGATGGTCGCGCCCATCGCCACCCGCAGCGGCGGCTGGCCGAACAGCTCGCCCAGCACGCCCTCGGTCAGCGCCAGCACCGGCTGGTCGGCCGGCAGGGCGAAGGCCGGCGACCCCGGCCCCTGGCGGCGGATCTCCAGCCGGACCCCGGCCGGGACGTGCTGCCGGAGATGCGCCTCGATCGCGTCGAAGACCCGGTCCGGGTCCTGGCCCGCGACCAGGCGGCAGGTGATCTTGGCGCCGGCCTTGGCCGGGATCACGGTCTTGGAGCCGGGGCCGCCATAGCCGCCGGTGATGCCGTTCAGCTCCAGCGTCGGCTTCAGCCATTGCCGCACCAGCAGCTCCTCGGCCGTGGGCATCGGCTGCGGCGCCGGCGCGCCGATCGTCGCGAAATAGCCCTGCGGGTCGAAGCCGGAGGCCTGGATGGCCTCGATCAGCTTCGGGTCGGGCGGGGTGATGCCGTCATGGAATCCGGCGACCGCGACCTCGCCGGCGTCGTCATGCAGCGTCGCCAGCAGCCGGGCCAGGGCCGGCAGCGGGTTCGGCGCGCTGCCGCCATGCCGGCCGGAATGCAGGTCCTTGCCGGCGCCGTGCAGCTCCAGCTCCAGCGCCAGCATGCCGCGGCTGGCGACGGTGACGGTCGGCAGGTCGGGCCGCCACATCGCGCCGTCGGCCGACAGCACCACATCGGCGGCCAGGCGCTTCGCCTCCGCCGCGACCAGCGCCTCGAGATGGGCGCTGCCGCATTCCTCCTCGCCCTCGTAGAGGAACTTCAGGTTCACCGGCAGCCCGCCCTCCCGTTGCAGGAAGGCCTCGGCCACCAGGATCGGGATCAGCGACGGCCCCTTGTCGTCCGAGGCGCCGCGGGCATAGAGGCGGCCGTCGCGGATCTCGGGCTCGAAGGGCGGCGAGGACCACAGCTCGACCGGGTCGGGCGGCTGGACGTCGTAGTGGCCGTAGACCAGCACGGTCGGTGCGCCCGGCGCATGGCACCATTCCGCCGTCACCGCCGGATGCCCGTCGGTCGGCAGGATCTCGACCCGTTCCAGCCCGGCCCGGGCCATGCGGTCGGCGATGAAGCGGGCGGCGCGCTGCACCTCCGGCGCATAGGCCGGGTCGGTGCTGACGCTCGCGATCGAGCAGTACTGCTTCAGCTCCTCGACATGCTGCTCGAACCGGTCCAGCAGCTGGGTTTCGACCGTGCTCATCGTCTCCGTTCCCGCTCAGCCCCCGCCGGCCTCCGGCCGGCCGACTCACGGCGCAGCACAGCACGGGAGAGCGGGGGCCGTCGATGCCCAGGGCCGCCGGAACGGGAATGTCGTGGCTTCGAAACGGAGGAGCCCGGCCCGAAGCGTGGTGGGGGAGGCCTCGGGCCGGGCCGGGCGCCGTGATCGACGAAAGGCACCTGGGGCGCAGATTGAACCGAAGGGCGCTGTCCATCCAGGGTTGCCGCCCCCCCTATTTCACGGCCTCCCGCGGCGGAACCGGCCCGTCACCGCTGTCGTTCCCTCGGCAGGACAGGATGGAGGTGCGCATGACGACGCCCCGCAAGCCCGGCGACGCGCCGGAGCCGGACGACAAGGTGCCCGGGCGCAAGACGGCCGGCCGCAAGGTCGACGAGGCCTCGGACCAGAGCATGGATGCCAGCGACCCGCCCTCCTTCAACCCCGGCACCGCCGGCGCCGGCGAGGACCGCCGGTCGGCCCCGGCCAAGCCGAAGGAGCGGCGCTGAGCCACCGTTCGCGGCGCCTTGCCGATCCGTAAGTGGACAGGCTGGGGTGGCCATGGCGGGATGACGCCCGGCGCCGCCCGTCAGCAGCAGGCGCCGCGCCCGGCCCCTCCCCCCAAGCCTACGGCCCGGGCCGGGCGCCCCTTCTAGCGTTCCGGCCACATCCGCCAGCTGCGCAGCTCGAACGGCTCCAGCGCGTGCGGCCGGTCCCGTTTCACGGGCTCCTCCAGCAGCGACACCGCCTCGCCCAGCCAGCCATCCGGCACGGTGACCGACAGCGGCCCGCGCGCACCGGCCGGCTCGTAGAGGCGCAGCACCAGCCCGTCCCCCTCCTCCGCCGGCTTCAACGCCGCCAGCCCGGCCGTGATGCCGGAGACCATCAGCGGCGTGTGCAGCCCGGCCGCAAGGTTGCGCACCGGCAGCGCCAGCAACGGCTGGTTGAGGTCCTCCGCCGCCTCGCGCACGCCGCCCTCATGCCAGTCGCCTTCGTGCGGCACGATCGCATAGGTGAACTCCTGCACGCCCTCATCGGCCAGCGGGTCGGGATAGATCGGGGCGCGCACGAGGCTGAGGCCCAGAATATTGCCGAGCGCGCTGTGGCCGTATTTGCCGTCATTCAGCAGGGCGACGCCGAACCCCGGCTCCGACAGGTCGGCGAAGCGGTGGCCCGGCACCTCGAACTTCGCCTGGTCCCAGGAGGTGTTGCGGTGGGTCGGCCGCCGCACCACGCCGAAGGCGCATTCGAAGCTGGCCTGCTCCGCCCGCACCGCCACCGGCACCAGGGCGCGCAGCAGCACCCGCCGGTCGTGCCAATCGAGCCGGGTGTGGATGTCGAGCCGCGGCGAATTCGCCCACAGTGTCAGGGTCTGGGTGATGGTGGAATCGCGCCAGCGCCGGACCAGCCGCAGCGCCGCCCGGTCCGGGCCGTCCTCGACCAGCTCCGACTCCTCCAGTTCACTCAGCTCGAAGCCCTGGCGATCGTAATCGGCCTCGACATCCCAGGCGTCCCAGCTGCGCGGCTTGTCGGCCGGATACAGCCACAGCTGGTTGCCACGCCCGGCCAGCGCGTCGCGCCCGGTCGGCTTGTGCAGCAGCCGGGCGATGGTGCCGTCGGCGCCGATCTCGACCCGCAGGAAGCGGTTCTCCAGCCGGCTGCCCGTGGTCGACCAGGAGGCCGACAGCCCCGGTGCCGGCTGCAGCGCCGCGCGGTCGAGCACGACGACGCCGAGCGGCGGCACCGTCAGGTCCGGCGCGAGGGCATCGCCCTCCAGCTCCAGCCGCAGCGGGCGCGGCGACAGGTCGGGGTTGACCACCACCAGCGCGTCGGCCGTGCCGCCCTTCGGCAGGGCGGCGGCGATCGCCGCCATCGCCTCGGCCTGGCGGTCGAGGCCGGCATCGCGCGCGGCCGCCAGTTCGCGCTCCGCATCCTCATAGACCTCGCGGATGCTGGAGCCGGGCAGGATGTCGTGGAACTGGTTCTTCAACAGGCCGCGCCAGGCCGGCTCCAGGCTGGCGAAGGCGGGGCCGCCGAGCAGCGTCGCCAGGCTGCCGGCGACCTCGGCCGCGAGCAGCGCCCGCTCGGCCTGGCGGTTCAGGCGCTTGGTGCGGCCCTGGCTGGTCAGGGTGCCGCGGTGCAGCTCGAGATAGATCTCGCCGAGCCAGACCGGCAGCTCCGCCGCCCGCTCGCGGATCCGGCCGAAGAACTCCTCGACCCGCGCCGGCCGCAGCTCCGGCAGCGCCGGGAAGTCTGTCAGCTGGGCCTGGCGCTCCAGCATCTCCGGCGTCACCCCGCCGCCGCCATCGCCGAAGCCGACCGCCAGCAGGCTTTCGTCATGCGCCGCCTTGCCCCGGAAGTTGCGCCAAGTCGGCAGCACGCAATCGGCCCGGATGGTGCCGTTATAGCCCTGGATCGGATTGTCGAAGGTGTGGGCCAGCACCCGGCTGCCGTCCAGCCCCTCCCACTGGAACAGGTCATGCGGGAAGCGGTTGGTCTCGGACCAGTTCACCTTGATGGTGAAGAAGCTGTCCATCCCGCCCTGGCGCAGGATCTGCGGCAGGGCCGGCGAGAAGCCGAAGCAGTCCGGCAGCCAGCACACCGTATGGCGGCGGCCGAAGCTTCGCTCGAAATAGCGCTGGCCGTACAGGGCCTGGCGCACCAGGCTCTCGCCGGTCGGCATGTTGGTGTCGGGCTCGACCCACAGCCCGCCGATCGTCTCCCACCGCCCCTCCGCCGCGCGCTCGCGGATGGCGGCGAACAGCTCCGGGTCGTCGGCCTCGACCTGGGCGTAATAGGCCGCGGTCGACTGGTTGAAGACGAAATCCGGGAACCGCTCCATCAGCCGCAGCGCGGTGTGGAAGGTGCGGCGCGCCTTGCGCCGGGTCTCGGCATAGGGCCACAGCCAGGCCAGGTCGATATGGGCGTGGCCGGTGATCGCCAGCCGCCCCTGCGGCGGGAAGCGCTGCTTCAGCCCGCGCAGCGCCGCCGCCAGCCCGTCATGCGCCGCGACCGCGGCCGCCCGCTCGGCCTCGCCCAGCGCCGGCGGCTGCGGGT
The DNA here is from genome assembly GCF_002195995.1 of Inquilinus limosus. GTDB lineage: Bacteria > Pseudomonadota > Alphaproteobacteria > DSM-16000 > Inquilinaceae > Inquilinus > Inquilinus limosus_C. Next base: position 37,483 of record NZ_NHON01000048.1, read on the forward strand.
CGAGCGGCGGCAGGCGCCAGATCGCCTGCTGCTGCGGCAGGGGCGCCGTGCGGGCCAGATAGGCGCCGGTGGCCGACGGCCAGTCCAGCGACCACAGCGCCGCCTCGGCCGCCGCCAGCAGATGCGGCACGGCCTCATGCTCCTCCAGCGCCGTCGCCGCCTCCCACACCTGGCGCAGCAGCAGCGCCAGCCGGTGCACCGCACCGTCGACCCAGACCAGCCGGGCCTCCGCCAGCCGCGGATGGTGCACCGGCTGGCCGAAGGGCAGGCGCGGCACGCTCTCGGTCTCGATCCGGATGCGGCGGGCGCGCAGCGGGAATTCGCGGTGATTCACGTCGAGGCCGAAGCGGGTCGTCCCGGCGCCGTCCTCGTCCAGCGTCAGCAGGCTCTCGCCGCCGACATCGAGCCGCAGCCGCACCTCGTCCAGCGGCCAGGCCGCCGGCACCTCGGCCTCGGCGGTGAAGGCCAGCACGCCCTCGGTGTGCGGCCAGGGGTCGTCGAGCGACAGCGGCCGGCCGTCGCAGCGCCATTCCCGGATCGGCTCGCCGGCCCGCTCGCGCCAGCACAGGATCTCGGCGATGCGGGCGTCCAGCCGTTGCAGGCGCTGGGCGATGGACAGGCTCATTCCGATCTCTCCGATGGGCAAGGGCGGGACGGGCATGCCGTCCGCGGAACCTGGGGAGACACGATTCGCTCCGCCCCTAGTTACCGCATTCCGTCGCGGCAGGCACGGGGGTGCCGCCGCTTTCGGCCGCGGCCGAAGCTTCGCCGCGGGGTTCCGGTTCGCTTGGATTTTGCAGATTTTAATGCTCATCTTAGCGAATGTTTTGCGATGCAAAAAAGATTTCCTATTGCTCGGAGACTGGTGATAGCTTACCCGGACTTGGTTTCGGGTTCATGCACAGGCGGTCGTCGCAAAACCGTCATGCCGTCGGACAAGGATCTCCGGATCCGGCACCGGCAGACCAGGGGGAGCAGCGTCCCGAAAGATTTCGTGAGGACGATGTGTCCCCCTGATGACCGTGCCGCCAGGATCGGGCGGCCGGGCGACAGCTTGCAAAGGAGCAGGACGTATGGCTCAAGACCAGATCCTGTTCGACGTGACCCGGCTGGTGCGCCGATCCGGCAGCGCAACCCCGACGGGCGTCGATCGCGTGGAGCTGACCTACGGCCGGCATATGCTGGAGCGCTATCCGAACGAGGTGCAGTTCATCGCCCGCTGGCGCTCGCGCTATTGGCAGCTGTCCACCCCGGCCTTCGCCCAGTTCGTCGCCAACCGGTGGGAGCGCTGGAGCTTCGGCGCCCACCGCATCCGGACCAAGGATGTGGAGCGGATCGCCCGCTTCATCGGCGTGCCGGCGGAGCAGTTCAACGGCAGCGGCCGGAATTCGGTGTCGCCGCCGGTGCCCCCGGCCCGGCCCTCCGCGCCGCTGCTGCAGCTCGGCATGGATGCGCTGCTGGGCGCCCGCGGGCTGCTGTCGCGCATGATCAGCATCAGCGCCCGGCGGCAGCAGGCGATCTACGTCAATGTCTCGCATGAGGGACTGCACCAGCCGGCGACGCTGCAGCGCCTGGTGGCGCGCCGCAAGCTGGCGCCGATCTACCTGGTGCACGACCTGATCCCGATCGACCATCCGGAATATGTCCGCCCGGGCTATGCCGCGCGGCACGTCGCCCGGATCGAGGCGATCTCGACCACCGCCGCCGCCACCATCGTCAACTCGCAGCAGACCAAGCGCGACCTGATGAAGCACGTCCAGCGCCATCATGGCGGGATGGACGATGTCTTCGTCGCGCCGCTGGGGGTCGACCGCCGCTTCGCGCCGCAGAAGGTCAATGACCTGGAGAGCGAGCCCTATTTCCTGATCATCGGCACGATCGAGCCGCGCAAGAACCACCTGTTCATGCTGCAGATCTGGCGCGCTCTGGTGCAGAAGCTGGGCCGCGCCGCGCCGAAGCTGGTGATCGTCGGCCGCCGCGGCTGGGAGAACGAGAACGTCATCGACATGATCGAGCGCTGCGAGCAGATCTCGGACCATGTCATCGAGCTGGGCCGGGTGCCCGACGCGGTGCTGCACCGCCTGCTGATCGGCACCCGCGCGGTGCTGTTCCCCTCCTTCGCCGAGGGCTATGGCCTGCCGCTGGTCGAGGGCCTGTCCTGCTCGGTGCCGGTGATCTGCTCCGACCTGCCGGTGTTCCACGAGCTGGGCAGCGGCATCCCGGAATATCTCGACCCGCTGGACGGCCCCGGCTGGATGGACATGATCATGAACTATGCCCAGCCGAACTCGCCGCGCCGCCAGGCGCAGATGGCCCGGCTGGCACGGTTCAAGGCCCCGACCTGGGACCGGCATTTCAACATCTTCGACAACGTCGTCGAAGATGTCCGGCGGAAGTACAGCATCTGCTGAGCGTCGGCGGCGCGACATGACGAAAAACTGGAAAATCCGAAACCAATGATGAGAGGCGGTCACGCGGCCCGGAACAGCGCGGCGACGATCGCTTCGGGCGCGTCCTCCTGCACCAGATGGCCGGCATCCGGCACGCGGGTCAGCGCCCCGCCGGTGAGCCTCGCCGCCAGGCGCTCGCCCTGGGCGATCGGGATCCACCTATCCTGCTCGCCCCACAGGATCTCGACCGGCCAGGGCATCGGGCCGTAGGCGGGCTCGATCTCCTCGAGATAGCGGTCATGCATCTGCGCGATCTGGCGGTAGAAGGCTGGACGCCCGGCCTCCCCCTGCCAGGGCCGCATGTGGATCGCCATCGCCTCCTCGGTCAGCGGGTTGCGCGCCGCGCCCTGGATATAGACCCGCAGCATCGCCTCATGGGCATAGTCCGGCAGGCCGGCGAAGGCGACCTCATGCGCCGCGACATGGCGGAAGAAGGGCGAGCCGGAGGGCGGCAGCGCCACCGGGTCGATCAGGGTCAGGCGCCGGTAGCGGCAGCCGTCGAGATAACGGGCCCGCAGCACCGCCATGCCGCCGAAATCATGGGCCAGCACCTCCGGCTGCTCCAGCCCCCATTCGCGCAGCAGGGCGGCGAACAGCGCGTTCTGGACGGCAGGCGACACGTCCTGGCCGTCGCGCTGCTCCGACTCGCCATAGCCCAGCAGGTCGAAGACATGGACCCGCCACCGGGTCGCGGCCAGCGGCGCGATCCGGCGCCAGACCTGGGACGAGAACGGCGTGCCGTGCACCAGGACCAGCGGCGGCCCGTCGCCGAGCACGCCCCAGGCCACGTTCTGGCCGCGGAAGGTGAAGCGCCGATCGAGGGTCAGCATGGGTCGTCTCCGGAAAGCCGCTGCTCCTGTCTATGATAGCCGGCCGCGGCGGCAGGTTCCCGACGACCTCGTGCCGGGCCGGGTCAGGCGTCGCGATCGCCACCGGCCAGCCAGGAGCGGATGAAGCGGTTGATCCGCTCCGGCCGCCACTGCACCGGGGCCGCCGCGTCCGGCCGCGGCGCGGCGCGGCCGCAATCCAAGATCATGAAGTCGGTGCGGCGCTCGCGCTCCGGATCCACCTCCTGCAACACCGGCGCGTGGTCACCGTAGAAGGCCAGCAGCACCCGCTCCGCCGCCGCGTCGAGATGGGCCACGAGCCGGGCCAGCATCGCATCGGCGTGGCCGATATGGTGCAGGTATTGCTGCAGCGGCGCGTCCTTGCCCGGCACCCGGCCGGGGCGGTAGGGGTCGTGCGCCTCCATGGTGACGCAGACCAGGAACAGCCGCACCCCGTCCACCTTGGCCCGGCGCAGTTCCTCCTCGATCACCCCGGCCACGGCGTCGTCCGAGATATAGTAGCCGCTGCGCCCGGCCTCCGGCAGGTCGCGCTGGCCGATGAAGCGCTCGAAGCCGAGCGCCGGGATCGCCTCGCGCCGGCGGAAGAAGGTCTCGTCATAGGGGTGCAGGAAGATGGTGCGCCAGCCCTGGCCGCGCAGCGCCGCGGCGAGCGAGGCCGGGGCGAAGCGCCGCGGCCGCAGATAGGGATGCAGCCCGTCGAAGGACTGCTCGGCGGCGCCGAGGCCGGTGATTGCCGAGACCTCCGGCCGCAGCGTGTAGGCGCCGAAGCACGGCACATCGAGCAGGCCGTGCACCAGGGCCCGCGGCTTGAGCCGGTCGAATTCCGGCAGCTCCGTCGCGATGCCGATCCGGCGCAGATCCATGAAGGATTCCGACTGCACCACGATCACGGCATCGACATCCGGCCCGGGCTCGGGCGGCGGCATCTCCGGCAGCGGCCGGCGGCCTTCGCTTTGCCAGCGCAGCCAGGCGGTCGGCAGCGACAGGGCCAGGCCGAAGCGCCGGATCGTGCCGCGCGGATCCACCGGGTCGGCGAAGGTCAGCGCCCGCGGCCAGGGGATGGCGAAGGCCGCGAGGCCCAGCAGCGCCGCTTCGCCCGCCAGCAGCGCCAGTTGCGCCGGGACCGGGATGCTGCGCGGCTCCAGCCCCACCCAGGCCGCGATCACCGCGACCAGCAGCGCCGCGATGCCGGTCAGCGCCAGCCCCTCGCGCCGCTCGATATAGAACAGGGCGGGGTGCCGCAGCATCGGCAGGATGAAGGCGAAGTCGGAGAACACCAGCGGCTCGTAGAGGCTGCGGTGCTTGGCGTTGGAGATCGCCACCAGGATCGCCAGCGTGATCAGGCTGGCGGCCAGCGCGAACCAGAAGCGGCCGAACAGCCCCAGCCAGGCGCCGAGCATGAGCAGGAAGACGACGGTCCGGCCGAGCAGGGCGGCGCGGCTGCCGCCGAACATCCCCCGCCGCGGCCGGGCCAGGGCATCCGCCGCCTCCCAGGCGACGGCGCCGCCGGCCAGGCCGATCAGTTCGGGCACGACCGGCATGGCGCCGCCTCCCCCCGCGGATGTCCGGCTCAGCCGCCCCCGACCACGGTGGTGACCGGCGAGCGCACCGAGATGGCGCTGCGCACCACCGCCAGGAACTTCAGGAACTCGACCGACGACGCGGTGCCGACATAGATCAGGTCGCGGCTGTGCACCGGAAACTGCTGGGCATAGAAGAAGCCGCGCGGGTCCTCGAAGCTGAGGCGGTAGACCACCGGCACCGGCTGGCGCGCGGCCAGCAGCGGCGAGTTGCTGCGGATCGACTGGAACACGGCCCGCGATTCGAAGCGGAAGACGAAGACGGCGCTGGCATCCGCCTGGTTCGACGCCAGCCCGCCGGCCCGGCCCACGGCCTGGGCCAGGGTGAACGGCTCCTGGTCGATCGGCAGCTCGCTGGAGGTGCTGACCGCGCCCAGCGCCGTGTAGGTCTGCGGGTGCCGGGTGACGTAGATGGTGTCGTCCGGCTGGATGTAGATGTTCTCGGACGGGTCCTTCAGGATGGTCGGCAGGCCCACCGTCTCCGACGCCCCGGCCCGGGTCAGGGTGATGAAGGTCTCCGCCGGCAGCGACTTGATGCCGCCGCCCTGGGCGACGACGTCGAGCAGCCGCTCGCCCCTGAGGTTGAGCGGCACCCGCGCCCCGCCGGTCTGGTCACCCAGCACCGAGGCCGAGGCGGAGCCGGATTCCGGCACGGTGACGATCACCTGCGGCTGGCTGGCCTGGCTGGTCAGCGACCGCTCGATCGCGTCGGCGACCTCGGTCGGGGTGCGGCCCACGGCCCGGATCGGCTTGGCCGCATAGGGCACGGTGATGTTGCCGCGCTGGTCGACGACCTGGGGCGGCAAAGTGACGCTGTGCGCCCCGTCCGCGCCGGTCGGGGTGACGGCGCCGGAGGCGAACAGGCCGGTCCCCGCCTCCCAGATCGACACCGAGACGGTGTCCCCGACCCCGATCTGCTGCGTCGGCGCCGGCGCCTTGTCGCCGAAGCGCTGCATCAGACTGGGCCGTGGGGCGCGATCCAGCGCCGCGATCGTGGTCTCGTTGAGATCGACGATGGCGTATTGGGTGTCGACCGCCTTGGCAGCTTCCGCGGCCGAGGCTTTCTCGCCCGACGCCAGGATCTGGCCAGCCAGGGGGCCGTTGCTCGGCAGCTCGCCACAGGCGGGCAGCGCGAGAGCGGCGGGAAGGAGCCACGCCAGTCGCCAGGTCATGGGGCCGTCGTCTCTTCTGCCGTGCGCCGTAGCGCGAATGCTTGGGACATACCAGATTTCGAACGCAATAGCCAATGCTGCATCTGCGTACGATTCCGCATTCGAGTCCGGAAACCAAGGCAGAGAGCGGCTTCCCGGACTGCAAACCTGAAATTTCTGTTTTCGTGCCGCATTTTAGGTTTTATATCTATAGCGCGCTCTCCAAATCTTGGATGGCGGCATGGGTGAAGCTATGGTCCGATATGGTGCATCGCCATCGGGGCCGTGCCGAAGCCTCTGCTTCGAGTCGCCGGACAGCACAGGACCACGCCGTGACCCAGACGATCATGATCGACGGCTACAATCTCGGCCTCGAAACCGGCACCGGGGTGGCCACCTATGCCCGGAACCTGAGCTATGAGCTGCACAATCTCGGCTACCGCACCGAGGTGCTGTATGGCGGCCGGGCCGCGCCGAGCACCCAGCAGCTGCTGCGCGAGATCGCCTTCTTCGACCCGTCCAATGTCGGCGAGGCGCCGCGCTGGCTGGAGTTCCTGCGCTATGTCAACGAGCTGATCCATTCGCCGGCGGGGGTGCGGGCCAAGCCGGTGCCGATCACCGGCAAGGTGATCGCCAGGACCTACCGCTCGCGGATGCCGTATTACGACCAGATCAGCTCGGTGCCGGACCTGTGGAGCCGCTCCTACCGGCACTTCGCCATCTATCGCAACCGGATGACGGTGACGCTGCGCCACGCGCCCAAGCTGATGCACTGGACCTATCCGCTGCCGCTGCGCATGGCCGGCGCCCGCAACATCTACACCATCCACGACCTGGTGCCGCTGCGGCTGCCCTACACCACGCTCGACAACAAGCGCCGCTACCACCGGCTGGTGCGGATGCTGCTGCGCAAGGCCGACCACATCGTCACCGTGTCGGAGACCTCGAAGCGCGACATCGTCGACCTGTTCGGCTACCCCGAGGAGCGCATCACCAACACCTACCAGGCGGTCGACATCCCGGCGAAATACGCCGAGAAGCCGGAGGAGGCGGTGAAGCGCGAGGTCGAGGGCACCTTCAACCTGACCCACAAGGGCTACCTGCTCTATTTCGGCGCGATCGAGCCGAAGAAGAACATCGGCCGGCTGATCGAGGGGTACCTCGCCAGCCAGATCAAGACGCCGCTGGTGATCATCGGCAAGCTGGCCTGGAAGACCGACCAGGAGCTGAAGCTGCTGAACGATTCGACCATCCGCTACCTGGAGCAGGTCGACACCCTGACCTACACCCGCAATCGGGTGCTGCGCATCGACTACGCCCCCTTCCCGCTGCTGGTCAGCCTGATCCGCGGCGCCAAGGCGGTGACCTTCCCGTCGCTGTACGAAGGCTTCGGCCTGCCGGTTCTGGAGGCGATGCGCCTGGGCACGCCGGTCCTGGCCTCGACCGAGGGCGCGCTGCCGGAGGTGGCGGGCGACGCGGCGTTGCTGATCGACCCCTACGACACCCATGCCCTGGCCGAGGCGATCCGCGCCCTCGACAGCAACGCCGAGCTGCGCGCCGACCTGACGCAGCGCGGCCTCCGCCAGGCGGATCTCTACTCGCCGGAGCGCTACCGCGCCCGGCTGGGCGAGATGTACCGGCGGCTGCTGCCGGCCGGGGAGCGGTCGCGGGCCGGGGCGGAGGCGGAGGCCGCAACCGCGACGCCGGTTCTGGCGGACGCCGACCAAAGGTTTCGTTAAAGGATCCGTGGTGGAGCAAGAAGGTTTGGTGGTTTCGAAGGTTTCCTCGTCGCATCCGGTCTGCTATGCTGCGGTGCAGCGAACGGAAGCGCAGCCACCCCGACTCTCGTGAGGCATGGCTTGGGCAAGACACCGGACAATCCCTCGGAAGACCTCTCCGAAAAGCTGGACCAGCAGGCCTCGGTCGCGGACTCCCCGGACGACGCCGACGCCTCCCAGGATGCGCCGGCGTCGCGGCGGACCATTGCCGAGCTGCGGGCCGCCCGGGCACGGATGGCGGCCCGTCGCGGCGGCGAGCCGGCCGGGACCGAGCCGGAGGGCGAGGCCGCCCCGACGACCGACGCCACCGTCACCTCGCTGCCCAGCCGGCGGCGATCGGCGGATGAGCTGGTGACCGGCTTCCGCGATGTGCCGGCGGTGCGGTCGGCGCCGCCGCCGACGGCCCGGCGCACGCCGCTGGAGCGCCGCTACGACACCCGGGCCGAGCCGCTGCGGCTGCCCAGCCGCAAGGCCAGGCTGTCGGCCGGGTTCTGGCTGTCGCTGCTGCTGATGGTGGTGCTGCCGACCGCGGCCGGGGCCGCCTACTACCTCTATTTCGCCGCCGACCAGTACGTCTCCGAGTTCCGCTTCGCGGTGAAATCCTCGAACGCCTCGGCCTCCTCGGCGACCACGGATCTCGTCGGCGCCGCGCTGGGCCAGTCGGCCCGGCTGTCGGCGTTCAGCGACAACTTCATCGTCGCCGACTACATCACCAGCCGCGAGGCGGTGGGCGACCTCCTGAAGACCGTCGACCTGCGCGCGATCTACAGCAGCCCGAAGGCCGACTACCTCTCCCGGCTCGACCCCACCGTGCCGGTCGAGAAGCTGGTGGAGTACTGGCAGAACCGGGTCGACGCCAGCTTCGACGTGTCGACCGGCATCTCGATCGTCCAGGTCCGCGCCTTCACGCCGGAGGATTCGCTGCGCGTCGCCAAGGCGCTGATCGGCTCCAGCGAGAACCTGGTCAACCGCATCGCCGAGCGCGCCCGCGAGGATTCGGTCCGCTTCGCCGAGCGCGACGTCAAGAACGCCGAGGACCGGCTGCGCGAGGTCACGGCCAAGCTGCGCCAGTTCCGCAACGTGCAGCAGACGCCGGACCTGTCGACCAGCGCGTCCTCGACCCTCGGCCTGTCGCTGCAGCTGCGCACGAACCTGGCGCAGATGGAAGCGCAGCTGACCTCGCTGTCGACCCACATGTCGCCGGACGCGCCGACCATCAAGGTGCTGAAGAACAACATCGCCGCCACCCGCGACCAGCTGAGCAAGATCGAGGGCGAGCTCGGCGCCGGCGCCGCCCCGGCCCCCGGCAACGGCGCGTCCCAGGAAGGCTATGCCGCGACCCTGTCGGATTACGAGGACATCCGGCTGGAGATGCAGTTCGCGCAGCAGAGCTACCAGAACATGCTGACGGCGCTGGACCAGGTGCGCAGCAGCGCCATGTCCGACCGCACCTATCTGATGCCCTATGTCGAGCCGACGCTGGCCGAGTACGCGCTGTATCCGGAGCGGGTCGAGGACGTGCTGATCGTGTTCCTGATCGCCTTCGTCGCCTGGGCCATCACCATGCTCACGGTCCACTCCGTGCGCGACCACATGATCTGAGGCGGGCCGGATGACGCCGACGATCGCCCCCCTGCCCGGAGCCGCGCCATGACCGTTCTGGCACGGCCCAGCCTCGGCACGGCCCTGGCGGTCCAGGTCCGGGTCCTGGTGTCGCTGATGCTGCGCGAGATGCGGATGCACGCCAAGCATTCGCGCCTCAGCTACCTGCTCGAGATGCTCGAGCCGATGCTGCAGCTGTCGATGATGATGGCGGTGTTCTCCGCCATCGGCCGGCAGGCGGATTTCGGCACCAGCATGCTGCTGTTCCTCGGCACCGGCATGATCCCGTACTTCACCTTCATGCACATCTCGTCGAAGGCGATGACGGCGCTGCGCGGCGGCGGGCTGACCAAGGGCGTGCCGCTGGTCAAGCCGCTGGACCTGCTGCTGGCCCGCGCCTTCCTGGAGACGCTGCAGCTCGCGGTCGTCGCGATCCTGCTGTTCAGCTTCATCCACCTCGTCATGGGGGTGCCGGAGGCGGCGCCGATCCAGCCGCTGAAGGTGGTCTCTGCCTTCCTGGTGATCGCGGCCACGGCGATCGGCGTCGGCATCGTCAACGGCGTGATCGGCTCCTTCTTCCGGCTGTGGGCGGTGGTCTACGGCGTGTTCGGCCGGTCGCTCCTGTTCCTCAGCGCCGTGTTCTACGTGCCCGACTACATGCCGGCGCAGATCCGCGACTGGCTGGTCTGGAACCCGGTGCTGCACGGCGTGGAGTGGTTCCGCACCGGCTTCTACCTGACCTATCCGACGATGTGCCTGGACAAGACCTATCTGCTGTCCTGGGCGCTGGGCTCGATCTTCTTCGGCCTGGTCCTGGAGCGAGCGCTGCGGACCCGCCGGATGACCGCGAAATGATCGTGCTGGACCGCGTCACCAAGCGCTACCGGTCGCACGGCAGCGGCCACAGCCGGCTGGTGCTGGACGAGCTGAGCGCCGTGTTCGAGCCGGGGCAGACCGTCGGCATCCTCGGCCGCCGCGGCGCCGGCAAGTCGACGCTGATCCGCATGATCGCGGGCTCCATCCCGCCGGATTCCGGGCGGGTGCTGCGCCAGGGCCGGGTGTCGTTCCTGGTCGGCACCGCCGGCCCCTTCGTCAGCACCATGACCGGGCGCGAGAATGTCTGGTTCACCGCCCGCATCTACGGCGCCGACGCCACCGAGGTGGTCCGCTTCGTCGAGGCGCATGCCGATCTGGGCACCGATTTCGACAAGCCGTTCGCGAGCTACACCGGCGACAAGCGCAGCCGCCTCCTGTTCACCGCGGCCTATGCCCTGCCCTTCGACATCTACCTGGCCGACGAATCGGTGATCGGCGGGCCGCCCGGCTTCCGCGACTGGTGCGAGCGGCTGGTCGACGCCCGCCGGCGCGAGGCGACGCTGGTCTTCACCACCAAGCGGCCGCGCATGCTGCGCCGCTTCGCCGACACCGGCGCGGTGCTGTCCGACGGGCGGCTGACCACCTACGACTCGGTGCGCGACGCCATCCTGGCGTTCAAGGATGACGATTTCCCCGCCGATGACGAGTCGCCGATCGAGTTCGACGAGGAGGACGAGGATGACGAGCTGCCCGCGCCGCTCCCCTGACCTCCGCCCGTCCGCCCCGACATGCTCGCCCGAGCATGCGCCATGGGTCCGGGGCCGTCCCCGGGCCTGCCACCGGGTGCGATGCACCCATTGCCATCTAGAGGACCGTCGATGAACACCTCGGAGCTGATCGAACAGCTGGCCCAGGACCACAAGCTGTCGCGCGTGAAGGCCAAGCGCATCCTCAACAGCATCTTCCAGGCGATCACCGAATCGGCCGCGCGGGGTGACCAGGTGTCGATCTCCGGCTTCGGCCGGTTCAAGGTGGCGACCCGGCCGGAGCGCGAGGGCCGCAACCCGACCACCGGCGCCCCGATCACCATCGCCGCCTCCAAGAAGGTGGTGTTCAGCCCGTCGAAGCCCGTCCGCGAGGCCCTCAACGCCTAAGGGCGTCTGACCCGGGGCCCGGCCGTCCGCCGGGTCCCGGCCGAACCAACAACAATCGATCCGATCCGAAGGC
>NZ_NHON01000049.1 GCF_002195995.1 Inquilinus limosus
CGGCGAGATGAAGCACGGGCCGATCGCGCTGATCGACGACAAGGTGCCGGTGATCGTGCTGGCGCCGCGCGACGCGGTGTTCGACAAGACCGTGTCGAACGTCCAGGAGGTCATGGCCCGCGGCGGCAAGGTGATCTTCTTCTCCGACSSSGAGGGGATCGAGCGGCTGGGCCCGGGCCCGGCGGCGGCGATCGACCTGCCGGCGGCCGMCCCCTTCGTGGCGCCGATCCTCTACGCCGTGCCGGTGCAACTGCTGGCCTATCACACCGCCGTGGCCAAGGGCACCGAYGTCGACCAGCCCCGCAACCTGGCCAAGAGCGTGACGGTCGAATAGCGCTCCTTTACGGGTGACGCGCCGGCGGCGATCAGTTTGAGGGTCAATTGAGCGTCAGTTGCGGACCGCGCAGCTCGATCTTCTGGGTGGCCCGCAGGATGTCCCCCGGCCTGATCTCCGTCCTCTCATCGGCGGTGATCTCCTGGTACTGGCCATCCACCAGACGGGTGATGGCATAGGTCGTCGTCAAGGTGGCGACGGATTCGGAGGCGACCGTCGCCTGTCTCTTCATCTCCGCCAGCGTGGTGAGGAGGGAGGCCATCCTCTGGTCGCTGCGAGCGATCTCGAGATCCGCCTCGCGGATGCCGGTGGCGTCCTCATCGCTCTGCTTGCTCCGCAGCTCGACACGGCGCTGCTCGATGTCCAGCAGGTTCTGATGCGCCCGCGCGAGATAGGATTGCTGCTCCAGCATGTCGCGCTGGGCCACCGAATAGCTGCGCTGGGTCTCGCGCAGCCGCGTCAGCTGGGTGAGCTTCTGGTCGGCCAGGGTCTGCATCGCCTTCACGTCCTCGGCCAGCAGGGCGAGCTCGTCACCGTGCAGCTTGATGGCCTGTTCCAGCGTCGTGATCTCCTGCTCGTAGCTGGCACGCTGGGCCAGCATCGCTCGGTCCTGGCTCTCCATGGATTGCTTGCGGACGGTGAACAGATTCCGTTCGCTCTCCACGATCCGGTTCAGCGCGTCGACATCCTGAACATTGTCATGCGCCGGCAGGGCGAAGGAGAAATCCTCGGCCCCGTCCATCTCGGCCTTGAGCCGGGCGCGACGCACCTGGAGGGAGAAGCGCTGAAGCTGAGCGTCGGTATAGTCCTGCGCCGTCGAGATGAGCTGGAGCCGGCTGTTGTCCGTGGTCAGGGTCGGCTGCTTCAGCCCGCCTCCGACCGCGAGGAGCTCCAGCGCGATCATGCCTGGCCGATAGGGGTAGGGGCCCGGCTTCTCGATCTCTCCCAGGACGAACACCGGCGCGTACTCCTGGATCGACACGCTGACGGCCTTGCCCTCGGGGACGTGCTCCCCCAGCTCGGCCCCGATCCGCTTGGCGATCTCGCTGGTGCTGAGCCCGCCGACATCGACCTCGCCGAGAAGCGGATAGCCGATCATCCCGTCGGGGCCGACGCGGAACTGCCCCGTCAAGGTCGCCTGCCCGAAGACCGTGATCATCAGGGTGTCGCCAGGGCCGATGTGGTAGGCCCCGTCGCCCGCCATGGCCGGGGGGGCGCTCGCCATCCACAACAGCCCCGCGACCAGGGCGGGAAGAATGCGGCGCGTCCTGAGCGGGCCCGCGGCCTGCCGGGACCATGCCGGCATCAGCGTCTGGATTTTGATGGTCATGCTCCGTCCCCTCTAAGCTTCCTTCACGAGACCAATGCTCTTGCCGCGCAGGTCCGGCGGAGGCGGTTGATCGATCTCCGACGGCCACGCCGCGATGGGAAGGGAGCTGGCTTCGTAGCGTGTCTGCTGACCCGCCGGGACGTCGTTGAGGATCACGCCGGATACTGTGACCCCCCGGAAGGCGAGTTGCCGGACTGAGGTCGCGACATCGGCCCGGTTCGTCCGGCCCCAGCGCACGACCAGGATGGTGGCGTCGGCCAAGGCCCCCATCTGCGCCGCGTCGGCGGATGTCGAGGCCGGGGCAGTATCAAGAATGATGAAATCGTACCGCTTCCTCAGCTTCGACAGCGCTTCCCGCAAGCTGCCGCCGGCAAGGATGCAATCGAGGGATTCTCCGGACGGTGCCGGGGCGATGAAGTGGGCCTGTGACCGCGGGTCGATCTGGATTGCTTCGTCCAACGCCTCCATGCCGCCGACGGCCTCGGGCTCCCGCCGGGTCGTGGGGGATCCGAACTGGGCGGCGATCGCGGGCTTGCGCAAATCGGCGTCGACGACGAGAGTCCTGAGGCCTGCCCGGGCTGCCGAGCGCGCGAGCGAGACCGCCAGGCTGGTCTTGCCCTCGCCAGCATGCACCGAGGTGAACATGAGGACCTGAGCGCGCCGGGTCGCCGGCGCCAGCTGGAGGGTCGATCGGAGCGTCCGGATAGCCTCGCTGAAGGCGGATCGCGGCTGGTCCAGCACGAAGGCGGACACCGGCGTCGGTCGCCTCCCCTTCTGGATCCGGGGAACGAGATCGATCACGGGAACGCCGACCGCCTTTTCCAGATCCTCCGGCGACCGGACCCGGTCGTCGAGGTTCTCGCGCAGCAGCGCGAGGCCCAAACCGAAGCCGAGGCCGGCCAGCAGACCCAGCCCGGCATAGGGAATCACCTTCGGGCTCGCCGGCACGGATGGCGGCTCGGCCTCGGAGACCATGCGGGCCTCCCGGACGGCGTAGCCCTCCTGCTCGATCGTCTGCTTGTAGCGGTTGAGGTAGGTCTCGTAGATCGTGCGGTCGGCAGTCGCCTCGCGCTCGAGCTGGTTCAGCTGCACCCGGGCGTCGCTGGTGTTGGTCAGGTCGGCCTCGGCCTCCTGAAACGCGGCCTGCAACGCGCTTTCCTTGCGCCGGGCGACATCGAGCTCGTTGTCGAGGCTCTTGAGCACGCGCTGCACCTCGGTCGCGATCTGCTGCTTGAGCGACGTCAGCTGCGATTCGAGGGACGGCAGCTGGCTGCTCTTCACCGTGCCCGTGTCCTGCAGCTCGGACAGGCTGCGCTCGAGCTTCGCCTGTTCGGCCCGAAGCGCCTGGATCGTCGCCGACCCCAGGACCTGGGCAAAATTGTCCAGACCGCCCTCGCTTTGCGAGAGCGCCCTCGCGGTGTCGAGGCGGGCCTCGGCATCGGCGCGGCTGGAGCGGGCCTGGACGAGCTCGATGTTGAGCGCGTTGATCCGCTGCGTCTCGAGCGTCGTGCCGTCGGACTCGATGAGCCCGGCGTCGCGCCGGAAGCGCTCGGCCGCGGCCTCGGAGACCTCGAGCCGTTGCCGCAGGTCGTCGAGCTTCGCCCCGAGCCACTCGCTCGCCTGTCGCGTGGCCTCGGACTGGACCGAGGCCTGGTAGGACAGGTAGGCCTCGCCGAACGCGTTGGCGGCGACAGCGGCGAACTCCGGATCCTCGGCCGTGTAGGAGATGAAGATCGTGTAGGAACGACCGTCGTTGCTGACCTGGAGATTGTCGAGCAGGCGATCGATCACATCACGCTTCGGCGGCCCGTTCCCCGCATCGGATGGCGCCGCGGGCGGCTCCGGCGAGGCCGAGCCGGCGATCGCATCCCAGCCGTCGCCGATCCACCGCTCGATCCTCTGCCGGAAGGTTTCGGCCAGAGGCGGCGCGATGTCTGCGGGCGCGTATCCCTTGTGCTCGAGAATGCCGGCCACGCGCTCGGCCATCGTGCGGGATGCGATGACGTCGAGCTCGGTCCGCAGAACCGGACTGTCCTGAGGCAAGGGAGAGACCACCGCATCGGCCGGCAGGATCTGGACCCGACGGACATCGAGCGCGATGACGACCTCTGCGACATAGCGGGGCTTCGCCTGCAGGTAGAGAAAGCCCGCGATGGCCAGGGCGGCGGCCACCGGGATCCAGACCGCTCGCTTCCGTCTGCGCAGGATGCGCAGATAGTCCTGCAGGCTCCGCATATGATGCCCAGAGCCATTCATGATCTCAATCACGAGGTCACCATTCCGAATGACAAAATTAAAAGACCATTCATCAGGAAATGGATCGATCCGATCCTGTCCCCCTTGGCATCATATCGTTGATCTTATAGGCAACCTCGGTTCTGTTCTTGGCCTTGAGCTTCTTCATGATATTGCGGATATGAACCTTCACCGTGCTTTCGCAAAGATTGAGTTCATAGGCGATGATCTTGTTCGCCTTGCCTCGGCGCAGCGCGTCGGCCACTGCCGCCTGACGCGCCGTGAACAGGCCGTTCATCGCATTGCTCTGATGCGGCTTTTCTCCGGACAGATGCTGCTGGAAGGAGGCAAGGCTGCTTGCCGGAACGAATATTCCGCCCGCCCGTGCCAGGCGGACCGCCTCGATGGCGACGTCTAGCCCCACGCTGGTTGGAATGTAGCCGCGAGCCCCGTGTTCCAGGATCTTCATGACGTGAGCCATGTCTTCCACGTCACCGATGACGATCGTGGGAATCCCCGGGAAGTCCGATGCGAGGGATTTCACCGCATCCACCACATCCGGGTCGGCCGCGTTCCGCCATCCGATGTTGAACAGGATCGCCGACACCTGATCGTGTATGTCCGCGGTGTTCCGCCACCCACCTATGTCCGAGAAGGCAGATGCCTCAATGTTCGGGTTTCGAGATCTAAATCCCCGGATGAGACATTCCAGTTCAAGCTTCCTATAGTCGATCACCGCCAGATGCATATTAATGTTACTCTCGATAGACATTCTGTCTTCGGAGGTTCTGTATTTAAAATCTCCTGCATCAGGGAAGTCATATAGCTTTGAACTTGCCTCCGCCGTCCCGATGTAGTTCTTCGCAGCGCCATCGGCAGAAAATTGCAGACTGTGAGACATATTATTTCCCCATCAGTGGAAGGCCATCTCCGTTCATCAGAGCGACATTGCATGAATTTTTATGCAAATTGCTTTTATAGCCTCTGAGCAGTTCTTCCACCCCCCTCCGACTTCTCGAGAGAGAGAAGGCCAAACTGCCGAACGCCCCCGTTAACCCTGCATTTCGCTTTGGTATAAATTGGAGGATCCCCACCCGCGCCGAATACACCCGGATCGGGATCGTCGATAAGGATAATATCCGTTTCCGCCGCTTTGGGAATTAACCTAAATTAGGCGAGATGTACTCCTTTGGGGTCCATCCGCGCCAACATGTCTTCTCGAGATAGGACAGAGCTACGGCTACGGATGCTGCCAACCTGTCCATCGCGCCAATGGCTACGCGAACTGAGAATGGGCACATCCCTGCTTTGGGCATCCGTGCGCCCGCCCATCGGCCGATCGATGGCGGGTCCGACCCGAAGGGGTGGGGCCGGAACCCGGTTGAGCTTAATCCGCCGTCGGCGGCGCCCGAAGATCGACGACCGGCGGGCTTCCGGCACCCGGCGGAGACGTCAGGTAAGAGGATCCGAAGCCGTCCGGATGGCGGGAATGCCAGGCCCATGCCGTCCGGATGATCGTCTGCAGATCGCTGTGCAAGGGCTTCCAGCCCAGTTCACACCGCAGCTTCCCGGAATTCGCCACTAGGGCGGCCGGGTCCCCCATCCGTCGCGGCCGCGTGATCGTGGGGATGGGGCGGCCGGTTACCCGCTCGGCGGCCTCGACGACCTGACGAACGCTGTACCCCGCACCCGATCCGACATTGTATGCGAGTGCACCGGACGACCGGAGCGCGATCAAGGTCCTGACATGCGCATCGGCAAGGTCGAGGACATGGACGTAGTCCCGGACGCAGGTTCCGTCCCGCGTCGGATAGTCATTCCCGAAAATGTCGATGTGCGGCCGACGCCCCTGCGCCACCTGCAGAACCAGCGGGATGAGATGCGTCTCGGGGCGGTGATCTTCCCCGAGATCTCCGCCCGGCTTGGCGCCAGCAGCATTGAAATACCTCAAGATGGCCGTGCGGATCCCATGGCTGCACTCAGCCCAGAACAGGGCCCGCTCGCACATGCGCTTGGATTCGCCATAGGGATTGCCGGGCGAGACGGCCTGGTCCTCGTCGATGTCCAAGCCATCCCGGCTCTCGAATATGCTCGCGGTCGACGACAGGATGAAGCCGCGCGTGCCATGGTCGACCGCAGCTTGCAGGACATTGCAGAGGGTGCCGACATTGTCGCGCACATAGTCGATCGGGCGCTCGTTCGATTCACCCACCAGGGTCCTGGCGGCGAAATGCATGACCGCATCGTACCGGCGCTCCGCGAACACCTGATTGATCGCGTCGACATGCCGGAGGTCGGCGAGGACAAAGGACGCGGCAGCCGGGACGGCTGCGCGATGCCCGGTCGAGAGATCATCGACGACGGTCACCCGGAACCCCAGATCACAGAGCAGCCAGGCGACATGGCTGCCGACGAAGCCCGCCCCTCCTGTGACGAGGACATTCTCGACCGGCTCGATCGGGTGGCGCTTCATCAACGAACTCCCCGTTTGCAGGGACGCCGCAGGACATCCGACACGGCACCGGGCGCCCTTCCCATTTCAATTGCCGAAGATCTTGCGCGACGCATCTCGGTTTCGGCCGAGATAGGCGGCATCGAAGTGAGCGATATCGATGAGTCCTTGACGGTCAAGGAACTCGACCTTCGAGTTTCGGAAGACGACCAACTCGAGTTGGCGCAGGTGCCGCAGGACGCGATTGACATGGACGGGCGTCAACCCAAGCGCATTGGCAAGGTCGTGCTGGGTGAGCGGACAGAAGAACCCGGATGGGCTGCCCTGGCCGATGAATTCGAGCCGGATGGACAGTTCGAGAAGGAGGTGAGCCATGCGGCCCGCAGCGGATCTGCGTCCAAGCGCGACCAGGCGCTCCGCCGCGATCGAGCCCTGAAGGCTGGCGCTCCAGAGGATCGCTCCGCCCAGGCGCGGCCACTGCCTGGACATCCCGAGCAGAGTTCGCGGCGAGACCACCGCAGCATCTACCGATGTAATACTGGCGAAGCCAAGATTAGAACCTCCCAAAAAAATCTCTTGCAAACCAAATATATCCCCCGGCAATATGAAATCTATAATTTGCCTCAAGCCATTAGGCAAATCCCTGAAAGAATATCCCCAACCTTTATTTAAAATAAATATCGGACCAAATATTTCATAATCTTCTATCAACTCAACTCTCGCCACACACTTTACATCATTCGCCAGGATCTTTTTTAAGGCAACAATCTCAGACGCCGATGGCGTAATATATCTGCTGATTTTCGAGATAAATGCATCTTCATTTACAGACATTATTGTATTCACCATTGACTTTCGATTCTGTACCCACACTAAACGCCAATCAATGAGCACCCATCTTCATCAGATACTCGAAGACACTTTGGAAGATGTTATAAATACTTTCACCGGCCTGAGCGATTTCGTTTCGCCCGATGTTCCGAGGGGCAGGCTCTCACCGCAGTCGGAGGCCCCACCTCACCAACCTGCATTTCCAACCCCGGCCGAAGATCGAAGACAGCGACCATCGGTCTTCTCGAAACTGACATGGTGCCGCCTATCATCCGCTTCGGACCGGCCTGCCAAGCATCGCATCGAATTTGCGTTGTATTTATTATAAATTAGCGACGGCATTTGCCGACCTCTGTCAAGTCCTACTTAGCTGCTGAGCCCAAAAGGGATCATGAAGTAACCCAAACGGACTAGCCGAACGACAGGACGGATGACGCCGAGCCCGATGGCTCCGCCTCTACTTGACAACCTGCAGCGCCGGCGCCCTGACGTGTCTCCTCGAGCCACCAGCGATAGGTGCTCCGTATTCCGCTTTCCAGGTCCGTCCCGGCTCGCCAGCCAAGATGGGCGATGCGTCCGATGTCGAGCAGCTTCCGCGGCGTGCCGTCCGGCCGGCTGGCGTCGAAGGCGAACGTCCCCTCGTAACCGACCACCTTGGCGATGGTCAGGGCAAGGTCGGCGATGGAGATGTCGGATCCCGTCCCGATATTGATCGGCACGGGATCCTCGTGGTGTTGCATGGCGATGACGCAGGCGTCGGCGAGATCATCGACATGCAGGAACTCGCGGCGTGGCCGTCCCGACCCCCAGATCTCGACATTCGGCTGGCGCCGGACCTTCGCCTCATGGATCCGACGGATCAGCGCCGGCAGGACATGGGAGGTCTCCAGATCGAAATTGTCGCGGGGACCGTACAGGTTGGTCGGCATCGCTGAGATGAACCGACAGCCATATTGCCGAGCGTAACACTCTACCATCTTCACCCCGGCGATCTTGGCGATGGCATAGGGCTCGTTGGTCTTCTCGAGGGCGCCGGTGAGGAGTTGCTCCTCGCGGATCGGCTGGGCCGTATCCCGGGGATAGATGCAGCTGGACCCCAGATACAGCAGCTTTTCGATGCCGATGCGATGGGCCGCGTGGATCACGTTGGCACCAATCATCAGGTTCTCGTAGAGGAACTCCGCCGGGTATGTCGCATTGGCGACGATTCCGCCCACCCTGGCCGCCGCCGCGAAGATGATCTCCGGCCGTTCCCGCCGCATCCAGGCCTCCGTGGCTGCCTGGTCGGTCAGGTCGACCTCCGTCCGGTCGACGAAGAGCAGGACGCAGCCCTCCCGCGCCAGACGGCGGACCAGGGCCGATCCCACCATGCCCCGGTGGCCACTGACCCAGACGCGCTTGCCGCGCAGATCAAAGGGCTGTCGCTTGATGTCGTCATTCATAGCGGTCATTGCGTCCGGCCTCGCGCATCACGGCCACCAGATCCGAATTCACCATCTCGGCGACCAGGTCGGGGAAGGAGGTGGTGTGAAGCCAGCCGAGCTTCTCCCGGGCTTTCGCCGGATTGCCGAGCAGGAGGTCGACCTCGGTCGGCCGGAAGTAGCGCGGATCGATCTCGATCAAGGGCATACCGGTCCTGGCGTCCAGACCTTTCTCGTCGACGCCCGTTCCAGCCCATTCGATGTCCCGGCCCGCAACGCGGAAGGCGAGTTCGACGAACTCCCGCACGGTGTGGGTCTCCCCCGTGGCAAGCACGTAGTCGTCCGGCACGTCTTGTTGGACGATCCGCCACATCCCGTCGACATAGTCGCGCGCATGACCCCAGTCGCGCTGCGCATCCAGATTGCCGAGATACAGGCACCTCTGGAGGCCTCGCTCAATCGCCGCCACCGCACGGGTGATCTTGCGGGTGACGAAGGTCTCTCCCCGGATCGGGCTCTCATGATTGAACAGGATCCCGTTCGATGCGTGAAAGCCATACGCCTCACGATAGTTGATGGTCATCCAGTAGGCGTAGAGCTTGGCGATTGCGTAAGGGCTGCGGGGATAGAACGGCGTCCGCTCGTCCTGCGGAACCGCCTGGACCCGCCCGAACAACTCGGATGTCGACGCCTGGTAGAACCGGCACTGGTCGCCGAGCTTGAGGATCCGCAGCGCCTCCAGCAGCCGCATCGTGCCGAGGGCGTCGGCGTTGGAGGTGTATTCCGGCGTCTCGAAGCTGACCTGCACGTGGCTTTGCGCGCCAAGATTGTAGATCTCATCGGGCATCACATCCTGGATGATGCGGCAAAGGTTGGTGGAGTCGGTGAGATCACCGTAATGGACATGGAAGCGCACCGCCTCGCCGTGCGGATCCTGGTAGAGATGATCGATCCTCTGAGTATTGAAGGATGACGACCGCCGCTTGATTCCGTGAACGATGTAATTCTTGGAAAGAAGAAGTTCTGCCAGGTATGCGCCATCCTGACCAGTAACTCCGACAATCAAGGCCGTTTTCTCCGGCATCACGCGCTCCAAACACCATTACAAGTGGATAAGATTTTATTTACAATTCTATCTATAATTTAAAATTTTAGACGCCGATCGGCATCCTATACAAAAGGCGAAGACCTCTACCTATGCAGGGCATGGTCTCAACCTCCCATTGGGGGCTCCTCCTTCGGATTCCTATCCTGGCGACAACGCCTCATGATCGGCTGAGCTCGTTCACCGTCTGCGCGATCCGCTCGACCGCAGGGACGGACAGTTCGGGATAGATCGGCAACGACAGTGTTTGGGCCGACAGGGCCTCGGAGACGGGAAACCGCCCGGGCCCGTAGCCCAGCCCCGCATAGGCCGGCTGGAGATGGACAGGCAGCGGATAGTGGATGCTGGTGGCGATGCCGGCCTGCGCCAGGCGTGCGCGCACAAGATTCCGCTCGGCGATCCTGATGGCGTAGATCTGGTAAGCGTGCTCTCCACCGACGGGTAGCGCCTGCGCCTGGATAGGGGTGCCTGCGAACACCCGATCGTAGAATGCTGCCAGATGCCGCCGGGAGCGGATCCATCCGTCCAGATAGCGGAGCTTGACGCTCAGGGAGGCGGCCTGAATGGCGTCCATCCGGTAGTTGAAGCCGTGGCGGATGTGATTGTGCCTGCTGATCTGGCCCATGTCCCTCAGGCATCGGATCGTCTCGGCGAGGTCGGTCCGATCCGTGACGACCGCACCGCCGTCGCCGCCGCCCCACAGGTTCTTGCCGGGATAGAAGCTGAAGCATCCCATGTCGCCGAACGTGCCCGCGGCAGCACCGTTGCGCTCCGCCCCGTGCGCCTGCGACGCGTCCTCGATCACCCACAGGCGGTGACGCCGTGCGATCGGCAGGATCCGCTCCATGTCGGCGATGCGGCCATGCAGATGAACCGGCACGATCGCCTTGGTCGCCGGGGTCAGTACCGGCTCGATCGCCGCGGGGTCCATCGTCCAGGTCTGTGGATCAACGTCGACGAGGATCGGCTTGGCCCCGGCATAGAGAATGGCCGCGACCGTCGCGACGAAGGCGGCCGGAACCGTTATCACTTCGTCGCCCGGCCCGATGCCGGCCGCAAGGAGGGCCAGGTGCAGCGCCGAGATGCCGGCGTTGACGGCGATCGCCTCCCGCGCCCCGCAATAGGCGGCAAAGGCGTCCTCGAATTCAAAGATGACGGGATTCGCGGCATAGTCGCCGCTTCTGATGACCTCGAGCATCGCCCGCTCGAGCTCCGCCCCGATGCTGCGGTGCTGCGCCGCCAGATCCAGGAACGGAATCATGATCCTCTGGGGCTGCCGCCACGGCTGGCCGTGTTTTCGCGCTGATCCATGACAAGAGGCCATCCAAACTCGAGGAGAGGCGTAGGCGAAGAATTCTGATGCGTCAGAAGGCTTGGCTCCGCCCTTGCCGCCTCCAGGAAGCCGCAAAGCCTCAAGCCTCATTCGTTCATTATTATATTATGCATCCGGAAGTTCTGTATTGTCAGACCGAGATTTGGATTGGATCGGCCATTAACCGCGAAGTTGAAGTCAGCATAGCTCCCGCACAGACAGGGAGGAGGTTGACAAAGAGGGATAGGGTCGATCGCTAAAAGCGATCAGCCATCGAGGGCGGCTCATCCATCCGGATAGTCCTCTCGGCGGCGAATTCCGTACTCGTCGGCACACCCCTACGACAGTAGGAGGTTGAAGGCCCGTTTGGATCGGCCGCGGTACCGCCTTTGCCTCCCTTGTTGGGCCCGGCAGCGGCTCCTCACAATAACGTTCGAGGCAGCCTCCGGAATCGGCCCGATGCCCCTGCGAACAACGAGGGCCGCTCCTGCACCTTCTGAGATGGCACCGTCGCCGGCGTCTCGTCGACGACCTCGATCATTGTTCTGCGTTCGACGATTCACTCCACGATCCGCGAGCGACGGAGATATGAAGATCATTCTGGCAAACCGATATTTATATCCGGATGAATCGGCGACGAGCCGTATGACGTCCAGCTTGGCTTTCACGCTCGCCCGGAGGGGGTTTTCCGTCCATGGCCTGACCAGCAGGCAATTCCACAACAACCGGGACCGGCGTCTTTCGGGCCGCGAGGTGATGAACGGCGTCACCATTCACCGCATGCCGACGTCCGGCTTCGGCCGAGACCGGCTGTGGGGCCGGGCGCTCGACTACGTCACCTTCCATCTCAGCGCGATGCTATGGGTGCTCTGGAACGTGGAAGCGGGGGACGTCTGCGTGGTCTGCACCGACCCGCCGCTGCTGTCCGTGACCCTGGCCCTGCCCATCAGGCTGAAGCGGGCCCAGATGGTGAACTGGCTTCACGACCTGTTTCCCGAGGTCGCGCTGGAGCTGTCCGTCGTCAGGATGGGCTGGGCCGCCCGGCTGGCGCTGGCCGCGCGCGACTGGTCGCTTCGCGGGGCCTTGTGCAGCGTCGCCCCGATCGATCAGATGGCCCGCTATCTTGAGCGCCGCCGGATCCCGAAAGAGCGCCTCGCCGTTATCCACCACTGGTCGGACGGCGCCGCGATCCAGCCGATCCCTCGGAGCCGGAACCGGCTTCGTCGGGATTGGGGGCTGGGTGAAGCTTTTGTCGTCGGCTATTCCGGCAATTTCGGGCGGGCTCACGAGTTCGACACGATCCTGGGCGCCGCGGCACGGCTGAAGCACCGGGACGACATCCGCTTCCTGTTCATCGGCGGCGGGTACAAGCGGGCGGCCATCGAAGCCGAGATCCGGGCGCAACGGCTCGCCAATATCATCCTGAAGCCGCTGCAGCCGCGCGAGCTCCTGGCGGAAAGTCTCGGCGTCGCCGACGCCCATCTGGTGTCGCTCCTGCCCCCGCTCGAGCCCTTCGTCATCCCGAGCAAGTTCTATGGCATCCTGGCCGCCGGCCGACCGACCCTCTTCATCGGCGATCCGGAGGGCGAGATCGGGGGCATCCTGGAGCGGCACGACTGCGGTCATGCGGTCGCCATCGGCGACAGCGAGGCACTCGCCGGCCATATCCTGGACATGCGGGAATCGCCCGGGCGGCTCGACCGGCTGTCGGCCAATGCCCGACGGCTGTTCGAGATCGGCTACACCGAAGATCGCGGATGCTCAGCCTGGACCAAGCTCCTGTCGCGGTTCGGGCCGTCGGCCGCGGACAGCGCAGTGCTCCCGCAGGCCGAGGCTCCCGCCGACGAAAGGAGCCGGCCGTGAAGGAACGGGTGGTCGTCAGCCAGCTCGGCGCCCGCATGGACTATGCGGTGCCACGTATCCTGAACGCCCATGGCGCGCTCGAGCATTTCTACACCGACATCTGCGCCATCAGGGGATGGCCCCGGCTCGCAGGACACGTCCCGCCGCGGTTCCTGCCCCAGGGGGTCCGACGGCTCGTCGGGCGAAAGCCGTCCGGCATTCCGCCGCAGCGGATGACCTGCTTCACCAACCTCGGCCTGTCCTATGCGCTGCGGCGCATGCGCGCCAACGGGGCGGCCGATGAGATGGAAGCGGCGCTGGATGCGGGGAGGCGCCTGTCCGAGCTTGTCGTCCGCCATGGCTTCGGCCAGGCCACCGGTTTCTACGGCTTCGTCCGCGAATGCCTGGAGCAGCTCCAGGCGGCCCGGTCCCGGGGCCTGTGGACGGCGGTCGAGCAGAATATCGCTGCGCGGGAGACCGTCGACCGCCTGGCATGGGAAGAGCAGGAGCGCTTCCCGGACTGGGAGACGCCCGCCACGCAAACGGCGTCTGCGGAGGCCTTCGGCACCCGCGAGAAGGCGGAGTGGGCCGAGGCGGACATGATCGTCTGCCCGTCCGAGTTCGTCCGGCAGACGGTGGCGGATAGCGATGGTCCGGTCCATCGCTGCATCGTTGTCCCCTATGGTGTCGACACGCGGTTCCAGATCCCGGTGCGCAATCGGCAGCAAGGCCCGCTGCGGGTCCTGACCATAGGCGCGGTGGGTCTTCGCAAAGGGTCGCCCTATATCTTGGAGGCGGCCAGGCGGATGCGGGGACAAGCCGTCTTCCGCATGGTCGGATCCGGGACAGCCCCGGCGACGGCCCGCGCCGGCCTGGACGGGGTCGTCGAATTCACCGGCCCCATCCCGCGGCTGGAGATCATCGCCCAATATGCCTGGGCCGACGTCTTCCTGCTGCCGTCGCTGTGTGAGGGATCGGCCACGGTGATCTATGAGGCGCTGGCGGCCGGCCTGCCTGTCGTCACCACCCTCAATTCCGGCAGCGTCGTCCGCGACGGTATCGATGGGTTCATCGTCCCTATTCGCGACGCTGAGGCCATCATGCATGCCCTCCAGCTGTTCCACGACGACCGCGCCCGGCTTTTCGAGATGTCGCACAACGCCCGGTTCCGGGCTCGGGACTTCGACTTGCCGTCATATGGTCGGCGCCTCTGCGAGGCTCTTGATCAAGCCCGCGCTGCAGCGACCACCCGCGCTCTCTAGAAGGCTTGCCATGCTCCAGCAATATGTCCAGCCCCTGCCCGTTCGATCCGCCACCATTCAGCCCGACCAGTCCCCGCGCCGGATCAAGATCGCCCATCTGATGCCGACGGTCTGCCTGTCCGATGGCGGCCCACCCACAGCCCTCAGGCTGCTGTGCGAGGCCACGCGGCGGTCGCAGGCCATCTCGCTCGAGGTGTTCGCACTCGAGCGCGACGCCAGCTCCGATCGACAGGGTTGGGGAGACGTTCCGATCCATCTTTCGCCTGTCCGGGGTCCCCGCAGCTTCGGTTATTCCCGGAGCCTGCAGGCCGCGCTGTACGAGAGCGAGGCGGATCTGCTGCATGTTCACGGGCTGTGGATGTACACATCCATCGTGGCGATGCGATGGGCCGCGCACACCCGCAAACCCTACCTGGTCAGCCCGCACGGCATGCTTGATCCCTGGGCTCTGGCAAACCGCAGCTGGAAGAAGCGGATCGCGATGCGCATGTACGAGGACACGCATCTGCGAGGGGCGTCATGCCTGCACGCGCTGTGTGAATCGGAAGCTCGGTCGATCCGGGCCCTGGGGCTTACCGCACCCATCTGCCGCGTTCCGAACGGCGCCGTGCTGCCTGACGGAATGCTGCCCCGAGCTGAATGGAGGACGCGCCTACCCGCGGATGCGCGTATCTTGTTGTATCTTGGCCGGCTGACGCCCAAAAAGGGGCCGGCCCCACTCATCCGGGCCTGGGCCACTCTCGAACCCGCAGCTCGGTCGGAATCGCCCTGGCATCTCGTCTTCGTCGGCCCCGGCTCCGAAGCCTATTGCGCGGAGCTCCAGGGACTGGCTTCGGCCCTCGGAGTCGGCGAGTCGGTCCATTTCGTCGGCCCGCTCTATGGGGGGGACAAGGTGGCGACCCTTACCTCGGCCGATGCCTTCATCCTGCCGTCCTTCAGCGAAGGCATGCCGAACGCCGCGCTGGAGGCCTGGGCTCACGGCCTGCCGTCGCTCCTCACCCCACAGTGCAACCTGCCGGAAGGCTTCGAGCACGGGGCTGCGCTCTCCATCGATCCGAACGAGCCGGCGATCGCGAATGGGCTCCGGCGGCTGATGGCCATGACCGACGACGAACGCAAGGCGATGGGGGCGCGCGGACGGGCCCTGGTCGCGAACCACTTCTCCTGGCCGGTGGTCGCATCACAGTTCGAGGATGTCTATCGCTGGCTGCTCGGCTATCAGGCGCAGCCGGAGATCGTCGACGCCGGCTGACCTGTCCGGGCCTCCGCGGATGGCAAGGTGTGCGCCGCCGGGCGCACGCCGGCGTCGCCGGCGGACACCGGCCCTCAGGCCGCGTCGATATCGACCGCGGCCGCAACTGATGTCGAGACCGGTACCTTGGGTTTGCGAGGAGACCTCCCGGCCGGCCGGTGACGGCGGGCCTTCGCGCTCCGTGGCACCGCTTCCTGCCCCCTGTGATACTCCCGGAACCAGTCGATGAAGGCGCGGACGCCGACATCCACCCGGGTCTGCGGAACGTAGCCGGTCAGCGCCTCGAGCAGATCAGGCGCAGCGAAGGTCCTGGGCACGTCCCCCGGCTGCATCGGCAGCATGCGCCGGACCAGCCGGCGCCCAAGATGACGCTCGATCGTGTCGATGAAGGGCAGCAGCCCAACCGGAGCCCCGCCACCGATATTGACGATTCGGAACGGCGCGACCGTGGAGAGGCTGTCCCTGCCTCCCTCGAAGACCACGGGTCTTCCCTTTACCGGCACCACGTCGGCGAGGCGGACCATGGCTTGGACGAGATCGTCGATATAGGTGAAATCCCGCTCAATCCGGCCCTCGCCATAGACGTCGATCGCCTCTCCCTTCATGGCCGCCGAGACGAACTTGAACAGCGCCATGTCCGGCCGCCCCCAGGGTCCGTAGACCGTGAAGAAGCGGACGACGGTGGTCGGAATGTCATGGAGGTGCGAATAGGCATGCGCCATGGCCTCCCCCGCCTTCTTGGAGGCGGCATAGAGCGTCATCGGCTCGTCGGTGGCATCGGCCTCGGTGAACGGGATCTTCGCGTTCGCGCCGTAGACCGAGCTGGTGGAGGCCACGATCAGATGCCGGATCTCGAGTTCCCGGACCACTTCCAGCAGGTTGAAGGAGCCGATGAGGTTGGCATCAACATACGCCCGCGGATTCTCGAGGCTATAGCGGACACCGGCCTGCGCCGCCAGGTGGACAACGACATCCGGTTCGGCCTCGAGAACCGCCTGCCGGAGCCGGCCGAAATCCTCGAGCAGGCCGATCACGGGCTGGAACCGTGGGCTCTCTGCCAGGAGAGCGTGGCGCCGCTCCTTCAGGTCCACGTCATAGTAGGGGGTCATCCCGTCATAGCCGAAGACGAAAGCGCCCCCGGCGAGCAACAGGCGGGCCAGGTGGAAGCCGATGAAGCCCGCCGTGCCGGTTATGAAATACCGCATTCAGGACACCCTTGCTTTGACGGACGCGCCTTGGGGTCGGCAGATGACGGCAGCGGCGCGAGCCAAGCCATCATGCCGCCCCGCCTCGACTCTTCATGGCCCCTGCCCCCCGGAGCACCGCTCCATCGCGGGAAAGGACAGGGCCGCATGGCAGGACGCGCGCCGGGTTGCCTGCGGCGACGCATCCGGCCGGGATGTCGGACCGCACCAGCGACAGGGCCCCGATCAACGCGCCACGGCCGATCGTGACGTCGCCGATGACGACCGCGTTGGCGCAGATTACGACCTGGTCCTCGATGACCGGATACAAGCTGCCATTGGGCTTTCCGGCCCCGAGAGTGACGTTCTGGTAAAGGACAACGCGGCTCCCGACCCGGACACCGTGTCCGATCACAATCCCGACGGCATGGGGCAGGCCGAGCCCCGCCCCGATCGTCGCGCCGGGCTCGATGTAGCAATGGGTCAGGAAGATGCTCAGCCGGTTCAGGATGGCTCCGGCCACGCCCCCCGCCCGCCCCTGCTTCGCCAGGCGGTGGCAGATGCGATGGTTCGCGATCGCGAAGAAGCCCGGATGGTAGAGATAGGCCAACACGCCGCGCAGCCGGCCCCTCCTGCCCGTGTTGGCCTCGAGATCGTCCGCCAGTGTCTGCCAGAGGTTCGGCACGGTGCCCTCGCCGACGGTTGTGTTCAGGATCCGGCGCGCGGCCGGGACGGGCCGCTGTGAGGCCGCTCCGGCGGCGCAAACTGCGTCCGGGATCGGATGAGGCGAATGGGGTTGCCGGCATGGATCGTCCAGGGATCGAGGTCCCGGAAGGCGACCCCCCGTGCCCCGAGCACAGCGCCTTCGCCGACAGTCACGCCGGGCCCGACGAACGCCTCGGCTGCCACCCAGGCCTGAGGGCTGACGGTGATCGGCCGCGCGCGCAGCGGGAACCGCGGATCGTCGACGTCATGCGTGCCGGTGCACAGGTGGGCGCCCTGCGACACCATGGCGAAGTCGCCGATCGTGATCGGGGCGACGTTGTAGCAGATCGCCCGCGGGGCGATGACGGCATGCCGTCCCACCGTGAGATGCGGCGGCCACCAGATCGACGTCTGACCGTAGACCCGCGCCGTCGGGTCGATCCGCGCCCCGAAGGCCAGTAGCACCAGGCGCCGCCATCTGTGGAACGGCCGCGGCGTCCAGGCGCCCAGAAGGCCCCAGCAGATCGACCAAGCGAAGCGTCGCAGCCGGTCGCTCAAGGCGAAGGTCGGCCCGCCGAGCAGCGGCTCCAGCCGCGACGTGTCGAGGCTTTTCATGATGCCCTCCCGATCGCGGCAACGGCCGCAGGCTCCACGGATGGCGCGCGGATTCGGGCATAGAGCAGGCACGGGATGAGGAATGCCGCCACATGGACCCATTCCGACACGACCCATTGGGTGTAGTGCGAGATCGAGTTCATCGCCGGCACCGCCAGCAGCATGTAGAACATCTGCGGCGCGGCGTATCCGGCCATGGCCGCGCCGTAGAGCCGGCTCATGAAATAGGCAAGAAGAAAGAACTTGATCCAGCCGAACCACCAGAACGACGCGAAGGCGTCGGTCATTCCAGTCTCGGACGTGCCGGTCGGCCGGTCGTAGGCGCGGTCGATCTGCTCCTCCTCCATCCCAACATACAGCGACTCTTTCAGCGCCGGGCCGACCAGCTGCTGCGGGACGTAGTTCCAGACCAGAGTGTCCCAATGGATCGTGCCGAAATCGAACGCCATGTTCCGTTCCATGGAGTTGATCCGCAGGATGGCGTTCCGCATCTCCGGGCCGCCCTTCGACAGCATCTGCTCGAACTTCTCGATCGGTGAGATCTCGGACAGGCTCGACAGGGTCGGGTTGTCGTTGGTCTTGCGGCTCATCTCGCGATAGTCATGCGTCGCGCTCGCCAGCACCGTGCCGACGACGATCCAGCTCAGGAACAGGATGTGCGGAATGGACCGGCGCCGCTGAAACCAGATCGCCATGGCGAACATCAGGACCAGCTGGGTCGTCTCGCTGCGCTTCCCGGTCATCACGATGCGATCGAGATAGAACGCCGTGTCGACCATGAGGATGACCAGCGCCGGCCAGGACGGCCGCACGAAGAAGCACAGCAGCGCGACGCAGAGGCCGTAGCGCAGCAGCTTGGAGA
The DNA here is from genome assembly GCF_002195995.1 of Inquilinus limosus. Taxonomy (GTDB): domain Bacteria; phylum Pseudomonadota; class Alphaproteobacteria; order DSM-16000; family Inquilinaceae; genus Inquilinus; species Inquilinus limosus_C. The sequence continues at coordinate 18,743 of NZ_NHON01000049.1, forward strand.
AGAAGAACAGCACCACGTTCCCGCCGGAGAACATGGTGTACACAGCTTCGTCGATCGGGATCTCGGCGAGCTTGCGATAGAAATAGGCGCCGACCGCCGACAGCACCGCCGCGACGATCAGCAGCCGCTTCTCGCTGAACCGCCACTGGAAGGCTCGCATTACCGGTCGGTTGGGCAGCCATCCCACCTGGCACATGGCGATGCACATGATCGTGAAGATGATGGCGTCCTGATAGGCCCCCGGTGGCAGGAACGGGTCGCCCGCCAAGCCAGGCAACTGCGGCAGGATGAAGGAGAACGTCATCGTCCCAGCCAGGAACGGGTATTCGTAGATCTTGCCGGGACGCGTCGCCGCGGCGAGCAGCATCCAGACCACGAGGGCGACGAGCAGCCAGGTGACGATCCAGTTCATGGCAGCGGCCGGGTCATCGCCGCGGATCGATCCGGCATCCTCACGCCTGGCGCTCCCGCAGCGTGCGGAGAGCGTTCTTCAGCGACGTCGGCAGGTAGGTCCTGATGCCCGGCCTCAGCCCCGGCGGCAGCCGCCAGCCAGCCAGGCCGAGCGGCGGGGCGACGACGGGCTGCGAGTACCGCAGGCCGTCGATCAGGTCGCGGTAGCGCTCTGCCATGAGGCCAACACCGAAATGGTCGCGCGCCTTGTGGCTCGCCCTGATGGACATCGCCGCCAGCGTGGATCTGTCTTCGGCAAGTCGGGCGATCGCCTGGGCCGCGGCACGCGTGTCACCGACGGGAAAGAGAAATCCATTCACACCATGCTCGACCGCCAGGTCGGTGGTGCCTTGGATACGGGAGGCGACCGGTACGCAACCGGCGGCCATGGCCTCGACCAGCGTCACCGGGAAGCCCTCGAAGCGCGAGGGCATCAGGAGCACGTCATGTTCTGCCAGGAGCTTCCCGACGACGCTGGGCGCCACGGCGCCACGGAACTGAACGCGGCTACCAAGATCCGCACACCGCGCTTTCAGCCGCCCGAGATCGGGCCCGTCACCGGCTACTGTCAGCGTGACGGAGGGAGGAAGGTCGCGGCAGATCCGTGGCAGCCAAAGAACGCCCTTGGCCTGTTCCTCGACCCGCCCGAGATAAAGCACGCGCAGACTTTTCGACGATCGCTCGGGCCGCGCTGACACCACCCCTGCGATATCGATTCCAATCGGGATGGTGACCGTGCGGTCGCGATCGAAGCCGTACCGGCGCACAAGATCGGCTTGGATCCGAGGTGCGACCCCGACCGTCACATGGACATGATCGCGGATCGCTCGGGCTGCGGCATAAGTTCCCGGGGTGATGTTGACAACGATCGTGATCCGGAAGATGCGCGGATCGAGATATCGGACGGCGTTGGTCTGGACAGGGTCCGCAAGCACGGTCACGAACACGCCGTCGAAGCCCTCTTCGATCGCCGCCACCATGGCCCGTGTGCGCGCGGTGTCATCGTCGTCGGGCCGGCCGACTGTGTTGCCGTTCTGCCGTTCCGTGCGGAACATCGGGTTGTCCGCCGCAGCATGGGCATTCGGACCGCAACCCAGCCAGCGAAGTTCGATACCGGCGCCGGCGAGACCGGCGCGAAGGTGGCGGAACAGCGAATAGGTCCCACCGATCTGGGGATAGCCGAAATAGGCGAGCTTCATCCCAGGCGCTCCTGCGTTGGGGTCGTCGACCGGAGCAGGCGCGCCCGCCGGACCGACATCCAGACGACGAGGGAATGAACGGCGACCGGAAGCAGCAGGCCGACAGTCAGCAACTGATCGGAGATCGCGAAAACGGTGCCGATATAGGCGACCGCGCCGAACAGGATGGACAGGCCGACGATCAAGCCGGTCGTGGCGGCATGGGTGAGGCCCCGATCGAGGATCAGATGGTGCAGGTGCCAGCGATCCGGGGAGAACGGGCTGCGTCCGGAATGCAGCCGGCGGATCATCAGGCTGAGCGTGTCGACCACCGGGATGATGCAGACCCAGAGGAGCACGGGGAACGGCACGGTCGGCTGTGCCCCCGAGGACAGGTCGATGATGAAATAGGCGATCGCGGCGCCCAGCATGGTGCTGCCGGCGTCGCCCATGAACACCAGGGCGCGCGGCCGCCAGCGATGCCGCATGTTGAAGACCAGGAAGCCAAGGACCACGGCCAGCAGCAGAAACAGCTGCGTGATCTGATTGCCGCGCCCGAGGAAGGAGGCCATCAGCGCCAGCCAGAACAGCGCGGAGGCGGCGGCTCCGCCGGCGAGCCCGTCCAGCCCGTCGATCATATTGAAGGCATTGGTCAGCCCGACCACGAACAGGACGGTGATGCAAAAGACGAGCACCGAAAGGATCGGATCGGCGTTGACCGTCTGGGCGTCTAGGAAGGCGCTGCCGAAATTGCCGATCATGTGGCCACCGAGAGCGATCATGGCGATCGCCGCAATCGACTGGGCAATCAGCCGCAAGAGCGGGCGCAGGTTCAGGCGGTCGTCGAGAGCGCCGACGGCAACAAGGATCGCGAGCGCACCGATGAAGGACCAGGGGGCCCGCAGCGGCGGGGCCAGCACGCAACTCCCGATGACGTAGGCGGCGAACATCGCCAGGCCGCCGCAGACCGGGATCACGCCCTCATGCGCCTTGCGTGCGGTCGGATGATCGACCATCCCCAGCCTCGGAGCGATCCGCTGCATCCAGACGACCAGAACCACCGCGAGAAGAAACCCGTTCAACAAATGGGCGGCTAAAGTCGGCATCGCGCCCTCTCCATGAAATCGCGCTGTTCGCTTGGGCGGCGCACAAAGGCCGGATGAAAAGGCAACCCTCAGGGTCGCCCCCCGCAGACTCTATGCAGCGGCCCCTGCCCCGTTCGATCTGGACAAAGTGGGGGGGCGCTCTATCCGGAAGGCCAATCCGGATGCTTCGGAGGTAGTCTTTGGATGCAGGCGTAGGCGAGGCCCCTCGACCGGTAGGGCGAGTTCGTCCCATAGCCGCGTCACACCCGCCGCGAAGCTTCGTCTTCCGCAGGAAGCCAGTCCATTCAAAGGACAACTGGCAGAGGTCGGCGGTATGGCTACCGTAGACGGCCCCGGGCGGAAGCGATGCGTCGTCCGCCGACCAATCGAAATGCGCCGGCTTGACCGAAGGGCTGATGACGATGCGGACACGCTTGATGAGATCCGCCGGCGGCGCACTGGCCCGCCGGGCCGGCAACGCATGGGTTCATCTGATCCAGCTCTGGCTCCTGACGACCCTCCTGGCCGTCGCCTGGGCCGGAGCCGGCTTCGCTCCCGCAGAAAGCCAGGCTCCCGCCCCTGCCGCACCGGCGGATTTCAGCTTCCCCGTCCCCGATCCGGAACCAGCCCTGCCCGCCGGGTTCGATGCCTTCGAGCCGCCGCTGCTCGCCTTGTCGCGGGATGCGCCCGCCATCGCCGAGGCCTCCAAGACGGCGGGGCCGGACGAGACGATGGTGCTGAGCGGGGTCGGGCTGCGGGCCAATGCCAGGATTCGCGTGTTCTCACAGGCCGGCAGGACCGGGCCGGCCCTGACCGCCGGCATTCCGCCGGCGGCGGCCGATGGGCTGGCCGCGGCGTTCCTGCTGCCGGACGACCTGCCCCCGTGGTCGATGTATCTCGTCTGGCCCGCGGACGCGAAGGGCATTGGAGCGCCCGTGGCCCTCAACCGCACCGACGCATGGTGGGCCGGCCCGCAGCCGGCACAGCCGGGCGGAACCGCATCGCTCTATGGCCGCAATCTCAGCCGCGGCAACGGGACGGCCGAGGGTTCGATCTACCTGAAGGCGCACGGCCGCTCCGCCGGCCGCTGGCTCCAGGTCACGGCCGTCAGCCCGTACCGGATCGATTTCGCGCTGCCCCCGGACCTGCCGGACGGCGACTACGAGGTCTGGGCGCATAATGGCCATGGCGGCCGGTTCGGCTGGAGCGGCCCCGTCGCTCTCGCCCTCGCGCCCTCGCCCTGGGCGGGCCAGGCGGCCCGCGTCTTCGACGTACGGGATCATGGGGCGAAAGGCGACGGCCTGACCGACGACGCGGCGAGCATCCAGGTCACACTGGACCTGGCGCGCGCCCAGGCCCCTGCGACGGTCCGGTTCCCGGCCGGCATCTATATGATCGGGCGCAGCCTCGTGCCGCCGAACGGGGTCGCCTGGGTCGGCGACGGGCGCGGCCGGTCCATCATCCGTGCCGTTCCGGTTCCGTCCGACACGACATCGGATCCGGGGACGGATGCACTGCTCTATGCCGAGGGGGACAAGGCCGGCAACAATGTTGCGATCTCCGATCTCGACCTGGAGCTGCCCGAGCGCCACGGCGACCCCGACTTCGCAGCGGTCTATCTCCGCTTCGTCACCCATCTGCGGCTCGACCGCGTCAGCATCCGCGCCGCATCCTCCGGCTACTTCAACGTCGACGGGTCGCAGGACGTGCGTGTGGCGGAGTCCGACTTCGTCGGCAGCCGCGGCACCCTGGGCACAGCCCGGCAGGTGTTCATCGAGAACAGCCGGTTCCGTCTCACCTACCGGGCGCGAGCCGCCATCCTGGCCCGCGGCGGGCAGGAGATCTCGATCACCAGCAACCACGCCGAGGACCTGGATTCCTCGCGTCCGGAGGGGAGCGCCGAGGGGCGCTTCTTCGTCTCCCAGGGCCACAATCGCGGGACACGGGACATCTTCATCGCGGAGAACACCACCACGAACATGGCCCCGCCCACGCCCGAGTGGACGGATTTCGATCCGAACACCGGCGAGCAGATCCTGTTCGAGCAGTTCGGCACGGCGGGGTTCGGCTCCGTTCTTTCGGCAGGCCCGGACACCGTGACGCTGGCGCCGAACGGCACCGGTCCCGACACGGCAACCGCGGCACCCGATGGTATCGCCACCCAGGAGGACGGCATCGCGGTGGGCAACGACGTGATGGTCGTGGCAGGCCGGGGCACCGGCCAGGTCCGGCGCATTATCGGCTATGACAAGCCGGGGCGGGTGCTGCGCCTCGACCGGCCCTGGATGCTGGTCCCGGATGCCGGCAGCACGCTGGTGGTGGCCAATGCCGCCGTGCGTGCTGTCGTCTATCGCAACAGGCTGGACGGAAAGTCCTTCTATGCCACCGAGAACACGGCCTCTTGCGGGGTCCAGTTCTACGGCAACTCGGCGGACATCGTGGTCGACGGCAACGTCATGACCCGCATGCGCGGCGGCGTCGAGCTCTGGGCCCTCGGCCACGGGGCGCTGAACCCTGTCTTCTTCAACCTGGTGGTGAACAACGAGATCGATGATTCCTATGACGGCCTCGTCGCCTACACCAAGTACCTGAAGACAGAGAAGGAGGGCGCGGTCGGCCATCTCGGCAACGTCTTCCGGAACAACCACGGCGACCGGCTGGCCCATGCCGGCGTCAATGTCGTGACCTGGCAGGGCTACGAGGCCGGCGCCTACGCCATGGAGGTGTTCGAGCGCAACCGCTTCGCCGACGCCTATGGCGGGGTGATGGTGGAGACTGATCCGCAGGCGAAGGACATCGCCCCCGACCAGCCGACGCCGATCGCCGCAATGATCTTTCACGACAACGACTTTGCCCGGGGGTCGGCCCCCTATACGGGGTCGCGCGGCAGGGTCTGGCCGGGAACGGCGACCGTGATCGACACCGGCAACACCTTCAAGGGCTTCGAGGTCGAGGCGGTCACCCGCCGCTGATCCGGACCACGCTGAGCTTCTTCAGAACGCCACCACGCCGTACCGGGCGGCGTACCAGCCGATCTTGACGTATTCGGCCAGGACCGAGAGACCGTGGTGGTTGCTGAGCATCTTGCGGTAGGATTCGCCGCGCTCGACCGGCACCGACATCCACTCCATCTGCGGCACGACCTGCCGGAAGCAGGCCAGCGCCCGGCGGGTGTGAAACCAGCTGGTGACCAGGATGGCGCGCCGCGCACCCATCGCCGCCAGCAGCGGCGCCGAAAACACCGCGTTCTCCCAGGTGCTGCGCGATGAGCATTCCGTCTGAATCACGTCGCCCGGCACGCCCTCGCCCATCATGTAGCGCCGGATGTCCTCGCAATCACCGAAGCCGGTGACGAGGACCTTCGGCGCCACCCCTTGCCGGTAGAGACCGGCCGCCTGCCACGCCCGGGCCGGCCCATCGCCGCCGAGCACGACGATGACGTCGGCCGGCTCGACCGCGGTCCGGACCACGAGCAGCGGCTCCGAAGCCTTGAAGGCCGCAGCCACGGCGCCGCCGCTGACGAGCGCGGCCAGCATGAGCGCCACGAGGAGACGGCGGCCCCTTCTGAATCGGGATGTCAACCGAGCAGCCCCTTGCGCTGGACGAAGCCTTCGGCATAGCGCCCGCCTGCGCGGCTTTCCATGCCGCGCAGGCGGGCGAGGCCCCGGAAGGTCTCAGCGTCGAACCAGTCCTTGGACCGCTGCGTGCCGAAATGCGCGAGAAGAAGCTCGATCTTGCGTTCCAGGATCTCGGGGGCGAGGGGCATGTAGAGGTTCGGCTGACCGAGGTCGCCGTCCCATTTCGGGATCTCATATTCGAGAATGAGGTGGTCGCGGAACGTGTTCCAGGTCAGCCGGCACGTCTCCTGATGATCCTGGTGCGCGTCGTCCCGGCGATGGGTCAGGATGATATCCGGGCTGCTGCGGGCCTTCAGCCCGGAGAACCAGGCCTTGATCTCGCTGCCCTGGTACGGAAAGAAGCTGTCCTTGAATTCGGCAAGCTCGACGACGGTACTGGCCGCGCCGGCAAGGAAGGCGGCCGCCGAGGCCTCCGCTTCCCCCGCGCGCGGGCCGGCGGCGCTGAGCACGCACCAATGGACATGCAGCCGCACCCCGGACGCGATCCAGGACAGGAGCATACCCCCTGCCCCGATCTCGATGTCATCCGAATGCGCGCCCAGGCACAGGACGGACAGGCTGTCGCCCGGCCGCGCCAGCCCCAGTGGCCGCATCAGGCCAGCACCAGCGTCTTGGCCTTGTCCTTGGCCGGGCTCAGCCCCCGCCAGGGCATCTTGCCCTGCTCGACCAGATCCTCGAGCGCCTGCCGGTCTTTCAGCGTGTCCATCGAGCGCCAGAACCCTTCATGCTTGTAGGCCATGAGCTGGTTCGCCTCGATCAGCCTCCGGAACGGCTCCAGGACCAGCTCCTCGCCTTCGCGCATGAAATCAAAGATCTCGCGGCGGAACAGGAAGTAGCCGCCGTTGATCCAGATGTCGGAGCAGTCGGAGCTGCGGATGCCCTGCACCTCGCCATCCTTGTCGATATCCGCCAGGTGATAGGTCAGCGGCGGCCGCACGGCCATGAAGCAGGCGATCTTGCCGCTCTTCCTGAAGCGATCGATCATGTCGTCGAGGTCGCAATTGGTCAGGCCGTCGCTGTAGTTGGCCAGGAAGATCTCCTCGTCCCGCACCTGATCCCGCACGGCCCACAGCCGCTCGCCGATGTTACGCCAGATCCCGGTGTCGATCAGGGTGACACGCCAGTCCTTGTCCGGCTCGCTCAGCAACTCGACATTGGCGCCGAATCCCGAAATGACGCAGTCGGCAAAATTCTGCGGCCGATAATTGAGGAAGAAGTCCTTGATGATGTTGGCCTTGTAGCCCAGGCAGAGGACGAAGTCGGCATGCCCGTATTGCCGATAGTACTGCATCACATGCCACAGGATCGGCTGATGCCCGATCGGGATCATCGGCTTCGGGATGTTCTCGGAATATTCCCGGATGCGAGTGCCCAGGCCACCGCAGAAGAGCACGACTTTCATGAGCGCAATTCCTTCGGATCGATGACTGCCACCTCGGGGATCGGGACGATAAACTTCCCGCCCCATTCGGCGACATGGCGCATCTGCTGGACGATCTCGGCCTTCAGGTTCCAGGGCAGGATCAGGATGTAGTCGGGCCTGGCCGTGTCGATCGCCTCCACCGGATGGATCGGGATGCGCATGCCCGGGGTGTAGTGGCCCTGCTTGTACGGGTTGCGATCGACCGTGAAATCGAGGAAGTCGGTGCCGATACCGCAGTAGTTCAGCAGGGTGTTGCCCTTGCCCGGCGCCCCGTAACCGCAGATGGTCTTGCCCGCGGTCTTCGCCTCGATCAGGAAGGACAGCAGCCGCCGCTTCGTCTGGCGGACCTGCTCGGCGAAGGAGGCGTAGGTCGCGACGTCGCGGAAGCCCAGGCGCTGCTCGCGGGCCAGCAGGTCCGGGACGCTCTGGGCGGTTGGCCGGGCCGAACCGGCATGAGCCAGGTACACGCGGAGGGAGCCGCCATGGGTCGGAAGCTCCTCCACATCGATCAGCCGCAGCCCGTGGCGGGCCGCCATCCGCTCGATCGTGGTCAGCGAGAAGTACGAGAAGTGCTCGTGGTAGATCGTGTCGAACTGGTTCTCCGCCATCAGCCGTTCGAGATGCGGGAACTCCAGCGTGATCACGCCTTCCGGCTTCAGCAGCCGGGCCAGCCCGGAGACGAAGTCGTTGAGGTCCGGAACCTGGGCCAGCACATTGTTGCCGATGATGAGGTCGGCCTGCTTGCCCGCCGCGGCGAGCGTGCCGGCCAGCTCATGGCCGAAGAAGTCGACGCAGGTCGGAATGCCCTTCTCGATCGCCACCTTGGCAACGTTGGCCGCAGGCTCGACCCCGAGCACGGGAACGTCGAGCGGCCGGAAATGCTGCAGCAGATAGCCGTCATTGCTGGCGATCTCGACGGCGAGACTGTCCGGCCCAAGCCCGAGCCGCTGCTGGATCATGCCGCAATAGGCCCGGGCATGTGCGACCCAGCTGGTCGAATAGGACGAGAAATAGGCATATTCGCGAAAGATGTTCTCCGGGCTCACATACTCCCTCAGCTGGACCAGGAAGCAGTCGCCGCACACCAGCACGTTGAGGGGAAAATGCGGCTCCATCTCATCGAGCTGCTCAGGGGCGATGACGGTCTGGCAGAGCGGAGAGGACCTGAGGTCGACGAACACATGCTCAAGCTGGCCGCCGCAGAGGCGGCATCGGGCGGCGTGATCGTTCCGCGCGTCGGATGCCCCATCGATGGCACCACGTGATGCGTCGAGTAACTGAACATTCATCCCAATCTCCCTGCGCCCGTTCCGATATCGAGAGACCGCCAATGTGAGAACTGTGAATTAAGGCCAGCCCCAATCCACTGATTTTCAGAAATTGTTCTTTTTGCGCGCACGACAAAGGAACTGCCACCATCGCCCCAAGAACAATATCAACCAATGAGAGTCGAATGATCACGTCATCAAGATTGAGTTGCCGGCTATCGATCCGGATACCTGATCACGATTATTCGCCCCACCACTGGCCGGCTCAAGTGATGCATTCGATCGGGCGGCTACCACCAAATGGGTACGGCGGAGAAGCCACCTGGACCCGATTATCCGGGAGGGATCGGCGGCGGCTCCACCTGGCTCCGGCCGGCATACCGGCGCCGGCGCAGGGCGGCGCGCAGGGCGCCGGCGACCTGGGACCGGTTGGCCGGGCTCAGGCCGAACAGCCACAGGCTGGCCAGGCACACGCCCCCTCCGACGGCAGCACCGGCCAGCAGCCGGTCGAAGGCGCTCGGCAGCAGCGATCCGCCCGCCACCGCCATCGTGGCGAGATAGGTCGCCAGGGAGATCGGCAGCAGCGGTAGGAGGCAGGTCCGGCCATAGGTCGCCATCGATACCTGCAGCCGCCGCAAGCCGTCGCGCAGGACGATCCAGTTGGTCGTCAGCAGCTGGGCCAGCAGCGTGGCCAGGGCGGCGCCGAGCAGTCCCAGATGCGGCACCAGTCCCCAGGACAGGAGGAGGGCCAGCCCGCCCGCCAGCAGGAAGGGAACGGCGTAAACCTCGTTCTCGGTCGCCCGGGCGAAGGTGAGGACCGCGTTCTGCTGGACGCACAGCACGAACATGACGCCCAGGGCGGTCAGCACCGGGAAGCCCGCGAAGTGGTCGGGGCCGATCCAGACGCCGATGAGGTCCCGGCCCACGACCAGAAGCGTCGCCACGCCCGAAACCATCAGGATCAGGGTGATCCGGAGGCTGCGCAGCACGATCTCGTGGATCTCCTCCATCGTGCCGCTGTGCCAGAGCTGGCTGACATAGACGCTGGACGTCTGGCCCAGGGCCAGGGCCAGGATCGCGAGGTTGTGCAGCAGCGTGTAGACGGCGTAGTAGGCCGGCACCTGCGCCGTGTCGACATAGAGCGCGATGAAGTACTGGTCCGTCTTGAACAGCACGGCGAAGCCGACAGCCGTCAACCATGACCGGATCGCCGGCGCCATCATGCCGCGCATCAACGCCCCGTCCCAGCGGCCGGGCACCGAGAACAGGTGCGGCTGCCGGCGCTGGACATAGAGGCGCAGCGACAGGCGGACGGCGACGCCGCCGATCGCCGAGACGATCGCGAGCCAGAGCAGGCCGCCGCCGGCCAGCACCACCACCATCTGCGCCAGCAGGGTCGCGATCCCGACCGCGGTGGAGGCGATGGTGCCGGCGGCGACGTAGCCCAGGCCAGTGGCCAGCGCCGTCCACAGGCCGGACCAGGCCATGGTGGCGTAGCCGAGGCACAGAAGGATCCAGGCGATCCACGCCGTGGTCGGCGAGACCTGCCGCAGCTCCAGATTCCAGAGATACAGGCTGCCCAGCGCGAAGGTGACGACAAACACGCCGATGGACACGAAGCGGTAGGCGATGCGCCCGGATGCCAGCATGTCCGCGAGGTCGCGCCGCGACTCCCCGTCCAGAGGCCGGTCGGGTCCGGACAGGCTTCGGCCCGCCACGAAGGCGATCCGCCGGGTGATGGTGGGGGTGAGGCCGGCCTCCATGAGGATGCTGAGGAAGATCGTGCTCTGGCCGAGAACCAGCCAGAGGCCGAGCTCCTCGGCGTTCATCGCATGGAACATGATCGGCAGGATCAGGAGATTGAGCCCGATCCGGATCACCTGGCTGAGCCACGAGGCCGAAACGGCGAAGGCGATCTTCCGGCCGATCACGGGCGTTCTCCGGGTGGCGACGGCAAGATCCCGGCCGCGCGGGATGAGAGGGCGGACGGCCCGGCGATGCGCCGGCGGCGATCAAAGGGATAGCCGGGCATGGCTACAGGCACTGCAGCTCAGGGGCACACCCCTGGGCCTGCAGCATCTTCCGGATCTCGTCGCGGTAGACGGAGTTCATGACCACCACCAGGTCGGGCGGCGTCGTGGACAACTCGTCGGGCGATATGATCTCGTGGCCCGTGGCCGGCAGGTAGCGGCCGTGGCGGAACGGGTTGATGTCCACGACCGAGGCCACCTCGCCGTTGAGGCCCACCGTGGTCAGGAAAGCGACGGCCTTCGAGCCCGACCCCCAGAGCACCGTCCGCCGGCCCGACGCAGCCGCCTCCGTCAGTTGCTCGCGCCAGGTTGCGATCGTGGCCCCGACGCCCTGCCGGAACGCCTCGGCCCATTGCCGGGTCTCCGCCACCGCCGCCTGGCCGGCCGGGACCGGCACTGGCGCGCTCGCCGGCCGGGCTTCGATCATCAGGTACTGGCCGTCATAGTCGGTCCAGACGCGGTCCACGGCGAAGCCGCAGCGCCGGAAGAGGCCCGACAGGCTGTGCGCCGTGAAGTAGGAGCAGTGCTCGTAGTAGACGTCCCAGAACGCCTCGTCCTGCAGGACCAGCTTGGCGTTAGGCACCTGGAAGAAGACGCAGGTGCCCTCCTGCCCGTCGAGGGCACGGCGGACCATGCCGACGAAGCGGCCGACATCCGGGATGTGCTCGAGCGTCATCTTGCAGCACAGGAAGTCGCAGGCGACGGGCCCGGTCGTCTCGTCGAAGAGCTCGCGGAGGAACCGGGCGCGCCCGGCCGTGGCATCGCCGAGGCGGCCCGGCACGAAGGTGGGGTCGTAGCCGATTCCTTCATTATCCCCGAGCCGGCACAGCAGAGCGAGAAACTCGCCCTTGCCGCAGCCGATCTCGATCACGCGCTTGCCGTGAAGGTCGTGCCGGGCGATCAGGTCGCGGGCGAGACGTTCGTGGAAGGCGTTGAAGGTCGGGGAGAAGCCCTGGGTCTCTTCATAGGATTCCGAGTAAACCGTCCGCGACGCCTCCCAGGCGGCGTTGAAGATGAAGCCGCAGCCCGGGCAGAGGCACAGCCGCAGCGGGGCGACCGGGAAGGCCAGGGCCGCCTCCCGGTCGTTGATCAGCAGGCAGCTGTTGGTCGGGATCGCGGGCAGGTCATAGAACGAGGCGCCGACCTTGTCGCCGCAGGCGGGGCAAGCGGACTCAATGGTCATGGCCGGTTCCTTCGAGCCGGGCGCCCGTGTCGCCGGCCCGGATGGCGCCTCTCATTTCGGCACCCCGGAGCCGGGCCGGATCCGCGCTGTGCCGAATTCGGGCGCCTTGCGGCCCCGCAGCCAGCGCTTGACCCGCCGCCCCAGGGTCTGGATCCGAGGATCCGCCGCGGTCAGCGGCTCGATCATCAGCCGGGACAGCGTGTACCGCGTGAGGACATGGCGCAGCAGCCCGAGATACAGCCCCCGGCGCTCCGTCCGGCTGGAGACATGCTTGCGGATTGCCCGCAGGGAGTGCAGCTGAACCTGCCAGGTGGGGCAGAGATCCAGCAGACGGGCGCGGTCATTGTTGTTCCACCACCGCCAGGACGCGGCCCGGTCGATCAGGACGGCGTGGCTGAAGCGATCGGGATGGTCCCGATTCAGGAACAGCGGCTCGGGCACCAGGGCGAAGCGCCCCAGCAGCCCCAGCTCGATGCAGAGGACGACGTCCGAGCAGGAGAACGGGGCCAGCAGGCCCGTCTTGGCCATGACGTCGCGCCGGACGAGCGCGAAGACCTCCCAGCAATAGCGGGGATGCCGGACCAGCGCCGCGAAGCGCTCGGACACCCGCGGTGAGGCGGCCGGCTGGAGGCCGTCATCGCCGATGAGCTTGACCGCGCCCTTCGCATCGATGAGGCCGACCAGGGGCTGGGCCAGGATCGCGTCCGGCTGCCGATCCAGCGCGGCCACGCAGCGCTCGAGGCATTCCGGCGCCAGCAGGTCGTCATGGGCGAGCCATCGGAAGTACTCTCCCGTGGCCAGCTCGAAGGTGCGGACGAAATTGGCGCTCGCCCCCAGATTCTTGGGATTGCGGTGGTATCGGACCCGCGGATCCGCGGCGGCATAGCGGCGGCAGATCTCCTCGGTCCGGTCCGTCGACCCGTTGTCGCAGATGATCAGCTCGAAATCCGCGAAGGTCTGCGCCAGGACCGAATCGACAGCCTCGGCCAGGTAATTCTCGCCGTTGTAGACCGGGAGGCCGATCGAGACCCGGCGCCTGCTCTTGATCATAGCAATCCCTCGCTTTCGCCCATGGACTGAAGCCGCAACCCACACCTCCTTCCATTGCGAGATTCTCTTGATTTATTGTCAGATAACAAAATAACAATGATCTGGCATGATCTTTATCTTTCTGACAAAATATCAGATGTCCAAAACCATCCATTCATTCCGACATCGATACCTCGAATATTCCCGAGGGGGGCCGGGGAGATGCGGCCCGCCCCCACTCGGCCAGATCATTCGGCGGCGCAGGCCGAGGGTCTCTCGGCGGCCCGCCGCGCGGTGTGGCGGAGATCGTCACCGAGGACCTTGTCCGCCATCAGCTTGCGGATATGGCTGATCCGCTGGTAGCGGGGACCTTCGAACTCCTCCAGCGTCAGGCGCGAGCACCGATAGGCGGCATAGAGCTGCTCGGCTCCCCGGTGCACGTCCCATTGCGGCTGGAACTCCGGCAGGATTCGGGCGATCTTCTCGAAGCTCACCCGGTAGGACCGCTTGTCGGGCCCGGCGTCCGGCGCGATCTCCAAGCGGCAGCCGGGGACGACCTCCGCCACGATCTCGGCGATCTCCCGGATGCGGTAGTTGTGCTCGGTGCGGCCGACATTGAACGCCTGGTTGAACACCGCGCTGGTCGGAGCGCGCAGGCCGGCCAGGAAGGCGCGCGAGATGTCCTGGATGTGGACGATCGGCCGCCAGGGCGTGCCGTCGGACTTCAGATAGATCAGCCCCTTGGTCACGGCCCAGGCGACGAGGTTGTTGAGGACGATATCGAAGCGTACGCGAGGCGAGAGCCCATAGGCCGTGGCCGGACGGAAATAGACCGGACAGAAGCTGTCGTCGGCCAGCCGGGAGATGTCGCGCTCCGCCCACACCTTCGACCGCCCATAGGCTGTCACCGGGTTGAGCGCCGCGCTTTCGTCCACCATCTCGTCGCCGGCCAGGCCGTAGTTGCTGCACGACGAGGCGAACAGGAAGCGGCCGACGCCCGCCGTCTTCGCCGCCTGGGCGACATGCACGCTGCCGAGATGATTGATGCTGTAGGTGATATCGGGATTGAGGTCGCCCAGCGGATCGTTCGAGAGGGCGGCCAGATGGATCACGGCCTCGAAGCCATCGAGGTCGCGCGGCACGATGTCCCGGATGTCCTTGCGGATGTTCGGGACGTCCGCGATGTCGCCCCCGGCCTCGTAGGTGCACCGCTCATAAAGATCGCTGTCGCATCCGGTCACGCTGTGACCTGCCTGCTGCAGCATCGGGACCATCACCGTGCCGATATACCCCCGGTGACCCGTGACCAGAACTCGCATCCGATGCTCCCTCGGCTTGACGGCGATGGACAGGCACTGTCGTCGAACAGGCCTCATGCCGGCTCGACGGCCTGAGTGAGAGGCTATGTCATCGGGTGACTGCCTTCCGAGAGGTCCGATCGGAGGGGACTTCGCGGCAATCGTTCGCGTTCGCCACCGCCGGATGGAGTGCCCTCCCTCCACGATTGTCCGAAGGCCTCATCGAATTCCCGGATTGGCGCACCTCTTTCGGCCGCAACGCCGACCACGTCACACGGCCGGACGGATGACAGGATCCACGGAATGGATGAGGGCTGGCCGGTTGCAGGCATCCCGTCGTGCAGAGTCCTCGTTCCGAAGTGTCTGCCGCACGAGACCCGCGCGTCAGCCGCCGGTGGTCTCCATGCGGACCCCGGCACCCCGCAGATACGCCTCCACCATTGCCGCCCAGCGGATATACGCCGCGGCGCTGAGGTGCAGGCCGTCCGAGGTCAGCTCGGCCGGCAGCGACCCGTCCGGGGCGAGCCCGGCATTGAGATCGAGATAGCCGCTGCCGGTCTCGGTGGCGAGCGCCCTCAAGCCCTCGTTCAGGACGCGGATCTGATCGTTGCGGCGAAAGTCCCAATGTCGCCGGATGTCGGGCCAGGCCGGGTCATCCGTGACGTAGAGGACGGACTGGACGACGACCCCTGCCCCCGTCTTCCGCAGCCCTTCGATCAGGGTCCGGAAGGGCTGCAGCAGCGCGGCCGGCGGCGTGCCGTATCCGAGGTCGTTGATCCCGACCATCACGAAGACGAGACGCGGCCGCAGCCGGATGACGGTATCGATCCGCCCCAGGATCTCGCCCACCGTGTCGCCGGATGCTCCCCGGTTGACGACATCGCGGCCGGGCAGCAGCTCGTTCCACTGCGGCGCGGCGGTGATGCTGTCGCCCAGCATCACGATGTCGGCATGGGCCGTGGGGTACAGCCGCGACAGTTCCACGGGCAACGGATCCACGCGGTGCCGGGGCTGGATGAAGGCGACATCGGGCAGGAACCGTGCCATGACGCGCTGCGGAAGCTGGGATTCGAGCGCGACCGCGACCAGCAGGACGGCAAGGACCAGGGCCAGGATCTTCATCGCCTGTCGGTGCGGTATGCCACGTCCCTTGCCCGCGGATCCCGGCGATCCGTCGCGGCGGCGGAGGCCGTTCACCATCTGCTGCCGGTTGCCGCTGACGTCTGGGATGTGGGAACGGTGAGGATCTGGCCCGGATAGATCAGGTCCGGATCGCGGATCTGGACGCGGTTGGCCATGTAGATGATGGTGTAGTGGATGCCCCGCCCATACGCGCTGTGCGCGATCCGCCACAGGCTGTTGCCCGGCTGGACGACGACCTTGCCCCGGGCCAGGACGAGGTCGGCGGGGGCCGCGCGCTGGAACGGCGTCTCGGTGCGGTCGGTCACCCGGCCGTCGGCATTCAGCTGGTCGGCCCGCAGGCGATATGTGCCCGGGGCGATCGGCCAGTCCGGCGAGATCCGGAACGCGCCCGCCGCGTCGATCCAGCCTTCGCCGATCGGATGGTCGTCGAGATACAGCCGGACCAGGGCGGCAGCGGCGCCGTGACCGCTGATGATGACCGCGCCGTCTTCGCCGTAATCGATGACATCGATGGACAGGCCGGGCAGTGCCGCGGCGGCCTCATCCGGAGCCTGCAGGATGGTGGAGGCGCCGCCGGCCTTCGGAACCACGAAGACGAGCGGCTTGCCGTCGCCCTGGCCCGGTCCCGCCGCCATGCCGTCGATGGTGCCGTCGCGTGAAGGGACGATGACCAGCGCGATATCGGTGGACGTCGTCGTGCGACCGTCGCGCGTCGCACTGAGCGAAAGCTGATGGTCGCCGGGCGCGATCGGCGCCTCCGAGACGAAGACCCAGTCGCCATTGAGATCGGCATCGACCGACCCGATCGCCTCTGCGCCATCGAACAGGGTGATCCGGGCCCCGGCAGGCCCCCGCCCGGCGATCACCTGGTATCCGCTCGAATTGATCCGGATTGCGTCGAACCGCAGGAGGGTCTCGTTCGCCGCGCCCACCTCCACGCCCTGCCCGGCCTCGTGCCCGCCCGCGGCCGAAGGCGGCGGAAGCTCCAGCGAGGCCATGCGGCCACCGCTGCCGGGCAACGGCGTCGCCGCGGACGGTTCGGCCTGCCGCGGATCCGATGACTCGGTCGAGAGCCGGTATAGGATCGTGGATGACGCCGGAAAGATCGTGAGCACAGCGCCATAGATCAGGAGAGCGTGTTTCACCTTGGATCCGCCCAGATGAGGCGCCGAACCAGCCGGCTCCGCGCGGCCACTCGAATTCCGATAAGAAATTCCCGGATCCGGTCTCGCGAGCATCGTCTCCCCGGCGCCGCCTATAACCAGATACAGCGAATATCTATCTGCTTCTCTCATGATAAGAGAGAAAATTTCTAAGCATGAGTACCTCTTTTGTAGATATAGTCGACGGGATATCGCGCTTTCTGCTTTGGTCGAATCAACACCAGAGCGAAGATCGACATCAAGGCGACGGCAGAGACAGCCCTGATACCGGCAGCAAAGAACATATCCCGGCAGGTCCGGCGCCTTCCCCGCCCACAACCGGACAACGGCGTGAGGCGACCGCCGTCAAACGGCTATCCCGACTTAAAGCTTTCGACCAATTCCATCCATTCGATGCACGGTCCGTTCAATCCCACACTTCTACCAACGCCTGCTACAGCACGTATTTTCAGGATTTTCTTTATTCTTTCTGTCTATCCGGCTGATCCTTATCCGATTTTCGAGCACCACTTCACATCCTAAATGATAGATGGATCATTTTCTGCATTTTTGGACAAAATTGCAAAAAATTTCTCCGATCTCGGAACAAAATCCCAATCGGAGCCGAGCTCTTTAGTACCGGTGCACCGGCCTCCGTTTCTTGGCCAACGGCGCCGCCCTTTTTTCATTCTATGAGGAAACGATGGCAACCTTCCCTACATCAGGCGACGACGTGATCACGGGATCGATCGGGTCCGATACTATTGACGCATTGGCCGGGAACGACCACGTCTCCGGCCTTGACGGAAACGACATATTATCTGGCAATGACGGCGATGATTTTGTCTATGGCAACCAGGGCGATGACATGCTGTCCGGTGGTTCTGGCCTGGACAATCTCGACGGCGGCGCCGGCAACGACACGCTATACGGTGGCGACGACATCGATACCCTGAATGGGGGCGCCGGCAACGACACCCTGGACGGGGGCGGCGGCGGTGACCGGATGGATGGCGATGATGGCAACGACTCACTGTCTGGCGGTATGGGCGCGGACACGCTCGACGGCGGGGCTGGCGATGATCGCATCTGGGGCGGCGATGACGCCGATGCCCTGAACGGCGACAACGGAAACGACATCCTCTACGGCGACGCCGGCGACGACATCCTCTGGGGTGGCACCGGGTTCGACCTCCTGAACGGCGGTGATGGCGCCGATCGGCTCCGGGGCGGCGACGATGCCGACCGGCTCAACGGCAATGCAGGCGATGACCACCTGTTTGGCGAGAACGGCGACGACCTTATCGACGGCGGCGATGGCCGTGACGTGATCGACGGCGGCAATGACGACGACACGATCTATGGCGGTTTCGGCGACGACATCATCACCGGCGGCGACGGGCTGGACATCATCGTCGGCAATGCCGGCAACGATAGGCTGGACGGCGGCGCGGGCACCGATCTGCTGAGCGGCTACGAAGGCGATGACCTGATCCTGGGCGGCGCCGGCGACGACGTCCTCGGCGGTGGCCTCGACCAGGACATCCTCGAGGGCGGAGACGGCAAGGACACGATTGATGGCGGCGCCGGCAACGACAAGATCCACGGCGACGCGGGCGATGATGCGATCTCCGGCAGCCTCGGCGATGACAGGCTGTTCGGCGATGGCGGCCGCGACACCATCCTCGGCGGCGATGGCATCGACGAGATCGATGGCGGCGCCGATAACGACACCCTTGACGGCGGCGCCGGAACGGATTGCCTGAGCGGTGGCGCCGGCAACGATCTCGTCCGCGGCGGAACCGGGAACGACACCCTCACCGGGGGCGACGGCAACGATACGCTGGTCGGCAACAGCGGCGCCGACGTCATGACGGGCGGCGTGGGCGACGATATCTACTACATCGACGACCGCGGCGACGTGGTGAACGAGAAGGCAGGCGAGGGCAACGATTGGGTCGTGACCTGCTACTCGACGACCCTCGACAGCACGGTGCAGAACGTCGAGAACGTGCAACTCTATGGGCTGTGGGCCCTCAGCGCCATCGGCAATGCCGGCGCCAACCGCCTCGTCGGCAACGACGGGAACAACGGCCTGGCCGGGCTCGGCGGCGACGACATCCTCAGCGGCGGCCTGGGGAAGGATCTCCTGGACGGCGGCGCCGGCAAGGATGTCCTCACCGGCGGGGACGGCGCGGATACCTACCGTTTCATCACCCCGGGCGATTCCGCGGTCGGCGCCAATCGCGACGTGATCACCGATTTCACCGCCGGGCAGGACAAGATCGACCTGTCCTACATCGACGCCGCCGCCGGCGTGTCCGGCAACCAGGCCTTCAGCTTCATCGGCACCGCCGCCTTCAGCGGCCATGCCGGGGAGCTGCGCTTCGCCGGCGGGATCGTCAGCGGCGACATCAACGGGGACGGGCATGCCGATTTCGAGATCGGCGTGGCCGTGCCGTCGCTGAGCGCAAGCGACTTCGTTCTGTAGGCTCTTGGGCACGACGACGGCGCCGGGATCCCGGCGCCGTCCTGCCTCCTGTCATAGCCGGGAGCAGCTGGCTGCCGGGCTCTCAGCCATCGATCAAACCTGCAGCCGAAGGCCGCCGGATCGCTCAGGACCCACGGGTTGAGTCGACAGGACGGCGGCACCTTCTATCCCTTTTGGATGACTTGCAGACACGCCGGGAACAGAGAACCATTTCGTCCCGGAAATACTCGTCCATGAGCTGTTTGTATTCTCTTCTGATCGCTCTGGAATCGACACCCCATGGGCAGAATGAACTCATGACCGCGGTGTATTGACGATGACACGATATGGACGATTCGGACTTTCCACCGCGGTGTTGTCCGCCGCGCTGATGCTGGGCACTGCCCCGGCTTCGGCACAATCAATGACCGAGGCGCTGGCGTCGGCCTATGCCACCAACCCCGACCTCGCCGCCGATATCGCCAATCTGAAGGCGGTCAATGAAGGCGTCGCCCAGGCCCTGTCCGGCTACCGGCCGCAGATCACCGCTAGCGCCAGCATCGAGAGCCAGTTCACCAACACGACCTCGGATGCCGTCCACGCCACCGGTCTGATCTCCCAGTTGCAACCCAGCGGGAAGAGAGGCGATCCCCTAAATTCCGGCGGCCGGGAGGGGTACTGGCACGAGGTCAACCCGGCGACGCTCGGCATCACGGTCACCCAGAACATCTACAATGGCGGCCGGACCCAGGCGTCGGTGAACCAGGCCGAAAACACGGTGATGGCGACCCGCGCGGTCGTCCAGACCACCGAGCAGACGGTGCTGCTGGATGCCGCCACCGCCTATGCCGACGTGGTCCAGGCCCAGTCGGCGCTCGACGTGCAGCGCAACAACGAGACGGTGCTGCGCCGGCAGCTCCAGGCGACCCAGGACCGGCTCAATGTCGGCGAGGTGACCCGCACCGACCTCAG
This sequence comes from Inquilinus limosus, assembly GCF_002195995.1. Lineage (GTDB taxonomy): Bacteria > Pseudomonadota > Alphaproteobacteria > DSM-16000 > Inquilinaceae > Inquilinus > Inquilinus limosus_C. Next base: position 39,052 of record NZ_NHON01000049.1, read on the forward strand.
CCAGGCCGAGGCCAGCCTGGCCAGCGCCGTCGCCGGCCGGATCGAGGCCGAAGGCACCCTACGCACCAGCCGCGCCACCTTCGAGCGCTTCATCGGCCAGCCGCCGGGAACGCTGGAGACGCCGGCGGTTCCGGTCGGCCTGCCATCCTCGATGCAGGATGCGATCCAGAAGGCCCAGGCGAACTATCCGGGCATCGTCGCGGCGGTGTTCACCGAGCGCGCCGCGGCCGACAACATCGACCTGCAATTCGGTGCGCTGCTGCCGTCGATCGACGTGCAGGCGCGGCTGCAGCGGCAGTACTCGACCATCTCTCATCCGTCATCGAGCGGAGGGGCGCAGAGTCGCGTCGACTCCGCGGCGATCGTGGCCCAGCTGACGATCCCGCTGTATTCGCAGGGCAACCAGGAATCGCTGGTGCGCCAGGCGCGCTACACCCATGGCCAGCGGCGGATCCAGATCGAATCGCAGCGGCGCCAGGCGATCCAGGGCGCCGTGCAATCCTGGCAGGCGCTGGTGACGGCGCGGGCCGCGATCAAGTCGTTCCAGGCCGCGGTCAAGGCCGAGCAGCTGGCGGTGGAAGGCCTGCAGCAGGAGGCCCAGGTCGGGTCGCGCACCGTGCTCGACGTGCTGCAGGAGCAGCAGAACCTGCTGAACGCCCAGCTCAATCTGGTGCAGGCTCGACGCAACGAGGTGGTCGCCGGCTACCAGCTGCGCAACGCCGTCGGCACCCTGACCGCACAGGACATGGGCCTGCCGGTCAAGGTCTACGATCCGGAGCCGGACTACCAGAAGACCCGCGCCCGCTGGTGGGGCACGTCGGTCGACGAGTGAGAGCCCCCGGGACGAGGTGTCGGCGGTCGATCAGCGCGGCGACCCTCGTCAAGGCTGTCGGCGGGCTCGATCCAGTCACTCGCTCTGGGCGACGAGCGTGGCGGTGCGAAGAGCCCCCAGCAGCGCCGCCGAGGGCCGGCGCGTCACCGGCAGGTCGTGGCCCCGTTGGAAGGCGGCGATGGCGGATCTGGTCCTGCGCCCCATCCGGCCGTCGATCCGACCAACGTCGAGATTCATCTGGGCCAGCAACCGCTGGATCTCGGCGATCTCGGCAGCCGTGACCGGCGGTTCCGGCATCGCCGCAGGCTTTGTTCCAGACACGCCCAACCCGGATGCCATCCCCACTTGGGCAGGACTCCGCGGCGCCACCCCCGTCAACTGTGCGGCCAAGCCGTCCAGAATCCGGTCCGCGTCGTCACCGGGCATGCCGGCCTGACCCAACGCGAGCAGATTCGATCTCAGGACGAGGCCGACAAATCCGACGCGCGGGGCGGCGGAGGCATTGACACTGACGAGCGTCCGCAGCTTCGCCAGCGCCTCCTTTGCCTGCTCGTCTCCGGCATCGGCCGCGACGCCGTACCAGCCGGCGGCGGTCCGGAGGTCGGGCGCCCCAAGGTCGCCGTTCTCATAGAGTCGGGCCACATTATAGGCGCCGCGTGGATTTCCGGCACTGCTGGCTCGTCGAAACCAGACCAGCGCCTCCGCAGGATCGCGCACGATGCCGGAGCCGTTGAGGTAAGCGAGGCCCAAGGCATTCAGCGCACCGCCATGTCCGGCCGCTGCGGCGTCGCGGAAGCGGGCCACCGCCGCCTCGGAATCGCGGGGCACGCCGAGCCCCCGCTCCAGCAGCACCCCGAGATTGTAGGAGGCGCCGGCCACGCCCTGATCGGCGGCCTGCCGATACCAGTAGGCGGCGTGCTCGAAACTTCGCGGCACCTCGGTGCCGAGCGCGAAGAATGTGCCGAGATCGTTCTCGGCATCCGCCTGTCCGGCGGCGGCGTCGCGCGCCAGACGGCGCAGCTCGGCGGAAGCCTTGTCCGGCAGGCGGAATTCCGCTCCCACCCCCAGGGCCGGAACGGCGGCACCCGGGACGGCGGGCGCGGATCGTGAAGACGAAGCCGTTGGGACGGACATCCGGGGACCGCCGCTGATCTCGGCGAGAGGAGCGGCTTCGGCCCGGCGGCTTGCAAACCCTCCCGCGACGAGACAGCCGCACCCGGCCAGGATGAGCAGCGTCGCGACCGCCTGGCGGGCGGCCGGACTGCAGGCCCCTCTCGGCTCTCGGTCGAGTCTCGGATCGCGATCTGCCGGAGACTTCATCTGACCTCCCTGCCCGCCTGAATTGCGGCCTGCCGGCGGGATCGATTGGGCATGGGACCGAGCAGACCGCTTCCGTGCGGATGGCAATGCCTGCTCGGTCCCATGTGAGGGAGCCGCGAGGCTGATCAGCGGGAGACGCCCAGCCCCTTCAATTCCCGAGTGAGATCCTAGGCACCGTGGCCTGCCTCGACCTAGATGCACTTCCGGCGGTGGCGGCCCACCCGGACCCGATCCTCGGAGGGAGGCGAGCCCATCTGCCGGTCAGCGCGCTACCACTTTCTCCCGCTACTCCAGCGACCAGCCGTCGATGACTTCAGTATCTCTCGCCATGGTCGGCGCGAGCGCCCCCGCCTTCCGCGGTATTTATCCAGCCTCCAATTCAGCTCTCTGGATCAGAAGGCAGATGAAGAGAGCAGATGCCATCTCACCGAAGGACCCAATGGCGGCAAAATTCACAGCGGTTATTATCGGTCTTCTGTAATGCAAGGGGATTTGGCGAAAAGGAGCCGCATCCATAGCAAAAACGGAAGATACCTCAGCAAAAACGGAAGATACCTCGGCGCAGAGCCACCGGACTTCTTGGCGAAAGACGACCGCTTTGCGATTGTCACACCGTCGGCCGTGACAATGCCGCTGTCGACGAGCCTGACATCCGAAGCCATCGCGAGTCGGGCGGTCGTCCGGGCGACGGATGTTCCTCTCGTGGGCAGTCCCACTGAGACGGCGCTCAGATCATTTGGGGATCTGAATTCAAGTGCACGATGTCGCTCCGGTATTTCTGGTATCGGGGGCCGGCACACAACCGGCCCCCGATGACGTTTTCAGCGAAGGAAAACCTCTCCGTCCGGCCACGGTTGAGCGGTGGGTTTCCCCCGGATCAGAGCACGAAATCCGAGGCTGACAGATGCGACGCGCCATACAGTTCGATATGGAAGTCGGACGTGCCGTCGCCGTTCACGTCCCCGGCGATCGTCGAATGTCCGTCGCCGCGGTCGGCATAGCGCAGTTCTCCTGCGTGGTGGCTGTAGAGGGCCGTCCCGATGAAGGTGAAGGCCTGGTTGCCTGCCACACTCGTGTTGGCGTCGATCGTCGACAGATCGATCTTGTCGCCCTGGGCCTGGCTGAAGTCGCGGATCGTGTCGGGCTGGCCAAGGGTCGTATGCTGGACCGACGAGAAACCGAACCGGTCGGCGCCTCCCCCACCGGTCAGCACGTCGGCGCCAGCCCAGCCGTTGAGCACATTCGCCCCGCCATTGCCGACGAGGGTGTCGCGCCCGGCAGACCCGATGATGTTTTCCACCGAAGTGTAAACGTCGTTCGCGGCGTCCCCGCCTGCCCCCTTGCCGGTCGCGAGGCTGACCGTCACGCCGACATTGCTGTCGGTATAGGTCACCGCATCGGTGCCGTTGCCGCCATCGAAGGTGTCACCGGCATAGGTCGACCCTGCGCCACCACGCATGACGTCATTGCCGTCCTGGCCGTAAAGATAGTCGTAGTCGGCCCCGCTGCTGAGCGTGTCGTCGCCCGCCCCGCCATACAGCATGTTAGTGCCGCTGTTTCCGGTCAGGGTGTCGCTGTGGGCACTGCCGTCGATGTTCTGGAAGTTGGTGAAGCTGTCGCCGGTCGCTTCGCCGCCGCTGGCCGTATGGGCGGCCAGGTCGATGGTGACGCCGGCGGAGGAGTTGCGGTAGCTGAGATAGTTCAGCGTGCTGGTGTCGCCGCCATCCATGACATCGGCGCCGGCGCCGCCTTCGATGTAATCCTGACCGGCGCCGCCGTTCAGATGATCATTGCCGTTCGCACCGACCAGATGGTCGGTTTCGCTGCCGCCGAAAATCGTGTCGTTTCCGTCCTCGCCAGTCAGATAGTCCTTACCGGCGCCACCATCGATCCTGTCGTCTCCGGCCTGGCCGTAGACGTGATCGCCGCCGTCCAGGCCGGTGATCACGTCTGCCCCCATCGAGCCCCATAGATCGTCGATACTGGTGGTTCCATTGATGATCATTGAGATCATTCTCCTTGCGAATCACTTATCAGTGCTCCGCCAAAAAACTAAGTCCATCACCCTCCTGCAAATGAATTAATCATATATGCAATTTTCGACGAATAACTATTTATGGTCTGAAGTTGAATAAAATCTTGACGCAGCGAGGCATCATATATTTATTCCTCTGCCAGAAAACGCATCGGATTATTATCTTTTGATGATTTATGATTCTGGTCTAATTGTCGCATCATCCCGGCCGGCAGCCAGCGATTGGATGTGATTCCAACCATCAATGTCAGCGACCACAGCCTGTCGTGAAGCCTGCATGGCCTTCGGAGCAGCCGCTTAAGGAAGCCCCATGGAATGCCGCGGCACACCCCTCAAGTGCCGTGCCAGGCCAGGATCCGACGTCGGAACTGTCGACGACCAGGTCCTTGGGCCGGACAGGATCCAGGCGCGCCCACGGGCATTAGCAATCAGCCGCTCAGGGATGGCGCCTCTCGCCGCGTGCCGGGCTCGACCGCCGGGAACCCATGCCCGAATAGGTTGGAGCCGAGATCTCGTGGATTGACTCCAACGTTTGGAACCCGCGGTTCTGGCGGCGATGATGGTGTCCGGATCAGCGCGCGAGGAATGGGCTTCGGCGCTTTGTGCTCGGCGACGCGATTGATGGCGGCCTGGGGATCGGCGAGAGACATGCTTCTGTGGCGCGTTGCGGTCCGCAACCACCGCCTCCAGCCGGCGATGATCCTCCGAGGTGACGTCGATGGAAATCCCTGTGCGCATCCCCCACTCGCACACACACCGATGGCCTTTTCTGCCTCGGTCAATCCACCAGGATCCTGGCACGCGCGGATGCCCTGCAGCTCATCGCGTGTCTCAGCCGGTTGCCTTCAAGCGTAGCCCTTGGGGACTGTCGGGCGGCGGTTGTGGGCCAATGCGAAAAAGTAGGCCTGGATGAACACGCGGACTGCGCTGGACAGGCTGCCGTCGCTTCGCTGCGAAGCGCTGATACGCCCGACAAGGGCGTTCACGGAGATGCCCTCTCGCGCCACGATCTCCTCCAGTCCACGCCAGAACTGCTGCTCCAGGCGAATGCTGGTGCGGTTTCCGCCAACCGTGACGTTCCGCGTCCGAGGCTCGAGCGGATTCAGTAGCTGGAAACTCGCGGATCGGCCCATTATCGTCGCCATTTCAAAATGTTGATGGCGATATTCTTCTCGACCCGCGAAATCACTGAAGCCAGGAATTCGGCTGTTGCCATATCCATTTCGAGGGGCGGGGTACTCCTTCTGTTGCAGGCAACCGATATCGACCAGCCTCGGAGGCAATGCATGACCCTCGCAGCTCCGCATAGGGCCGCTCGATGCCGATCGCGCAGTTTTCCCTGTCGACGCGCAGGCGCCCGCAATACTCGAGACGCTCCGGCCGGAGTTTCAGCAAACGGGACGGGAAAAGGTTCGCGGGCTATGACGTGTCGCGGCGCCGCGCGCATCGTCAGCGCGGCGTCCCCGGCCTTCGAAGCCGCCGGCAAACATGCACGCCGGCCGGCCTCGAGCCCAGCCAGACCGAAACCTTGCCAGACCGACAGGCCCCTTCCAGCGTCAGCAGGTCCGCGGTGACGGGATGGTGAGAATTGCTACCGGCAGAGCCTGGCCCCCAATGACCCCGCCGATCAGCGGGATGCGGAGAGCGGAGAGCGGACCGCGTCCGCGACGGGCCGTTGGAGGAGTGTGCGGTCCCATGGTGGATGAGGATGAGAACTATGTCTTCGCCATAGCGCTATGATCGGGAGCGACTGTTCCCGAGATTGCTCGCGCCAACGCTCGTCTGCACGCGGCAGTGCTGTCCGCGACCGGCATATGCGTTCGTCATGATGGCGCGAGGCAGCCCTCGTTTTCGAGAGATCGGCCGACGCAGGTTCAAATCGGTGAGGCGCAACACCCGATTCTCACGATTGATGGAAAGAGCTATTCCTCGGCTTACGACCGTCCTGCTGACTTCCTGAACGCTATGGTAGCTCTCGACGCGACCAAGACAACTATGGTGGCTTCCGAAGCTACAGTGCACCGGCGAGTGCGAGAATGGTTTCCTGCTCCAAACCGGACGCAGCCGCTTCTGGAGCGTTGCGGACACGACGCCGTCGATGTGGGGCGTCTCTCCTCTCGTCTGCCAGTGGTCGTCGAGATGCGCGGCTGCTCTGTCTAAAATCGCAAGATCGGTCGAGCACGTCACGGCCCTGAGCGGCTAGCTGGTACCGCCACGAAGGAAGGGACGATGAAGGCGGCGCTTCAGAACCATCATGCCCGGATGCAGCGGGTGCTGGACTATATCGACCGGCATCTCGACGGCGACCTGGACCTGGACGCGCTGAGCAGCGTCGCGGCCTACTCCAAATATCACTTCCACCGGCAGTTCACGGCGACCTTCGGGCTGTCCGTGCATCGCTATGTCCAGTTGACCCGGATGAGACGTGCCTCGCACCGGCTGGCCTCGAAGGACGCCCGGAGCGTCACGGACATCGCGATGGACGCCGGTTACGACGCACCGGACGCCTTCGCCCGCGCCTTTCGGCGATGGCTGGGGCAATCGCCTTCGTCGTTCCGGAGATCTCCCGACTGGGAGCCGTGGCTTGCGGCCTTCGGGCCTCTCGACAAGGCGAGGAGCAAGCTCATGCAGATCACCTTTACCGCTGACGACGTGACGATCCGCGACGTGCCGCCCACGCCGGTGGCGATCATGGAGCATCGGGGCGACCGGGCGACGCTCGGCGCCACCATTCAGCGGTTCATCGCGTGGCGCAAGGCCGCCGGCCTGTCGCCCCAGACCAGCCCGACCATCACCGTCTTCCGGTCCGAGAGGTGTCCGGCGGTCCCGGCCGACTACAGCATGGATCTGTGTGTCGTGACCGACCGGCCGATCGACGCGGACGACGGGCAGATGAAGCCCGGCGTGATCCCCGGCGGGCGTTGCGCGGTGCTGCGCTATCCCGGCAATACCAACAATCTGGAGCCCGCTGCGCTCTATCTCTACCGCGATTGGCTTCCGGCCAGCGGCGAGGAAGCGCGAGACTTCCCGATCTATTGCCAGCGCCGGCTCTCCTGGCTTCCGGAGGTGCCGGTCCAGGATGTCGTCGTGGAACTGTTCCTGCCGCTGAGATAGCGTCCTTGGATGGCCGCCCCGGAAGGGTCCCCGAAGCGGACATGGCGGGGGGCGACGCAGGCGACAAATACGATACAGCTGGAGTTCTCAGAACTCGTAGGAACGTCTGCCATCTTCATCTCGGCAAACCATCACCCCAAAGCGCTCGCGTTCCCACTCGGAGTATTGGATGACCGCATACATCACGGCCTCGTCTAGTGAATGGAATTCGGCCATGACCCTCTCATCAACAGTCGCACCACGTTTAAGCACGAGATACTTCGCGTCGGACATGGTGGTTCGGATACCGGCTGAACCGTTGGTTACTGGGCGGTCCAGCCGCCGTCGACCGACACGCTGGTGCCGGTGATCTGCTCGGCCGCGTCCGAGCACAGGAAGGCCACCGTGCCGCCCAGCTGCTCCGGCGTCACGAAGGTCATCGAGGGCTGCTTCTCGCCCAGCAGCTGCCGGGACGCCTCTTCCTGGCTGATCCCCTTCTCGGCCGCGATCGCGCTGATCTGCTTCTCGACCAGCGGCGTCCGCACCCAGCCCGGGCACACCGCGTTGCAGGTGATGCCGTTGCCGGCGTTCTCCAGCCCCACCACCTTGGTCAGCCCGATCAGCCCGTGCTTGGCCGCGACATAGGCCGCCTTGTGCGTCGACGCCACCAGGCCATGGGCCGAGGCGATGTTGATGATCCGGCCCCAGCCTTGGCTCTTCATCACCGGGATCGCCGCCGCGATGCCGTGGAACGCCGCCGACAGGTTGATCGCCAGGATCGCGTCCCACTTCTCGGCCGGGAACTCCTCCACCGGCGCGGTGAACTGGATGCCGGCATTGTTCACCAGGATGTCGACCCGGCCGAGCGTCTCGACCGTCGACGCGATCAGCCCGCGCACCGCGTCGCCCTTCGACATGTCGGCGCCGTTATAGACCGCGCGCACGCCATGCTCGCGCTCGATGCCGCTGCGGATCGACTCGATCTCGCCGGCGTCGCCGAAGCCGTTCAGCACGATGTCCGCGCCCTGGCCGGTCAGCACCTTGGCAATGCCAAGCCCGATGCCGCTGGTCGACCCGGTGACGATCGCTACCTTGCCCTTCAACATGGGAACGTCCTTTGTCGGATGTGATGGGAACCGCGCAGCCTATCTGCCGCGATGTATGTCATGGGTGACGACGCCGTCCTCGACCGGGGGTCGGTCCAGGCGGTGCGGGTCGGCCAGGGTGCGGCGGATGTCGTCCAGGCCGCTCTGCCAGTGCTCGCGCATCGCGTCCGGCCCGAACTCATAGTCCTTGGAATGGCCCTCATAGGCCTTGG
>NZ_NHON01000050.1 GCF_002195995.1 Inquilinus limosus
CGCCATCCTCGACGCGCTGAACGCCGCCGAGCTGCCGGTGATCGAGGTCCATCTCTCCAACATCTTCCGCCGCGACGCATTCCGGCACCATTCCTATGTCTCGCTGGCGGCGGCCGGGGCCGCGGCGGCGGCGACCGGGGCGGCCAGCGGGGCCGGGGCATAGGCGGTGACCGGCGCCGGCTGGCGGTTCAGCCGGATGCGGCGGTCGCCTTCCGAATACTCGATCTCGGTCAGGCCGGTCTCGTCGAGGAGCTTGGCCAGGCCGCGGACGAATTCGGGATCGAGGTTGAAGGTGGTCATCTGGTCTTCACCGGTCGGTTTCAAGGAGCCGCGCCATCGCCTGCAGGGCCAGAAGATAGCCATGCACGCCCAGCCCGCACACCACCCCCGTCGCCGCCAGCGAGACATAGGAATGGTGCCGGAATGCGTCGCGGCGGAAGATGTTGGAGAGATGGACCTCGATCACCGGCAGCTCGGCGGCGTTCAGCGCGTCGAGGATGGCGACCGAGGTGTGGCTGTAGGCGCCGGCATTGACGACGATGCCGTCATGGGCGGTGCGGGCCTCCTGGATCCAGGTGACCAGCTCCCCCTCGTGGTTCGATTGCCGGAAATCGATCTCGAGCTCCAACTGCTCGGCCTCGTCGGCGCAGGCCTGCTCGATATCGGCCAGTGTGTCCCGGCCATAGATCTCGGGCTGGCGCACGCCCAGCATGTTGAGGTTGGGGCCGTTGAGGATAAGGACCGTCGGCCGGTCCGACTGGATCGCCGTCACGCGTCGCTGCTCCCGGAATCAATAGGCCGGGCGTATCATAGGCGGTGCGGCTTTCACAAGCACCGTCGCAGAAACCTGTCATGGTTCACAGGATGACAGGCGCGTCCGGCAGCTCGTCGGGATTGGCCTCGCCCGGCGCTGCCGGCCAGGCCCGCAGCAGCTCGGCGTCGATCGCGGCCAGCGCCTCCAGCACGCCCTCCTCGTAGCGCCCGGCCCGGAAGCTGTCCTGCAGCGCGGCGCAGATCCGCGGCCACACCGCGTCGTCGACCCGGGCGGTGACGCCGCGGTCGGCGACGATCTCGATCCTGTGGTCGGCCAGCAGCAGGTACAGCAGCACGCCGGTCGCCTGCGCCGTGTCCCACACCCGCAGCCGGCCGAACACCTCCAGCGCCCGGGTGCGGCTGTCGCGGACATGGTGCGGGGCCGAGGCCTCGACCGCGATCACGATCTCGCCCAGGTGACGGCGCTCGGCGCCCCGGATGGCGTCGTGCAGCCGGGCCATCACCGCCGGGCCGAAATGCCGGCGCCGCAGCCGGTGGCCGTGCCATTCGGCGATGGGGCGCCAGCGTCGGATCATCCTACCAGCTTCCGGACGCACCGCCGCCTCCGCTCGATCCGCCGCCACCGCTGAAGCCACCGGAGCTGCCGCTCGACCCGCCGCCAAAGCCGCCGCTGTCCGATCCACCGCCGAAGCCGCCGCCAAAACCGCCGCCGAATCCCCCGGATCCGCGGCGGGTGCTGAAGGTGCCGCCTCCGGGGCCGCCAAGGGTGCCGCCGATGCCGCCGAACACCACCGCGCCGATGGCGCAGAAGGCGCCGAAGAAGATCAGGCCGGACAGGCCCCAGCCCAGGCCGCCGGCGATCAGCGCGCTGCCGCCGGCGGGCACCGGCGCGGGCAGCCCGACGGCTCTCAGGAAGCCGCGGACCACGACGCCGGCGATGATCGCGATGAAGATGACGTGGAAGAAGCCGAACTGCAGGAGGCTGGGCGGCGTCCCGAACCCGCCGGTCGCCGGCGGCGGGGGTGGCGGCGGCAGCGCCTCGCCGTCGATCAGCCGGATCAGGCTGTCGACCGCGGCGCCCAGGCCGCCGGCGAAGTCGCCCTCGCGGAAGGCCGGGGTGATCTGCTCGCGGACGATGCGGCCGGCGGTGATGTCCGGGATCGCCCCCTCCAGCCCGTAGCCGGGCTCGATCCGCACCGTGCGGTCGTTCTTGGCCACCAGCAGCAGCACGCCGTCGTCGACGCCCTTGCGGCCCAGCTTCCACTGGTCGAAGACGCGCCTGGTGTATTGCTCGATGGTGTCGGCGCCGGTGGTCGGTACCAGCAGGATGGCGATCTGCGCGCCCTTGCGCTGCTCGACCGCCGCCAGCTTGCCCTCCAGCGCCTGCCGGTCGGCGGCGGACAGGGTGCCGGTCAGGTCGGTCACGCGCGCGCTCAGCTGCGGCACGGCGACCGCCTCCTGCGCCGCCGCCGGGGCGACGGCCAGGATCAGCAGCCAGCCCAGCAGGGCCAGCCGGCGCAGCATCGCTGCCACGATCAGGGGCGTGAGCCTCAAGGCTGCAAGCCTACGGCTTCGGCGCCGGGGCCGGGGAATTGCCGAAATCGACCTTGGGCGCGGTCGAGATCGCGGCCTCGTTCTCGACGCTGAAATTGGGCTTGGCGCTGAAGCCGAGGACGCCGGCGACCAGGTTGCCCGGGAAGCGGCGGACGCTGACATTGTAGTCCTGCACCGCCTGGATCGACCGGTTGCGGGCCGTGGTGATCCGGTTCTCCGTGCCCTCCAGCTGGGTCATCAGGTCCCGGAACAGCGTGTCGGATTTCAGCTGGGGATAGTTCTCGGTCACCACCAGCAGCCGCGACAGGGCCGAGGACAGCTCGCCCTGCGCCGCCTGGAACTTCTGCAGCGCCGCCGGGTCGTTCAGCGTCTCCGGCGTCACCTGCATGGTGCCGACCTTGGCCCGCGCCTCGGTCACCTGGGTCAGCACATCCTTCTCCTGGGTGGCGTAGCCTTTGACGGACTGGACCAGATTCGGCACCAGGTCGGCCCGGCGCTGGTACTGGTTCAGCACCTCGGACCAGGCGGCCTTGACCGTCTCGTCGCCGGCCAGGAAGCGGTTATAGGCGCTGCCGCCCCACATCGCGGCCATCACGACCACGACGACGATCACGATCAGTCCGGTGAAACGACGCATCCAATCCCCCTCGATCAGCGGAGCGAGCCCGCGGATTGCAGCACTAAACCCCCGGCGGGGGCAATCGTGCCATCGAACCGCCACGGGAATGCCTTCCCATCTGCCGGAATCCCGAATCGCTTCGCACCGCAACAGGAATTCGAGACATGGGCAAGCTCATCAGCGTGCTGATCGGCGTCGTCGTCGCCGTCGTCGTGGTGTTCGGTTTCACCTGGTACCGCTATGTCACCAACACCGCCAGCCCGTATGACGAGGTCGGGATCGAGCTGAACAGCCGGATGCCGGTGCCGCTGCGCGACTGGGGCTGCGCCCAGCTGAAGGCGCATTTCGCCGGCGCCCTGCCGCCCTATGGCTGCCAATCCGCCGACGGAAAGGCCTGGGCGGTGCAGTAAGAGCGGTCTAAGCCGCCAACGCTTCCGGCCGGCCGACGGCGTCGTGGATCTGCTCGGCCAGCCGGGCGGCGGCGGGCGTGCGCGGCCGCGCGCCCCAGGCCAGGCCGATCTCCAGCGAGGGCAGGGGCGGCAGCCCGTCGCGCTCGCCCAGCACCCGCATGCCCTCCGGCAGGCTGCAGCCCACAACCACGGCAACGGCCAGCCCGGCGCGGACCACGGCCAGCAGGCCGACCAGGCTGGGGCTGGAATAGGCGATTCGGTACGGGCGCTGCGCCGCGGCCAGCGCCTCCAGCGTGACGCCGCGGGCGACGCAGCCGGGTTCGTAGAGGGCGACCGGCAGCGGGGCCTCCGCCTGCGGGTCGTGGTCGGGCGACCCGAACCAGACCAGCGGCTCGCGCCGCAGCAGCTCGCCGTCGCGGCCCGGCCCGCGGGTGACGACCGCCAGGTCGACCTCGCCGGCCGCCAGCCGCCGGTCCAGGAAGGTGGTCTGCTCGCAGATCAGCTCGACCTCGACCTGGGGATGGGTGGCGGCGAAGCGCGACAGGATCGGCGGCAGCAGCGAATAGGCGTAGTCGTCCGGGATGCCGAGCTGGACCCGGCCGCGCAGATCCGGCTCGACCAGCGCCGCCCAGGCCTCCTCCTCCAGCCGCAGCATGCGTCGGGCATGGCCCAGCAGGCTCTCGCCGGCCGGGGTCAGCCGCACCTGCCGGCTGCTGCGGTCGAACAGCCGCTTGCCGACCGCCTCCTCCAGCCGCCGCACCTGCATGCTGACGGCCGACTGGGTGCGCCCGACCCGCGACGCGGCCAGGCTGAAGCTGCCGCCCTCGGCGATCGCCACCAGGGTGCGCAGCACGTCGAGATCGAGGCGTCCGTTCATGGCGGTGGTCCTTTGATCCGTCATCGCGAGCCCCGCAGGGGCGTGGCGATCCAGCGGCACCGCCCTCTGGATCGCCACGGCGCTTCGCGCCTCGCGATGACGGTGAGGAAAGGCCACTCAGTCAAACTATAAATCAAAATGATGATTCGTTTCAAATCTATTCGTTTGATTGAAGTATCTGGCGCGCCCAGCTTTCCTCCATCGAAGCATGGAGGCGGCGATGGGCGGAGAGACGGCGACGGAGCGGCGGACGGGGATCCTGCAGCTCGCTTCGGGCATGGCGGTGGTCGGCACCGTCGGCGTGTTCATGGAGGAATCGGGGCAGGGGCCGATCAACGCGGTGTTCTTCCGCTGCGTCTTCGGCGCGCTGGCGCTGCTGGCCTTCTGCGCCGCCCGCGGCTGGCTGCGCGACCTGCGCCTGGCGCCGCGGCAATGGGGGCTGATCCTGTTCGGCGGCGTCTGCATCGTGCTGAACTGGGTCGCGTTCTTCGCCGCGATCCGCCACACCACCATCGCCTTCGCCACCATCGTCTACCACGTCCAGCCCTTCTGGGTGGTGCTGGCCGGGGCGGTGCTGTTCGGCGAGCGGCTCAGCGGCCGCAAGCTGGGCTGGATCGCCATCGCCTTCGCCGGGCTGGCGCTGGCCACCGGCATCGGCGGCGGGGCGGCGGAGCCCGGGCGGCTGCTGGGCGCCGGGCTCGCCGTGCTGGCGTCGCTGCTCTACACCGGCACGGTGCTGGCGACCAAGGCGCTGCGCGGGGTGCGGCCGCATCTGACCGCGATGATCCATGCCACCACCGGCATCGTGCTGCTGGCGCCCTTCGTCAGCGCCTCCGCCCTGCCGGCGGCGCCCGGCCCCTGGGGCTGGCTGGCCGGGCTCGGCATCATCCACACCGGCCTGGTCTACGTCCTGATGTACGCCGCCTATCCGAAGCTGCCGACGCCGGTGATCGCGGTGCTGGCCTTCGTCTACCCGGCCTCGGCGATCCTGGCCGACTGGCTGGTCTACGGCCACCGGCTGGGGCTGGAGCAGGCGGCCGGCATGGGGCTGATCGCGCTCTCCAGCCTGGCGGTGACGCTGGGTTGGCGGCTGTGGCCGGCGCGGCGGGCCGCAGCCGCGGGGTAAGGCGCGACGGGCTTGACGTCTGTCGGATCCATGTTCATGATACGTTCCATGAGCAAGGCCAAATCCTCGGCTGTCGACCCCACGATCGCATCGGATCCGGAGCTGGTCCGGCTCGGCGAGCGGATCCGATCGCTCCAGGACCTCGCCGAACGCCATATGGCGGAGGCCGAGGGGCTGTCGAAGGAGCCCGACAAGCTGATGGAGACCTTCGAGCGCTTCATGCAGCTGAACGAGGCGATCCTTGACGCCATCAGCAAGGCCCATGAGCTGCAGAAGCAGTACCGGCGCCGCCGTCACAAGCTGGAGACGGAGCGGGCCCGGCGGCTCGCCGCCGCCCGCGCCGCGTTCCTGGCCGGAGGCGCGCCGCCCGGGACGACGCGGCACTAGACGCCGCGGGGGCTATCGCCGGCCGGCGGTGATGGATTATTGGGAAGGCACGGACTGAATCCGCAATCGCCCCGCGGAGGGCGAAGGGAGGCCGGGCTGTGCTGTTCATGATCATCGAGCGTTTCGCCAACCGCGATCCGGTCGCGGCCTATCGCCATCTGCGCGATGCCGGGCGGGGCCTGCCCGAGGGGCTGGCCTATGTCGACAGCTGGGTCGAGTCGAATTGCGACCGCTGCTTCCAGCTGATGGAATGCGACGACCTCGCCCTGCTGCAGCAATGGGTGCTGCACTGGCGCGGCACCGGGGTGACCTTCGAGATCGTGCCGGTGCTGCGCAGCGCCGAGACCCGCGCCGTGGTGGCGCCGCTGCTCGACCCGCCGGTCACCGGCCCGATCTCCTGAGAGGCTGACGATGGTCGACCTGCCCGTGGCCGCCGAATGGTTCCGCAAGCGGGACATGGGCGACGGCCTGACCCTGATCGTCGAGCCGCACACCGACGTGCTGATGCGCGCCAATATCTGGCATCTGCGCGGCCGCGACCGCGACCTGCTGGTCGATGGCGGACTCGGAGTGGCGCCGCTGCGGCCGGCCTTCCCCGAGCTGTTCGCGGGGCGCGAGACGATCGCGCTGGCCACCCACACCCATGCCGACCATATCGGCGCGATCCACGAGTTCGAGCAGCGCTGGGTGCATCCGCTGGAGGCCGAGTCGCTGGCCCGGCCGCGGCCCGGCACGCTGCTCTCCGACCAGATCCCGGCCGAGGCGCGGCAGCGCTTCATCGCCGCCGGCTATCCGCCGCTCGGGCCGGCCCTGGTCACCGCCGTGCCCCATGCCGGCTACGACCTCGGCGGCTATGCCCTGTGGGGCGCCGAGCCGACCCGGCGGATCGAGGCCGGGGAGATCGTGGATCTCGGCGACCGGCGCTTCCGGGTGCTGCACGTGCCCGGCCATTCGCCCGGCAGCATCGCCCTGTTCGAGGAGGCGACCGGCACGCTGTTCGCCGGCGACGTGATCTATGACGGCCCCCTGCTGTATCGCGGCCCGGGCATGGAGATCGGCGCCTATGTCCGCTCCTTCGCCCTGCTGCGGTCGCTGCCGGTGTCGGTGGTCCATGCCGGCCATGACGACAGCTTCGGCAAGGCGCGGCTGGACGCCATCATCGACGCCTATCTGGCACGCTGGCGGGAAGAGGGGCTGGTCGAGGGCTGAGGCCGGAACGGCCGGGCGCCGCGCCCCGTTTGCCGGATGGAGCAAACGGGGGACGCATGGCGACTCGGTGGGCGCGTCAGCGCCGGATCATCCTGCGCAGCCTGGCCCGGCGGCTGATCTTCCTCGCCGGGCTGGCGCTGCTCGCCCTGGTCATCGTGCTGGTCCGGTTCGGGCCCTGGTCGTGAGGGCAGCGGAGGGCTGGCTTGGCAGAATGCCGGTTGCTCCTTTTTGTTGTCATCCTCGGGCTTGACCCGAGGATCCAGGGGCTTTCAAGAGCCGCTCCGGGTGGCCCCTGGATTGCCGGGTCAAGCCCGGCAATGACACTGAAATGAGGCTGGAGAGGGATCCTTTCAGCTGACCCCCTCATACTCCACCGTCGTCATCATGCCGCCCTCCATGTGGTACAGATGGTGGCAGTGGAAGGCCCAGCGGCCGGGATTGTCGGCGTCGAAGGCGACCGTCACGGTCTTCCCCGGCGGCACCAGCACCGTGTCGCGCCGGGCGCCGGACAGGGCTTGGCCGTCGATCGCCGTCACTTGGAAATGATGGCCGTGCAGATGCATCGGATGAGCCATCATCGACGGGTTGGTCATCACCATCGCCACCCGCTCGCCCTGCCGCACCGCCAGCGGCGTGTCCTGGCCGTGCACCTTGCCGTTCAGGGTCCAGACATAGCGCGCCATGTCGCCGGCCAGCACCACCGGGATGGTGCGGTCGACCGGCCGCTCCGCCAAAGGCTCCGTCGCCTTGAGCGTCGCCTCGAAGGCGAGGTCCAGCGGCGGCGCCTTGCGCTCGCCGAGATCGGCGATGCGCGCGACCTCGGCGCCCGGGGCGGCCAGAACCAGCCCGGTGCGCTGCCGGTCGCCCTCGCGCAGCGCCAGAACCGGCAGCGCCTGCCCGGCCGGGACGGTCAGGCGGATGTCCAGACGCTGGGCGATGGCGATCGGGAAGCGCGTCCCGGTCACCGGCGCCACCGGCATGCCGTCGACCGCCGCCAGCGTGCCCTCGACGGCGCCGAGATCGATGTGGAAATTGGTCGCCGCCGCGCCGTTGATGATGCGCAGCCGCACCCGGCCGCCGCGCTCCACCCGCACCAGCTCGGGGTCGGCCAGGGTGCGGTCATTGGCCAGGTAGGCGTCGTATTCGACGTCGTTCAAATCCATCGCCATGCCCGGCATTCCCGACATGTCGTGCTGCATCCCGGGCATCGGCTTGGCGCCCTCCATCGACATTCCGCTCATGTCGTGACCGCTGTGGTCCATGCCCGCCATGCCCTGGCTGCCATGATCCATCCCGGCCATGCCGTGGCCCCGGCCGCCGCGCAGCCCGGCCATGATCTCGGCCGGGTCGCGGAAGCTGAAATCGTGCAGCATCAGCACCACCTCCTGCTCGTCCAGCCCGGCCTCGGCCGGGTCGGCGACGATCAGCGGCGCCGCCAGCAGGCGCTGCTCCTGCAGCCCGAGATGGGAGTGCATCCAGTTCGTGCCCGGCCGGGCCAGCGGGAAGCCGTAGTCGTACCCGGCGCCGGGCGGCAGCGGGTCCTGGGCGACGCCCGGCACCCCGTCCTGGCGCCAGGGCGGGGTCAGCCCGTGCCAATGCACCAGCGAGGGCTCCCGCAGCCCGTTGGTCAGCCGCACCCGGAATTCCTCGCCCGAGGCCGCGCGCAGGCCCTGGCCGCCATCCGGCCGCAGGATGCCGAACACGGTCGCGGCCTTGCCGCCGACCTCCAGGCTGCGTGTGGCGACGGTCAGCTCCGTCGGCGCGGCGCGGGCTAGGCGCGGCAGGGCGCCGGCCAACGCGGCAGTGGCGGCGGCACCGGACAGGAAGCGGCGGCGGGTGATCACGATCGGGACCTCTTCAAGACAACGTCCACCGGACCCTGGGGCTTCCCCTTGCTGGAAGGTAAACCGCGTCACGACGTCGCCTCTTTTGTCGGCGATCAGGGGGCAACGGCCCATACCGGCCGACATGCTTTGGAGCCGCCCATGACCACCGAATCCTCCCGCCGCCATCTCCTCGGCCTCGCCGTGGCCGGCGCTGCCGGCGGCCTCGCCGCCGCCTGCGCCCGCAGCCAGGCCGCGGCGCCGGGCACGATCGAGCCGCAGCCCGCCCTCTCCGAGGCCGAGCTGGACAAGCTGAAGGGGCTGACACTGCGCACCGTCCGCCCGGGCGAGCCGATGACGATGGACTACCGCATCGACCGGCTGACCGTCGAGGTCGATGCCCAGGGCAAGATCATCCGCGCGTCGATCGGCTAGGACGAGCGCACCCGCTCATAGTGCCGGCGCGCCTTGTTGCGGTTGCCGCAATCGGCCATCGAGCACCAGCGCCGGCTGCGGTTGCGCGAGGTGTCGAGGAACACCCACGCACAGGCGGGATCCGAGCAGCTGCCGACCCGCTCGGCGCGGCCGGAGACCAAGAGCTCGGCCGCGTCCCACACCACCGGCCACAGCGGCTGCTCCAGCGGGTCGGTCTCGGTCATGGTCCAGGCGAAGCCGGCCCGGGTGGCCGCCAGCCCGGTGCGGGTCGGGGCCCGGGCCAGCACGGCGTTCAGCACCGCGAGATCCTCGGCCGCCGCCGCGGCCGGCGCCGTCAGGATCCGGCCCAGCGCGACGCGCAGGCTCAGCGCCGTCGCCAGCACCGCGGCGGCATCGTCCGGGCGCAGCAAAGCCTCCTGCGTCAGCTGCCGGACCCCGGCGCGGTCCAGGATGCTGACATGGCCGGCCCACAGGGCGATCTCGCCATAGCTCGTCAGCCGCTCGCCGCGCTGCGGGACGTCGCCACGCCACGCCTCGGTGTTGACGAAATCGAGGCTGAGCGAGCCGCCGAGCCGCTTCGGCGGGCGCACTGCATAGGAGGGGGCCTGGGTCTGCATGACCCGAGCATCCTAGCGGTTGACGGGATCGGGGCAAGCCCGGCATGGTCGATTCAACCGGTTCAAGGGTTAGGACATGCCGACAGCCGATCGCGACGCCACGCTCGAATGCCGGCCGGCCGCGCCGGAGCGGCTGGGCGATGTCGAGACCGTGTTCGCCGGCTGCGCCGATGCCGGCCGCTGCTGGTGCGCTTTCTGGCGCCGGGACCGCCAGGACTACCGCGCCGGCACCCGCGACGGCGGCAACCGCGCCCTGTTCCGCGGCCTGGTCGAGTCGGGGCGGACGCTGGGGCTGGTCGGCTATCGCGGCGGCGAGCCCGTCGCCTGGTGCGGCGTCGCCCCGCGGGCGGAGCAGCCACGCCTGGCCCGGTCGCGCAACCTGGCGCCGGTCGACGACGTGCCAGTCTGGTCGATCACCTGCTTCGTGACCACGAAGGCGCATCGCCGCACCGGCCTCTTGCGCCCGCTGGTGACCGCGGCGGCGCGGCTGGCCCGGTCGCGCGGCGCCCCGGCGCTGGAAGCCTATCCGATCGACGCTGCGCGGCCGCTCGGCTCGGGCGAGATCTACACCGGCGTGCTGCGGCCCTTCCTCGACCTCGGCTTCCGCGAGGTGGCGCGGCGCAGCCCGACCCGGCCGATCGTCCGCCTCGACCTGACCCGCTTCGACCCGGAGGTCGAGCATTTCGAGGTGATCGAGACCGCGGAGCCGCGCTAGTCGGCACCGCCGCGAAGGGGAGAGCGCCATGCAGTTCCATCAGGGCCGCCTGATCGACCATGTCCATCTGGTGGTGCGCGACCTGGAGGCGAGCCGCCGCTTCTACACCGCGGCGCTGGCGGCGGTCGGCCGCGCCATCACCTTCGAGGGGCCGGGCTTCTTCGCCTCGGACGAGCTGTTCGTCAGCCCGGGCGACGCGATCAGCCATGTCCATCTGGCCTTCCAGGCGGCCGATCGCGAGACCGTGCATCGCTTCCACGCCGCGGCGCTGGCGGCCGGCGGGCGCCACAACGGCGCGCCGGGCGAGCGGCACTACCACCCCGGCTATTACGGCGCCTTCGTGCTCGACCCCGACGGCAACAACATCGAGGCCGTGCATCACGGCGCGGCGGCACGGTCGGCGGACTCGGTCGTGATCACGGCCGGGGGCTGACGCCCGCGCCTTGCGCCCGAGGGAACTCAGTTGGCCACTGTCGCCGGGGCGCTCACCACCATGGTCCCGTCCGGATCGGACGGGCATTGCTGGGCCAGCCCCCCGCCGGCCTCGACCGGCGGCAGGCAGGCATCGCCGTAGCGGCCGGCCTCGATGGGCAGGAACTGCGCCCCGCAATTCGGCCGCGCCACGGAGTCCGGCAGGCCGCTGGTGTCGCAGATCAGCGCGCCGCCCAGCCTGATCCCGGTCAGGTTCGCCCCGTCGAACCGCACGCCGGTCAGGTTGGCGCCGCGGAAATCCGCATTGCTGAGGTCGCTGTTGGAGAAATCCGCCCCGGTGAGGTCGGACCGGATGAAGACCGCGTCGCGCAGGAGGATGTTGTCGAAATGGGCCGCCCGAAAGAAGCCGTCGGAGAAATCGGCGCCGGAGAAGTCGGATTTCCGGGGCTTGGTCCGGTTGGCGCTGGCGATGCCGATCGGATTCGAGAAGTTGGCCTTCGGCGCGCAGGCGGCGCCGAGCCTGACTCCGACGCCCCGGGCGCCCAGCAGCGTGGTCCGGGCCAGGACGGCGCGCCGGAAATCCGCCCCGTCGAGCCGCGACTCGTCGAGACGGGCATCGCTCATCATCGCGCAGCGGAAATTCGCCCCCTGCGCATTGGCGCTGACGATCTGGGCCCCGCCAAGCTGGGTCCGCAGATGGGGCAGCCGGGGCAGGTCGGGGGAGGCGAGGTTCTCGCCCGGGCCGAAATTCGCGGCGGTCAGGGAGGCATTGGCGAAGCTTGCCCGAGTCAGGTTCGACCCGCCGAGATCGGCCTTGTCGAGGCTCGCCCGGTAGAAATTCACCAGATACAGCTCGGATGCCGAAAGGTCCGAGCCCCGCAGGTCGGACCGGATCAGCTGGGCATAGGCCATCGAGGCGCCCCGGAAATATCCGCCCGCGAGGTTGAGCGGCACCTCCTTGGAATAAGGCTCGCACCGGCGACGGGCGACGACGGTGAGGGCCGCCTGGGTGTCCGCGCCGATCACGGCCTGCTGCGAGGCCTCCTTTCGCTGCCGCCCGGCCGCGTCCCCGTCGCCGGGCCGCCCGAGGTGGGAGGAGATGACGGCCTGGGCCGCGATCCCCTGCATCGCCTCGCGGTAGAGCCGGTTGTCGATGGAGAAGGCGGCGGCGTCCGCGGCCGCGCCGCCGGGGCCGGAGAGGGGGCGCTGGTTGCCGTCGGGGCACAGCATGTCCGGCCGGTCGCCGCCCATCATCTGCGCCAGGGTGTGAAGCCCGGCCAGCCGGGCGGCGACGGCGTCGCCCGCCAGGGCCTGGAGGCCGCCGCTATACTGCTGCTGCCGGCTCCTTTCGACGGTCTCGCGCGCGGCCCGGGAGACCTGGAGCAGGGTGTAGAGGGCGGCGACGACCAGGATCGGGATGATCAGCAGCTGCCCGATGTTGCGGCGATAGCGATCCGTGTCCGCGACCCGCTCCCGGCGCGATTCGTATGTGTGCCGGGAGGTCAGCAGCACCGGCCCCCACATCCAGGCGATCAGGGCCAGCAGCGCTGCGGCGGCAATCACCGCGAAGGCCACGATCGGGCGGCTGTTCAGGGTGCTTTCGGCATTCGCCAGCCAATCCATCGTGAAATATCTCCCGGGACAAGCCCATATCAGTGATTCGAAATAACGGCTGCGAGCCGATGCCGATGCGTCACAGGAAAATACTGCGTCGGACTTTGCGCATGGACTGGAGACGGAGCTCCTATCCGTGGCTCATCGGGGATCCTCACATTTTGATCATTTATTTCCTCTTGGTAGACGAATGAAAACCGGAACCAAGAAAGTAAATTCCCGCCATGATCCTGCCGATTACCTTAGCATGAAGGGCGCGCGGGCGGAATCTCCTCGGGTTCCGGCCCGGCGCGGATCCTCGGCTCCGCGACCGGCTAGGGCCGGGCCGGCGCCGCCTTGCGGCTGCGGCTGCGCAGGGCCAGGGCGGCGGCGTTCCAGCAGACGCAGGCGGCCAGGCCGAGGCCGAGCGCCGCGGGTGAGCCGAGCGGCGGGGCGGCCAGGTGCAGCAGCGCGAGCGCCGGGATGTACCCGACCATGCCGATCAGGGCGTTGGCGAACACCGCCGCCGTCGCCGGCCCGCCGATACGCGGGTGCAGCAGCAGGGCCAGGCTGCCGGTGACCACCGGGGCCAGGGCGGCGAAGCCGGCCGCCGCCGGTCCCAGCGCGCGACCGATCAGCAACACCGCGGCGATCAGGGCCATCACCGCCGCCGTCCGCACCGGGATGTCCCAGCGCCGCCCGGCCGCCCGCACCGGCGGCGCCGATGCCAGGCGCCGCAGCGCCAGCGGCAGGCAGGCGGCGAACACCGCGAGGTTCAGCGCCACGGCGCCCGGCAGCGTCCACCCGACCCGGGAGATCGCGAAAGCGGCCGCCGCCCAGCCCAGCAGGCCGAGCGGCAGGCTGGTGGCGAGGCCGTGCGACCGGGCCAGCAGCGAGTAGAGGGTCAGGAACACCGCGGTCGCCGCGTTGATCGCCAGGCTGGCCACGGCGCTGCCGGCGATGAACCCGGCATCGTGTTCCATCGCCAGGAAGACATAGGCCGGGCCGACCGAGATCGGCAGCGTCGCGATCATCGCCCCGAGCAGCGGCCCGCTGCGCTCGACCAGCAGCGAGGCGGTGACCACGATCCCGGCGGTCAGCGCCAGCTTGGCGGCGAACAGGAGCCAGAACGGGTCGATCACGGCGAGTCTCCGAGCGGGGCCGTTCTCCTTGCTAGATCATTCGGTGCTGCCGACGGTTCGACGGTTTCTCGGGCCTGTCCTGCGCGACACGCCTGGATCAAGATGGCCTTTGCCGGCTCCGCACCCGATCGGATCAGACCGGCGGAGGGGGGGAGCCGATGTTCAGATGGGGTGTGGTGCTGGTCCTGGCCGGGGCCGTCGCGGCGCCGGTCGTGGCCGAAGCCGAGGAAGCTTCGGTGATGTGCCTGTACTCCATGGTGAACGTGGCGCGCGCGATGCTGATCCATTGCGGCGAACCGCTCGACGAGGAGCGCGAGCAGAAATACGTCCTCTTGAACAACGCACTGGAGGACTTCATCCGGGCCAATGGCGGTACGATAGCGGATCGCATCATTTCGCACGAAGGGCCGCAAGGCTCTCTCGAGCATATCCGGAAGAGGGGCCAGGACAGCTGCCGGTCCAGGGACTACCCCGGCTGGAAGCGGTTCATCACCAATCTGCTGGACGATCCGGCGGCCACGGACTCTTTCAAGGAGCGGCTGAAGACCCCGCGGGATCCGCGGGAGGGCGGCTGCCTCTGACGCCGTTTTCACCGCAAGAACCGGGTGGCGGTCCCGGCGCCGTCCGGGCGAGAACGGCGGCATGAGCACCACCAAACCTGCAGCCCCGCCCGCGATGGCAATCGCCGACTGGCTGCTGCTGATCGCGCTG
This sequence comes from Inquilinus limosus, assembly GCF_002195995.1. GTDB lineage: Bacteria > Pseudomonadota > Alphaproteobacteria > DSM-16000 > Inquilinaceae > Inquilinus > Inquilinus limosus_C. The sequence goes on from NZ_NHON01000050.1 coordinate 14,425, forward strand.
TCGGTCGTCTGGGGCGGCTCCTTCTTCTTTTCCAAGGTGGCGGTGGCCGAGCTGCCGCCGCTGACCATCGTGCTCGCCCGGGTCGGGTTGGCGGCCGCGGCGCTGCTGCCGGTGCTGCGGCTGGCCGGCCAGGCCCTGCCGCGGGACCGCGGCACCTGGGCCGCCTTCTTCGGCATGGGGATCCTGAACAACCTGATCCCGTTCTGCCTGATCGTCTGGGGCCAGACCCGGATCGGCAGCGGCCTCGCCGCCATCCTCAACGCCACCACGCCGCTGTTCACCGTGCTGGTCGCCCATGTCCTGACCGCCGACGAGAAGCTGACGCCGAAGCGGCTGGCCGGGGTGCTGCTCGGCCTTGCCGGCGTCGTCGTGCTGATCGGCCCGCAGGTGCTGGGCGGGCTCGGCGGCGAGGTGACGGCGCAGGTCGCCATCCTCGGCGCCGCCCTGTCCTACGCCTTCGCCGGCATCTTCGGCCGCCGCTTCCGCGGCCTGCCGCCGATGGTCACCGCCACCGGCCAGGTCAGCGCCACCAGCCTGATGATGCTGCCGGTCGTCTGCCTGGTCGACCGGCCCTGGACCCTGCCGATGCCGAGCGGGACGACCTGGCTGTCGCTGATCGGCCTGGCGCTGCTCAGCACCTCGCTGGCCTATGTCCTCTACTTCAAGCTGCTGGCCCGGGTCGGCGCCACCAACACGGTGCTGGTGACGCTCTTGATCCCGCCCAGCGCCATGCTGCTCGGCCACCTGGTGCTGGGCGAGGTGCTGGGCGGCCGCGCCTGGATGGGCATGGCGCTGATCGCGCTCGGCCTGGTCGCGATCGACGGCCGGCTGTTCGCGAAGCTCCGGCGGGCCGTGGGCTCGCCCGGTCAGGCAACCTCGTCATAGGTCACGCCCAGCGACGCCAGCGCATCCCAATAGGCGGGATAGGTCTTGGCCACGCAGCCGGGGTCGAGGATGGTGATGCCGCCGATCTTCAGCCCGGCCAAAGCGAAGCTCATGGCGATGCGGTGGTCGGCATAGGTCTCGATCCGGGTCGGCAGCACCTGGCCGGCCAAAGTGGGGTCTGAGGCGACGATCAAATCGTCGCCCTCCTCGCGGCCCAGGCCGGGGCGGATGCGCGACAGCTCGGTCGCCAGCGCGGCGACGCGGTCGCATTCCTTGACCCGGAGATTGGCGATGCCGGTGAAGCGCACCGGATTCTGGTTGAACGCCGCCAGCACCGCCAGGGTCGGCACCGCATCCTGCATCTGCGACCCGTCGATCACGGCCGGCAGGTGCGGGAACTGCGCGATCAGCGCCTGCGCCTTGGCGTCCGGCTGGGTGAAGGCCGCGGCCGGCACGCCCAGGTCGATGGCGCCGCCGGTCAGCACCTCGGCGCCCCACAGATAGGTCGCGGCGGAGGCGTCGGGCTCGATCACATGGTCGGCGGCGCGGTAGCCGGTCGGCTGCACCCGCCAGGTCGCTTCGTCGACCTGCTCGACCTCGGCGCCGAAGGCGCGCATCGCCGCCACCGTCAGGTCGACATAGCCGCGGGCGCCGATCTCCTTGCCCGTCAGCGCCACCTCGACCGGCCCGGTGCCGCAGGCGGCGGCCATCAGCAGGGCGGAGATGTACTGGCTGGACAGGCCGCCATCGATCCCGACCCGGCCCGGCGCGAAGGGGCCGTGGCCGCGCACCGTGACCGGCGGGTATCCGCCCGTGTCGGTGATGTCGATGCCGAGCGAGCGCAACGCCTGCACCAGCGGGCCGATCGGCCGCTTGCGCATATGGGCGTCGCCGTCGACCACCACGGTGCCGTCGACCATGGTGACGGCGGCGGTCAGGAAGCGCGTGGCGGTGCCGGCATTGCCCAGGAACAGCGGCACAGCCGGGGCCTGCAGCCGGCCGGTGCCGGTAACAACGAAGCTGGTGTCGTCCGGCTCCTCCACCGTCACGCCCATGGCGCGCAGGGCGGCGGCCATCAGCTTGGTGTCGTCGCTCTTCAGCGCGCCGGTCAGGCGGCTGGTGCCGCGGGCCAGCGCCGCCAGCAGCAGGACGCGATTGGTGATCGACTTCGACCCCGGCGGGGTGACCCTTCCGGTCAGCGGCCGGCCCGGCGCCTTGATCGTCAAACCGTTTGCGCGCGCATCCATGGCCGCCGTCCAACTCTCTCGGGTGATATGCCTGTCCTAGCGGTCCGCGCGGGTTTCAACCAGTGCGATCGGCTCATTCGAGCCATTCGGTGATGAAGCTGCCGTTCTCATGGATGTCGATGGTCTGCAGGGGCCCTGGGCCGGGATTGATGAATTTGTGCGGTGTGTTCGGCGGCACCACCACGATCTGCCCGGCCTCGGCCAGGATTTCCCGGTCGCCCAGGGTGAACAGGACGCGGCCGGCGCGGATGATGAAGGTCTCGGGGTAGGGGTGGCGATGCAGCTTCGGTCCGCCGCCCGGCTCGGCCCGGTCGAAGAAGATCACCGAGACATTAGCGCCGCGCTTGCCGAGCTGGATCTCGCCATGCCAGCGCTCGGCATCCTCGGCCCATTCGCGGCGGTCGATGACGGGGTTCATGGCGATCTCCCTTGGTTCGGCTGCGCTCTGATTCCATTTCAACACCGTCATGGCGAGGAGCGAAGCACCCCATTGAGTCCAGGGGGCCATCCAGGGGCCAGTGCGAGCCGCCCTGGATGGCCACGCCCCTGCGGGGCTCGCCATGACGGTTCTAGAACGGGCACAACTTATTCTTGATCCTACATCCCCGGCCCGAGCGTGCGGGCCTCGCCCAGCAGCCAGTCGCGGAAGGCGACCAGGCCGGGCCGCGGCACCCGGTCCGCCGCCGCCGTGAACCAGTAGCCGTGCCGGCTGTGGAAGCCCAGCCCCGCCGGATTGATCAATCGACCGGTCAGCAATTCCTCGCCGATCAGGCAGCGCGGCACCAGGGCCAAGCCCTGGCCGGCGATGGCGGCGCGGATCACCAGCGCGTAGAAGCCGAAATGCACCATATGCGCCGGGGTGAAATCCGCCAGCCCCTGGGCCTCGGCGAACTCGCCCCAGCGCAGCGGCGTGTGGCGGTGGTCCAGCACGGTGTAGCGGCGGACGTCCTCGGCCGCAGCGATGCCGCCCATCCGCGCCAGCAGCGCCGGCGCGCCGACCAGCGCGACATTGCGGCCGAACAGGTACTCCGCCTGCTGGCCCGGCCAGTCGCCCTCGCCGAAGCGGAACACGCCGTCGGCCTCCTCGACCGTGTCGCCGGTGGCCTGGGTGGTGAACTGGACGTCGAGCTCCGGCTGCGCCTTGGCCAGCAGCGACAGCCGCGGCACCAGCCAGCGGTCGCCGAGGATCGGCAGCACATGCAACCGGATGGCGTTGGGCGACCCGCGCAGCGCCGCGATCCGCCCGGCTGCCGTCTCCAGCGCCCCCAGTGCGATCCGCGCCTGCTCGACATAGATCCGCCCGGCGGGGGTCGGCACCAGGCCGCGGCCGGTGCGGGCGAACAGGGCCATGCCCGCGATCTCCTCCAGGCTGCGCAGCTGCTTGCTGACCGCGCTCTGGGTCAGGTGCACGCTCTTCGCGGCCTCGGAGGCCGAGCCGTGCTCGACCAGCGCGGCCAGGACGCGCAAGGCGGTGGTGGAGGGCAGGGGAGCCGGCTTCGGCGACATCTCTCGGGCTATGACCATTCGGACTGGCGCGCACGATATTCCATTCCGGACTATCGCGGGGAAATCATTTCCATTGTGGCGCCGGGGTGGTCTCGGCAGCATCCCTTGCCGAACAGGGAGCCGAGCATGACCGAACCGACCCGCCTCTGGGGCGCCCGCTTCCGCGCCGCGCCCGCGCCGGAGCTGATGGCCCTGTCGCGCTCCGACGCCAGCCATTTCCGCCTCGCCCCCTACGACCTCGCCGCCTCCGCCGCCCATGCGCGCGAGTTGGTGCGCGCCGGCATCCTGACCGCGGCCGAAGGCGAGACCATCGCCGCGGCGCTGATCGAGCTGGCGCGCGACACCGCCACCGGCACGGTGCGGCCGAACCAGGGCGACGAGGACGTGCACACCTTCCTCGAGCGCGCGCTGACCGAGCGGCTCGGCACTCTCGGCGGCAAGCTGCGCGCCGGCCGGTCGCGCAATGACCAGGCCGCCAACGACCTGAAGCTGTATCTGCGTGACGTCGCCCGCCGCTTGGCCGGCCATGTCATGCTGCTGCAGCAGGCGCTGGTGGCGCAGGCCGAGGCGCATGTGGCGACGCTGGCGCCGGGCTTCACCCATCTGCAGCCGGCCCAGCCGGTCACCTTCGCCCACCAGCTGCTGGCCCACGCCCAGACCTTCGCCCGCGACGTCGAGCGGCTGCAGGACTGGGACCGCCGCAGCGCCCGGTCGCCGCTCGGCGCCGCCGCGCTCGCCGGCTCCGCCATCGCGCTGCGGCCTGACCTGTCGGCGGCCGAGCTGGGCTATGACGGCCCCTGCGAGAACTCGATCGACGCGGTCGGCAGCCGCGACCATGTGGCCGAGTTCCTGTTCGTCGCCGCGATGCTGTCGGTGCACCTGTCGCGGCTGGCGGAGGAGGTGTTCCTGTGGTCGTCGCGCCAATTCCGCTGGGTCGAGCTGGACGATGCCTACGCCACCGGCTCCTCGATCATGCCGCAGAAGAAGAACGCCGACATCGCCGAGCTGACGCGCGGCCGGGCGTCGCGGCTGATCGGCGGGCTGACGGCGATGCTGACGGCGCTGAAGGGCCTGCCCTTCGCCTATAACCGCGACCTGGCCGAGGACAAGCGTGCCGCCTTCGAGGCGGTCGACACGCTGGACGCCGTGCTGCCGGCGATGGCCGGGATGCTGCGCACGATGCGGGTCAATGTCGACACGCTGAAGCGCCAGTCGGTCGAGGGCTTCACCCTGGCGACCGAGGTGGCGGACTGGCTGTCGCGCCGCGGCGTGCCCTTCTCCGAGGCGCATGAGATCACCGGCGCCCTGGTCCGCCACTGCGAGGACCGCGGCATCGGACTGCAGGACCTGGCGGATGCCGACCTGGCGGCGGTCGACCCGCGGCTGACGCCGGAGATCCGGTCCTGCCTGACGCCGGAAGCCGCGGTGGCGGCCCGCAGCGGCCATGGCGGCACCGCCCCGGAACGGGTGCGCGAGCAGCTGGCCCGCCTGCGCGAGCTTCTGGTCGAGCAGGACAGCTGGGCCCAGGCCTATGATGGCCCGCGCGGCTGAACGGAGGGGCGCATGACCGACACGACGGCGACCACGGGCACCTCGCCCTATTCGATCGCCCATCTGCGCCACGTGCCGCGCAGGCACTATGGCCGCTGGGTCGCGGCGGCGCTGATCCTGCTGGCCCTGGTGGCGATCGTGAAAGCCTTCGCCGAGGGCCAGATCGCCTGGCCCGTCGTCGGGCAGTTCTTCACCGCGCCGGCGATCCTCTCCGGCCTCGGCAACACCATCCTCATGACGGTCTGCGCCATGGCGCTGGGCATCGCGCTCGGCGTCGTGTTCGCCATCATGGTGATGTCGCCCAACCCGGTGCTGAAGACCGTCGCGGTCGGCTACATCTGGTTCTTCCGCGGCACGCCGCTGCTGCTCCAGTTGCTGCTGTGGTTCAACCTGGCGCTGGTGTTCCCGGTGATCGGCATTCCCGGCCTGTTCGAGGGACGGACGGTCGACCTGATCACGCCCTTCGTGGCGACGCTGCTGGGCCTCGGCATCAACCAGGGCGCCTATACCGCCGAGGTGGTGCGCGGCGGCATCCTGTCGGTCGATCTCGGCCAGACCGAGGCGGCCAAGGCGATCGGCATGACCCGGCTGGTGGCGCTGCGCCGGATCGTGCTGCCGCAGGCGATGCGGGTGATCATCCCGCCGGTCGGCAACGAGGTGATCAGCATGGTCAAGCTGACCTCGGTCGCCAGCGTCATCCAGTACGCCGAGATGCTGCGCAACGCCCAGACCATCTACTACGCCAACGCCCGGGTGATCGAACTGCTGATCGTCGCCGCGATCTGGTATCTGGTGGTGGTGACCGTGCTCAGCATCGGCCAGCACTTCCTGGAGAAGCATTTTTCCCGCGGCCGCGGTGACCGGCGCGGCAAACGCGCCGCCGCGGCGCTCGACCAGCCGAAGGAGGCCTGAGCCATGCCGCCGATGGTGGTCGCCGCCGAGGTTCACAAGCATTTCGGGTCGCTGCACGCGCTGCAGGGCGTGTCGCTGGAGGTCGAGCGCGGCGAGGTGCTGTGCATCATCGGCCCCTCCGGCTCGGGCAAGAGCACGCTGCTGCGCTGCATCAACCAGCTGGAGAGCGTCGATGGCGGCGCCGTCTGGGTCGATGGCGAGCTGGCCGGATACCGGCGCGAGGGCGACGCGCTCTATGCCCTGACCGACCGCGAGGTGGCGCGCCAGCGCCTGGCCAGCGGCATGGTGTTCCAGCGCTTCAACCTGTTCGCGCACCTGACCGTGCTGGCCAACATCATCGAAGGCCCGGTCACGGTGCAGAAGCGGCCGAAGGCCGAGGCGGTGGCCGAGGCCATGGCCCTGCTGCAGCGCGTCGGCCTGGCCGACAAGCGCGACGCCTATCCGGCCGAGCTGTCCGGCGGCCAGCAGCAGCGCATCGCCATCGCCCGCGCTTTGGCGATGAAGCCGAAGCTGATGCTGTTCGACGAGCCGACCTCGGCTCTCGACCCCGAGCTGGTGGGCGAGGTGCTGGCGGTGATGCGCGACCTCGCCGCCAGCGGCATGACCATGATCGTGGTGACGCATGAGCTGGGCTTCGCCCGCGAGGTCGCCGGCCGGGTCGTGTTCATGGACCGCGGCCGGATCGTCGAGATGGGGCCGCCGCAGCAGGTGCTGGGCAGCCCGCGCGAGGCGCGCACCCGCGACTTCATCGCCGCCGTCCTGTCGTGACCGGCGGACTCGGTAAAACAACAGGAGAGGCTCCATGACCCGTATCGCCCTGCTCGCCGCCGTGGCGTCCGTCGCCGCGCTCGCCGTGACCTCCGCCTCGGCCCAGGCCGTGCCCGACCGGATCAAGCAGGCCGGCAAGATCGTCATCGGCACCAACAACAACTACCCGCCGATCATCTTCAAGGACCCGGCGACCAACGAGCTGCAGGGCGTCGACATCGACCTCGGCAAGGCGATCGCCAAGCAGCTCGGCGTCGAGGCCGAGTTCCAGGAGATCGCCTTCGCCCAGATGCTGCCGTCGCTGCAGACCGGCCGCATCGACATCGTCATGGCGGGGATGAGCGACACGCCGGCGCGGCGCGACATCGCCGATTTCGTCGACTACATGAAGTCGGGCGCGCAATTCTACACGATCACGGCCCTGGCCGATCAGATCAAGTCGACCGACGACCTGTGCGGCAAGACCGTGGGCGCCAGCCGCTCGACCAACTGGCCGCAGCAGATCGGCGAGTGGAGCGACGCCAACTGCGTGGCCAAGGGCAAGCCGGCGATCAATGTGGTCGGCACCGAGGGCTCGGCCGATGCCCGCACCCAGCTGAAGACCCAGCGCCTGCAGGCCGCGGCCCAGGGCAACGAGACGCTGCCCTATTTCCAGCAGCTGGAGCCAAACACCTATGTGCCGATCGGCGCGGCGTTCACGGAGTCCCTGGTCGGCATCCCGGTGCTGAAATCCGACCCGCAGCTGCGCGACGCGGTCAAGGCCGCGGTGGAGAAGCTGCAGGCCGACGGCACCTACGACCAGATCCTGGCCAAGTACGGCCTGCAGGCGAACAAACTGCCGGCGGCGCTGAACCAGGGGCAGTGAGGGGCTGGGGGCGTCTTGTACTGACGGCGGGCGGCCCGCATCATGGCGCGAGGCGGAGCGGCCGCTCCGCCCGCTTCAGGGCGACCGCCATGGCCAAGACCCTCTATTGCTGGCGTTGCCGGGCCGAGGTCCCGATGCTGGACGAGCACGAATGGGCTGAGGTCTATCCGGCTCTGAGCGATCCTATCCGGCGGATCAAGGACTACAGGGCGCTTCACAGCGCGAGCCTGGCGGAAGCCAAGCGGCATATTTCCGGAACGGGCGCGCTGGACCGTTATTTCGCGCTGACCGGCTACCGCGAAACCGACCCCGACGCGCTTTGGCATCACCGGCTCTCGCTGTTCGGCCCACCCTGCGGCGCCTGCGGCAAGCCGCTGCGGACGCCCCGGGCGAAGCTCTGCGCGGAATGCGGCGCGCCGACGACGCTCGACCAAGGACACTGAGGTCGCCAGCCAATCCACACCGTCATGGCGAGCCCCGCAGGGGCGTGGCCATCCAGCGGCACCGTCCTCTGGATGGCCACGTCGCTTCGCGCCTCGCCATGACGTGTTTGGTAGTCTTCTCTTCTTACTGTCATTGCCGGGCTTGACCCGGCAATCCAGGGGCCACCAAGAGCGGCTCTTGAAAGCCCCTGGATCCTTGGGTCAAGCCCGAGGATGACAGCTGAGAGTGGCGCGGACGCCCGTCCTCAGTCTTCGAGACGGTGCACGTCATGGATCAGGATGCCGGCGCCTTCCGGCGGCATCTCCATCCATTGCCGGCGCTTGAGGGTCCGCTTGGTGTCCTCGTAGCCGCTCTGCCAGTGCTCGCGCATCGAGGTGCCGGAGAATTCGTGGTCCTTGGCGTGGCCCTCATAGGCCTTCTGCTGGTAGATCAGGTGCAGGATGGTGATCTCCGGCAGATGCGCCAGCTCCTCCCGCAGCCGCCGCTCCTCGTCGCTCAGCGTCTCCGCCGGCGCCTTCGCCAGGGCCTGGGCCAGCCGCGTCTTCCACAGATGCAGCCGCTTGTAGAGGTCGGTCGTGTAGCGGGTGCGCGACGAGTACATGATGTCCTTGTGCCGGGCCATCACGTCGTTCATGTCGCGCGGCAGCTGGCCCCGGGCGCTGAACAGGTCGACCTGGAACACCAGCGTGTTCAGCCCGCCATCCTGGTCCAGCAAATGCTGCAGCGGTGTGTTCGAGACGATGCCGCCGTCCCAGTAATGGTCGGTGCCGATCTTGACCATCGGCAGGGCCGGGGGCAGGGCGCCGCTGGCCATCACATGGTCCGGCCCGATCTCCTCCTCGGCGCTGTCGAAATAGGTGAAGTTGCCGGTCAGGACATTGACCGCCCCCACCGCGAAGCGCACCGGGCCGGCATTGATCCGGTCGAAATCCACCAGCTCGGCCAGGGTCTCGCGCAGCGGCGCGGTGTCGTAATGGCTGGTGGCGCTCTTCGCCCCGGCCAGGCTGAGCCAGGGGTTGACCGGATGCGGCGAGAAGAAGCCGGGCTGGCCCTGCACCATGGTCATCCAGGTGCTGGTGGCGTTGCGCATCTGGCGGAACAGGTCGCCATCCGGCGTGTAGTGCCAGATCTTGCGCTCGGTGATCCGCTCCCAGAAGGCGCGCAGCCGCTCCAGCCGCCGCTCCGGCGGGTTGCCGGCGATGATCGCGGCGTTGATGGCGCCGATCGACACGCCCGACACCCAGTCCGGCTCGATCCCCGCCTCGTGCAGCGCCTGGTACACCCCGGCCTGGTAGGCGCCGAGGGCGCCGCCGCCCTGCAGCACCAGCGCGACGCGGTCGCAGCGCTCGGGCCGCCAACCCTGCACGGGGGCTTCATGCTGGGCAACGGGGCTCTTGGCATCCATGGCGGCCGGTCTCCTGCTCGCGGGGACGGCACGATAGGCCGGGATGGATGACGGGCTGATGACGTGAGGGCGCCTCCCGCCGCGATGTCACATCACTGTCGGAATACTGTCGCGGGACCATCCGCGCTGCCCCTCTATGAACCGCTGCGGCCGGGTCGCGGCCGTTCGGTGAGAGGTGAGACCATGCGGATCCAGGATGTCCTCCGTCTGCCGTCGATGCCCGCGGCAGGCCCCAGCTACCCGGCCGGGCCGTACCGCTTCGTCGACCGCGAATACATGATCATCACCTACGAGACCGACCCGCAGGTGGTGCGCGACCAGCTGCCGGAGCCGCTGGAGCCGCTGGAGCGGCCGCTGGTGCATTACGAATGGATCAAGATGCCGGACAGCTCGGGCTTCGGCAGCTACACCGAATCCGGCATGGTCATCCCCTGCAAGTTCCGCGGCGAGGAGATGAGCTTCGTCGCCCAGATGTATCTCGATGACGACCCGCCGATCGCCGCCGGCCGGGAGATCTGGGGCTTTCCGAAGAAATACGCCCATCCGAAGCTGCAGATCGTCAAGGACACGCTGACCGGCACCCTGTCCTATGCCGACCAGCTCGTGGCCATGGGCACCATGGGCTACAAGCACGAGAGCATGGCCGGCAACGGCGAGCGGACGATGGCGACGCTGTCGCGCACCCAGGTCAACCTGAAGCTGATCCCGGGCGTCGACGGCCGGCCGGAGGTGTGCCAGCTGGTGGCCTACAACCTGGTCGACATCACGCCGAAGGGATCCTGGATCGGGCCGGCGCGGCTGCATCTGGTGCCGCATGTCAACGCGCCGGTGGCCGACCTGCCGGTGCGCCGGGTGATCGGCGCCCATCACCTCATCGCCGACCTGACGCTGCCCTATGGCCGGGTGCTGTACGACTACAACCGGCCCGACTGACCGGCCGCCGTCTCGGTCCGGCACGATCCGGCCCGCGATCCCGTTCTCATGGCATCCGTTCCGCGCTGGAGGATGCCATGAAGAACGCCCCCTGGTTCACCCGCTTCGCCAGCCGGGTCGCGCGGCTGGCCGGCCATCCCGCCACCTTCGGCGTGGCGGCGGGGCTGATGGTGGTCTGGGCGGCGATCGGGCCGTTCGCCGGGTTTTCCGACGTCTGGCAGCTGACCGTAAACACCGGCACCACCATCGTCACCTTCCTGATGGTGTTCCTGATCCAGAACACCCAGAACCGCGACAGCGCGGCGCTGCAGATCAAGATCGACGAGCTGATCCGGGCCACCGAGGTAGCGCGCAACGTGCTGCTGGACCTCGAGGAGCATTCCGAGGACGAGATCGGCGAGATCCGCAAGGAGTACCGGCGGCTGGCGGCCGAGGCCCGGGGCGAGCGGGAGCGCGACCGCAAGCACCAGCGCGAAAACCGCATGGAGACTTGATGCCGGGAGAGAGCAGGGTCGCGCTCCGACGGGCCCGCGATGACGCGACGGGCCGGTCTAGGATGACGACCATGCACGACATCGACACCTCCCGGGCGGCCGCCGAGCCGGTTCCGGCCGGGACGCTCTGGCAGCGCACCGACCCGGACTCGCGTCGCCGCATCGCCAGCTTCGGCATGCGCTTCGGCACCGTGCTGGCGCTGCTGGCCCTGATCGCGCTGCCGGGCAGGCGGTCGCTGGCCGACATGCTGGCGCTGCTGCAGATGGTGATGTTCCTGTCCGCGATCTGGACCGCGCTGTTCGCCTGGGCCGCGCGCGAGGCGCCGCAGCCCGGCCGCCTGAACCTGCGGGACGAGGCCCTGGCCTTCACCGCCCTGTTCCTGGCGGTGAGGATCCTGCGGACGGCGGTGCTGGGGGTGTGAGCTGGGCTGGGCCGTCTACCCCACACCGTCATTGCGAGGAGGCGAAGCCGACGAAGCAATCCAGGGGCCGGTTCGAACTGGCCCCTGGATTGCTTCGCTACGCTCGCAATGACGGTGTGGGGAAGGGGAGAGCGATCGCTTACCCCGCCTCCGCCAGTCGCTCCCGGCCATGCGGCGCCGACAGGTCGAGCAGCGGGCCCTTCGGCACGATGCCGGTCGGGTTGATGGTGCGGTGGCTCTCGTAGTAGTGGCGCTTGATATGCGTCATCTCGATCGTCGCGGCCACATGCGGGCGCTGCGCGATCTCGCGGGTGAAGCCCCACAGCGCCGGGTATTCGTGCAGCGGCCGCAGGTTGCACTTGAAGTGGCCGTGATAGACCGGGTCGAAGCGCAAGAGGGTGGTGAACAGCCGGATGTCGGCCTCGGTCAGCCGGTCGCCGACCAGCCAGCGATGCGCCGACAGATGCGCCTCCAGCCGGTCCAGCATCTCGAACAGCCGGGTCACCGCCTCCTCATAGGCCGCCTGCTCGGTGGCGAAGCCGGCCTTGTAGACGCCGTTGTTCACCCGGTCATAGACCTCGGCGTTGATGGCGTCGATCTCGGGCAGAAGGGCGGCCGGCGACAGGTCGACCGACCGGTCGCCCCACTCGTCGAACGCCGAGTTCAGCATCCGGATGATCTCGGCCGATTCGTTGTTCACGATCGTGCCGGTCTTCTTGTCCCACAGCACCGGCACCGTGACCCGGCCGGTGTAGTCCGGCTTGGCCAGGGTGTAGACCTCGTGCAGCGCCGCACGGCCGTTGACCCGGTCGCCGGTCGCGCCGGGCGAGCGAACGCCGGTGCGGATGTCGGCGAAGGTCCAGCCCTGGTCGCCCATGAACGGGTCGACCGCGTCGACCGAGATCACGTCCTCCAGCCCCTTCAACGCCCGCACGATCAGGGTGCGGTGCGCCCAGGGGCAGGCATAGCAGACATAGAGGTGGTAGCGGCCGGGCTCGGCCTTGAAGCCGGAGCTGCCATCGGCCGTCACATGGTCACGGAAGTGGCTTTCCTGCCGCACGAAGCGCCCGCCGGTCGATTTGGTGTCGTACCACTGGTCGGCCCAGCGGCCCTCGATCAGCAGGCCCATCGCATCCTCCTGGCAGAACTCTGCGGCGGCATTATGCCATTGATATCGCTGGCAGCGGAAAGAGTGCTGTCGCGTTACCTCTCCCACCTGCGAGGCCTTTTCACAACGCTTGATCCCTCGCCGTCATTGCGAGGCGGCGAAGCCGACGAAGCAATCCAGGGGCCGGTGCGCACTGGCCCTGGATTGCTTCGCTGCGCTCGCAATGACGGTGTGGGGAATTCCGAAAAGGTCTCGCTTGCGGGAGAGGTAATGCGCGCCCTTAGCCGGCCAGCTTGCCGGCGATCTTCGTCACATGCGCGCCCTGGAAGCGGGCGCCGGCGAGCTCGTTGGCGCTCGGCTGGCGCTGGCCCTGGCCGCCGGCGATGGTGGTGGCGCCGTAGGGCGACCCGCCGGTGATCTCGTCCAGCGTCATCTGGCCCTGGAAGGAGTAGGGCAGGCCCACCACCACCATGCCCTGGTGCAGCAGGAAGGTGTGGAAGCTGAGGATCGTCGCCTCCTGGCCGCCATGCTGGGTCGCGGTCGAGGCGAAGACGCTGCCGACCTTGCCGATCAGCGCGCCCTTCATCCACAGGCCGCCGGCCTGGTCGAGGAAGTTGCGCATCTGCGCCGCCATCATGCCGAAGCGGGTCGGCACGCCGAAGATCACGGCGTCGTAGTCGGCCAGCTCGTCGATGGTGGCGATCGGCGCCGCCTGGTCGAGCTTGAAGTGGTTGTCGCGGGCGACCGCTTCCGGCACCAGCTCGGGCACGCGCTTGATGGTCGGCTCGCCGCCGGCCTCGCGGACGCCCTCGGCCACCGCGGTGGCCATGGTCTCGATATGGCCGTAGGAGCTGTAGTAGAGGACCAGGACCTTCGTCATCGCATCGTTTCCCTTTGCGGACACGCCATCGGCATTGCCCGGCAAAGGTAACCCCGGCGGAGCGCCGGGATAACCCGGCGATCCGGCACAGGATTGTTTCCTGAAACGAGACGATCGAACCCGATCGTGCCCCGCGGTCAGGCCGCCTGGGTCGCCGCCGCATCCGCCGCCTGGCGTCGCGCGGTGGCCGCCAGGAGGACGAGGGCGATCGCCGCCGATAGGGCGCCGATCCAGCCGAGGGCGGGGACGCCGCCATGGTCGAGGGCCGCGGCCCCGAGCGCCGAGCCGAAGGCGATGCCGGCATAGAGCGCCGAGGAGTTCAGCGACGCCGCGATCATCCCGACCTCCGGCGCCAGCCGGATCAGCCGCGTCGTCTGCGCCGGGTGGAAGGCCCAGCCGGCGACGGCCCAGACCAGCATCAGCGGCGCGATGGCGAACAACGCCTGGCCGCTCGGCAGGCTGGTGGCGGCGCCCAGCCCGGCCAGCGCCAGGGCCAGGAAGGCGAGGGCGGCGAGCTGCAGCCGCACCGGGCCGATCCGGTCGGTCAGCTGGCCGCCGACGAAATTGCCGATGGCGGAGCCGATGCCGAACAGGAACAGCACCGCGCTGACCCCGTCCGGGCCGATCCCGGCCGTCTGCTCCAGATAGGGGGCGATGAAGGTGTAGAGAACGAAGGCGGCCGCGATCCAGAAGAAGGTCACGGTCAGGGCCTGCAGCACGGCGGGCCGGCGGGCCACGGCCAGGCGCTCGGCCATCGTCGAGGCGCCGAGCGGCAGCCTGGCCGGCAGGCCGAAGCGCAGCCCCGCCACCCCGGCCAGGCCGAGCACGGCGACGATGACGAAGGTCGCGCGCCAGTCGGCATGGGCGCCGATCCAGGCGCCGAGCGGCACGCCGAGCGCGGTGGCGATGGTCATGCCGCTGGTCACCGCGGCGATCGCGCGGCCGCGATGGTCGGGCGGCACCAGGGAGGCGGCGACGGCGTAGGCGGTGGGCATGAACAGACCGGCGCTCAGCGCCAGCAGCACCCGGGCGGCGACCAGCTGCCACAGGCTCTGGGCCCCCGCCGCCAGCAGGTTGGAGACGGCGAAGGCCAGCAGCGCGGCCACCAGCAGCCGGCGGCGGTCGAGGCCGCCGCACAGCGCCGACAGGATCGGCGAGCCGACGGCATAGGCGAGGGCGAAGATGGTGATCAGCTGCCCCGCCGTAGCGACGGAGCTGTGGAAATCCGCGGCGATCGCGGGCAGCAGCCCGGCGATCATCAGGCCTTCGGTGCCGATGGCGAAAGCGCCGATCGCGAGCCAGACCAGGGAGGCGGGCATCGGGTGATGTTCCAATGTTCAATGATTATTGAACCATACTCCTTCGCGCCGTTCCGGCGTCAAGCAGATTGTTCAATAATCATTGAACATTGAAACGGGCCGGCGGATCGACTAGCTTCGCGCCATGCGCCCGCCGTTCCAGCCCGACCGCGACCAGCTCGACCTCGTCACCATCCTCGCCGCGCTCAGCGACCCGACGCGGCTCGGCATCGTCGCCACCCTGGCGGATGTGGGCGAGGTCTCCTGCCGCATCTTCGGCGACGGGGGAAACAAGACCGCGCTGTCCTACCACTACGCCAAGCTGCGCGAGGCCGGCGTCACCTGGACCCGGATCGACGGGACGCAGCGCTTCATCTCGCTGCGGCGCGAGGATCTCGACGCCAAGTTCCCGGGCCTGCTGGATTCGATCGTGACAAATGCGCGCAGGGTGAAGGCCGCCGAGGCCCTGTCATAGCGTTGCCGCGGTCGCCGAACCCATGCGTTCCCGGCAACTTTCGGTTACCAATCAGTAATTTCACGTCCCGCACCTGTGCAGTTATGGTGCGGGCGTCGTCAAGGCTCGGGAACGCAGCGGCCCCCCGCGTGTTTCGAGCCCCAAGAGCCAGCGCAATCCCCAGATGGTGACGCCCTTGCGTCGTCCGAGTGAGCCCATGCGGACATTCTCCGTCGTCACGACCTGTCACGCCGCCGGCTATGCCGAATACGGCCGCCGCATGATCGAGACCTTCGATCGGCACTGGCCGGACGAGATCCCCCTGATCCTCTACCGCGAAGGCTTCCAGCCGAAGGTGCCGAGCGACCGCGTCGTCGTGCGCGACCTGATCGAGAGCTGCCCGGACCTGGTCGCGTTCAAGCGGCGCCATGCCGACAACCCGCTGGCGCATGGCCAGACCCAGCGCTACCGCTTCAAGCTGCAGCGCAACCCCTACAAGAACCGGATCAAGCTGGGCGAGCGCAACTGGGGCTCCGGCTTCCGCTGGGACGCGGTGCGCTTCGCCCACAAGGCCTTCGCCATCTTCCATGCCGCGAAGACCGCCGACACCGACGTGCTGATCTGGGTCGACGCCGACAGCCTGTTCTTTGCCGCGCCGCACTGGGACGAGCTGGAGAGCTTCGTCCCGCCGGACTGCTTCGTCGGCTGCCTGCAGCGGCCGACCTACACCGAATGCGGCTTCCTGGCCTACAACCTGCGCCACCCGGCGACGCAGGAGATGCTGGCGGCGTTCGAGCGGCTGTACACCGAGGACGGGCTGTTCCGGGAGTACGAGTTCCACGACGCCTATCTGTTCGACGTGGTCCGCCGCCAGATCGAGCAGGCCGGCCACCGGTCGCACGACATCGCCGAGGGCATCGGCGCCCGGGCCAAGCATGTGCTGATCAATTCGGGCCTCGGCCGCTTCATGGACCACGTCAAGGGCGGCCGCAAGGATGCCGGCCACAGCCCGCGCGGCGACCTCGTGGTCGACCGCCGCGAGGCCTACTGGGCCAATTCCGCTTAAGGTGCCGGCGCCGCCCGGCTGGTCCGGAACGCCGCGTACAGCATCGCCGCCGCCGCCAGGGTGAGGGCCGCCAGCGCGGCGGACAGCCACAGCGCCGCGGCCTCCCCCGCCTGCTCGATCACCGCGGCATAGGCGACCGGCGCCGCGGCCGAGCACAGGAATCCCGGCACCAGCAGCCGCCCGGCCACCGCGCCGTAGCGGCGCGGGTCGAACAGCACCAGGGGCAGCGTGCCGCGGGTGATGGTCAGCAGGCCGTTGCCGGCGCCGTAGAGGAAGGCGAAGGCGATCGCCGCCGTGGCGGCCCGGCCGCTCCACAGCCCCGCCAGGAAGCACAGCGGCAGCAGGGCCGATGCCGCGAGGGTCAGCGCCAGGGGCGACAGCCCGCCGCCGAACGTCACCTCCGCCAGCCGGGCGCCGGACTGGCCGATGCCGCGCAGCGTCGCGATCCACACCGCGACCGGGGCCGCCAGCCCCAGCCCGGCCAGGATGCCGATCATATGCGCCGACATGCCGGCGTTCAGGATGTTGGTCAGGGTCACGATCAGGGCGTAGAGCGCGCCGGCGATCCAGTGCTCCCGCCGGCTGCCGGCCAGGGGCGGGGGCGCCGCCGAGGCGTCCCGCACGCGTCCGCCGTCGCGGCCGGCGGGCAGGGCCAGGTGCAGCGGGAGGGTCAGCAGGGCGAAGCCGGCATAGGCGAGGACCGCGCCGCGCCAGCCGAGGGCGCCGGCCAGGCTCTCGCCGATCGGCCAGAAGGCGGTGGAGGCCAGGCCGCCCAGCAGCGTGATCTGCGACATCGGCCGGCGCGCCTCCGCCCCGCCGATCCGGGCCAGCGCGGCGAAGGCGGCGTCGTACAGGGTGCAGCGCATCGCCAGGCCCAGCACCAGCCACGCGGCATAGTAGGAGATGGGATCGCGGGCCAGGGCGAGCCCGGTGCAGCCGAGGGCCGACAGCACCGACCCCGCCGTCATCACCGCGCGGCCGCCATGCCGGTCGATCAGCCGCCCGACCCAGGCCGAGGACAGCCCCATCACCAGGAGGGCGGCGGAGAAGCCGCCATGCACCAGCGTGGGACTCCAGCCGGTCTCGGCGATGATCCGTGGGCCGAAGCCGCCGATCAGGTAATAGGTCGTGCCCCAGCTGACCAGCTGCGCCAGGCCGAGGCACAGGACCGTGCGGCGCCGGATCAAGCGTCGCGGCCCGGGGCCGGCCAGGGCGCAGGCAGGGTGGTGTCGCCGGGGCCGAGCGGCCGCTGCATCAGCACGCTGTCGACCCAGCGGCCGAACTTGAAGCCGACCGACGGCAGCAGGCCGGCGCGGCGGAAGCCCATGCGCTCATGCAGCGCGATCGAGCCGGCATTGCCGCTGTCGCCGATCACCGCCACCATCTGCCGCCAGGGCCCGGCCTCGCAGCGCTCGATCAGCGCGCCGAGCAGCGCCCGGCCGACGCCGCGGCCCGCCATGCCGTCGGCGACATAGACCGAATCCTCGATGGTGTGGCGGTAGGCCGGGCGCGGCCGGTAGGCGCCGGCATAGGCGTAGCCGGCGACGCGGCCCGCGATCTCCGCCGCCAGATAGGGCAGGCCCTGGGCCAGCACCGCCGCCCGCCGCGCCGCCAGCTCCGCCACCTGCGGCGGCACCTCCTCGAAGCTGGCGAAGCCGTGCAGCACATGGTGGGCATAGATCGCCTGGATGGCCGGCAGGTCGGCCTCCGCCGTGTCACGGATGGTGATCAGGGAAGCGGGATGGCGGTCAGGCATGGTCGGTTCGGTCTTTCGGTCAGTGCGTCCGCGCGGCCGGGATCGGGATGTCCGCGCAGCGCCTCGCCGCGGCTGATGCCGAGATCGGCCAGGCGCCGGTCGTCGAGCCCGCGCAGGATCTCGACCTGGCGCCGGCGCGACTGCGGCGCGGCGGCGAACCAATGCAGCATCTCGGACAGCAGGGGGCAAGTCATCGGACAAGGTCCTGGTGGGAACGGGCCGAGGTTGCGCTTTCGTAACGGATAAGGGAAATTTGTATATCCAATGCGGATCATAAGGAATTCTTTGGGATGCGGAGTCTCAGCCTCGACCAGTTGCGGACCTTCGCCGAGGTGGTGCGGGCCAGCAGCTTCTCCGGCGCCGCGGCGCGGCTGAACCTGACCCAGCCCGCGGTCAGCCTGCAGATCCGCCAGCTCGAGGCGCGGCTCGGCGTCCGGCTGGTCGAGCGGGTGGGCAAGCGGGCCACGCCGACCGCGGCGGGCCGCGACCTGCTGGTCCATGCCGGGCGGATCGAGGCCGAGGTCGCGGCGGCGGTCGAGGCGATGGCGGAGCATGCCGGCGGCGCGCTCGGCCGGGTGCGGCTTGGCACCGGCGCCACCGCCTGCATCTACCTGCTGCCGCCGGTGCTGCGGGCGCTGCGCCGCCGCCTGCCGTCGCTGGAGATCGTGGTCTCCACCGGCAACGCCGTCGACGTCCTGCGCCTGGTGGAGGAGAACGCGCTCGACCTCGGCCTCGTCGCCCTGCCGGCCTCGGGCCGGGCCTTCGCGGTGACGCCGCTGATGGAGGAGGCGTTCGTCGCCGTGGCCCCGGCCGAGACGGACGACCTGCCGCCGGCGGTGACGCCGGCGGCGCTGGCCGGCCGGCCGGTGGTGCTGTACGAGCCGGGCGGCCAGACCCGGCGCATCGTCGACGACTGGTTCGCCCGCGCCGGGATCAGCCTGAAGCCGGTGATGGAGCTGGGCAGCGTCGAGGCGATCAAGGAGCTGGTCGGCGCCGGCCTGGGTTGCGCCATCCTGCCGGCCATGTCGGTGCAGCAGGCGCCGGGCCTGGCCGTGCATCCGCTGTCGCCGCAGCTCACCCGCCAGCTCGGCCTGGTGCTGCGCCGCGACAAGCCGCTGACCCGCGGCCTGCGCGAGACCATCGCGGCGCTGCGCCAGGCGACGCTGGGCCAGGCGACTCTGGGGCAGGGGGCGCTGGATCGTTGACCCCGCGCCTCGCCTCGTAGACCTTGCGCCGGATGGATATGCCCGGCGCCATGATCGTCTTCGCCCAGGTCGTCGACAGCCGCAGCTTCTCGGCCGCGGCGGCGCGGCTGGGCCTGTCGAAATCCGCGGTCAGCAAGCAGATCGCCAAGCTGGAGGACCGGCTGGGCGCCCGCCTGCTGAACCGCACCACCCGCACCCTCAGCCCGACCGATGCCGGGCAGGATTTCTACGAGCGCTGCCTGCGCGTCGCCCGCGAGGTGGAGGAGGCGGAGCGGGCGATCACCCATCTCTCGGCCGAGCCGCGCGGCCTCTTGCGTCTGAACGCGCCGGCCAGCTTCGGCCGCGAGTACCTGGCGCCGCTGGTGCCGGAGATGCTGGCGCGCTGGCCCGAGCTGCGGATCGAGGTGCTGTTCGAGGACCGCTTCGTCGATGTCGTGGCCGAGGGCTTCGACCTGGTGATCCGCATCACCCGGCTGCAGGATTCCAGCCTGGTGGCCCGGCGCATCGCCTCCTGCCGGCGGCTGCTCTGCGCCGCGCCGTCCTATCTCGAGCGCCGCGGCGTGCCGCGCAGCCCGGCCGACCTGCTGCAGCATGACTGCATGCTGTACAGCTACGCCACCGACCAGAACGAGTGGGAGTTCGTCGGCCCCGACGGCCGGCTGGAGACGGTGCGGGTCGACGGAAGGCTGCGCGCCAACAACGCCGAGGTGACGCTGGCGGCGCTGCGGGCCGGCGCCGGGCTGGCGCTGTCGCCGGATTTCATCGTCGGCCCCGACATCGCCGCCGGGCGGCTGGTGCCGCTGCTGACCGGATACGAGAACCCGTTCGGCGCGATCTACGCCGTCTGGCCGCACAACCGCAACCTGGCGCCCAAGGTGCGGGCGGTGGTGGACTTCCTGGTCGAGCGCTTCGCCGCCGAGCCGATCTGGGAGCGGGCCGGCTTCTAGGAGTGTCAGGAGTTCTTTTGCGTTGCCTCTCCCGCCTGGCGGGAGAGGTCGGACGTCCGCAGGACGGCCGGGTGAGGGCTGGCCCAGGCCTCGACAAAGGGCCCTCACCCGGAGCCGCTTCGCGTCTCCGACCTCTCCCGCAAGCGGGAGAGGCAACGCGTGAGTTTAACCCGCCCCGCCCTCGACATTGCCATGGGTCTGGCTGCGCAGCGGCCGGTGCTCGACCCGCAGATAGATCAGCAGGCTGAGGGCGAACACCGCCGCCACCGCCGCGAACAGCACGGCGAAGGCCAGGGCGATGTCGCCACGCTCGGCCTCGCCCAGCGGCCGGCGCACCAGGTCCTCCAGCCCCGAGACCGAGGCGACCGACGGGCTCCAGGCCACGATCAGCCCCAGCACCAGGGCCGACCCGGCGGCGACCAGGATGGCGCCGCCGAGGGCGCGGGAGAAGGCGACGGCGCCAGTCACGGCGCCGAGGTCGCGCGCCGCCACGGCGTTCTGCGCCGCCACCATGCTGGCCGGGAAGATCGGGCCGACGCCGAGGCCGATGGCCGTCAGCAGGGCGGTGGCGGCCAGCGGCGTGGCGTGCGTGGCCGTCGCCGCCAGCACCAGCGCCGCCACGATCGCCACCGGCAGGCCGATCACCGGCGGCCGGCGATAGCTGCCGGTGCGGGTGATGGAACGGCCGGACAGCGAGGCGGTGATGGTGGTCGAGATCATCAGCGGGATCATCAGCAGCCCGGCCTCACCGGTGCTGACCTGCAGCGCCACCTGCAGATAGGTCGGCGCCAGCACCGCCAGCACCAGGTAGCCACCGAAGGCGAGGAAGACCGACAGCAGCACCGGCCCGACCACGGCATCGCCGAGGAAGCGGGGCGGCAGGATCGGCTCGTCCACCCGGCTCTGGCGGCGGAAGAACAGCCAGCCGCCGAGCCCGGCCGTCGCCACGGTGGCGACCACCGGCGCCGAGGCCCAGGGATAGGCCGTGCCGCCCCAGGACAGGCCGAGCAGCAGGGCGACGGTGCCGAGGGTGAGGAGGGCGATCGAGACGACATCGATCCGCGCCTTGACCCGCGGCACCGGCAGCTTGCGCAGCGCCCGGTCGACGATGCCGAGCGCCAGCAGGCCCAGCGGCAGGTTGATCCAGAAGATCCAGGGCCAGCCGACATACTGGGTGAGGACGCCGCCCAGGGTCGGGCCGATCAGGGCGGAGCCGGCCCAGACCGTGGCGAAATAGGCGGCGTAGCGGCCGCGCTCCCGCGGTGCCACGACATCGGCGATCACCGTCTGGGCCAGGGTCAGCAAGCCGCCGCCCAGCCCCTGCAGGGCGCGGGAGGCGATCAGCATGGTCATCGAGGTGGACAGGGCGCACAGCGCCGAGGCGGCGAGGAACACCACCAGGCAGCCCAGCAGCATCAGCCGGCGGCCGTACAGGTCGCTGAGCTTGCCGAGGATCGGCGTGGCGCAGGTCGAGGTCAGCAGATAGGCGGTGACGACCCAGGAGATCAGCTCGAAATCGCCCAGCTCGCGCCCGATCGAGGGCAGGGCGGTGGCGACGATGGTCTGGTCCAGCGCCGACAGGAACAGCGCCAGCAGGGCGCCGAGCACGATGGTGTGGGTCTCGGACGGGGTCAGGTTCATTTCTTTGCCGCTTCCTCCCGCCCCGCGCGAGTCGGGGCGGCCCATCCTAGCGGCTCGGCGGGGCGGGGAGGGCGGCGATTGGCCTGCAGCTGCGTTGCGGATGGGCCGGCGCCGCCCCTTCACCTCTCCTCAGGGAGAGGGGCGGGGGCCATCCCCTCGCCGTCATTGCGAGGAGGCGAAGCCGACGAAGCAATCCAGGGGCCGGTGCGCACCGGCCCCTGGATTGCTTCGCTGCGCTCGCAATGACGGTGTAGGGAATTCCGAAGGCGCCGCTCCGAACGCCTCACCCCACCGCCACATCCTTCGCCGGCAGGGTCACGGTCTGGATCAGGCCGCCGTCGGGACGGTTGGCGATCTCGATCCGGCCGCCGCTGCGGTCGACGATCTCCTTGGCGATGGCCAGGCCCAGCCCGGCGCCCGGCACCGTCTGGCGCCGCGCCGGGTCGACCCGGAAGAACGGCTCGAACACCTGCGCCAGCAGGTCGGGCGGGATGCCGGGGCCGTTGTCGGTGATGACGATGCGGGCCTCGCCGCCATCCCCGACCTGGACCACGTCCAGCGCCACCTCGGCCCCGCGGCCATGGGTGGCGGCGTTGATCACCAGGTTGCGCAGCGCCCGCTTCAGCGCCAACGGCCCGGCCTTGACCGACACCGGGTCGGCCCACAGCAGCGTCACCGGCAGCGACTGCTCGGCCAGCTCGGTGCAGACGGTCTCGACCAGCTTGTCCAGGCGCAGTGGCTCGGCATCGCCGCCCTCGACCTCCTCGCGCACCAGCCGGATGGCGCTGTCGGCGATGCGGTCCAGCTCGTCCAGGTCGCGCAGCCAGGCGTCGCGATCCTCCTCCGGCAGGAACTCGGCGCGCAGCCGCATCCGGGTCATCGGCGTGCGCAGGTCGTGGCCGGCGGCGGCGACCAGGCGCATCCGGCTTTCCATCGCCGCCCGCAGGCGGCTGGACAGGCGGTTCAGGGCCCGGGCGGTGGTCTTCATCTCGGCCGTGCCGGTCTCCGGCAGCTCCGGCAGCGCGCCGTCCGGCCCGATCCGGCCGATCGTGCCCTCCAGCAGGGCCAGCGGCCGGACCACCCGGTCGGCGGCCAGCGCGGCGATGCCGATCGCCCCCAGCACTAGCAGCAGCATCCAGCCGGCGAAGGCCAGCGGCACGCCCTGCGGCACCGGCAGGTCCGGCATCGGCAGCCACAGCCAGCGTTCGGGATCGATCTTCACCGACAGGGTCGACGGCGCGTCGCGGCCCGGCCGCGTCACCATCAGCGGCAGGCTGGGGCCGGTGGCGTTCATGGCGTCGCCCAGCAGCGCGGTACCGCGCATGTCCGGCGTGCCGGGCGCCGGGGTCGGGCTCAGCTGGAAGTCCGCGGCCCGCCCGGGGTCGCCGACCGGCCCGATGCCGTTCTCGACCAGGTCGGCGATCAGCCGGATCTGGCGGGCGAAGGGCTCGACCGTGCGGGCCGGCGACGGCTCGCGCAGCAGCAGCAGGGCGACGAAGCTGGCGATGCCGACCACGGCGATGATGGCGACCGCCAGCAGCAGGATGATGCGCGCGCGCAGCGTGTTCACGCCGGGTCCCTCGACTGGTCGACCGCGACCGCCAGCTGGTAGCCGCCGTTGCGCACCGTCTTGAAGATCTGGAACCGCCCGCCGTCGCCCAGCTTGCGGCGCAGCCGGCTGACCAGCACGTCGATCGACCGGTCCAGCGGCTCCGCCTCGCGCCCCTGGGTCAGGTCCAGCAGCTGGTCGCGCGACAGCACCCGGCCGGGCCGTTCCAGGAAGGCGAGCAGCAGCTCGAACTCGGCGCCGGTCAGGATCACCTCCTCGCCGGCATCGTCGACGATGCGGCGGGTGGCGGGGTCGGCGACGAATCCGGCGAAGCGGTAATGGCCCAGCGCCGGCGCCTCGTCCGGCATGGCGGCGCCCGTCCGCCGCAGCACGGCGCGGATCCGCGCCACCAGCTCGCGCGGGTTGAACGGCTTGCCGAGATAATCGTCGGCGCCGATCTCGAGGCCGATGATGCGGTCGACATCCTCCTTCAGCGCGGTCAGCAGGATCACCGGCAGATGCGGCTTGCGGCGGCTCAGCTCGCGGCAAATCTCGAGGCCGGAGCCGTCCGGCAGCATGACGTCGAGCACCAGCAGGTCGATCCGGCCGGCCGCCAGCCGTTCCTCGCATTCGCGCCGGTCGGCCGCCAGGGTGACCCGGAAGTTCTGGCCGTCGAGATAGCGGCCCAGCAGACGACGGATCTCGGGATCGTCGTCCACGACAAGGATATGGGGAGAAGTCTGCATCAGTCGGGCAATCGTCAAAGCAGTTGTCATGATCTTTACGGCGCCGAGGACGGGCGGCGATGGGTTTTGTGCAACGGAGTATTGCCGGCGGCCGGCTGGCAACGTTGGGCAACCAATTTCCTCTGGCGGTTCACATTCGGCAACGGGCGGACGAAGGGCGGAAACACGGCGGTCCTAGCTTCGCCTCGTTCACAGCAACAGGAGCGAGGCTATCGATGAAGTCCACTGTCGCCATCATCGGTGTTGCGACGGCCGGTGTCATCGGTCTCACCCTCGGCACGGTGATGGGCCCGGGCGGCACCGCCCTGGCCGACCCGGTCAACGCCCCCGTCAATGTCAACTCGACGATCCATGCCGCCGCGCCGGACGCCCCGCCGCCAGGCCCGGACGGCTTCGGCCCGGACCGGCCCGACAACGGCCCCGGCTGGCGGCGCGGCCCTGATCTGCGGCCCGATTTCCGCATGAAGCTGGCCCGCGACCTGGCCGGCCTCGAGACCCTCGCCGGCATCCGGGCCGACCAGCTCGACGCCTGGCGGGATTATACCAGCGCGCTGCTGGCCCTGATGGCGCCGCCCCGGCCGCCCGCCGATGGCGACCGGCAGCCGGACGCTTTCGGCCGCTCCGAGCGCCTGGCCGACACCGTGATCGACCGCGCCCAGACCGCCGAGCGGCTCAAATCCGCGATCGCCACGCTGCGCCGGACTCTGACGCCGGAGCAGGTCGCCCTGCTGCAGCAGGCCGAGCGGCAGATGGGGCCGCCGCCCCGTCCTCTTCCTGGTCCCGGTCCGCAGGACCAGCGCTTCGCCCCTCCGGCCGAGCGCCCGGCACCCCACGCCGGCTGACGGACCGGTCGGGCCGGCCCGGTGTTCCCCCCACGCACCCGGGCCGGCCCGATGGTTTCCGCCCGTTTCCGAGACTGACGATCATCGTGAAGACTCATCTTCTGCGGGGCGTCGCGTCGCTCACCGCCCTGATCCTGGCGGGCTGCGCGGTCGGCCCCGATTTCCAGCGTCCGGCCGCGCCGGGCGTCAGCCAGTACACGCCCGGAACCGCGTTGGCGCAGACCGCCTCGGCCAATGTGCCGGGCGGCGGCGCGCAGACCATCCGGAACGGCCGGGACATCCCGGGCGACTGGTGGCGCGTGTTCCGCTCCGACACGCTGAACCGGCTGGTGGCCGAGGCGCTGAAGGCCAACCCCGACATCCAGTCGGCCCAGGCGACTTTGCGCCAGGCGCAGGAGAATGTCGCGGCCGGGCAGGGCGCGCTGTTCCCGACCGTCAGCGGCTCGACCTCCGGCACGCGGGAGCAGAGCAACAGCACCGGCGCGACGGCGACCGGCGGCACCCGCACCGTGACCTCGGTCTACAACGTCACCACCGCGTCGGTCGACGTGTCCTACGACCTCGACGTCTGGGGCGGCACGCGGCGCAACATCGAATCACTGCAGGCCACGGCCGATTACGAGCGCTTCCAGCTCGAGGCCAGCTATCTCACCATCGCCAACAACGTGGTGACGGCGGCGATCCAGGAGGCCTCGCTCAGGGCGCAGATCAAGGCGACCGAGGAGATCATCCGGACCGAGCGCTCCTTCCTCGGCATCCTGCAGCAGCAATTCGCGCTCGGCGGCATCTCGCAGGCCGATGTCGCGGCGCAGCAGGCCACCGTGGCGCAGGACGAGGCGCTGCTGCCGCCGCTGCAGAAGCAGCTGGCGCAGCAGCGCAACCAGCTCGCCGTCTATCTCGGCCGCTTCCCCAGCGAGATCTCGGGCGACGATTTCGAGCTGGCGTCGCTGACCCTGCCGGGCGACCTGCCGCTCAGCCTGCCGTCGCAGCTGGTCGAGCAGCGGCCGGACATCCGGTCGTCGGAATCGCAGCTGCACAGCGCCAGCGCCAAGATCGGCGTCGCCATCGCCAACATGCTGCCGCAGATCACGCTCAGCGCCAGCTACGGCAGCAGCGCCAGCAGCTTCGGCGACCTGTTCTCGCCCGGCACCGTGGCCTGGAACATCGCCGGCAAGGTGGTGCAGACGATCTTCGACGGCGGCACGCTGCTCAGCGACAAGCGGGCGGCCGAGGCCGGCTTCGACGTCGCCGCCGCGCAGTACCGCAGCACCGTGCTGTCGGCCTTCCAGGACGTGGCCGACGCGCTGCACGCGATCCAGTACGACGCCGACACGCTGAAGGCGCAGCTGGCGGCGGAGCGGGCGGCCCAGCGCAGCCTGACCATCGCCCGCAACCAGTACCAGGCCGGCGCCACCACCTACACCACCGTGCTGACCGCGCAGACCGCTCTCCTGAACGCCCGGATCAGCCGGATCCAGGCCCAAGCGGCGCGGCTCAGCGACACCGCGGCGCTGTACCAGGCGCTGGGCGGCGGCTGGTGGAACCGCAGCGACGTCCCGGCCGGCCGCAAGCAGCCGACCCCCAGCCTGCCCGATTGATCGACGGACACAGATATGGCCAAGAGCAGAACGGCTTCGCTGATCCTGCGCATGACGATCATGCTGATCGTGATCGGCGTGATCCTGGGCGGCATCTTCGGGTTCCAGGCCTTCAAGAGCCAGATGATCGCGCAGGCGATCGCGGCCCGCAGCAACCCGCCGCAGACCGTGTCGACCACCACCGCGACCACCAGCGACTGGCAGGAGCGGCTGGAGGCGGTGGGCAGCTTCCGCGCGGTGAACGGCGCGGCGCTGTCCTCCGAGGTCTCGGGCATCGTCGAATCCTTCAGCTTCCAGGACGGCCAGGACGTCGCCGCCGGCGCGCCGCTGGTCCAGCTGCGGGCGGAGGAGGACGTCGCCACGCTGAGGCAGTACCAGGCAGCCGCGGACAACGCCCAGATCACCTATGACCGCGACCTGAAGCAGCTGAAGGCCCAGGGCGTCAGCCAGGCCACGGTCGACAGCGACCTGGCGACGCTGAAGAGCAACCAGGCCCAGGTGGCGGCTCAGCAGGCGCTGATCGACAAGAAGACGGTCAAGGCGCCCTTCGCCGGCCGGCTGGGCACGCGGCAGGTCGATCTCGGCCAGTATCTCGCGGCCGGCACCACCATGGTGACGCTGCAGTCGCTGGACCCGATCCTGTTCGACTTCACCCTGCCGCAGCAGGCCCTGGCCAAGCTCAAGGTCGGCCAGCCGGTGACGGCGACGCTGGACGGCTATCCGGGCCGCGGCTTCGACGGCACCATCACCGCGATCAGCCCGCTGGTCGACAGCACCACCCGTAGCCTGACGGTGCGGGCCAGCTTCGCCAACCCGGACCACCTGCTGCTGCCCGGCATGTACGCCAAGGCGGCGGTCGCGGTCGGCCAGCCGCAGCGCTACGTCACCCTGCCGACGACGGCCATCGTCTCCAACCCCTATGGCGACATCGCCTATGTCGTGGGCGGGCCAGAGACTGCAAGCCAAGGGGCGGCGCAGACGGTGAAGCAGATCTTCGTCACCACCGCCGGCAGCCGCGGCGACCAGGTCGCCGTGTCCAAGGGCGTGAAGGAGGGCGACACCGTCGTCACCTCCGGCCAGCTGAAGCTGCAGAACGGGTCGCCGGTGACGATCAACAACGCGGTGACCCCACCGAACGACCCGAACCCCGCCGTGGCGGACCCGAGCTGAAGGCGCCGGCACCATGCATTTCACCGACATGTTCATCCGGCGCCCGGTCTGGGCGCTGGTGGTCAGCGCGCTGATCGTCGTCCTCGGCTACCAGTCCTACGCCTCGCTGGCGGTGCGGCAGTATCCGAAGACCGAGAACGCGGTCGTCACCGTCACCACGACCTATTACGGCGCCGACCCGGACGTGGTGGCCGGCTTCATCACCACGCCGCTGGAGAACGCCATCGCCCAGGCGAACGGCATCGACTACATGACGTCGTCCTCGACCAGCGGCACCTCGATCATCACCGTCAACCTGCGGCTGAACTACAACTCCGACGCCGCGGTCACCGAGATCAACACCAAGGTCAATTCGGTGATCAACCAGCTGCCCGCGGCGGCGCAGCAGCCGACCATCACGCTCTCGGTCGGGCAGACCATCGACGCCATGTATATCGGCTTCTATTCCGACGTGCTGGTGGCGAACCAGATCACCGACTACCTGACCCGCGTGGTGCAGCCCAAGCTGCAATCGGTGCAGGGGGTGCAGACGGCGGAGCTCTTGGGCCCCAAGGTGTTCGCGCTGCGCGTCTGGCTCGACCCCGACAAGCTGGCCGGCTACGGCCTGACCGCGACGGACGTCTACACCGCGCTCAGCAACAACAACTACATCTCCGGCGTCGGCACCACCAAGGGCCGGATGACCGAGATCACCCTGACCGCCTCGACCGACCTGCACGACGTCGAGGAATTCAAGAACCTGGTGGTCAAGCAGGCCGACGGCGCGGTGATCCGGCTGAGGGACCTCGGCAATGTCGTGCTCGGCGCCCAGGACTATGAGAGCCGGTCGACGGTCGACGGCAACACCGGCGTCTTCGTCGGCATCCAGGTGGCGCCGACCGCCAACCTGCTGGACGTCGTCGCCGGGGTGAAGGCGGCGCTGCCCGGCATCCAGGCGCAACTGCCGGCCGGGCTGCACGCCACCGTGATCTACGATTCCAGCGCCTTCGTCACCAGCTCGATCACCGAGGTCGCGACCAGCCTGGTCGAGGCGCTGGTGATCGTGGTGCTGGTGGTGTTCCTGTTCCTCGGATCGCCGCGCTCGGTCTTCATCCCGGTGGTGGCGATCCCGCTGTCGCTGGTCGGCACCTTCGCGATGATGCTGGCCTTCGGCTTCTCCATCAACCTCTTGACCCTGCTGGCGCTGGTGCTGGCGATCGGCCTGGTGGTGGACGACGCCATCATCGTGGTCGAGAACGTCAACCGCCATATCGAGGAGGGGGCGAAGCCGCTGCAGGCGGCGATCGACGCGGCGCGCGAGCTGGTCGGGCCGATCATCGCCATGACCGTGGTGCTGGTGGCCGTGTATGTCCCGATCGGCTTCCAGGGCGGGCTGACCGGCGCGCTGTTCACGGAGTTCGCCTTCACCCTGGTCGGCGCCGTCACCGTGTCGATGGTCGTCGCGCTGACCCTGACGCCGATGATGTCGGCCCACATCCTGAAGCCGCATTTGGCCGACCGCAGCGGCTGGGAGGAGCGGCTGACCGACTTCATCGACCGCGGATTCGAGCGCATCCGCCGGCCCTATCAGCGGATGCTGCATGGCAGCCTGAACACGGTGCCGGTGGCGCTGGTCTTCGCCGCCATCGTGCTGGGCAGCATCTATTTCCTCTATGCCGGCGCGTCGACCGAGCTGGCGCCGAACGAGGACCAGGGCGCGGTGCTGGCCATGACCACCAACCCGCCGCAGGCGTCGCTGGACCAGAAGGCGTCGAGCTCCGACCAGGTGGCCAAGGCGATGCGGGCCTATCCCGAGACCGGCCACACGCTGGGCATCGACAGCAGCTCCACCTCGATCGCGGTGCAGGTGCTGAAGCCCTGGGACGAGCGCGAGCGGACCGCCGGCACCATCCAGGCGCTGCTGCAGCAGGACCTCGCCAAGATCGCCGCGGCGCAGAGCGTGGCGTTCCAGCCGGCGCCGCTGCCGGGCAGCAACGGCCTGCCGATCCAGTTCGCGATCGGCACCACGTCCGGCTTCCAGGAGCTGAACGACGTCGCCACCGCCTTCCAGCAGGCGGCGCAGAAGACCGGCCTGTTCGTGTTCCTGACCCGCGACCTGCAGATCGACAAGCCGCAGGCGCAGATCGTGATCGACCGCGACAAGGCGGCCCAGCTGGGCCTGACCATGAACAATGTCGGCAGCGCGCTGGCGGCGATCCTGGGCGGCGGCTATGTCAACTATTTCAGCATCGAGGGCCGGTCCTACCAGGTGATCCCGCAGGTGCAGCAGATCTCGCGCCTGACCACCGACCAGATCCTGAACTACCCGATCACCGCGGTGGACGGCACGCAGATCCCGCTCTCCGCGATCGCCACGATCAAGACCGAGGCGGCGCCGCGCGCGATCTCGCATTTCCAGCAGCTCAACTCGGCCACCATCTCGGGCGTGCCGGCGCCGGGCGTGTCGACCGGCCAGGCGCTGGCGGCGCTGAACGACCTGGCGGCGAAGACGCTGCCGCCGGGCTACACGGTCGACTATGGCGGCCAGTCGCGCCAGGCGGTGCAGGAATCGAGCGGCCTGGTGCAGATGTTCGCGCTGGCGCTGATCATCATCTTCCTGGCGCTGTCGGCCCAGTTCAACAGCTTCCGCGACCCGCTGATCATCCTGGTCTCGGTGCCGATGTCGATCGCCGGCGCGCTGGCCTTCATCAGCGTCGGCGTCGGCGGGGCGACGATGAACATCTACACCCAGGTCGGGCTGGTGACGCTGATGGGGCTGATCAGCAAGCACGGTATCCTGATCGTCGAGGTCGCCAACGGCCTGCAGCAGGCGGGCAAGACCAAGCGCGAGGCGATCGAGGGCGCCGCCTCGATCCGCCTCCGCCCGATCCTGATGACCACGGGCGCGATGGTGCTGGGCGTGGTGCCGCTGATCCTGGCGACCGGCGCCGGCGCGGTGTCGCGCTTCAACATGGGGTTGGTGATCGCCAGCGGCCTGACCATCGGCACCCTGTTCACCCTGTTCGTGGTGCCCGCCGTCTACATGGTCCTCGCCGCCGACCACCACGCCGAGGGGGCAGGGGAGGAGGAGCCGGCCCCGGCTCCGACGGAGGCGTGACCGTCGCTCCCGTGGCCTTCTGAACATACCCCTCGCAATGACGGTTCGGGGTGATCCACCCCCGCCACCCCTCAGCGTCATCGCGAGCCCGGAGGGCGTGGCGATCCAGGTTGGCGCCGGCCGCGCCGGTTAAGGTCACGCAATGTTCATTGCGCGGACGCATCGATCTCGTTCATGATACGTTCCATGGGAAGCGGTGCGGAATCCGATCTCGACGTCCAGGCCTATTGCCGCAGCCTCGCGCTGCAGCAGATCCAGATGCTCACCCGCCTGGCCGAGATCGCCATGCAGCTCGCCGAGGCCGAAGGGGCGCGGGCGATCGCCGCCCAGGTCCGGGCTGCCGCACCCAAGGCCGATGAGGTTTCGATAGAGGCGGCCCGGGCCGAGGCGCAGGAGGCGGGGATGGCCTTCAGCCGCTTCTCCCGCTCGGTGCACCGCTCTCTGGCCCTGCGCGGCCGCGCCGCCGACAGCCTGTGCGCCCGCGACAAGGCCCAGGCCGCCGACCGCGCGGCCGCCCGCCAGGACCGCCGCGACCGCCACCGCAACGAGGTCGAGGGCGTGCTGCGCCACATGATCTGGGACGAGATCGGGGATTTCTCCCGNCCGCCGACCGCGCGGCCGCCCGCCAGGACCGCCGCGACCGCCACCGCAACGAGGTCGAGGGCGTGCTGCGCCACATGATCTGGGACGAGATCGGGGATTTCTCCCGCGTCGAGGCCCTGCATGCCGAGCTCGAGGAGCGGGTCGAGGATCTCTACGAYGACGAGACCCTCCGGGTCGAGGACCGGCCGTTGGGCTCGGTGATGGCCGGTCTGGCCTGCGGCCTGGGGCTGGCCGAGGAATGGGGCCGCTGGTCGCCCGCCTGGCCGGGCACGCCGGACCCGGCCCGTCCGGCCGGCGACGCGGCCAAGGTCGAGGCCGAGCGGGCCCGGCGCCGGGACGCCGCCGTCGCCGCGGTCGAGCGCAGCTTCGCCGACCTCCGCGACCCGGCCCGGATCCCCGGGATCCGCGCCGGGCTGGCGGCCCGGGTGCGGGAGGCGGACGTCATCGCCTGGCTCGACACCGAGACCACGCAGACCGTCGCCCGCCGCCTCTGCCGCTCCCTCGGCATCGACCCCTANCGAGACCCTCCGGGTCGAGGACCGGCCGTTGGGCTCGGTGATGGCCGGTCTGGCCTGCGGCCTGGGGCTGGCCGAGGAATGGGGCCGCTGGTCGCCCGCCTGGCCGGGCACGCCGGACCCGGCCCGCCCGGCCGGCGACGCGGCCRAGRTCGAGGCCGAGCGGGCCCGGCGCCGGGACGCCGCCGTCGCCGCGGTCGAGCGCAGCTTCGCCGACCTCCGCGACCCGGCCCGGATCCCCGGGATCCGCGCCGGGCTGGCGGCCCGGGTGCGGGAGGCGGACGTCATCGCCTGGCTCGACACCGAGACCACGCAGACCGTCGCCCGCCGCCTCTGCCGCTCCCTCGGCATCGACCCCTATTCCTGCTTCGAGACCCCGGACAGCCCCGACACCGGGTGACCGGCCCGCCTATCCCCCGATCAGCGGCAGGGCGACGCCGGCCGCGGCCAGGCCGAGCACGACGGTCCAGGGCGGCGCCTTCCACACCGTCAGGGCCAGGAATCCGGCCAGCGCCAGGGCGAAATCCGGCGGCGCCAGCACGGCGCTGGTCCAGACCGGGCTGTACAGCGCCGCGCCGAGGATGCCGACGACCGCCGCATTGGCGCCGCGCATGGCGCTCTGCGCGCCCGGGCGGCGGCGCAGTGCGTCCCAGTAGGGCAGGGCGCCGTACAGCAGCAGCAGCCCCGGCAGGAAGATGGCGGCCAGCGCGATCGCGGCGCCGGCGATGCCGTTCGGCGCCGGGCCCATGACGGCGCCGAGCCAGGCGGCGAAGGTGAACAGCGGCCCCGGCACCGCCTGGGCCAGGCCGTAGCCCTCGAGGAAGGCCTCGTTCGACACCCAGCCGGGCGGCACCACCTCGGCCTGCAGCAGCGGCAGCACCACATGGCCGCCGCCGAACACCAGCGCGCCGGAGCGATAGAAGGCGTCGAACAGCGCCAGCCCCTGGGCGCCGGTCGCGGCCGCCAGCGCCGGCACCGCCAGGAACAGCGCCGCGAACAGGGCCAGGGCGGCGCCGCCGCCGCGGCGCGACACCGGCACGCTCAGCCGTCCGGCCGGGGCGCCGC
>NZ_NHON01000051.1 GCF_002195995.1 Inquilinus limosus
GAGCGAGGATGCCGCCCGCGCCTTCGCCGCCGCCGAGACCGGCAGCACCGGCCGGCTGCGGCTGCGCGCCCGCCTCGGCCGGTTCTTCGCCGGCTCGGCCGCCGGCGAGTCCGCCGATCCGGCGGCGATGGAGCGCGAGCTCTCGGCCGGCGACGATCCGCTCGCGGTCGACGGGCTGGCCTGGCTGCAGGCGATCCGCGGCGACCTGCCGGCCGCCTATGCCACGCTGCAGGCCGGCGCCCGCCGCTTCCCCGGCGATCTCGACATCGCCGTCAGCGAGGCCACGGCGGCGCAGGTGCTGGGCGACCGCGACGGCATGCGGCATGCGGTCGACCGCGCCTTGGCGATCGACCCGGACGATCCCGAAGCCTTGCGCATGGCGGCCAATTACAAGGTCGCCTTCGCCAACGACCCGGACGGCGCCCTGGCCCTGCTGCGCCGCGCCACGGCCGAGGCGCCCGGCGACGCCGAGTCCTGGAACGACCTGGCCATGCTGCACGACATCCGCGGCGGGCTGGTCGAGGCCGACGACGCCCTGGAGACGGCGATGGCGCTGGATCCCGACGCCGCCAATATCCGGATCAACCGGGCCGTCCTGTATCTCGAGGCCGGCATGGTCGACCGGGCCCGCGCGCTGCTGGCCGAGGCCCGTGCGATCGATCCCGATTCCGGCATCACCCTGGTCGGCGAGGGCATCCTGGCCTTCGAGACCGGCGATATCGACGGCGCGCTGGCAAAGTTCCTGGCCGCCTCGGCCGCCAATCCGGCGTCGTCGGAGAACCTGCAGGGCCTGGCCGCGGCGCAATACGCGCTGGGCCAGACCAGGCAGGCGGAGCAGACGCTGGGCAATGCCGACCGGCTGGACCCGAACGACCCGATGGTGCCCAACCTGCGGACCATCATCGCCATCGACAATGCCGAGGCCGACGAGGCGATCCGCAATGCGCGCGAGATCGCGGCCCGCAGCGGCCAGGGCACCCTGGCGCTGAGCACCGCCAATCTCGGCAACCGGCTGGGGCCGCCGCTGCTGGGCGCCTATGCCAATCTCGGCCTGGTCGACTGGGGCCGCTACTACAACGACCGCACCGACGACCCGTTCAGCGCCGCCACCTATCTCGGCCGGTCGGTGATCAGCCAGCCGACCGCCTTCGGCGCCGACCCCGCCGTGCCGGAGGGCGTGGCCCTGTCGGCCGAGATCCAGGCCCTGCTGCTGGACCCGACCCTGGCGTCGTCGCGCCAGCGCCGCACCGACCTGCTGCCGCGGCCGTTCCTGGACGCGCAGCTGACCGGCGGCGTCATCACCGTCGGCGACACCATCGGCCACACCGAGGGGTTCGACATCGACGCCTACACCGTCGCCCCGATCCCGCTGGCGTTCCGGGCCAGCTTCGCCCGCGTCGACACCAACGGCGACGACCCCGGCGACGACAGCGACAGCTGGACCGGCTCCGCCCGCTTGGCCGGTCGCCTCGGCCTCGGCGGCAGCTTCGCCGCCTGGATCGATGGCGGCGAGGCCGGCAACGAGTTCGCCGGGACGGTGTTCGCCCCGACGCCCTTTGCCAGCGAGCGCAGCCGGGTGGTGTCCGGCGGCCTGGCCTTCGGCTACCGGCTGGCCGAGCGCAGCCGGCTGATGGCCGTGGTCCAGCACAGCCATGTCGAGCGCCGCGACTTCAACCGCACCCTGCTGTTCGACATCCCGGACCCGGTCTTCCCCGATTTCATCAGCTACGACCTGCGGGAAGACGACATTCTCAAGCAGCGCAGCGACGCCACGATGGGCGGCCTGGCCCATATCTGGGGCGCGGGCGACATCACCGTCCAGTACGGCTTCGAGGTGCAGTCGACGCGGGCGGTCCTGTCCGCCGACCAGACCGCATGGACGACGCTGAAGTTCCTGGGCGAGGAGGTGCAGTCGGAGCGGACCCATGGCGAGAGCCGCACCGAGATCGACCAGATTCTGGGCCGCGTCTTCGCCTTCGGCCGCTGGACGCCCTCGCCCGACCTGCGCATCGATTTCGGCACCGGCATCGTCCGCGCCGAGAAGGGCGGGCCGGTGCCGGAGGTGGTGCTGGAGCCGCGGCTGGGCATCGCCTGGTCTCCCGCCGAGGGGCACTGGCTGCGCGCCGCGATCCAGCGCAACGCCGAGACGCCGGGCAACCTGACCCTGGCTCCGACCGACACGGTGGGCATCCTGGCCGACACGCTGCCCCTGGGCGCGGGCGGCGTCGCCACCAGCTATACCGCGCGATGGGAGGCGGAGTGGACGCCGCACATCTTCACCAGCCTGGAGGGCCAGCATCAGGAGCTGGAGAACCTGTCCTTCGCCTATCCCTCGGCCCAGCTGGTCTCGGTCGATGTCGAGCGCGGCCGCACCGACCGGGTCACCGCCGCCGGCAACATCTGGTTCACCGGCGGCATCGGCGTCTACGGCTCGGCCTCGCTGATCCGGTCCGAGATCACCGAGGGCATCGACGAGGGCAAGCGGATCCCCTTCGTGCCGGATTGGACGGCACGGGTCGGCGCCGTCTGGGTCCACCCGCTGCAGATCCGGGCGCAGATCGAGCGGGTCTGGGCCGGGCCGCAATCCAGCGGGCCGGGGGTGCCGGAGATCGACGGCTTCGGCAGCACCAACATCGCGATCAGCTGGGAGCCGCTGGACAAGCGCATCGCGCTGGGCTTCGTCATCCGCAACCTGTTCGACGAGGACTACGATTCCGCCTTCGGGGTCGAGGCGCCGGGCCGCCTGGTCGCGGCCACCGCCTCGATCCGGTTCTAGCGTCGGGGTCTGCGATTGACCGACACGACCTTTGAAATGAGCGTTTTTAGGTCCCCCCTCCCCTTGCGGGAGGGGGGYAGGGGGAGGGGTCTGCGCGCGTCCGCGCGCGAATGGACAGGACACCGAACCCGCCATCCATGCCAGCGTGCGACAATCCGGGCCGGCTCGCGCCGGGAGAACCCCCTCCCCCTACCCCCCTCCCGCAAGGGGAGGGGGGACTCAAAACAGGCGACGTGTGAACGTCGCAGCGCAAGCGGGAGAGGCAACCCGCTCTGTCAGAGGACGGGTGCACCAATCGTCTCGGGACGCTCGACCTAGATGGCACGGGGCCGGATCCGGGACAGCCTGTGGCCGCCGCTGCTGCTGGCGGCGCTGCTGTTCGCCGCCCTGCTGCCGCTCGGAGCCACGACCGACTGGCAGGTGGTGGAGAACCGCGCCTTCGACCTGTTCTCGACCACCGACCCGCCGCAGCCGGCCGCGCATGGCGCCGTGGTCGTCGCCATCGACGAGCCGTCCTTCGCCGAGATCGGCCGGCAATGGCCGTGGCCGCGCGGCGTCCATGCCCGGCTGGCCGGGGCGCTGCGGCGCGCCGGCGCCCGCCCGATCGGCTTCGACATCGTCTTCGCCGAGCCGTCGCAGCCGGCGGAGGACGCCGCCCTGGCCGCGGCCCTGGCGGCCGACACGGTGCTGGCCGCCGACATCACCGCCATCGCCGATCCGCGCTTCGAGCAGCGGATCCGGACCGAGCCGATGGCCGCACTGCTGGCCGGCGGCGCCCGGTCCGGCGTCGCCTCGGTCGACCTCGACCCGGACGGCGTGCTGCGCCGCGTGCCGAACGTGCCCGACCCCTTCGCCGCGATGCTGGCCCGCCTGGCCGGGCACGATTCGGTGCCGCCGCCCGGCGCCCTGCTGCAGTATTTCGGGCCGCCGCGCAGCTACCCGACCGTGTCCTACTACCAGGCGCTGGAGCCCGGGGCGATGCTGCCGCCCGGCGCGCTGGCCGGGAAGGCCGCCATCGTCGGCTTCAGCCTGCAGACCGTGCCGACCGTCACCAGCGGCGGCGTCGACGCCTTCGTCACCCCCTATACGGTGAAGACCGGGCGCCTGACCGCGGGGGCCGAGGTGCAGGCCACCATCCTCGACAACCTGGCACAGGGGCTGTGGATCGCCCCGGCGCCGCCCTGGCTGCCGCCGGTCACCCTGGCTGTGCTGCTGCTGGTGGCGCTGGCCGGCACCCGGCGGCTGGGGCCGGTGCCGTCCCTGGCCGCCCTGGCGCTGCTGGCGATCGCCATCGCCGCCGGCAGCTACGCCCTGCTGCGCTTCGGCCGGGTCTGGCTGCCGCCGGTGCTGCCGGCGCTGGGGACGACGGCGGCGATCGTCATCCAGGGCAGCTACGGCTTCGCCCGCGAGCAGGCCCAGCGCCGCCGCATCACCCGGGCCTTCGAGCATTACCTGGCCCCGTCCATGGTGTCGCGCCTGGCGCAGGATCCGGGCCAGCTGCAGCTGGGCGGCGAGACCCGGGTGCTGACGGTGCTGTTCTGCGATGTCCGCGGCTTCACCACCCTGTCGGAGCGGATGCAACAGGACCCGCAGGGGCTGACCCGCCTGCTGAACCGGATCCTGACGCCGCTGTCGGAGGCGGTGCTGGCGACCGGCGGCACCATCGACAAGTACATCGGCGACTGCGTCATGGCGTTCTGGAACGCGCCGCTGGACGACCCCGACCACGCCGCCCACGCGGTCGAGGCCGCCCGCCGGATGCTGGCGGACATCGCGGCGCTGAACGAGACGCTGCAGCGGGAAGGCATGGCCGGTCCGATCGCGATCGGCATCGGCATCAACACCGGCACCTGCGTGGTCGGCAACATGGGATCGGACCGCCGCTTCGACTATTCGGCGCTGGGCGACAGCGTCAACCTCGCCTCGCGGCTGGAGGGCGCCTGCAAGCGCTACGGCGTCGGCACGGTGATCGGGCCGGAGACGGCGCGAGCGCTGGAGGGCCGCGCCGCGCTGATCGAGCTGGACCGGCTGGTGGTCAAGGGCCGGCGGGAGCCGGCTTCGGTCTGCACCCTGCTGGCCCACCGCCGCGTCGAGGACGGCCTCTATCAGGAGCTGGCCCGCCAGCACGAGACGGCGCTGGCCGCCTATCGCGCCCGCCGCTGGGACGAGGCGCGGGAGGGCTTCGCTCGATGCCGGGAGCTCGAGCCGTCGCTGTCGGCCCTGTATCACCTGTATGCCCTGCGCATCGCCGAGCATGAGCGCGAGCCCCCGCCCGACGGCTGGGCGGGCGAGACGATCGCCGCGGAGAAATAGGACGGCAGTCACGCTCCCGTGCCATGATGGGCGCGAAGCCGCCTGCCCTCCGCGCGGCACCGGAGACTCAGGCCCGATGACCCAGGACCGGCTGTACGGCGACCCGGATCTCGCCAGCTTCTACGATGTCGAGAACGCCTGGTCCGCGGACCGGGATTACTGCCGGTTGCTGGCGGCCGGCCGTGCCGCGGTCCTCGACCTCGGCTGCGGCACGGGATCGCTGGCGGCGGAGCTGGCGCGCGAGCCCGGACGGACAGTGTTCGGCGTCGACCCGGCCGGGGCCATGCTGGACATCGCCCGCGCCCGGCCCGGCGGCGACCGGGTGACCTGGATCCAGGGCGACGGCCGCAGCGTGCGGCTGGGCCGCCGCTTCGACCTGATCGTGCTGACCGGCCACGCCTTCCAGGAGTTCCTGACGGCGGAGGACCAGCTGGCGGCGCTGCGCACCATCGCCGCGCATCTGGCCCCGGACGGCCGCTTCATCTTCGACAGCCGCAACCCGGCGCGGGAGGAGTGGCGGGAGTGGACGCCCGCGGAGTCGGCCCGACGGATCGGGCATCCCCGCTTCGGCGCGGCAGAGGCCTGGAACGATGTCGAGCATGACCCCGCCACCGGCATCGTGACCTACGGCACCTTCTACCGGATCGTCGCCGACGGCCGAGTGCTGTCCTCGCGCTCGCGCATCGCCTTCCCGCCGCGGGAGCAGCTGGAGCGGCTGATCGCCGAGGCCGGGCTGACTGTGGAGACCTGGCTGGGCGACTGGACCGGCGCCCCCTGGACGCCGGGGTCACGGGACTTCATCCCGCTGGGGCGGTTGGGCTGAACCGGCAAGCCCAGGAAAAGATCGTCATTGCGAGCGCAGCGAAGCAATCCAGGGCCGGATGAGCGGAAGCATGGATTGCTTCGTCGGCTTCGCCTCCTCGCAATGACGGTTTTGCCGGAGGGGCCCAAACGCGAAAAGCCGGCCTCCCGAGTGGGGGCCGGCTCACAGACCAGCATCGGCAGGCGCCCCTCAGGGCGCCGCGCGATCAGGACTTCTTCAGGCCGAAGGCCTCGAAGCGCTTGTTGAACTTCGCCACCTGGCCGCCGCGATCGACCAGCTTCTGGACGCCGGTCCAGGCCGGGTGCGACTTCGGGTCGATGTCGAGACGGAGGGTATCGCCCGCCTTGCCATAGGTGCTGCGAGTCTTGAACTCGGTCCCGTCGGTCATCACGACGTTGATTTCATGGTACTCAGGATGGATATCGGTCTTCATGGCCGCCGGCTCCGCACAAAACGAGGGGGCCGTATACGCGACCCGGCCGTGAATTGCAAGGTCGCGCGCTTACGTCGCCTCCTCGAGCACGGTCCCGAGCTTCGCCAGCAGCGCCTCGGCCTCGCCGGGGCCGTAGGGCTCCGCCGTGCCGGCCCCCCAGACCGGGCCGGGCCAGGCGGCGTCGCCCGCCTGCCGCGCCAGGACGTGGACATGCAGTTGCGGCACGACGTTGCCCAGCGCGCCGATGTTGATCTTCATCGCCGGGAACACCGCGGCCAGGGCGCAGGCCGCCAGCATCGTCTCCTGGTGCAGCGCCGCCTGGTCCTCCGGCGCCAAGGCGTGCCACTCCACCGCCTTGGCCCGGCGCGGCACCAGCAGCAGCCAGGGGAAGCGGCGGTCGTTCATCAGCCGCACCTGCGACAGCGACCAGTCGCGCCACTCCAGGGTCGAGCCCGCGATCCGCGGGTCGAGAGCGAAGCCCGATTCCTTCGCGGCGCTCATGCCGACAGCCCCGGCACCGGCAGGCCGGCCCGCCGGCGCAGCTCCGGGTCGCGGATGCTCAGCTCCTCGCCGATCAGGTCCTGCGCCTCGGCCCCGCACAGCCAGGCGATGACGCGGGCCGGATGCTCCGGCGGGGCATGCGCCTCGCGCGGCATCTGGCTGACCGGGTTGATGCCGGAGGCGCGGATCTCGCCCTGCATCTCGGTGTCGACCGTGCCGGGGCGGAAGCCGAAGGCGCGGATCCCCTGCCCGGCATATTCCAGATGCAGCGACCGGGTCAGCATCGCCAGGCCGGCCTTGCCGGCGCAATAGGCGCTCCAGCCCTCATAGACGTTCTCGGCGGCGCCGGAGCTGACATTGATCACGGTGCCGCCGCCGGCCTCGACCATGCCGGGCAGCGCCGCCCGCAGCACGGCATGGGCGCCCAGCAGGTTGACCGTGACGTTGCGGGCCCAGTCGGCGGGGTCGCAGTCGAGCAGACGGCCGATCGGCCCGACCATGCCGGCGTTGTTGACCAGGATGGTCGGCGCGCCCAGCGCCTCGGCCGCCTCCTCCACCAGCGCCTCGGCCCAGGCGATGTCGCCGATGTCGCCGGCGATGGCGACGGCACGGCCGCCGGCGTCGGTCAGCTCCCGGGCGATCGCCTCGATCGCCTCGGCCGAGCGGGCGGTCAGCGCCACCGAAGCACCTTGCGCCGCCAGCACCCGCGCCGCCGCGGCGCCGATGCCGCGGCTGGCCCCGGTGACCAGGGCCACCTGCCCGTCCAGCCGGGGCAGAGCATCGGGTTCAGTCATGGTCGTGCATCCCTTCTTCCGTCTCGCGCAGTCTAGCCCTGCCGCTCATCCCTGCCACGCCCGCCCCTCGATCCGGCGGAAGGAGAGCACGCGGCGCACCCGGTCCTCGACCGCGGTGTCGCCCTCGATCCGCAGCACCGGGCAGGGCAGCCGCGCCAGCCAGGCATTGTGCGCCTCGAGATTGCGGCTGACCCGGGCGCCGACATCATAGGCCTCGGCCCAGTCGAGGAAGGCGTGGTGCGTGGCATGCATCGCCCCGCCGGGAGCCAGCGCTTCGGCGCCGTAGCGCTCGGCCTCGCGGGCCCGCAGCCGCTCCAGCCGCAGCGCCGGCGGGATGTGCAGGAAGACGACGAGATCGAATCGCGGAATCAGCGGGTCGCCCCAGCGGATCAGCGAGCCGGTCAGCACCCAGCGGTCCGCCCCGCCGAGCGCCTCGTCCAGCATCGCCAGCCGGTCGGGAATCGGCCGTTTCTCCCGGAACGGGGGATCGGTCGGCAGCCAGTAGACATCATCCGTGTCCAGGTGCAGCGCGCCGGTCGTGGCCGCCAACGCCCGGCCCAGCGTCGTGGTGCCGGAGCCGGCCGCGCCGGTGATGTGGATGCGCCTGGGCGCCATCGGTTCCCCCTTACGCTCTGCGGC
The DNA here is from genome assembly GCF_002195995.1 of Inquilinus limosus. Lineage (GTDB taxonomy): Bacteria > Pseudomonadota > Alphaproteobacteria > DSM-16000 > Inquilinaceae > Inquilinus > Inquilinus limosus_C. The sequence goes on from NZ_NHON01000051.1 coordinate 8,280, forward strand.
TTGCACATAGCGCAGCGGCGTGATGTTGTCGCCCCGTCTCTCCCCGCTTTCCCCCTTGGGCCTGCCATGCTGGTGATCTTCGACTGCGACGGCGTGCTGATCGATTCGGAAGTGATCTTCTGTGCTGTCGATTCCGAGGCGCTGGCGCGTCTCGGCCACAGCGTGGCGCCCAGCGAGATCGCCCGGCGCTTCTGCGGCACGCCGCACCATGTGGCCTGGACCACGCTGGCGGCGGAGCTTGGCTTCACCGTCGAGGACAGCATCATCGAGGAGATCCGGGCGGAGAGCGCCCGGCGCTTCGTCACCGAGCTGCGCGCCATCGCCGGCGCCGGCGAGGCGATCGCGGCGGCCGCCAAGCTGGGCTATCCGCCCTGCGTCGCCTCCTCGACCGGCCTGCCGAACCTCCGCCGCAACCTGGAGACGGCCGGGCTGCTGGCGGCGGTCGACCCGCATGTGTTCTCGGCCAGCCAGGTCAAGCGCGGCAAGCCGGCGCCGGACGTCTTTCTCTACGCCGCCTCTCAGATGGGCGCCGACCCGGCGGACTGCCTGGTGATCGAGGATTCGATCCATGGCGTCACCGCCGCCCGGCGGGCCGGGATGAGGGTGGTCGGCTTCACCGGCGGCGGCCATGCCGATGACGGGCTGGGCCAGCGCCTCAAGGCCGCCGGCGCCGGCCGGACCTTCGCCACGATGGCGGAGGTCGCGGCCTGGCTGGCGGCCGGGACGCCGCCCGAGCGCTACAGCCTGGGCGAGTTGCTCAGGCCAGCGCCCGGAGCTGGCGCGCCAGGTCCGCGACGCCCGGCGCCGCGGCGGTGACCGGGCCGCTCTGCGCCCCGCTCTCGATGAAATCGTCGGTGACGCCGCCGGCCTCGCGCACCAGCACCAGCCCGGCCATCACGTCCCAGGCATTGGTGTGGGCGGCGGCGTAGCCGTCGAAGCGGCCGTCGGCGACATAGGCCAGCGACATCGCCGATGAGCCGAGGCGCCGGTACTCCGCGCCGTGGGTCAGGATGTGGCCGACCTGCGCGACATGCTCCTCGATCTTGCGGCCCGGGGAGTAGCCGACGCCGATGATCGCGGAATTCGGGCCGGCCTTGGCGTTGACCGCGATCGGCGTGCCGTTGCGGGTGGCGCCCTGCCCGGCCGCGGCGCTGTACAGCTCGTCCCGCACCGGCTCGTAGATCACGCCCAGCGCCGGCTTGCCGTCGATGGTGGCGCCGATCGAGACGCACCAGACCGGCCGGTCGCGCAGGAAGTTCGAGGTGCCGTCGATCGGGTCGAGGCCCCAGACGATGCGGGCGCCCTGCCGGTCCAGCCCGAACTCCTCGCCCAGCACGGCGTGGTCCGGGAAGATCTCCTTCAACCGGCTGCGGATCAGGGTCTCCACCGCCTTGTCGACCACGGTGACGAAGTCCTGCGGTCCCTTGGCCTCGACCTCCAGCGCCTTGTGGTCGGCCAGATGGGCCAGGGCCAGCTGCCCGCCCGCCCGGGCCAGCGCCTCGGCCACGATCCGCATCAGGGCGAGGGTCTGTTGATCGCTCACCGCATGCTCCTGTCTCTTCGGAAGGCGGGGATCATCGGCGGGCTGGGCGGTCTTCGGCAACCGCGGAATGCGGGACCCTGCCTTCGAACCATTCCCCTATTGTCATTGCCAGGCTTGACCCGGCAATCCAGGGGCCACCGAGAGCGGCTCCTGAAAGCCCCTGGATCCTCGGGTCAAGCCCGAGAATGACAGCTTGGAATTGATTGGCGCTTTCCTGAGCCCTTACCATCGGGCTGGAGACCGCCGCCTTCCGCCATCCAAACCGCTGGGAATCCGATGTCAAACGGCCGGAACAAGTACCAGTCCCGGGAGAACCGGGCCCGCGTCCGCCGGATCCTGCTGCAGGATTGGGACCCGATCGGCGTTCGGGACATCCCCGAGGCGAGCGATGAGTACGACGGATACGCCGACAAGGCCTATGTCATGCTCATGGACGAGAGAGCGACGGCGGAGAGCATCGCCGCCTATCTCTATGGCATTGCCTCCGACTATATGGGGCTGGGGCACAGCGCCCTGGGCAAGGAAGACGCCAGACGCGTAGCCGAGACCCTGGTCTCGCTGCGGCCCGAATTCGAGACGCACTGACGGATCCTCACCCCTCCAGCTCGAACAGCTCCGGCCTTCTTTCGGCGATCGGGCCGAGCGAGGACAGGATCTCGCGCAGATGCCGGCGCATCGCCGCCTCGGCGGCGTCGGCGTCGCGCGCCCGCAGCCCGGCCACGATCTCTTCATGCTGGGCGATCAGCATCTCCAGCGGCGAGACGTCGGGCAGGCTGAGATAGCGCACCCGGTCCATCTGCGCCTTCATGTTCTCGATCGTGCTCCAGGCCGGCAGGCAGTCGATCGCCTCGATGATCAGCCGGTGGAAGCCCTCGTCCAGCGCCAGGAAGCCGGCATGGTCGTGCCGCCGCGCCGCGGCGTGCTGGGCCTCGAGGTTGCGATCGAGACGCTGCAGGGCGGCCGCGTCGATGCTTTCGGCCGCCAGGCGCACCACCGCCGCCTCCACCGCCTCGCGGATGAAGCGGCCCTGCTCGACCTGGCGGCGCGAGATCTTGCGCACCCGGGTGCCGCGCTGCGGCAGCACCTGCAGCAGCCCGGCCTCGACCAGCTTGATGAAGGCCTCGCGCACCGGCTGGCGCGACACGCCGAACATCCCCGACCCGTCCTTCTCCGACAGCGCCGTGCCGGGCGGCAGCAGGCCGGTGATGATCGCCTGGCGCAGCCCCTCATAGACCTGCCGGCCGATCGGCCCCTCCCCGCCCAGCGGGATGTGATCCGGCAATGTCCGGGGCGCGTCCGCCCGCTTTCGTCCGGCCATGCATCCTCCCGTTCCGGCCCGTTGCGGCCCCAGCATACAGGGCTTCGCCGCGTGGTGTAGACCACCGGCGATCATTCTTCGCCATACTTGTATGGTGATTTTAGATGCGCTATGGATCTGCCGCTGCCCGCCGCCCCGAAGCGGCGACGGAGAAGCCGAATCCGGGAGAGAACGCGCCATGAAGATCGTCCGCGCCGATGTCATCGTCACCTGCCCCGGGCGCAACTTCGTCACGCTGAAGCTGGTCACCGATGACGGTGTCCACGGCATCGGCGACGCCACGCTGAACGGGCGCGAGCTGGCCGTGGCCAGCTATCTCCGCGATCATGTCTGCCCGCTGCTGGTCGGGCGCGACCCGCACCGCATCGAGGACATCTGGCAGTATCTCTACAAGGGCGCGTATTGGCGCCGCGGCCCGGTGACGATGAGCGCGATCGCCGCCGTCGACATGGCGCTGTGGGACATCAAGGCCAAGGTCGCCGGGCTGCCGCTGTACCAGCTGCTGGGCGGCGCCTCGCGCGACGGCGTGATGGTCTACAGCCACGCCACCGGCCGCGACATCCCGGAGACGCTGGACCGCTACGCCGCCTATCAGGAGAAGGGCTTCAAGGCCATCCGCGTGCAATGCGGCGTGCCCGGCATGGAGTCGGTCTACGGCGTCAGCAAGGGCGGCGATTCCTATGAGCCGGCGACCAAGGGCTGGCCCGAGGAGCAGGGCTGGTCGACCGAGAAGTACCTGAATTACGTGCCCAAGCTGTTCGAGGCGGTGCGCGCGAAGTACGGCTTCGACGGCCATCTGCTGCACGACGTGCATCACCGGCTGACCCCGATCGAGGCGGCGCGGCTGGGCAAGGCGGTCGAGCCCTATGCCCTGTTCTGGATGGAGGACCCGGTCGCGGCCGAGAACCAGGAGGCCTACCGCCTGATCCGCCAGCACACCACCACCCCGATCGCGGTCGGCGAGGTGTTCAACAGCATCTGGGACTGCAAGCTGCTGATCGAGGAGCAGCTGATCGACTATATCCGGGCGACGCTGACCCATGCCGGCGGCATCACCCATCTGCGCCGGATCGCCGATTTCGCCGCCCTGCACCATGTGCGCACCGGCTGCCACGGCCCGTCCGACCTGTCGCCGGCGTGCATGGGCGCGGCCCTGCATTTCGACCTGTGGGTGCCGAATTTCGGCGTCCAGGAGTACATGGGCTACCCCGAGCCGGCGCTGGAGGTGTTCCCGCACGCCTGGTCGTTCACGGACGGCTACATGCACCCCGGCGAGGCACCCGGCCACGGCGTCGACATCGACGAGAAACTGGCCGCCCGCTTCCCCTACGACCCGGCCTACCTGCCGGTGGCGCGGCTCGAGGACGGCACCCTGACCAGCTGGTAAGGCCGTTCTCACTCGTACCCCTCGTCGTCATGGCGAGGAGCGAAGCGACGTGGCCATCCAGAGGCCACTCGCACCGGCCCCTGGATGGCCACGCCCCTGCGGGGCTCGCCATGACGGTGATGATGATCGAAGAGGCCAAGAGACGGCCCAAGGGAGGAAAGGATGGAAGGGCAGCAGAGCACCACGACGCCCGCGATGATGCGGCGGATCGCGATCGCGTCCTGCATCGGCACCACGGTCGAGTGGTACGATTTCTTCATCTACGCCACCGCCTCGGCGCTGGTGTTCAACAAGCTGTTCTTCCCCACCAGCGACCCGCTGGTGGGATCGCTGGTCGCGCTCGGCACTTACGCGGCCGGCTTCTTCGCCCGGCCGGTCGGCGGCCTCTTGTTCGGCGCCATCGGCGACCGCTATGGCCGCAAGCAGGCCCTGGTCATCACCCTCTTGATCGTCGGCATCGCCACCTTCGTCATCGGGCTGATGCCGACCTATAACGAGATCGGCATCTGGGCACCCCTGGCCCTGCTGTTCATCCGCCTGCTGCACGGCTTCGGCATCGGCGGCGAGCAGGGCAACGCCATCCTGATCATGTGCGAGCACGCGCCGTCGCCCCGCCGCGGCTTCTTCGGATCGTGGGTGCAGATCGGCGCACCGGCCGGCTTCGTGCTGCCGCTCGGCATCTTCGCGCTGCTGACCTCGACCCTGTCGGAGGAGGCGTTCCTGAGCTGGGGCTGGCGCATCCCCTTCCTGCTCAGCATCCTCTTGGTCGGCATCGGCCTCTACATCCGGCTGCAGCTGACCGAATCGCCGCTGTTCCTGGAGATGCGCAAGCGCCGGGCGGAGGATTCGCACCCGCTGGTCGAGGTGGTGCGCACCCAGAAGCGGGAGCTGGTGCTGGGCTGCGGCAGCAAGCTGGCCGAAAGCATCGCCTTCACCAGCTTCGCCGTGCTGATCGCCGCCTATGCCGCCAGCCGCGGCGTCGACCGGCCGACCATGACCACGGCGATGCTGATCGCCATCCTGATCGAGCTGGTGACGCTGCCGCTGTTCGGCCTGCTGTCGGACCGGATCGGTCGCAAGCCGGTCTATCTGTTCGGCGCCGCCTGCGTGCTGATCGCAACCTTCCCGGTCTTCGGCCTGGTCTATGCCCGGATGGACGGGCTGATCTGGCTCGGCCTGGTCGCCGCCCTCGCGCTCGGCCACAGCGCCATGTACGGGCCGCAGGCCGCCTTCTACTCCGAGCTGTTCCCGACCAAGGTGCGGGCCAGCGGCGTGTCCTTCGTGCAGCAGATCGGCGCCCTGATCGGGTCGGCCGGCACGCTGGCGGCCGGCTGGCTGCTGGAGATCGGCGACGGCACGCCGTGGTATCTGTGCGCCTATATCGCCCTGGGCTGCGTCATCACCCTGATCTGCGCCGCGAAGCTGCCCGAGACGGCGCCGCGCCTGTCCCGCCGCGAAGACCTGATCGGCGGCGCGCCCGCCGCCGCCCATTCCTAGGAGACCGCCATGTTCGCCGCCGTGCTGCACCAGGCCAAGGATCTGCGGATCGAGGATCGCGAGGCCCCTTCCCTGCAGCCGGGAGAGGTGCTGGTCCGCTTCCGCGCCGGCGGCATCTGCGGCTCCGACCTCGCCTACTATTCCAAGGGCAAGACCGGCGACTTCCACCTGCGCGAGCCGCTGATCCTGGGCCATGAGATGGCCGGCGAGGTGGCCGAGCTGGCGCCGGATGTCGAGGGCCTGGCGGTCGGCCAGCCGGTCGCGGTCAATCCCAGCCGGTCCTGCGGCCGCTGCGAGTACTGCATGGCGGGGCTGGAGAACCAGTGCCTGAACATGCGCTTCCTGGGCAGCGCCTCGATCTTCCCGCACATGCAGGGCGCCTTCCGTGAGTACATCGCCGTGCCGGCGCGGCAATGCGTGCCGGTGCCGGAGCATGTCAGCTTCGCCGAGGCGTCGATGGCGGAGCCGCTGGCGGTGTCGCTGCACGCCGTGCGCCGCGCCGGCCCGCTTCTGGGCGAAGAGGTGCTGATCGTCGGCTGCGGCCCGATCGGTGCCCTGGTGCTGCTGGTGGCGCGCCAGGCCGGCGCCCGCCGCATCACCGTGGTCGACCTGGCCGAGAAGGCACGGGCCATGGCGCTGGGCCTCGGCGCCGACGAGGCGGTCGATGCGAAGGACGAGGACCGGATCGTGGCCTGGAGCCGAAACCGCGGCCGCTTCGGCGTGGTGATCGAGGCGTCGGGCGCCCCGGCCGGCCTCGACACCGCGCTGCGCGCCGCCCGCGCCCGCGGCCGCGTCGTCCAGCTCGGCAACCTGCCGGCCGGGCAGTCGCCGGTCTCGGCCAATCTCGTCATGTCGAAGGAGCTGGAATACCGCGGCTCCTTCCGCTTCGCCGAGGAATACGCCCTGGCGGTCGAGATGATCGCCGGGAAGCGGATCGACCTGGCGCCGCTGATGACCCACCGCTTCCCGGTCCGCGACGCCGACCAGGCCTTCCAGGTCGCCCTCGACCGCAACCAGTCCATGAAGGTCCATCTGCTGGATCTTTAGAGACCTTCCGGAATGCTACTGGCGCGGCCGTCTGACGGCGGTTTCTCCGCTTCCGGTGCTCACGGACTTAACGTCCGCTGCGCTCCGGTTCTCGAAACCACCGCCAGCCGACTCACGCCAGCGCATTCCAGAAGGTCTCTAAGCTGCCCCCATCCCGCAAACGGGAGTAAGTAATGTTCAGAAGCATCCGCTGGCTGATCGTCGGCCTGCTCTTCATCGCCGGCGTGATCAACTATCTCGACCGGTCGGCCCTCTCGATCGCCGCCCCGCTGATCCAGAAGGATCTGGAGCTGGACCACGCCCAGATGGGCGTGATCTTCAGCAGCTTCTTCGCCGGTTACGCCATCTTCAACTTCATCGGCGGCTGGCTGTCAGACCGGATCGGGCCGAAGACGGTGTTCACCGGCGCCATGGGGATGTGGTCGCTGTTCTGCGGCCTGACCGCGGCGGCCACCGGCTTCGTCTCGATGATCGTGCTGCGCGTGCTGTTCGGCGTCGGCGAAGGGCCGCTCAGCTCGACCATGAGCAAGACGGTCAGCAACTGGTTCCCGCGGCGCGAGGCGGCGACGGCGATCGGCATCGTCAATTGCGGCACGCCGCTGGGCGGCGCCGTGGCCGGCCCGATCGTCGGCTACCTGGCGCTGGCCTTCGGCTGGCGCCTGGCCTTCGTCATCATCATGCTGCTGGGCTTCGTCTGGCTGGTGTTCTGGGTGCGGATGTCGGCCGACAAGCCGGCCCAGCACCCGCGCATCACCGACGCCGAGCTGCGGCTGATCGAGGAGGGCCAGACCCAGGCCGACACCGCGGCACAGCTGCCGGCCCACGGCCTGGGCTTCTACCTGCGCCAGCCGGTCGTGCTGGCCACCGCCTTCGCCTTCTTCACCTACAACTACGTGCTGTTCTTCTTCCTGACCTGGTTCCCGAGCTACCTGACCGAGGTGCACAAGCTCAGCATCAAGGATATGAGCCTGGCGACGGTGGTGCCCTGGCTGCTCGGCTTCGTCGGCCTGGCGCTGGGCGGCTTCCTGTCCGACCGGCTGTTCCGCATGACCGGCCGGGCGCTGTTCTCGCGCAAGCTGGTGCTGATCGGCGGGCTGGGCCTCGCCGCGGTCGGCGTCGCCCTGGCCGGCGACGTGTCCGACGTGGTCAGCGCGGTGGCGCTGATGTCGGTGTCGATCTTCGGCCTGTACCTGACTGGCGCGATCTATTGGGCGGTGATCCAGGACGTGGTGCGCGGCGAGAATGTCGGCGGCGTCGGCGGCTTCATCCACTTCCTGGCCAATCTCGCCGGCATCATCGGCCCCTCGGTGACCGGCTTCATCATCCAGGCCACCGGCGGCGTCTACACCAGCGCCTTCGTGCTGGCCGGCGGCTTGGCCGTGCTGGGCGCCCTGGCCTCGCTGATCTTCATCCGCGAGCCGCGCGGCGCCGGCGGAATCGCGGCGCAGGGGGCCCGGTAAGGTCGCCATCCTTCGACCGGGACCGAAGCGACTCCGCCCCTCGGCTGAAGCCAGGCCGCTATCATGGCGGCCACTCCAGCCGAGGGGCCGATCATGCAGCCGCCGAGCGATCCCGTCGCCGCCGTCACCCATCCCGATCCCTACCCCTACTACGCCTCGCTGCTGCGGCGCCCCTTCCACCGCGACGGGGCCCTTGGCCTCTGGATCGCCGCCCAGGCCGAGGACGCTGTGGCAGTGCTGACCAGCCCCGCCTGCCGGGTCCGGCCGCCGGCCGAGCCGGTGCCGCCGCCGCTGCGGGGCGGCGCCGTCGGCGACCTGTTCGGCCGGCTGGTGCGGATGACCGACGGCGACGCCCAGGCCCGGGCCAAGCGGGCGGTGGCCGCCGCGCTGGATGTTCCCGCTGACATCGTGGCGGCCGAGGCCCGGCGCCAGGCCACGGCGCTGGCCGCCGGCGGCATCCGCCTCGACGACCTGATGCCGGCCCTGCCGATGCATGCCGTCGGCGCCCTGCTCGGCTTCGCCCCGGACCGGCTGCCCGAGGTCGCGGAGCGGATGCGCGACATCGTCGCCGCCATCGCCCCCGGCGCCGCGCCCGAGGCGATCGGCCGGGGCCACGAGGCGGCTGCCCGGATGGTCTCCCTGACCGAGGATCTGCTGGAAGCCGGCGGAGACGGCCTGGCCCGGCGCCTGCGCGACGCGGCGGAGCGGGAGGGCGGCATCGATCCGGCGGTGGTCACCGCCAATGCCGTAGGCTTCCTGTTCCAGGCCCGCGACGCCGGGGCCGGGCTGCTCGGCAACGCCGTCGCCGCCCTCGGCGCCCGGCCGGAGCTGCGCCGCGCCGTGGCGGCCGACCGTGGACTGCTGCCGGGGCTGGTGCAGGAGGTGCTGCGCTGCGACCCGCCGGCCCAGAACACCCGCCGCTTCGTCGCCGAGGACACCGAGGTCGCCGGCCAGGCGCTGCACGCGGGCGACGCGGTGCTGGTCGTCATCGCCGCCGCCAACCGCGACCCGGCGCTGAACCGCGATCCGGACCGTTTCGATCCCGCCCGGACCGACCGCCGGCGGCTGACCTTCGGCCACGGCCGCCACGCCTGCCCCGGCGCCGACATCGCCGCCGCCATCGCCACGGCCGGCCTCGACGCCCTGCTCGACCGGCTCACGGCCTGGCCCGAGCGGCCGGTGGGCTACAAGCCGTCGCCGAACATCAGGATGCCACGGTTCGCGTGAGTCCCGCCCACACTCCTTATTGTCATCCTCGGGCTTGACCCGAGGATCCAGGGGCTTTCAAGGGCTGCTCTCGGTGGCCCCTGGATTGCCGGGTCAAGCCCGGCAATGACAAGAGAAGTTTAACCTGGAGCCTTGATCTACAACCCGAAAAGCTCAGCCGGACACCAAGCCCGGGCATGACAATTAACAGCAATCAATATCTGCGCGTGGCCAGTTCCGCCGCCTTCGCCGCCAGAATCCTATCAAGCTCGGCCTCGCGGACCTCGCCACCCTCGGCAATCGAACGGTCGAGTGTTTCCTGCAGCGCTCGGAGCTTCGCCTCGTGCCCTTCTGCCTGACGATCGCCACCGGTCATAAGAATGTCCTCCATGCTGCAGAACCTTTGAAGACACCACCCCTGCCGTCATTGCGAGGAGGCGAAGCCGACGAAGCAATCCAGGGGCCACGCCAAACGGCCCTGGATTGCTTCGCTGCGCTCGCAATGACGGTGGGGAACCGCGTCGTAGCGGCCGTAGTCTACCCGAACGCCTCGACCACCGCGTCGATGAAGCTGCGCAGCTTCGGCGTCGGCCGGCGGTCCGGCGCGAACAGGATGTGCATCGGCCGCGACGGCGCCTCATAGCCCGGCAGCACCCGCACCAGCCGCCCGGCGGCGATGTCGTCACGCAGCAGACCTTCCGGCTGCAGGATGATGCCCAACCCCTCCAGCGCCGCGCTGCGCAGCGCCTGGCCGCTGTTGACCGAGGCACGGCCGGCGACGCGGACCGCGTGCTCGCGCCCCTCGGCATCCGTGAACTGCCACAGGTCGCGCGGCTCCCAATGGGCGAAGCCGAGGCACTCGTGGGCCACCAGATCCTGGGGCCGCGCCGGCGCGCCGCGCTCGGCCAGATAGGCGGGCGCGGCGCAGGCGACCAGGCGGTAGGGCCGCAGCCGGCGGGCGATCAGGCTGGAATCGGGCAGCGGCGCGATCCGGATCACCGCCTCGTACCCCTCCTCCACCAGGTCGACGATGCGGTCGCTCAACGTCAGCTCGATGCCGACCTCCGGATGGGCGCGGAGATAGCGCGCCACCATCGGCATCAGCTCATGCGCGCCGAAGGTGACCGGCGCATTGACCCGCAGCCGGCCGCGCGGCACGGCGCGCAGATCCTCGGCCAGCGCCTCCGCCGCCTCGGCCTCGGCCAGGACGTTGCGGCAGCGCTCGTAGAAGGCGCGGCCGACCTCGGTCAGGCTCTGCCGCCGCGTGGTGCGGGCCAGCAGCCGGGCGCCGAGGCGATCCTCCAGGAAGCGCACATGCTTGCCCACCATCGGCGCCGACAGGCCCAGCGCCTCGGCCGCGGCGGCGAAGGACCCCGCTTCGACGGCCCGGACGAACACGGCCATGCTGGTCAGGCGGTCCATGATTGAAAACCCATGGTTTCGACTGTCGCGACGGAATCGGCATTTATCACGAATCCGGAAGCAATCATATCGGAGGGCGTCCCCATCACAGGAGCCCGACATGGCCCGCATCGTCCGCATCCACGAGCTCGGCGGCCCCGAGGTCCTTCGCATCGACGAGGTCGAGGTGCCGCCGCCCGGCCCCGGCGAGATCCGCCTGCGGGTCAAGGCGCTGGGCCTGAACCGCGCCGAATCGATGTTCCGCACCGGCAACTATCCGGAATCGGCGGAGTTCCCGGCCCGGCTGGGCTATGAGGCCGCCGGCCTGGTCGAGGCGCTGGGCCCGGGCGTCACCGGCTTCGCCGTCGGCGACGCGGTCAGCATCGTGCCGCCGCTGTCGATCACCCGCTGGGGCAGCTATGGCGAGGTCGCCAATGTCCCGGCCGAGGTGACGGTGAAGCACCCGGCGAGCCTGTCCTGGACCGAGGCCGCGGCGGTGTGGATGCAGTACGTCACCGCCTATGGCGCGCTGGTCGAGGTGGCCGGGCTCGGCCACGGCGATGCGGTGCTGATCAACGCCGCCTCCAGCAGCGTCGGCCTGGCCGCGATCCAGATCGCCAACCGGATCGGCGCCGTCTCGATCGCCGCCACCCGCACCGCCGCCAAGGCCGCGGCGCTGCGCGATGCCGGCGCCGCCCATGTCATCGTCACCGGGGAGGAGGACCTGGCCGCCCGCGCCCGGGCCATCACCGGCGGTGCCGGGGTCCGCGCCGTGTTCGACCCGGTCGCCGGCCCGGGTGTGGACGCGCTGGCCGAGGCGCTGGGCCATGGCGGCATCCTGATCGAATACGGCGCGCTGAGCCCCGAGCCGACGCCCTTCCCGCTGTTCCCGGCCCTGGTCAAGGGCCTGGCCGTCCGCGGCTATCAGTACAAGGAGATCGTGTCCGACCCGGCCCGCCTGGACCGCGCCAAGCGCTTCATCGTCGAGGGGTTGGCCGACGGGTCGCTGAAGCCGGTGATCGACCGCACCTTCCCGCTCGACCAGATCGTCGAGGCGACCCGCTATCTCGAATCCAACCAGCAGATCGGCAAGATCGTGATCACGGTCTGAACCTTCGTGATCCGCACAATCACGTTTCATTAACGCGCAAGGATCTAACGTTTTCCTCGATATCGACCGATGCCAACGATCAATTCGGGGACTGATCATGCGCAGTATCGAACAACCTCCGCCTGCCCGGATGACCATCGACTGGGCCCGACGCTATCTGCAGCGCCTGGACCAGCCGCTCGATCCCTGGGAGGCGGACTACTTCCGCAGCGGCTGCAACTTCCTGGCCCGTGATTCGGCCACCGGCGCGATCGCCTGCTGGAAGTCGATGAACCTGCCGATCGACCGGCGGCGCGAGACCTATACCGGGCCGATGGGCACCACGCCCCTGACCCGGCAGGAGATGGACCGCCTCTCCGGCCTGCTGGAGAAGCTGGCCGACGGCGAGGACGCCTCGCACCAGGTGGCGGCGCTGCGGCGCTTCCGCTGACCATCGGAGGACGTTGGGGGATCGATCGCCGGGCGTGGGGGCCTCTCCCACGCCCGCGTTCGTTTCCGCCCGGCCTTGTCCCGCCAGGCTTTCAGTCCTCATACTTCCAGCGCCGGCGCAGATCCGGCGGGAGCGGGAGGGAAGCCGAATGATCCGACGCAACGCCACCGGCCGGCCTTGGCTGGCCGCCATCCTGCTGGCCGCCCTGGCCGTTCCCGGCGCCGCCGCGGCGCAGGATGGCTGGATCGGCAGCTGGGGCGCCAGCCCGGCCTTCCCGGTGGGGCCGGAGCTGAACAACGCCACCGTCCGCCAGCTGGTGCGGATCAGCGCCGGCGGCAACCAGGTGCGGGTGCGCTTCACCAACGAGACCGGCACCCAGCCGCTGGTGATCGGCGCCGCCACCATCGCCCGGCCCGGCAACGCCGCCGGCTCGATCGATCCGGCCAGCAGCAAGCCGCTGACCTTCGGCGGCGCCACCACGATCACCGTGCCGCCCGGCGCGCCCGCGATCTCCGACCCCGTCGACCTCGCGGTCTCGCCGCTCGACACCCTCGCCATCAGCCTGTTCGTGCCGCGCTGGACCGGGCCGTCGGTCGTGCATCCGCTGGGCGTGCAGACCGCCTGGGTCTCGCTGGCCGGCGACAGCACCGCCGCGGCCACCCTCCCCGAGGCGACCGACTCGACCATGCGATTCATGCTGTCGCGGGTCGAGGTCGCGGCCCAGGGCGGCACGGTGGTAACGCTCGGCGATTCGATCACCGACGGCTACGGGTCGGGCACCGACGCCAACCGCCGCTGGCCGGACATCCTGGCGGAACGGCTGGCGAAAGCCGGCGGCCCCGCGATCGGCGTCGTCAATTCCGGCATCAGCGGCAACCGCGTGCTGCACGACCTGCCGGAGCAGATCTTCGGCCCCAGCGCGCTGTCGCGCTTCGACCGCGACGTGCTGTCGGTGCCCGGCGTGCGCTGGGTGGTGATCATGGAGGGCATCAACGATATCGGCCATCCGGGCTCCGCCGGCCTGCCCGAGCAGGCGGTGTCGGCCGAGCAGATCATCGGCGGGCTGCGCCAGATCGTGACACGCGCCCATGCCGCCGGGCTGAAGGCCTATTGCGCCACGCTGACGCCCTATGAGGACACGGTCTTCGCCCACTACTACAGCGCCGAGGGCGAGGCCAAGCGCCAGGCGGTGAACCAGTGGATCCGCACCGGCAAGGGCTGCGACGCGGTGATCGACTTCGACTCCGTGGTCCGCGACCCGGCGCAGCCGTCGAAGCTGAGGGCCGAGTTCGACGTCGGCGACCATCTGCACCCGAACGCCGCCGGCTATGAGGCGATGGCGAATGCGGTGGATCTGGGGCTGTTCCGCTAGGATCAGCCCTCTCCCCGCGTCTTTGCCGCAGGATGGTCCGATTTCTGCCGGTTTCCCCTGACAGATGACGTGCAGCACAAGCAATGGGGGAAATCACCATGAACTCGATACAGCCAAGCCTGTGGCACAGGCTGCGGCAGCCGCTGATCGCCATCCTGCTGGGCATCCTGCCCCTCTGGCTGTTCATGGGCATGTCGCAGACGACGACCGTCAACGGCCAGGTGGTGCAGGATTCGAGCCTGAACGTGCTGGGCGTGATCCTGGCCATCGCCGGCCTCGTCATCGTCTTCAAGGTGCTGCGCGACGACGGGTCGTACGGCCGCCAGCCGCGCTGGTGGCCGCGAACCGTCCTAGCGATCCTGGCCGGGCTGGTCTGCGCCCTCCAGGTCGTTCAGTCGCTCGGCCTCTACAGGTTCGTCCTGTAGCCGCGCCTTCGCTGTGATGAGATGGGGCCGGGCGGCGGAGGATTTCTGCTATACCCGGCCCCATGAGCAGCGACCGTCTTCCGACCGACATCTGGATCCAGGCCCATCTGCGCCGGCTGGGGCAGGACGCCATCCCGGCCTATGTCGTCCGCAAGGGCGACCCGCGCGCCGGCCTGCTGATCCTGAAGCTGAACCTGGGCCCGGAGGGCTGCCGGGTGCTGAGCCAGTCGCGCGACCTGGACGGCGCCCTCGCATGGCTGCCCGCCAAGGGCGGCGAGGTCCTGGCAGAGGCCGAGGCCGATGCCTATATTGCCCGTGCGGTCCAGCGCGATCCCGACCTGTGGGTGGTCGAGATCGAGGACCGCGAGGGCCGGCATCCTTTCGAGGGCAAGGTCCTCTGAAAGCCTGGGCCCCACCGCCCTGCCCCGCCCGCTAGCCAATGGACACTCCCGGCCGCATGGACTCGCAAGCCAACGACACCCTCGACACCGGCGCCAATCCGCTGATCGTGCCGTCGCCGCTGCAGGACCAGGCGGTGCCGTTCGACCGCATCGAGGTCGCGCACTACCTGCCGGCGCTGGACCATGCGATCGCCGAGGCGAAGGGCCGGATCGAGGAGATCCTGGCGAACCCGGCGGCGCCGGATTTCGAGACCACCATCGTGGCGCTGGAGCAGGCGGGCCAGGAGGTCGACCACGTCTCCTCCGTCTTCTACAACCAGCTCTCGGCCAAGACCTCGGACGAGCTGCAGGCGCTGGCCGCCGATTTCGGCGCCAGGAGCGCCAATTTCTCCTCCGACGTCTCGCTGGACCCGCGCGTCTTCGCCCGGGTCAAGGCGGTGTGGGACAAGCGGGAGGGCCTGGGCCTGTCCGGCGAGAAGGCGCGGCTGCTGGACGACACCTACACCGGCTTCGTCCGCAACGGCGCCCTGCTGTCGGACAATGAGAAGGGCGAGCTGCGGTCGATCGACGAGCGGCTGGCCAAGCTGACGCCGGACTTCCAGCACAATGTGCTGAAGGCGACCAACGCCTTCACCCTGTGGATCGAGGACGAGGCCGACCTGGCCGGCCTGCCGGAGGGCGCGGTCACGGCCGCGAAGCAGGCGGCGAAGGAGCGCGACCGGGCCGAGGCCTGGGTGTTCACGCTCGACGCGCCGAGCTACGTCCCGTTCATGACCTATGCCGACCGCCGCGAGCTGCGCGAGCAGCTGTGGCGTGCCTTCAACGCCCGCGCCTTCGGCGGCGAGTTCGACAACCAGCCGCTGGTCAAGGAGATCGCGGCGCTGCGTTTCCAGCGCGCGAAGCTGCTGGGCTATCCGACCCATGCCGCCTTCGTGCTGGAGAAGCGGATGGCGGAGACGCCGGCCGCGGTGGGCGCCTTCCTCGACCGGCTGCTGGCCGCGTCGAAGCCGGCGGCGGAGCGCGACCTGGCCGACATCCAGGCCCACGCCAGGAGCCTCGGCGGGCCGGAGCCGCTGCAGCCCTGGGATGTCGGCTATTATTCCGAGAAGCTGAAGCAGCACCGCTTCGACTTCGACGAGGAGGCGCTGCGCCCGTACTTCCCGCTGGAGCGGGTGATCGACGGCGTGTTCGAGCATTGCCGGCGGCTGTACGGCCTGGTGTTCCGCCCGTCCGACGCCTATCCGGTCTGGCATCCGGACGTGAAGGCGTACGAGGTCTATGACGAGGCCGAGGACCGCTATGTCGGCCTGTTCTACGCCGACTTCTTCCCGCGCGCCTCGAAGCGCAACGGCGCCTGGATGACCACCTATCGCGACCAGGGCCTGTACCGCGACGGCATCAAGCGGCCGCATGTCGCCATCGTCTGCAACTTCACCAAGCCGACGGCGGACCGGCCTTCGCTCCTCTCCTATGACGAGGTGCGGACCTTCTTCCACGAGATGGGCCACGCCCTGCACGGCCTCTTGTCGCGCTGCACCTACCGCTCGCTCGGCGGCACCAACGTGTACTGGGACTTCGTCGAGCTGCCGTCGCAGATCTTCGAGAACTGGGTGCAGGAGAAGGATGGGCTGGACCTGTTCGCGAAGCATTATCGCACGGGAGAGCCGATGCCGGCCGACCTGGTGCAGAAGATCCGCGACAGCGCCCGCTTCATGGCCGGCTGGCAGTCGCTGCGCCAGACCTCCTTCGCCATGCTCGACATGGCCTGGCACGGCGGCGACCCGACCACGATCGGCTCGGTGCCGGAGTTCGAGCGCAGCGCCACCGCCCGCGCCCAGGTGCTGCCGCCGATCCCGGAGGCCAACACGTCCTCCGGCTTCAGCCACATCTTCGGCGGCGGCTATTCGGCCGGCTACTACAGCTACAAATGGGCCGAGGTGCTGGACGCCGACGCCTTCGAGCTGTTCCGCGAGAAGGGCCTGTTCGACCCGGAGACCGCGAGGAGCTTCAAGGAGAACGTCCTGGAGCGCGGCGGCACCGAGCATCCGATGGAGCTGTACAAGCGCTTCCGCGGCCGCGAGCCGGACCCGGACGCACTGCTGCGGCGGGACGGGCTGATGTAGCGGTTCGCTGACACAGCGGTTCGCCCTTTCTCCCTCCCTGTCATGCCCGGGCTTGACCCGGGCATCCAGAAGTTGTCGACATCCTCTGGATTGCCGTCCTCGGGCTTGACCCGAGGACCCGCCCGGCAATGACAACCAAGAATGCCATTGTCACGACCATGCCTTCGAACATCGACCCGATCGACCGCCGCCGCACCTTCGCGATCATCGCCCACCCGGACGCCGGCAAGACCACGCTGACCGAGAAGCTGCTGCTGTTCGGCGGCGCCATCCAGATGGCCGGCGCCGTCAAGGCCCGCGGCGAGCAGCGCCGCGCCCGGTCGGACTGGATGAAGGTGGAGCGCGAGCGCGGCATCTCGGTCACCGCCTCGGTGATGACCTACGATTATGACGGCCACACCTTCAACCTGCTGGACACGCCGGGCCACGAGGACTTCTCGGAGGACACCTACCGCACCCTGACGGCGGTCGACAGCGCGGTGATGGTGATCGACGCGGCCAAGGGCATCGAGGACCAGACCCGGAAGCTGTTCGAGGTCTGCCGCATGCGGAACGTGCCGATCACGACCTTCATCAACAAGATGGACCGTGAGAGCCGCGATCCCTTCGACCTGCTCGACCAGATCGAGCAGGAGCTGCAGCTGCACGTCACCCCGGCGACCTGGCCGATCGGCAGCGGCCGCGGCTTCCTGGGCTGCTACGACCTGTTCCACGACCGGCTGGTGCTGATGGCCAAGGGCGCCAAGGGCGCCCTGCCCGAGCTCGGCGAGACCTGCACCGGGCTGGACGACCCGAAGCTGGACCGCCTCTTGCCCGCCGACGCCGTGGCCACGCTGCGCGAGCAGGTCGAGATGGCGCGCGGCCTGTGCCCGGATTTCGACCTGGAGATGTTCCGCGAGGGCCATCTGACCCCGGTGTTCTTCGGCTCCGCGGTCAACAATTTCGGCGTGCGCGAGCTGCTGGACGGCATCGGCGCCCTCGCCCCCTCGCCCCGGCCGCAGCCGACGGCAGACCGGCTGGTCGACCCGGAGGAGGACAACGTCTCGGCCTTCGTGTTCAAGATCCAGGCCAACATGGATCCGAAGCACCGCGACCGCATCGCCTTCGTCCGCCTCGCCTCCGGCCATTTCAAGCGCGGCATGAAGCTGAAGCATGTCCGCTCCGGCAAGCTGATGAACATGCACAACCCGGTGCTGTTCCTGGCCCAGGACCGCGAGCTGGCGGAGGAGGCCTGGGCCGGCGACATCGTCGGCATCCCCAACCACGGCAACCTGCGCATCGGCGACGCGCTGACCGAGGGCGAGGATTTGCGCTTCACCGGCATCCCCAGCTTCGCGCCGGAGCTGCTGCAGCGGGTGCGGCCGGACGACCCGATGAAGGCCAAGCATCTCGGCCGGGCGCTGGAGCAGCTGGCCGAGGAAGGTGCTGCCCGGGTGTTCAAGCCGCTGCTGGACGCCAACTGGATCGTCGGCGTGGTCGGCGCGCTGCAGTTCGAGGTGCTGGCCGACCGCATCCGTACGGAATACGGCATCCCGGTGCATTTCGAGCCGGCGCCCTACTACACCGCCCGCTGGATCGAGTCGGACGACGCGATTGCCTTGAAGTCGTTCCAGGACGGCGTGCGCAGCGCCATGGCCGAGGACCATGACGGCGCCCCGGTCTTCCTGGCCCGCAACGCCTGGCACCTCGACACGGTGACCAAGGAGAACCCGGCGCTGCGCTTCCTGAAGACCAAGGAGCAGACGGCGTAAGGGCCGATTGACCCAATCACTCTGAATCACCATGATTCAGAGTGATTGAAGGAGATGACCGTCGATGGACACCAAGGTCCTCACCGCCCATGTCCCAACGCCTTTGGCCGATAAGGTCGACGAGTTGGCGGCGCGGCTGGAGCGGTCGCGCGGCTGGGTGGTGAAGCAGGCCCTGACCGCCTGGGTCGAGCAGGAGGAAGAGCGGAGACGGCTGACCCTTGAGGGCATGGCCGATGTCGATGCCGGCCATCTGATCGACCATCAGGCCATCCAGGCCTGGGCCGACAGCCTGGAGACGGACACGCCGCTGCCTGCGCCGCGATGATGCGGTTGAGCTGGACCCGGAAGGCCACGTCCGACCTTGTCCGGCTGCACGAGTTCCTGGCTCCGGTGAACGCCCGGGCCGCCGCGGATATCGTCCGAGCCCTCACGCGCGCCGCAGGCCGCCTACCGCAGCAGCCCCGCATCGGCGTGAAGCTCGACGAATTTGCACCGCGTGAGGTCCGCCGGATCATCGTCGGTCATTATGAGATCCGCTATGAGATCGATGCAGACGGCATCCATGTCCTGCGTCTGTGGCATACGCGCGAAGAGCGGTGACCGACGGCCCTAGTCCGTCGCGCGCCCTGCGACCGCCCGCACGAAATCCTCGATCGCGCCGCGCAGGGCGTCGGCGACCTCGGCATCGGCCAGCATCCCGCCCTCCGGCAGCGTGCGGCCGAGCAGCGGCACGGCGATCGAGGCCTCGGGCACCATCCGCGCGGTCATCACCACCAGCGTCTCGGTCAGCGCGTCCTGGGCGTGATGCGCCCGCGGCGAGGCGTTGATCAGCGCCACCGGCTTGTCGACGAACTCGCCCGTCGCCACCACCCAGTCGAGGACGTTCTTCATCACCCCGGCGACGCCATGGGCGTATTCCGGGCTGGAGATCAGCACGCCGTCGGCCGCCGCCAGACGAGCCCGGAAATCGGCCACCGCCGGGATGGCGTCGGGATCCAGGTCCGGGTTGAAATGCGGCAGCCCGGCGAGGCCGCCATAAACCGAGACCTCGACCCAGGCCGGCGCCAGGGCCGCCATGGCGTGCAGCAGGGCTGTGTTGGACGACCCGGCACGCAGGCTGCCGGAGATGGCGAGGATCTTCACGGCACCACCGAGGCTGTCTGAATCGGCATCGAGGGATCATAGGCCGGTCCGCCGCACCCCGGCCACCGCCTCCCCGGCGCCTTCAAAATACAGACCGATCGACAAAATCGATCGATTTCAAAAAATGAATGCGTTGGATCGTTTGAACGTCGGAGGTCATGTTTGTGACAGTTCCGCACCGAGACTGTCATGGCCATCACCGACCCGCTCCGGCCCTCCCTCTCCGACGCTGCTTCCACCAGCCGCCTGGCGGCCCTCGGGTCGATCCCCGGCGCCCGGCTGGTGCCCGGCCTGCTGCTGTGCGGCGCCGTGACCCTGGCGGCGCTGGGGCTGGAGCGCATTGAGGCCGGGCTGTTCGGCCATGCCTGGCTGGAGGCGCTGGTGCTGGCGATCCTGGTCGGCGCCCTGGTGCGCACGATCTGGAGCCCGAGCCAGCGCTGGACGCCCGGCATCACCTTCAGCGCCAAGACGCTGCTGGAAATTGCCGTGGTGCTGCTCGGCGCCTCGGTCAGCGTCGGCGCCATCATCTCCGCCGGCCCGCTGCTGCTGGTCGGCATCGCCGCAGTGGTGGTGATCGCCATCGCCGCCAGCTACGGCATGGGCCGGCTGCTGGGCCTGCCCCACCGCATGGCGATGCTGGTCGCCTGCGGCAACTCGATCTGCGGCAACTCCGCCATCGCCGCCGTGGCCCCGGTGATCGGGGCGGACGGCAAGGAGGTCGCGGCCTCGATCGCCTTCACCGCCGTGCTGGGCGTGCTGGTGGTGCTGGGCCTGCCCTTCCTGCCGGCGCTGATGCACATCACCGAGGTGCAGTACGGCGTGCTGGCCGGGCTGACCGTCTACGCCGTGCCGCAGGTGCTGGCCGCCACGGCGCCGATCGGGGCGATCGCCCTGCAGCTCGGCACCCTGGTCAAGCTGGTGCGCGTGCTGATGCTGGGGCCGATGATCCTGGTGCTGACGCTGGTGACCCGCCGCCACAACGAGGACGGCGCGGCCGCCCCCGCCAAGGGCCGGATGCCGTGGCACAAGCTGGTGCCCTGGTTCATCGACGGCTTCCTGCTGCTGGCCGTGCTGCGCTCCTTCGGGCTGCTGCCCGAGGCGGTGCTGGCCCCGGCCGCCACGATGGCGACCGCGCTGACCGTGATCTCGATGGCCGCGCTGGGCCTCAGCACCGACCTGCGCAGCGTCGCCAGGGCCGGCGGCCGGGTGACCGCCGCCGTGACCCTGTCGCTGCTGGTGCTGGGCGCGATCAGCTTCGGGCTGATCCACCTGCTCGGGATCGTGTGATGGTCAACTCCCGACCGCTGAGGTCGGAGAGATCAGAATCACAGTCGGAAAGTAGGTCCGATAGCGCTCCACATCGCGGGTGAGGATCGGCAACCGGCTGACCTCCGCTTGGCTGCCGATGAAGAAATCGGGCAGAATCCGATCCCGCTTTCCGCCGGCCTTGCGGTATTCCGCGAATGCCTTCCCGGCGCGGAACAGCGCCGGGCGCGTCATCGGCAAGACATCCAAGCCCGCCCCATCGACGAAAGTGTCGAGCTCATCGATCCGAGGGTAGCGGATGCTTAATTCGGCATAGATGACGTCATTGATCAGAAGCGGCCCACGCTCGGCCGCAGCCTCGAGTTGCTCAAGCGACCACTTCGCCCAGGCGGGATCTCCGGTCACGATGTCGAGCAGGACGTTGGTATCGACCAGCGTCATTCATCGCCGCGCGTAAGCGCCATGATCTCGTCTGTCGTCGGGCCAGGCCCGGCATGCCCGAGAAACTCGGCGAACCGACGTCTCGGGCGCCTCTCCTCGACCACTCCGATAACGCGGCCTCGGGCGTCCTTCAGCCGCACCGTCCAATTCCCGTCGCGCGTCCGAACGAACTCCATCTTCGTTCCCGGCCGAATATGGAGTTGATCCCGCACGGACTTGGGAATGGTGACGCGGCCGCCCGGCCCCACCGTTGCTTCAGCTGTGCTCATGTGACGTCCATCGAACGATCGGCCTATAGGGTGCCGCACCTGGACAGAAGATATCATGCGCATATGCCGATGGCGCCAGGGGTCGTCTTAGAAGATCGACGCCCCCGCATCCGCCCGGCCGGCGGCGTGGCGGAAGGCGGCGAACAGCTCGCGGCCGACGCCGACATGCGACGGGGCGAGATCGGCCGTGGCGTCCTCGCGCGCGGCCCATTCCTCGGCGTCGATGTCGCGGATCTCGAGCCGGCCGGTGACCGCGTCGATGCGCAGGATGTCGCCGTCGCGCAGCTTGGCGATCGGGCCGCCGACCGCCGCCTCGGGTGTCACATGGATCGCCGCCGGCACCTTGCCCGAGGCGCCGGACAGGCGGCCGTCGGTGACCAGCGCCACCTTGCGGCCGCGGTCCTGCAGCGCGCCGAGCGGCGGCATCAGCTTGTGCAGCTCCGGCATGCCGTTGGCCTTCGGGCCCTGGAACCGCACCACGGCGATGAAGTCATGGTCCAGCGCCCCGGCGCGGAACGCCGCCTGCAGCTCCTCCTGCGAATGGAAGATCTTCGCCGGCGCCTCGATCACATGCCGCTCCGGCGCCACGGCCGAGGTCTTGATCACCGCCCGGCCCAGATCGCCGTCCAGCACCCGTAGCCCGCCGGTGGCCTGGAACGGCTCGGCCGCGCCGCGCAGCACCGCGGTGTCGCCGCTGGCCGTGGCCGCATCGCGCCACGCGACCTCGCCCTTGTCGTCCAGGCCGGGCTCGACCAGGTAGCGGTCCAGCCCGCCGCCCCAGATGGTGGCGACGTCGCCATGCAGCAGCCCGGCGCCCAGCAGCTCGCGGATCAGGTAGCCGGTGCCGCCCGCGGCGTGGAAATGGTTCACATCCGCCTTGCCGTTCGGGTAGACGCGGCACAGCAGCGGCACGGCCTCGGCCAGGTCGGAGAAATCGTCCCAGGTCAGGGTGATGCCGGCGGCTGCGGCCATGGCGATCAGGTGCATGGTGTGGTTGGTCGACCCGCCGGTGGCGTGCAGCGCCACCACGCCGTTGACCACCGCCCGCTCATCCATCAGCCGGCCGACCGGCATGAATTCGTTGCCCAGCGCGGTAATCGCCAGCGCCCGCTTCGCCGCCTCCAGCGTCAGCGCGTCGCGCAGCGGCGTGTTCGGGTTGACGAAGGAGGAGCCCGGCAGGTGCAGGCCCATCACCTCCATCAGCATCTGGTTGGTGTTGGCGGTGCCATAGAAGGTGCAGGTGCCCGGCCCGTGATAGGATTTGGCCTCGGCCTCCAAGAGCGCGTCGCGGCCGACCTTGCCCTCGGCATAGAGCTGCCGGGCCTTGGCCTTCTCGTCATTCGGCAGGCCCGACGGCATCGGCCCGGCCGGGATGAACACCGCCGGCAGGTGGCCGAAGGACAAGGCGCCGATCACCAGCCCCGGCACGATCTTGTCGCAGACGCCGAGGAACACGGCGGCGTCGAACATCTGGTGCGACAGGGCGACCGCGGTGGAGAGGGCGATGACGTCGCGCGAGAACAGCGACAGCTCCATCCCCGCCTCGCCCTGGGTGACGCCGTCGCACATCGCCGGCACGCCGCCGGCCACCTGGGCGGTGCCGCCGACAGCCCGCGCCGCCTGGCGGATCAGGTCGGGATAGCGCTCGAAGGGCTGATGCGCCGACAGCATGTCGTTGTAGGAGGTGACGATGGCCAGGTTCGGCCCCTCGCCCTCGCGCAGCGCGCCCTTGTCGATGCCGCAGGCGGCGAAGCCATGGGCGAAGTTGGCGCAGCCCAGGCGCCGGCGGGCCGGCCCCTGCTCCGCCGCCTTGGCGATGCGGTCGAGATAGGCGGACCGGGCGTCATGGCTGCGCCGCGCGATCCGCTCGGTCACCTCGGCAATGCGGGCTTGCACCATCGGGCTGGCTCCTTGGCTCACTGTCTCGCCCCGACCGGGCCAGACAGCATCCTCCGACCCGATCATGCATCATGATCAATACGTTATCGAACTTATTTGAAGTTTCTTGTTAACCCTGGACACTGTGCGTCAGACGCGCGCGTCACGGGCACCAGAAGATCTCGACCGGGCGGCGGGTCAGCACGGCGCGGATCGGCATCGCCTCCGCCGGGCCGCTGACCAGGGCCGCCTCCAGCACGCGCTGCTTCCCGGCCCCCTCGATATGAAGGCACAGAGTGTCGGCCGCCAGCAAGACCGGCAGCGTCAGGGTGATGCGCGGCTCGCCTGCCGCCGGCGCCCGCATGGTCTCCAAGAGCTGCCCCGAGGCCGGGTCCAGCGCCTGCGCCAGCCGGTCGCCGCCGGGGAAGAAGGAGGCGGTGTGGCCGTCATCGCCCATGCCCAGGATCGCCACGGCGAAGGGCTGGGCCAGGGCGGCGATGCGCGCCGTCACCTGCGCCATCCCGTCCTCGGGCGTCGGCACGTCGATGTGCAGCGGCACGAAATGCGCGGCCGCGGCCGGGCCCTGCAGCAGGTGCTGCCGGACCAGGGCGGCGTTGGAACGGTCGGAGTCCTCGCCCACCCAGCGCTCATCCACCAGGGTGACGTCGACCCGCGACCACTCCACCGGCTTCTGCGACAGCGCCTCGAAGAACCGGGTCGGGGTGCGCCCGCCGGAGACGGCGAGCGCGGCCCGGTCGGAGCGCGAGAGCCGCGCCGTCAGCGCGTCGGCGACATGCCCGGCGAGGGCATCGGCGAGCGCCTCCTTGGTCGGGAAGTCGTGACGCGCGATCGGCATGGCTCAGTCCTCGTCCTCGTGCCAGGTGCGGCCGTCGCGCTCGATCAGGGCGATCGCGGCGGACGGGCCCCAGGTGCCGGCGGTGTAGGGCTTCGGCGGCTCCTTCGAGGCCTTCCAGGCCTCGATGATCGGGTCGACCCAGGTCCAGGCCTGCTCGACCACGTCGCGGCGCATGAACAGGCTCTGGTTGCCGCGCACGACATCCATCACCAGCCGCTCATAGGCGTCCGGGTTGCGGACGTTGAAGGCCTTGGCGAAGCTCATGTCGAGCGGCACATGCTGCAGCCGCATGCCGCCCGGCCCCGGATCCTTGATCATCAGCCACAGCTTCACGCCCTCGTCGGGCTGCAGCCGGATCACCAGGTGGTTCTGCGAGATCACGCCGGCCGATTCGTCGAACACCGAATGCGGGATGGCGCGGAAGGTGACCACGATCTCCGACATCCGCGCCGCCAGCCGCTTGCCGGTGCGCAGGTAGAACGGGACGTTGGCCCAGCGCCAGTTGTCGATCTGCGCCTTCAGCGCGACGAAGGTCTCGGTGTGGCTGGTGTTGTCGCCCAGCTCTTCGAGATAGCCCGGCACGGCGCCGCCGGCCGAGGCGCCGGCGCGATACTGGCCGCGCACGGTCGTGGTGTTCACCATGCCGTCGGTGATCGGCTTCAGCGCCTTCAGCACCTTCAGCTTCTCGTCGCTCAGCGCCGCGGCCTCCATCGAGGTCGGCGGCTCCATGGCGACGAGGCAGAGCAGCTGCAGGATGTGGTTCTGCACCATGTCGCGCAGCGCGCCGGCGCCGTCATAGTAGCCGGCGCGGCCCTCGACCCCGAGGCTCTCGGCCACGGTGATCTGGACATGGTCGATATGGGAGGAGTTCCACAGCGGCTCGAACAGGGCGTTGGCGAAGCGCAGCGCCATCAGGTTCTGCACCGTCTCCTTCCCGAGGTAATGGTCGATACGGTAGATCGACTCCTCGGGGAAGACGCGGCCGATGGCGTCGTTCAGGGCCCGGGCCGAGTCCAGATCCTTGCCGATCGGCTTCTCGACCACGACGCGGGCCCGCTCGGTCACCAGGCCGTGCGCGCCGAGCTGGTCGCAGATCTCGCCGAACAGGTCGGGCGAGGTGGCGAGATAGAAGATGCGGATGCGCCCGGCATCGTCGCCCAGCGCCTCGCCCAGCCCGTCCCAGCCCTTGCTGGCCGCGACATCGACGGGGACGTAGGACAGCCGGGCCAGGAAGTCGTCCAGAACCGTGCCGCTCTGCTCCGCCGACGGCACATGCTGCAGGATCGCCTTGCGGGCGAAGTCGCGGAACTCGGCATCCGACATCGGCCGCCGCGACGTGCCGATGATCCTCGCACCCGGCGGGACCTGCCCGGCCTTGTCGCGCTCGTAGAGCGCCGGCAGCAGCTTGCGCTGGGACAGGTCTCCCGTCGCGCCGAACACGACGATGTCGAATGGCTCCACGGCGATGATGCGCGCGATCATGTATCCAACCCTCGGACCAAATCGAGCCGCTGTTATCGGCGGGTCGGGGGCCGAGTGCCAGCGGGAAGTTGCGATCGAGGGCCGGCCGCACGCATGCGTCGGTTGAGTCAGGCGCGGGTGCGGTGCGTTGCCCGCCCCGCGCCTGATGAAAAGACAGGCAGATGCCTCGTTTTCGGCCTCAGCCTCCCCACACCGTCATTGCGAGCGCAGCGAAGCAATCCATCGATCCGCAAGAGCGGAGGCATGGATTGCTTCGTCGGCTTCGCCTCCTCGCAATGACGGCGAAGAGTTGATAGGCCGAGACCCTAGCCCCTGGCGCGCGGTGACCGGCCGCCCTTGGCCGGGCCCTTGCCGGTGCCGTCGGCCGCCTTGCCCTTCGCCGGGGCGGCGCGCTTCGCCGGGGCCGCCCGCTTCGCCGGCGCGGCCTTGCCGTTGCCGGCCGGCTGCGCCTTCGCCCGCTTGGGCTTGGCGGCGGGCTTCGCGGCCTTCGCCGGCTTCTCCGCCTTGGCCGCCGGCTTGGGCCCGACCGTGCAGGTCACCTCGCCGTTGTCGGCGCGGAAGACGACGCGGTCGCCCTCCTTCACCTCGCCCTTCAGCATGCCCTTGGCCAGCCGGGTCTCGACCAGCTGCCGGATCTGGCGCCGCAGCTCGCGGGCGCCGTAGTCCGGCTGGTAGCCCTCGGCGGCCAGCAGGTCGACCAGCGTCTCATCCGCCACCAGGTCGATGTCCTGCCCGCGCGCCGTGGTGATCACGCCGTCCAGCTGCAGCCGGACGATCTGCTTGATCTGATCGTTGGTCAGCGCGTGGAAGATGATGATCTCGTCGATCCGGTTCAGGAACTCCGGCCGGAAATGCTGGCGCAGCACGCCCATGACGTCGCCCTGGACGCCGCTGCCGGTGGCGTTGAAGCCGATCCGGGCCTGCCGCCCCATGATGATGTCGGAGGCGAGGTTCGACGTGGCGATGATCAGCGTGTTGCTGAAATCGACCACCCGGCCCTTGCCGTCGGTCAGGCGGCCGTCGTCGAACACCTGCAGCAGCACGTTGTAGACGTCCGGATGGGCCTTCTCGATCTCGTCGAGCAGGATCACGCTGTAGGGCCGCCGGCGCACCCGCTCGGTCAGCTGCCCGCCCTCGTCATAGCCGACATAGCCGGGCGGGGCGCCGATCAGCCGCGACACGGCGTGGCGCTCCATATACTCGCTCATGTCGACGCGGATGATGGCGTCCTCGTCGCCGAACACCACCTCGGCCAGGGCCTTGGCCAGCTCGGTCTTGCCGACGCCGGTCGGGCCCAGGAACAGGAAGTTGGCGATCGGCCGCTGGCCGCGCTGCAGCCCGGCGCGCGACAGGCGGACGGCGTCGCTGACCGCCTGGATCGCCTCCTCCTGCCCGATCACCCGGCGGTGCAGCCGCTCCTCCATCTGCAGCAGCTTGGCCTTCTCCTCGGCGGTCAGCTCGGTGACCGGGATGCCGGTCAGCTTCGACACGATCTCGGCGATATGCTCGACCGTGACCTCGGCGGTGCTCGACCCGATGCGGTGCTTCCACGCGTCGGTCAGGTCCGACAGCGCCTTCTCCTTCTCGGCGACCTGCTCCTCGAAGGCCTTGGCCCGGTCGAAGCGCTTGCGCGAGCTGGCGTAGGCGTGCTCGCGCTTCAGCTGTGCCACCTCCGATTCCAGCTCCTGGATGTCGGCCGGGCGCGAGGTGATCGAGAGGTGCACCCGGGCTGCCGCCTGGTCGATCAGGTCGATCGCCTTGTCCGGCAGGAAGCGGCCCGAGATGTAGCGGTCCGACAGCTCCGCCGCGGCGAGGAAGGCCTGGTCCTGGATCGTCACCTTGTGGTGGCCCTCCAGCCGGTCGCGCAGGCCGCGCAGGATGTTGACCGTCTGCTCCACCGTCGGCTCGGCGACGAAGACCGGCTGGAAGCGCCGCTCCAGCGCCGCATCCTTCTCGATATGCTTCTGGTACTCGTTCAGCGTGGTGGCGCCGATCAGGTTCAACTCGCCGCGCGCCATCGCCGGCTTGAAGGTGTTGGCGACGTCCAGCCCGCCCTCACCGCCGCCCTGCCCGGCGCCGACGATGGTGTGGACCTCGTCGATGAACAGCAGCAGGTCGTCGCGGTGCTCGGCGATCTCGTCCATCACCTGCTTGACCCGCTCCTCGAACTCGCCGCGGAACTTGGAGCCGGCGACCAGGCTGTTGACGCTGAGCTCGACCAGCCGCTTGCCGCGCAGCGTGTCCGGCACCTCGTTGTTGACGATGCGCTGCGCCAGCCCCTCGACGATCGCGGTCTTGCCGACGCCGGGCTCGCCGATCAGCACCGGGTTGTTCTTCTTGCGCCGGGCCAGGATCTCGATCGTGGTCTCGACCTCCTTCGACCGGCCGATCACGGGGTCGAGCTTGCCCTCGCGCGCCAGCGCCGTCAGGTCGCGGCTGTACTTGTCCAGCTGCGGCGTGTTCGACGGCCCTTCGACCCGCCCCTCCTCCGCCCCGGTGCCGACGGTGCGCACGGTCTGCTGCCGCAGCGCCTGGGGCGTCAGCCCGTATTTCCGCAGCAGGTTGCCGGCGAAGCTCTCCGGCACCTGGGCGAGGCCGAGCAGCATGTGTTCCGGCCCGACATAGGAATGGCCGAGCTGGCGCGAGATCAGGAACGCCTGGTCCAGCGCCGCCTTCATGCGGGGCGACACGCCGATCTCGGTGCGCTGCCCCGCCTCCTCGGTGCCGCGATTGGCATTCTGGTCGATATAGCTGCGCAGCTCCTCCGGCGAGATCTTGAAGCGCCGCAGGATCGCCTGGATCACCTCGCTCTCCGCCAGCTCGTACAGCAGGTGCTCGGTATCGACCTCGCGCTTGCCGAACTGCACCGCCTTCTCGGCGGCGCGCTGCAGCAGCTCCTTCGCCTGCTCGCTGAAATGGCTCTGCAGGTTCAGGGCCGTGCGTTCCGACCCCGGCGGGCCGCGGCGCGGCGATCCGGAGGACGGCACGGCCTGGCTGAACATGTCCTCCAGCCCGGAACCGCGGACCAGCGCCTCCAGCGGCGAGACGTAGCGCTGGTGGCGGGCGAGCTGCTGGTAGTGGTAGTCGCAGACATCGAGCTGCCGGCGCTGGCCGTTCTGCAGCACCGTGACGCGCACGGTGGCGGGCCGCTCCTGGCAGATGTCGCAGAGCTTCTGGGCCATGATCTCCACTCCGGGTCCGGATCGGCCTTCGCACGAGGCCTGTTGCGGGGGCGGCCCGGCACGAATCCGGGTCGGAAGAGCGTCGAGGCTGCGCCTTGTTCCCGCCAACGTTTGCCGCCAGACAGGGTTCCGGTGCGGAGGCATCATGCACCGGCCGAAACGCGAATTTAAGCATCGCGACGGCAGGATCCCGATGTTTGGAGCCGATCGGACGTCATGGCTGTCGCCCAACTTCTCGCCCGGCGCGAACGGCAGCGCCTCGACGATGTCCTGCGTGCCGCCGGCGCGGTCGAGCGGCTGCTGGCCGAGCTCGACCGGCAGGACCGCGACGACATCGCCGAGAGCGGCCGGCAGTTCACCGTCGCCGACCAGCACGGGCTGCGGCAGATGCCGGCCTACCTGGCCGGGCTGCGCGCCCGCCGGGCCGCCCGGACGGTGGAGCGGCTGGCCCTGCAGGCGGAGTTGGAGGTGCTGCGCCGGCGCATCCTGCTGCACCATCGCGAGGCGGAGAAGTTCGAGACCGTCGACGCCGCGGCGCGGGAGCGGGAGCGCAAGGCCCGCCTGGCCGACGAGCAGGCGGAAGCGGCCGAGCTGGCCATCCTCGGCCTCGTCCTGCGCCAGCGCGACACCGGCCGCGGCTGACCGGAAAAAAGTCCGCCGACCTCCCCAGCCCTGACACAAAGCCGCCCTCGTTTCCGCTGCATTCGGGCCGACGCTGCCCTCCAGCGTCACCACCCGCGATGCGCGAAACGGCTGCAGCCGGCGGAGAAGGAGTCACCGCCCTGCCCCGGCGCCTCGCGGTCCGCCGCGACAGGAAAGGGGACACAGCATGACCGACTACAACGGCACGCCCGGCGACGACATCATCCACGGCTCGCCCGGCAATGACGACATCTTCGGCGATGACGGCAACGACCAGCTCTACGGCGAGGCCGGGGTCGACACCATCAATGGCGGCAACGGCGACGACCAGCTGTTCGGCGGCGACGGCTCCGATGACATCATCGGTGGGCCCGGCGCCGATGTGCTGCACGGGGATGCCCTCAACGACACGCTGCACGGCGGCACGGGGAACGACACCCTCTATGGCGGCGACGGCGACGACACGCTGACCGGTGCGGCGGGTCAGGACAATCTCTACGGCGGCGCCGGCATCGACACCGTCGACTATTTCTACAGCGGCGGCGGGGTCTGGGTGACCATCGGCGGCCGCGGCCTGTTCGCCGACGCCGCGGGCGACCTGATCGGCGACGATGTCGAGAATATCGGCGGCACGGTCTATGACGACACCCTGACCGGCTCGGCCACGAACAACTACCTGTCCGGCAATGACGGCAACGACACCCTCAACGGCGGGGCCGGCGACGATATCCTGAATGGCGGCCAGGGCGCCGACACCTTCCATGGCGGCGACGGCATCGACACCATCGCCTATTACCGCTTCTGGCAGAGCTACGGCGTCACCGCCACGATCGGCGGCACCGGCTCCGGCGGCGATGCCCAGGGCGACATCATCGGCGCCGATATCGAGAACATCACCGGCACCGCCTGGGACGACACCTTCACCGGCTCCGCTGCGGCCAACACGCTCAAGGGCTTCGCCGGCAACGACGTGCTCCACGGCCTGGGCGGCAACGACTATCTCTGGGGTGAGGCCGGTGACGACGTCCTCTATGGCGGGGACGGTGACGACTGGCTGATCAGCGGCCAGGGCGCCGATACCTTGAATGGCGGCGCCGGCAAGGACGGTGCCAGCTACATCACCAGCGGCGACGGCGTCACCGTCACCCTCGGCGGATCCGTCTCGGGCGGCTATGCCACCGGCGACACCATCGCCGCCGATGTCGAGAGCCTGCAGGGTTCGGATCTGGCCGATGCCCTGACCGGGAACGGCGGCGCCAATTCGCTCTACGGCGCCGGCGGCAACGACGTGCTGAGC
Organism: Inquilinus limosus; assembly: GCF_002195995.1. Lineage (GTDB taxonomy): Bacteria > Pseudomonadota > Alphaproteobacteria > DSM-16000 > Inquilinaceae > Inquilinus > Inquilinus limosus_C. Next base: position 39,208 of record NZ_NHON01000051.1, read on the forward strand.
GGAGGCGACGGCGACGACTGGCTCATCGGCGAGGCCGGGGCCGACACTCTCCGCGGAGGCAACGGCATTGACGGAGTCAGCTACTTCGACAGCACAGCCGGGGTGACCGTCACGCTCGGCGGCACGGCCACGGGCGGCGACGCGCAGGGCGACGTGATCGCCGCGGACATCGAATACATCGAGGGCTCGGCCCACAATGATTCCCTGACCGGCTCGGCCGGCGACAACTGGATCTGGGGCCTCGGCGGCGGCGACATCATCCACGGCGGCGGCGGCAATGACTGGCTTTTCGGCGGCGCCGGGGCGGACAGCCTGGCCGGTGGCGACGGCATCGACCGGGTCAGCTATGTCGACAGCGCCGCGGGCGTGACCGCGACGATCGGCGGGGCCGCCGGCAGCGGCGGCGACGCCCAGGGCGACACCATCGGCGCCGATGTCGAGGCCCTGAACGGGTCGCGGTTCAACGACATCCTCACCGGCTCGGCCGGCGACAACGAGCTCGACGGCGACGACGGCGACGACACGCTCTCGGGCGGCGGCGGCGACGACACCCTCAAGGGCTTCAACGGCAACGACACGCTGCGTGGGGGCGACGGCGACGACCTGCTGGTCGGCTATGCCGGCGCCGACAGCCTGTCCGGCGGGGCCGGTCTCGACACCATCGACTACAGTTCCGGCCCGGCCGCGGTGACGGTGGCGATCGGCGGCACGGGCACCGGCGGCTACGCCCAGGGCGACACCGTCGCCGCCGACGTCGAGAACATCATCGGATCGGCCTTCAACGACGTGCTGACCGGATCCGCCGCCGCCAACGATCTGCGGGGCGGCAATGGCGACGATCGCCTGGCCGGGCTGGCCGGCAACGACCGTCTCGATGGCCATTACGGTGACGACGTCCTTCAGGGCGGCGACGGGAATGACGTGCTCGTGGGGTGGTCCGGGGCGGACAGCCTGAGCGGCGGCGCCGGCATCGACACCGCCGACTATACCTACAGCAATGGCGGCGTGACCGTGACCCTTGGCGGCACCGGCACGGGCGGCGACGCCCAGGGCGATACCATCGGCGCCGATGTCGAGAACATCGACGGCTCGCTCTACAACGACACCCTCACCGGTTCGGCCGCGGCCAATGCCCTCAGCGGCGGCGACGGCAACGATGTGCTTCGCGGCGGCGCCGGGGCCGACCGGCTCGACGGTGGCGCCGGCACCGACACCGCCAGCTACTTCACCGGGACGGCGGGCGTGTCGGTCAACCTCGCCACCGGCGCCGGCAGCGGCGGCGACGCCCAGGGCGACACGCTGACCGGGATCGAGACCCTCTCCGGCAGCCAGGGCAACGACAGCCTCACCGGCAATGCCGGCGCCAACACCCTGCAGGGCTGGAACGGCAACGACATGCTCACCGGGGCCGGCGGCAAGGACACGCTGACGGGCGGCGCCGGGGCCGACCGCTTCGTCTACGCCACGATCGGCGACAGCGTGGTCGGCGCCAATGCCGACCGCATCACCGATTTCAGCCATGCCCAGGGCGACCGCATCGACCTGTCCGGCATCGATGCCAACACCGGCGTGGCCGGCAACCAGGCCTTCACCTTCATCGGCACCGGCCTGTACACCCACCATGCCGGCGAGCTGCGCTACGCGATCAATGCCGGCGTCACCACCATCGCCGGCGACGTCAATGGCGACGGCACCTCCGACTTCCACATCACCCTGACCGGCAGCATCGCCCTGGCTGCCGGCGATTTCGCGCTCTGACGCGCTGCGCTACGCCGGCGGCGTCCCGACGCCGTCGGCGCCCAGCACATGCTCCAGCAGCGCTGCTCCCTCCCCGGCCGGGGTCCGCTGCTGCCGATCCTGGGCCAGGAACCGCTCCAGCGCCGGCAGCACGCGGATCGCGGCGTCGACATCGGGGTCGGAGCCGGCGGCATAGGCGCCGATGCGGATCATCTCCGCCATGCCCTCATGCACCGCCAGCAGCTGCCGGGCGCGGGCGGCGACGGCCACGCGCTTATTCTGAACCTCCTATGGCTGCCACTCGCGCGGGCACAGCTCAGCCCTGCCTCACCAGCCGCTGGAAGGCCGAGAATCGAGCCGGGTCGTCCAGGCGCCGGCGGATGGCGGCGGCGCACTCCTCCGGGCCCAGCGCCGAGGTGTCGAGCTCGAGGTCGTAGATCCCGGGCCGATGCACCTCGCGCTGCCAGCGCAGCACCGGCTCCGGCACCGGCTCATCGGCCGAAGCGACCGCGTATTCACCCTCCCGCCCCTCCTGCCCGGCCCGGCGGCGGCGCATGATCTCGTCGATCGGGCAGCGCACCCCGACCAGCAGCGCCGGCAGGCCGGCCAGGCGCCGGGCGCAGTCGTGCAGGACGCCCGTCGGGGCGGAATGGGCGTCGTGATGGCCGAGATCGGCCACCACGTTCAGCCCCAGGCGGCTGTGCGCGGCGATCGATTCGTAGAGCGCGGCATAGAACACCGGCACCCAGGGCTCGAGCTCCGGCCGCTCGCCGCCGGGCCGCAGCCCGATGCCGGGCTGGAGGCGCGGCGGGGTCACGTGCCGGGCATGGACGTCGACGCCGAGATTCATCCAGGGGCCGTCGTCCCAGCCCTGGATCGCCGCGGCGATGCTCGACTTGCCGGAACGCGGCGCGCCGTTGAGGACGACGATCCGTCCGGGATGATCCTTCTGGTCCATGGCCTGCGCCCTCGGGGCCGCCTCATCGGGCGACGATGCGGCCAGCTAAGGCCGTGCCGGACCGGCATGCAACACCTGGCGGGCCTGCATGCTCAGGCTTCCTGTTCCCGGTCTTTCTCCCTGGCGGCGGCGCGACGGCTGAGGACATAGCCGAGCGCCACCACGAAGACCGTGCCGATCGCGGCGGCGGGGAGCTCGATGCGATGGATGAGCCCTTCGCCGAAGGTCCTGAGCAGCCACGGGTCGGACACCAGCATGTCGCCGGCGACCCAGCCGAGCAGCGCGGCCCCGGCCCAGACCAGGATCGGCAGGCGGCCGAGCAGCGCCATGATGATTGCCGAGCCGGCGACGATGAGCGGCACCGAGATGACGAGGCCGAGGATGAGCAGCGTGGTGGAATCCTTCGCCACGGCGGCGATGGCCAGGACGTTGTCGAGGCTCATCACCGCATCGGCGATCGCGACGGTGCGGATCGCGTGCCAGAGCCGCGCGGTCTGCTGCACCGCGCCGCCGCTGTCCTCGTCCTCGCCGAGCACCAGCTTGACCGAGATCCACAGCAGCAGGCAGCCGCCGACGATCTTCAGGAACGGCGTCGACAGAAGTGCCGCGATGACGACCGTGAAGGCGATGCGCAGCCCGACCGCGACCAGCGCGCCCAGCACCATGCCGGGACGCTGCTTGTCCGGTGGCAGGCCGCGGCAGGCCATGGCGATGACGACGGCATTGTCGCCGGACAGAATGATGTTGATCCAGATGATCTGCACGAGCTTGAGAAGCTCGGGGCCGAGACTTTCCATGGAAACCCCTTCCGAAGGCGTGCCGCATGGGCGGCATTCGCGACGCCCCGGCCAGCGCGGCTCTTGATGGCCGCAGGGGCGCGGGGGGATCGCGTCCGGGTCGGCGCGGCGCCCTGAGGCGCCCGGCCATCGTCGCTTCAGAGGGTTGGAGGTCCCGTGCAGGACTGCGCGAAGGGCCGAGGGAAGGAGGGAAGCCAGCCGTCGGCCGCCTGATGACCGGCATCCGAGGAGCAGTGGAGCCACGCAACGGCGAGGACGCTGACTTCGTCCTGGTCCGGCTCTTCCTCGAGGTCTTCGGCTACGCTGAGCGTGGTGCCGACGGGGACCGTCGCGTCGCCCTGCGGATCGTCAGGCGCCGAGACATACGCCTCAGCTTCCATGCCGGTGAGCGGCACATCGAAGGTCGGCGCCAGGATCGCGAGCGCGAACAGCACCAGGAAGACCTGCGCGAGGCCGCTATGGAGGCGGGACTGACGCAGAACGAACCTCTCTCGACACATCGATTTCAGCGTCTTCTGAAACTCGGGGAGGGCTTCCGCCATGTCAAGCGCCCAGCCGCGCCGGCATGGGAGAGCCTCCGGCCGTCGGCGACTATTTCAGATCGTGAGAATTCCCGCGTGGCGCCTTGACAGGGAGCCCGGCGATGCCGTTTGCCCGGAAACAACGACGTCTGCCGCGGTGCATCGATCCTGACCCTAGGACGGCGGCACCTGGTGGCGCTCCAGGATCATCCGCGTCACCTCCTGCGCCTTCAGCGGCGTCATGGCGCCGAGGATCGGGGCCGAGCGCCGCTCCGGCATCCGGTCGAAGATGGCGACCACCGTGGCCGGCTCCATCTCGTCCATGATCCGGGCGGCGTCGCGGGCGCGCATCGCCGCATAGGTCGCGCCCATCCGCTTCAGGTCGGCCTCCAGCAGCCCCGATTGCTGCGCCAGCTGGCCCTCGATCTCGCGTTTCAGCACCGCCAGCCGGTCGACCTCGTGCCGGACCCGGGCCTCGGCCACGGCCAGCAGCGCCTCGCGCTCGTCCAGCCTGGCGCGGCGCGCCTCCAGCTCGCCGCGCTCGGCGTCGATCGCCGCCAGCAGCTCGGACGGGACCGGCTCGGCCGCAGGCGCCGGAGCCGGCGGGGGCGATGCATCCTGACCCCGCGCCGCCGCGAGCGGAACGGCCAGAGCCGCGGCAACGGCAACGATCGCGGCGAGGCGCCCGGCGCGCATCAGCGCTCCCCGCCTTCGAGGCCGGCCAGCGGCGCCGGGTGGTCCGGCGGCTCGATCCTCAGGGCGCGGGCGCCGCGGCTGTGGCCGATGGTGCCGTGGCCGAGGATGCGGCCGCCGGCCACCAGCCGGGCGCGGTCGGCGTCGCCGGCCGGCAGCGGGATCGTGTCGCCCGGCCGCCAGCGCAGGATCTCGGCCGGGGTCGCCGACACCTCGCCGAACACGGCCAGCGCCGACAACTCGACCCGGCGGGATAGCGCCGGGATAGATACTCCCTGTGTGCACTTCCCCTAATTGTCGTTGCCGGGCTTGACCCGGCAATCCAGGGGCCACCGAGAGCGGCTCTTGAAAGCTCCTGGATCCTCGGGCTTGACCCACGAGTGTCCGGTTGAGTTTTTGTGGACAAGGCGCATGGCGTTGATTCAGCTGGATCTCGAACGTCTGGCAACGTTTCGGGACAGCAGAAGGCAACGCCATGCAGCACAAGAATAGCGTGTTCCACGATCTNATCCTCGGGCTTGACCCACGAGTGTCCGGTTGAGTTTTTGTGGACAAGGCGCATGGCGTTGATTCAGCTGGATCTCGAACGTCTGGCAACGTTTCGGGACAGCAGAAGGCAACGCCATGCAGCACAAGAATAGCGTGTTCCACGATCTTCTGAAGCACGTTCCGTGGGGCGGCTTCGAGGATTTGGTCGAGCAGCATGGCGCCGATTTTCGGGTGCGGAGCTTGCCGAGCAAGACACAGCTGATCGCGCTGGTGTACGGCCAGCTGTCCGGGGCACAGGGCCTGCGCGAGATCGTCGATACGTTGCAGAGCCATGCGGCGCGGCTATACCACCTGGGCGCCGGAGCGGTGGCGCGCTCGACGTTGTCGGATGCCAATGCGATACGGCCCCCCGAAGTGTTCACCGGGCTGCTCGGCCTGCTGATCGACCAGGCGCATCGCGGGCTCCGGCGCGAGCTCGACGGCACCACCTATCTCATCGACTCAACCAGCCTGCGGCTGAGCACCTTGAGCGGCTGGGCCCGCTTCAGTGCCGGCGTGTGCGGAGTGAAGGCTCATGTGATCTACGATCCGGACGCCGACTGCCCGGTCTATCTCTCCATCACCCCGGCCAAGGTCAACGACATCACCGCCGCCCAGGCGATGCCGATCGAAGCCGGCGCCACCTACGTCTTCGACCTCGGCTACTACGACTATCGCTGGTGGGCCGAACTCGATGCCGCAGGCTGCCGCATCGTCACCCGCTTCAAGACCCACACGACGCTCACGCGGATCGAAGAACTGCCGGTGCCGGAAGGCAGCTCCATCCTGTCCGACCGCATCGGCTTCCTCCCCGCCCGCCAGGCCGGCAGCCGCCGCAACCCCATGGCCGATGCCGTGCGCGAGATCCGCCTGCGCATCGACACCGGCAAGCTGCTGCGCATCCTGTCCAACGACCTCGACGCGCCGGCCCAGGAGATCGCCGATCTCTACAAGCGCCGCTGGGCCATCGAGCTGTTCTTCCGATGGGTCAAGCAGGCCCTCAAGATCACCCGCTTCGTCGGGCGCTCGGAGAATGCCGTGCGCATCCACATCGCCGTCGCCCTGATCGCTTTCCTGCTGCTCCGCCTGGCTCAGGCGGCGCAAAGCTCGGTCAAATCACCGCTCGCCTTCGCTCGCCTGGTCCGCGCCAACCTCATGCAGCGCAGGCGCATCGACCGCCTGCTCCTGCCCGACCCTATCCCTCTCTCCAATCCAGACCAATTGATGCTCCAATGGGCCTGAAACTAAACCGGACAGCCGTGGG
>NZ_NHON01000052.1 GCF_002195995.1 Inquilinus limosus
CGGCGGTGCTGCCGGCCGGCACGGCCGTGCCGGCCGGCAGCACCGCCGGCCCGGCCATCCCGGCCGCGGCGGCGGCGCAGGCCAGGGTGCAGCAGAGGTCGCCATGCGGCTGATCGGGCGCCGCCGGCGCCTTCGGGTCGGTGCGGCCGGAGGCGACGGCGCAGAGTGCCGACAGCGGGTCGAGGGCCGACGCCTCGGCGGCGCGCACCAGACCGGCCTGGGACCACAGCGCCTGGATGATCAGGGCATAGCCCAGCAGCACGGCCACCGCCGTGCGCCTCCAGCCCGCCTGCATCCAGTGTCCCCGCCGCATCCGACCACCGTCCTGTCAGGACGCGTCGCGGTCAAGGGGCCGCGATGGGCAAAGCGACGCAGCCCGACGCAGCCGCACGGCAGCCATGGCACCGAAACGGTGGATCACAGGTTTCTCAAGGTGAACAATGACTCAGAAACTTGAGAACCCCGGAGGTTCCATGACCATCCAGCACCTGCTCGTCCCCCTCACCGGCCATGCCGGCGACGCCGCCGCGCTCGACGCCGCGCTGCGCGTCGCCCAACGCTTCGACGCCTCGGTCGAGGTGCTGTCGCTGCGCCCCGACCCGCAGCGGGTCCTGGCCTATACCGGGGCCGAGATGGCGGTCGCCACCAGCATGCTGCTGGAGGGCGCCGAGAAGGCCTCGAACGAGGTCGCCGCCCGCAACCGCGCCGTGTACGAGGCCGCGAAGGCCGAGACCGGCGCCGGGCCGGAGGTGGAGTTCCGCGAGGACACCGGCAGCGAGACCGCGGCCGTCGCCCGCCGCGGCGCGGTGGCCGACCTGATCGTGACGCCGGGCCCGGGCCAGGACCCGAATGCCAGCCGGGCGGTGCTGGAGGCGGCGCTGTTCGAGACCGGCCGCGGCGTGCTGATCGTCCCCGGCCCGGTGGCGGAGGATTTCGCCGACCGCATCCTGGTGGCCTGGGACGGCGGCAAGGAGGCGTCACGCAGCGTCGCCGCCGCCCTGCCCTTCCTGGAGGCGGCGACGGCGGTCAGCGTCTACACCCGCGACGAGGGCGAGGACCGCTGCACCGCGGCCGAGCTGGTGCGGTATCTCAGCCGCCACGGCGCGCCGGCCAACCGCATCGCCGACGCGGATCCGAAGCAGGGCGTCGACGCCGCCATCCTGGCGGCGGCGCAGCAGGCCAATGCCGGGCTGATCGTCATGGGCGGCTACAGCCACAGCCGGTTCCGCGAGATGATCCTGGGCGGCGTGACCGAGCACATGCTGTTCCACGCCGACCGCCCGGTGCTGATGGAGCATTGAGCGGGCCGTTGAGGCCGGAGCGGATTGCAAAAGGCCATAACGTGTTGCCTCTCCCGCTTGCGGGAGAGGTCGGAGGCGCTTGCGCCTCCGGGTGAGGGGATTTCGTCGAGGCCGGGACCCGCCCTCACCCGGTCTCGCTGCGCGAGCCCGACCTCTCCCGCCAGGCGGGAGAGGCAACACGTGAAGACGCTCGATATCAGCCCCTGACCGATGTCGTGGCGCGCTTCCCGTGTCGGGGCCGATCCGCTAGTCTCATCCCGCCGTCATCCCCGACGGCACCTTCGAACGAGGATTTCCGGTGACCATCGCCGGCACCCAGCGCGCCCCCCTCTCCCCCGCCTGCGGCGGCGGATGGGTCGTGCCTGCCCTCGTTCCGACCATCGGGCGACCGTTCCCGGCGCGCTGACCGCGTCCGGACCGTCCAGCCAGGCTTCTGAAGCTCACGCAACGCTCCCGGGCCCGGTCCGCGCCGCGGTCCCGTGCGTCGTTGCGTCCGGACCGTCCGTCCCTGCTGTCTCTCCCGCCAGGAACACTCCGATGACTCAGACGAAAGCCACCTCCGTCACCCCCACGCGCGCGGACGATTATGCCGGCTGGTACCAGGCCGTTGTGCGCGCCGCCGATCTGGCCGAGCCCGCCCCCGTGCGCGGCTGCATGACGATCAAGCCCTGGGGCTACGGCATCTGGGAACGCATCCAGGCCATCCTCGACCGTCGGTTCAAGGAGACCGGGCACCGCAACTGCTACTTCCCCCTGTTCATCCCCCTGCAATACCTGCAGGCGGAGGCCGAGCATGTCGAGGGCTTCGCCGCCGAGGTGGCGATGGTCACGCATCACCGCCTGGCCAATGTCGGCGGCCGTCTGCAGGTCGACGCGCCCCTGGAGGAGCCCCTGGTCGTCCGCCCCACCTCGGAGACGATCGTCGGCGAGGCGTTCTCGCGCTGGATCCAGTCGCATCGCGACCTGCCCGTGCTGATCAACCAATGGGCCAATGTGGTGCGCTGGGAGAAGCGGCCCCGCATCTTCCTGCGGACCTCGGAGTTCCTCTGGCAGGAGGGGCACACCGCCCACGCCACCGAGGCCGAGGCGGTGGAAGAGACCGGGCGGATGCTGGGCATCTACCGCGAGGTGGCGGAGGACGCCTTGGCCCTGCCGGTCATCGCCGGCCGCAAGACAAGACGGGAAAAATTCCCCGGCGCCGTCACCACGTTGTGCATCGAGGCGATGATGCAGGATGGCCGTGCCCTGCAATCCGGCACCTCGCACTTCCTGGGGCAGAACTTCGCCCGCGCCGCCGGCATCCGCTTCACCGACGCGGACGGCGCGATCCGGCTGCCCCACACCACCTCCTGGGGCGCCTCGACCCGGCTGATCGGCGCGCTGATCATGACCCATGGCGACGATGACGGGCTGCGCCTGCCGCCCGCGGTGGCGCCCGACCAGGTGGCGATCCTGCCCGTGCTGCGCGGCACGCCCGAGGATGCCGCGGTGCTGGCCCGCTGCGACGAGATCGCCGGGCGGCTGCGACGCGAGTCCTGGCGCGGCGAGGCGGTGCGGGTGACGATCGACCGGCGCCCCGGCAGCGGCTCGGCCAAGCGCTGGGACTGGGTGCGCAAGGGCGTGCCCGTGATCGTCGAGCTCGGCGCCCGCGACCTGGCCGGCGGCAAGGTCATCGCCTGGCGCCGCGACCGGCTGCGGGACGGCAAGGCGGAGGCCGGGCTGGACGAGTTCGTCGCCGCCCTGCCCGGCCGGCTGTCCGAGATCCAGGCCGCCCTGGCCGCCGAGGCCCGGGGCTGGCGCGACACCCGGCTGCGCGACGCGGCGACGCTGGACGAGGCCCGCGCCCTGCTCGGCGACGGCGGCGCCGAGGGCTACCGCAGCGGCGCCGGCTTCGTCCGCCTGCCCTGGAGCGGGTCGGAAGCGGAGGAGGCCGCTTTGGCCGAGACCGGCGTGACCATCCGCTGCCTGGTCCCGGCCGAAGGCCCCGCCCCTTGCGCCGTCACGGGCGTGGCGACGACCGACCGCGCGATCCTGGCGCGGGCCTACTGACCCGCGGCGGCCGCCCGGCGGGGCAGCAGCCACACGGCGCCGGCCAGGCCGATCACGGTCAGGCCGGCGCCGGCCAGGAAGGTGGCGCCGGGGCCGACCCAGCTCCACAGCCCGCCCGCCAGCGCGCTGGCCAGCAGCAGCGCCAGCCCGCTGGCCAGGTTGAACAGGCCGAAGCCGGTGCCGCGCCGGTCGGCCGGCACGGTCTCGGCCACCAGCGCCGCCAGCAGCCCCTGGGTCATGCCCATATGCAGCCCCCACAGCGCGGTGCCGGCGATCACCGCCCATACCCCGCCGTCGAGCGCCAGCACCAGGTCGGCCGCGACCAGCACGGCGAAGCCGAGGACCAGCAGCCGCTTCGGGTCGTGGCGGTCGGACAGCACCCCGACCGGATAGGCGGACAGGGCATAGGCGATGTTCATCACCACCAGCACCAGCGGCACCAGGGCCAGCGCCAGCCCGGCCTCCTGCGCCCGCAGCACCAGGAAGGCCTCGCTGAACCGCGCCAGGGTCAGCACCGCCGCAACCGCCACCACGCGCCAATAGGCACCGCCCAGCCGGCGCAGCTCGTCGCGCCGGATCGGCGACCGCGCCGTCTTGGCCGGCCGCGCCGTGTCCGGCTCACGCACGCCGCCGATGAGGATGGCGACCGAGATCGCGGCCGGGATCGCCGCCAGCCAGAACACCAGCTGGATGTCGCCGCCGCTGGCCAGCATCAGCCCGATCGCCAGGAGCGGCCCGGCGAAGGCGCCGACGGTGTCGAGCGACTGGCGCAGCCCGAAGGCGGCGCCGCGGATCGCCGGCGGCGTCAGGTCGGCCACCAGCGCGTCGCGCGGCGCGCCGCGGATGCCCTTGCCGACCCGGTCGACGAAGCGCGCCGTCAGCACCAGCCCGGCGCTGCCGGCCAGCGGGAACAGCGGTTTGGACAGCGCGCCGAGGCCGTAGCCGATCACGGCCAGCAGCTTGCGCCGGCCGAACCAGTCGCTGAGCACGCCCGAGAACACCTTGACGATCGAGGCGGTGGCCTCGGCCACCCCTTCGATCAGCCCGATCACGACGGCGCTGGCGCCGACGGTGGTGAGGAGGAAGACCGGCAGCAGCGCGTGGATCATCTCCGACGAGATGTCCATGAACAGGCTGACGAAGCCCAGCATCCACACGCCGCGCGGAATGGCAACGCGGACGCCCGAACCGGCAGGAGTTTCGGCGGCCATCAGCTGCTCCGGTCGCGACAATCGGCGATGGCTCTACGGCCGGCGGCAGGCGGCTGTCAACGGCGCCAGCCCCTCGGTCAGCGTCTCCACCAACCCCCGTGCGTATCCGCCGTCCGGATCCAGGTCGGGGTCGTAGATGGTGACGGTCAGGCCGAGGCAGCGCGGCGAGGCCACGAAGCCGCGCAGCAACGCCGCCAGCCCATCGAAATCCAGCCCCGGGCTGCCGGGCGAATCCACCGCCGGCATCACCGCCTGGTCGAGGATGTCGACGTCGAGATGAACCCAGAACGGGATCTCCGGCGTCCGGTCCAGCACGGCGAAGCCGCGGCGCAGCGCGTCCGGCACCCCGCGCTCCAGCAGCTCGAACATGTCGATCCGGGTGATCGCAGTGTCGGCGATGTCCTCCCAGCCCCAGTCGGGGTCGCGGCCCTCGCGCTCGCCGATCTGGATCGCCCGCTCGGCCGGCACCAGCGGGTCCGGGATGCCATCCCAGCGCAGCATCAGCGGGTCGCCCAGCCCGATCGCCAGCGCCAGGTCCATGCCGGCCGCCGAATGCAGCGGGAAATCCTCGTAGTTGCCGGGGTGGCGGAAATCGCTGTGGCCGTCGAGATGAACCAGCGCCAGCTCCGCATGCCGCCGAGCCCCGGCCAGCGCGCCGATCAGGATCGCGCAGTCGCCGCCGACCACGACGGGAAACAGCCGGTCGCGCAAAGCCGCATCGACCGCATCCGCGACCCCTTCGTTGAAGCGCCGGATCGCCGGGCCGTTGCGCAGCACCGTCCCCGGTTGCTTCCCGGTGCTGTAGCGCGGCCGCGCCAGGTCGACCGTGCGGTCGGGCCGGAGCGCGCTCTCCAGCCCTGCCTCGGTCAGCGCCTGCGGCCCCCGCCAGGTCCCCGGCTCATGCCCCGGCCGCAGCGGGCGGAGGCCGAGATTGGACGGCGCCCGGATCAGCGCCATGCCGGCGATGCCGTCGGTCGGATGTCCCATGGTTCCCTCCCCCGTCCAGCCGCAGTATGGCCGGCTGTGAAGTCTCTTCCAAGGTGATGGGCCGGCGCGCCGGGTACCGCGGCGGCGTGCCGGCGCCATATCCGGCCCGTCACCACGACACGGCACGATTTCTGGAAGGACCTCATCATGCGCCTGCCCCTCGACCACGCGCAGGGCTTCGGCGGCGCGCCGCTGGGCAACATGTTCCGCGCCATCCCGGAGGACGAGGCGATCGCCGCCGTCCGCGACGCCTGGGATGCCGGCATCCGCTATTTCGACACCGCGCCCTTCTACGGCGCCGGCCTGTCCGAGATCCGCATGGGCCGGGCGCTCAAGGACAAGCCGCGCGGCGACTACGTTCTCAGCACCAAGGTCGGCCGGCTGATCCTGGACGAGATCGAGACCGGCGCGCGCGACCAGGGCGAGAAAAGCGGGCTGTTCGCGGCCGGGCTGCCGAACAAGGTGGTCTACGACTATTCCGCCGACGGGGCGCTGCGCTCGATCGAGGACAGCCTGAAGCGCATGGGCACGGACCGCATCGACCTGGTCTGGATCCATGACGTGGCCGAGGATTTCCACGGCGACCGCTGGCGCGAGGTGCTGGACCAGGCGCTGGACGGCGCCGGCCGGGCCCTGACCCGGCTGCGCGAGGAGGGCGTGATCGGCGGCTGGGGCCTGGGCGTCAACAAGGTCGAGCCCTGCGAGATCGCGCTCGACCGCGCCGACCCCGACGGCTTCCTGCTGGCCGGCCGCTACACCCTGCTGGACCATCGCACCGCCCTGGCCGGGCTGATGCCGAAGGCCGGGCGGCGGGGCGCCGGCATCGTCGTCGGCGGGCCGTACAATTCCGGCATCCTGGCCGGCGGCGCGCATTACGAGTACCAGGCGGCGACGCCGGAGATCCGGGCCCGGGTCGACGGGCTGAAGGCGGTGGCGGCGGAGTTCGGCATCGACCTGCGCGCCGCGGCGCTGCAGTTCCCGCTGGCGCATCCGGCGGTGGCCGCGATCATCCCCGGCGCCAGCCGCCCCGGCCGCAGCGCCGAGAATCTGGCCCTGGCGGCGGCGCCGATCCCCGCCGGCTTCTGGCAGGCCCTGCGCGACCGCCAGCTGATCGCCCCGGAGGCGCCGACGCCAAAGGGCTGAGCATCGCGTCGCCTCCCTCGCGGGATGTCCCTGCCCCTTGCCGTCATTGCGAGGAGGCGAAGCCGACGAAGCAATCCAGGGGCCAGTGCGAACCAGCCCCTGGATTGCTTCGCTGCGCTCGCAATGACGGTGTTGAAGAGATCTCGCAAGCGGGAGAGGCGGCGCGGACCGCCTACTCCTCCTCCTGCTCCCGCCCGGTGATGAGCCGGGCGCTGCGCTGGCCGGTGGTGTAGATCCACAGCCAGCTCAGCGCCACGGTCAGGCGGTTGCGCAGGCCGATCAGGAAGTAGATGTGGGCGAAGCCCCAGATCCACCACGCCAGCCAGCCGCGCAGCTTGATCCAGCCGAAATCGATCACCGCCGCCCGCTTGCCGATGGTGGCCAGGCTGCCGGCATGCTTGTAGCGGAACGGGCGGGGCTCCGCCTTGCCCTCCAGCCGCGCCCGGATGGTGTCGGCGACATGCTGGCCCTGCTGCTTGGCGGCCGGGGCGATGCCGGGCAGCGGCTGGCCGTTCCAGGCGTCCAGCCGGGCGGTGTCGCCGACCACGAAGATCTCGGGATGGCCCGGCAGGGTCAGGTCGGGCGCGATCATCACCCGGCCGGCGCGGTCGGCCTCCGCCCCCAGCCACACAGCGGCGGGCGAGGCCTGGACGCCGGCGGCCCAGATCACCGTCTTCGCCGGGACCCGCTCCGCCCCCAGCTTCACGCCGTCGGCGTCGCATTCGGTCACGGCGTGGCCGGTCAGGATCTCCGCCCCCAGCCGCTCCAGCGCCGACTTCGCATAGGCCGACAGGTCCTCCGGGAAGGCCGAGAGCACGCGCGGCCCGGCCTCGACCAGCAGGATCCGCGCCTCCTTCGGGTCGAGCGCGCGGAAGTCGCGGGCCATGGTGTGGTGCGCCAACTCGGCGATGGTGCCGGCGACCTCCACCCCGGTCGGGCCGGCGCCGACGATAACGAAGGTCAGCAGCGCGCGGCGCACCGCGGGGTCGGTCTCGACCTCCGCCCGCTCGAACGCCAGCAGGATGCGGCGGCGGATCGCGGTGGCGTCGTCGATGTCCTTCAGGCCGGGGGCGAAGGGCTCCCAGTCGTCATGGCCGAAATAGGCGTGCCGCGCGCCGGTCGCGACCAGCAGCGTGTCGTAGGGCACCGGCGCCTCGCCGTGCAGCTGCACCTGCCGGGCGGCCTTGTCGATGCCCGTGACCTCGCCGAGGATGGTCCGCACCTCCGGCCGCCCGGCCACCAGGTTGCGCACCGGCCAGGCGATCTCCGACGGCGCCAGCGACGCGGTGGCGACCTGGTACAGCAGCGGCTGGAACAAATGGTGGTTGCGCCGGTCGATCAGGGTGATGTCGACCGGCGCGCCCTTGAGGCGGAGCACCGCCTGCAGCCCGCCGAAGCCGGCGCCGATGACGACCACGCGGTGACGCGCTTCGGTCATGATGGTCCTCGCCCTCAATCCTGCACCACCGTCCGCTATCGCGGTGCAGCATGCAAGGGCGGCGGCGTCACGTCCTCGGCGGCGCTCTGCCAGGGCCGGGCGCCAGGCCGGACCGAATGGGTTTCCTATCCTGGGTATCGCAGGTAGAATTGTCCGGCTTATCTGCGCAAGCTGGATAGGAGATGCAGCATGTCCTTTCGGATCGACACCGGCGCATCTATCCAAGGCGGGCGACCGACGCCGGCCTCATGGGCACAACGGCAAGCCTTCAACGACGCCATCTCGCAATCGCGGCCCATCTCCGGGGAAGCGGCAGGGACGGGCATGGCTGACGACCCCGGCAAGGGCGAGGTCGGCGAAAAGGGGACGGGCTGGATCGACTGGATCGAGCGGCTGGTGAGGGAGGCCGTGGCGAGACGGGAAAAGCTGGAGCGCTACAAGGCCGACGAGTCGAAGCAGTCCCCGACCGCGGCGAAGATCATCGCCGAGGCGGAGCGGCTGGGCGTGCCGATCCATGTGCTCAGCGATCAGGATTACCGGAGCCGTTATCCCGGCACCGGAGGCGTGACCAGCAATGGCGAGGTCTATATTCCGGAATCGGCGCTGAACACGAATGGCAATCCGGTCCTCGAGCATGAGCTGCTGCATGCCATCTTCGGCCGGAACCCCGAGATCTTCGACAATGCGCGGCCGCTCGACGAACGCATCAAGCGTGCGCGCGACCTGTTCCACGGAATGGGGCTCGATGCCGATGACGGAGAGCGCTTTGTGCGCGCGATCGATGGCTGGCCGCCGGAACGGCATGTCGACGCGGATCACACCCAAGCCTATGTCAGCGGTGTCGACATCGCCCGCGAGAAGGCCGGGCTGCCCCCGCTGACGGACGCGCAGCGGGACGAGCTCTATGCCGGGGCGGCGGAGCGGGAGGCCGCGCTCGGCATCCAGCGCGGGCCCCTTGCGGACTACGCCAAGGCGGAGTCGCCCTTCCTGCGCATGATGGCTCTCGCCCGGGCCGAGGCGCAGTGGGCGGCGACGCCCCAGGGCCGTGCCCACCCGCCATCCGGCAATACGGTGGAGGAGCGCGCCGCGAGCCTGACGGCCATCATCGACAAGCTTGCCAGCGAGGACCGGCTGCTGAAGTTCAAATCCTAGCCGGCGCAGACCGTCAGCCCGGCTCGACCGGCACCAGCGCCGCGACGTCGTCCCGGCCCTCGGCGCCCAGCCCCTCGGCTACGCCGGCGCGGTCGGCGGCGGGACGGTTCTGGCTCATCTTCCACTTGCCCTCCAGCCGGGCGATCGGCAGGGCGAAGCCGACGATGCCCTTGAGATGGGCGCGCACGAAGTCCGGCGGCGCGTCGCTCACGGCCCAGGGCGCGGCCCGGCCGCCCTCGTGCCGCACCGTCAGGCGGGTCACCAGGTCCAGCAGCCGGTCGGCATCGTCGAACATCTCCAGCGGCCCGCTGGCGTGGATGGCGACGTAGTTCCAGGTCGGCACCACCTTGCCGGTCTGGCGCTTGGTCTCGTACCAGGACGGGGTGATGTAGGCGTCTGGCCCCTGGAAGATCGCCAGCGCCTCCGTCCCGGCCACGCCGCCGGCGGCATGCGGGTTGGCCTTGGCGAGGTGGCCGTACAGCGTGCCGTTCGGCCCGGCTTCCGCATCCAGCAGCATCGGCACATGGCTGGCGACCAGCCCGTCGGCGCCGAGGCTGACCAGCGTGGCCAGGCCGGCCTGGCGGATGGCATCGTGCAGGATCTCGATCCGGTCTTCCCGGAAGGCGGGCGGGACATACATGGCAGTGCCTGGGCAGCAGGGTGGTGCTGCACAGATGGCGATGAATCGGTCTGGCCGCCAGGACCAATCGGCCTGAAGCGGCCAGTCCAATCCGGCACGGCGCACCGGCGGCATGCAGTTTCGGCAAGGCCCTGCGCTTCCGCCCTGCCGCCGCATCCTGCTATATCCGGCCCCAGCCTCCTTCCCTGCCCCGCATCTGGACCACGCCGATGATCCCCCGCTACAGCCGCCCCGAGATGACCCGGATCTGGGAGCCGGAGAACAAGTACCGGATCTGGCTGGACATCGAGGTCGCGGCGCTGGAGGCGATGGCCCAGCTGGGCATCGTGCCGGAGACGGCGGTCAAGGCGGTGCGTGAGCGCGGCAACTTCAATGTCGAGCGGATCGACGAGATCGAGCGCGAGACCCGGCACGACGTCATCGCCTTCCTGACCAACCTGGCCGAGTATGTCGGGCCCGAGGCGCGCTTCGTGCACCAGGGCATGACCTCGTCCGACGTGCTGGACACCACGCTGTCGATCCAGCTGTCCCAGGCGATCGACCTGCTGATCGCCGATGTCGACGGCCTGCTGGCCGCCCTGAAGCGCCGGGCGGAGGAGCACAAGACCACCCTGACCGTCGGCCGCAGCCACGGCATCCATGCCGAGCCGACCACCTTCGGCCTGAAGCTGGCCGGCCACTGGGCCGCCTTCCGCCGCAACCGCGACCGGCTGGTGCAGGCGCGGCGCGAGATCGCCACCTGCGCCATCTCCGGCCCGGTCGGCACCTTCGCCTCGGTCGATCCCTTCGTCGAGCGCTACGTCGCCGGCAAGCTGGGGCTGCAGGTCGAGCCGGTGTCGACCCAGGTGATCCCGCGCGACCGCCACGCCATGGCCTTCGCCGTGTTCGGCGTCGTCGCCTCCTCGATCGAGAACCTCGCCATCGAGATCCGGCACCTGCAGCGCACCGAGGTGCGCGAGGCGGAGGAGTTCTTCCACCAGGGCCAGAAGGGCTCGTCGGCGATGCCGCACAAGCGCAACCCGGTGCTGACCGAGAACCTGACCGGCCTGGCCCGGCTGGTGCGCGCCGCGGTGGTGCCGGCGATGGAGAACGTGGCGCTGTGGCATGAGCGCGACATCAGCCATTCCTCGGTCGAGCGGATGCAGGCGCCGGACGCCACCGTCACCCTGGACTTCGCCCTGTCGCGCCTGACCGGCGTGGTCGACAAGCTGCTGATCTATCCGGAGCGGATGAAGGCCAATCTGGAATCGCTCGGCGGGCTGGTGTTCTCGCAGCGCGTGCTGCTGGCCCTGACCCAGGCCGGAATCAGCCGCGAGGCCGCCTACACCCTGGTCCAGCGCAACGCGATGAAGGTGTGGCACGAGGGCGGCAGCTTCCTCGACCGCCTGGACGAGGATCCGGAGGTCACGATCCCGCGCGAGGCCCTGGCCCACGCCTTCAGCTACGACTTCTACACCAAGCACGTCGACGACATCTTCGCCCGCGTGTTTGCGGAATAGTACTGGCGGTTCAAATCACTCACCGTCATGGCGAGCCCCGCAGGGGCGTGGCCATCCAGGGGCCGGTGCGAGCAGCCCTGGATGGCCACGTCGCTGCGCTCCTCGCCATGACGATAAGAATATGATTTCCCGCGAATAACTGCCGGAGGCCGGATGATGGACAAGAGCAAGCTTTCCGCCGCCAGCATCGCGGCGCAGGCGCTGGGGTGGGTCGACCCGGTGACCAGGGCGGTCACCCCGGCGATCCACCCCTCCTCCACCTATATCCGCGACCCGGACAACCAGTACCGGTCCGGCCGCATCTACGCCCGGGACAACAATCCGAGCTTCGACCAGGCCGAGGCGGTGCTGGCGGCGTTGGAGGGGGCGGCGGGCGCCGCCGTCTTCGCCTCCGGCATGGCGGCGGCGACCGCGGTGTTCCTGGCGCTGGCGCCGGGCGACCATGTGCTGGCGCCGAAGGTGATGTACTGGTCGCTGCGCAACTGGCTGGTGACCGAGGCCACCCGCTGGGGCCTGAAGATCGAGCTGGTCGACACCCACGACATCGACGCCCTCCGCGCCGCGCTCAGGCCCGGCGAGACCAAGCTGGTGTGGCTGGAGACGCCGGCCAACCCGCTGTGGACCGTGACCGACATCGCCGCCGTGGCCGAGACGGCGCACGCCGCCGGCGCCCGGGTGGCGGTCGATTCCACCGTGGCGACGCCGGTGCACACCCGGCCGCTGGATCTCGGCGCCGACCTGGTGATGCACTCCGCCACCAAATACCTGAACGGCCATTCCGACGTGGTCGCCGGGGCGCTGGTCACCGCCCGCGACGACGAGACCTGGCAGCGGATCAAGCGCATCCGCGCCCAGCACGGCGCCATCCTCGGCCCGTTCGAGGCGTGGCTGCTGCTGCGCGGCATGCGCACGCTGGTGCCGCGGGTGCGCCAGGCCTCGGCCACGGCGCTGGCGATCGCCGAGCATTTCCGCGGCCATGAGCTGGTGTCGGCCGTGCTGTATCCCGGCCTGCAGGACGCGCCGGGCCATGCGGTCGCCGCCCGGCAGATGCAGGGCGGCTTCGGCGGCATGCTCTCGCTGCGGGTCAAGGCCGGCGCTGCGGCGGCCATCGCCACGGCGGCGACGGTCGAGCTGTGGAAGCGCGCCACCTCGCTGGGCGGGGTCGAGAGCCTGATCGAGCACCGCGCCAGCGTCGAGGGCCCCACCAGCCCGGTCCCCGACGACCTGCTGCGCCTGTCCGCCGGCATCGAGGACCCCGCCGAGTTGATCGCCGACCTGGAGCAGGCGTTGAGGGCCGCCGTCGCTTAAATCAGGGCGCACCCTTTTGCGTTGCCTCTCCCGCTTGCGAGACTTCTCAGACTCCAGCACCGTCATTGCGAGCGCAGCGAAGCAATCCAGGGGCCGGTGCGCACCGGCCCCTGGATTGCTTCGTCGGCTTCGCCTCCTCGCAATGACGGAGAGGGGTAGGCGTTGCGCTCCCACGCGGGTGAGAGAGGCCACGATCTTCTCCGGCCAGGGCGCTTCGTCCTCCCCTCACACCTCCAGCACCCCATCCACCGCGGCGGCGACCAGGCGGGCATAGGGGCCGCCGCCGCGCAGCAGCTCCTCGTGCCGGCCGGTCTCGGCGATGCGGCCGCCCTCCAGCATCAGGATCCGGTCGGCGCTGCGGATGGTCGACAGGCGGTGGGCGATGACCAGCGTGGTGCGGCCGCGGCGCAGGTCACGCACCGCCGCCTGCAGCGCCTGCTCGCTCTCCGTGTCCAGGTTCGACACCGCCTCGTCCATCACCAGCACCGGCGCGTTCTGCAGGAAGGCGCGGGCGATGGCGATGCGCTGGCGCTGGCCGCCGGACAGCCGCGCCCCGCGCTCGCCGCAGCATGTGCCGTAGCCCTGCGGCAAAGCGCGGATGAAGCCGTCGGCCTGGGCCAGCCGGGCCGCCTGCCGCACCTCTTCCTCCGTCGCCTCCGGCCGGCCGAGGCGGATGTTGTCGAGGACCGGCAGGTCGAACAGATGCACGTCCTGCGGCACGATGGCGACGCGCCGGCGCAGCTCCGCCAGCGGCAGCTCGCGCAGGTCGTGGCCGCCCAGCGTGATGCGCCCGGCCGCCGGGTCCCAGAACCGCATCAGCAGGCTGGCGCAGGTGCTCTTGCCGGCGCCGGAGCGGCCGACCAGCGCCACCGTCTCGCCGGCCGCGATGGCGGCGTCGAAGCCGCGCAGCACCGGTCCGCGCTCGTCGTCATAGCCGAAGCCGACGCCCTCGAACCGCACCTCCGGCGCCAGCCCCTCACCCGGCCGCTCCTGGCCGCGATCCTCGACCTGCGGCGCCTGGCGCAGGATGGTCAGCACCCGCCGCGTCGCCGCCTGCAGCGCGCCGAGCTGGCGGCCGGTCTCGGTCACCTGGGTGATCGGCGCCAGCGCTGTTCCCGCCAGCACCAGGGCCGGCGGGAACAGCGCCATCGGCAGCACGCCCTGCGCCACCAGGCTGGCGCCGGTGGCCAGCACCGCCAGCACGGCCAGGGCCAGCAGGATGTCGATCGCCGCCGCCTCCAGCCCCGCCCGGACGCCGTAGCGCAGCTGGTGGCCGTGGAGATCCGCCGTCCGCCGCATCAGCCGGTCGAGAGTGCGGCGGCCATGGCCGAAGATCGCCAGCTCGCGCAGGCCCTGGATGCCCTCGACCACCTCGGCGTTCAGCCCGCCCAGCTCGGCCCGCAGCGCCTCGCCCTGCTGCCCGGCGCGGCGCGCCAGCCAGAACGGGATCGACGCCACCAGCGGCAGGAACGGCGCCAGCACCAGCGCCAGCAGCGGGTGGATCAGCGCCAGCCCGGCCAGCGCCGCCAGCGGCACCAGCGCGGCGCCGACGTAGTCGCCGAGCAGATGGGCGAAGAAGCTCTCCAGCATCTCGGCGTCGCCGGTGGCGGTGCCGGCCAGGTCGCCGGTGCGGCGGCCGAGGACATAGCCGGGCGCCGCCCGCTCCAGCCCGTCGAACAGGCCGAGTTGCAGCTGCTCGATCAAGGCGAAGGCCAGGTCGTGGCCGAAATACGACTGGCCCCAGCGGGCCAGCGCCGTGACCAGCACCCCGGCGGCGAGAGCCCAGGCGGCTGGCCCCAGCATCGGCCCGGCCGTGCCGGTGATGGCGCCGCCGACCAGCCAGGCGCCGGTGGCCAGCGTCGCCAGCATGCCGAGCTGGGCCAGCGTGCCGCACAGCGCGGTCAGGGCCAGCCCGGCGGGCCGGCGGGCGGCGACCGGCAGCAGGTCGCGCAGGCGATAGCGGGGCGAGGCCCCGGCGGTCAGCTCCACGGCGGTCATGCGACGGCTCCCTGGGCCTGGGCGAGACGGGCATAGCGGCGGCCATCCGCCAGCAGCGCCTCGTGCCGCCCCTCCTCGACCACCCGGCCGCCGTCGAGCACCAGGATGCGGTCGGCCTTGCGGATGGTGGACAGGCGGTGGGCGATGACGAGGGTGGTGCGGTTGCGGAACAGCCGCTCCAGCGCGTCCTGGATCGCCTGCTCGCTGGCGGCGTCGACGCTGGACGTCGCCTCGTCCAGCACCAGGATCGGCGCGTTCTTCAAGAGCGCCCGGGCAATGGCGATGCGCTGGCGCTGGCCGCCGGACAAGAACGCGCCACGCTCCCCCACCTCGGTATCGTAGCCCTCGGGCAAAGCCAGGATGAAGTCATGGGCGTTGGCGGCGCGGGCGGCCTCCACCAGCTCGTCCAGCCCCGCCTCCGGCCGGGCGATGCGCAGGTTGTCGGCGACCGTGCCGGGGAACAGGTGGGTGTCCTGCGACACCACCGCGATCTTCTCGCGAAGCACGGCCAGCGGCAGGTCGCGGATGTCGATGCCGCCGACCCGGATGCCACCGCGGGCGGGATCGAAGAAGCGCAGCAGCAGGGCGACGATGGTCGACTTGCCGGCGCCGGACGGTCCGACCAGGGCCACGACCTCGCCCTCCTCCACCCGCAGCGACACCTCGTCCAGCGTCGGCCCCTCCGCCCCGTCATAGGCGAAGCCGACGCGGTCGAAGGCGATGCTGGCGGCCAGCGGCGCCGGGGTCGGCAGGCGCGGCGCGTCGACCACCGCCGGCCGGGCCGCCAGCAGCGCCGCGATCTCCTTGCCGGCGCCGATGCCCGCCCAGGCGGCGTGCAGCGCCTGGTCCATGCGCTCGATCGGCCGGAACGCCTCGCGCGCCAGGAACAGCGCGGTCAGCAGCGCCATCGGCGCCAGTTCGCCGGCCGAGACCCGCCAGGCGCCCCAGGCCAGCACCACGGCGACGCCGCCGAGCGAGCACAAGGTCGTCACCCCGTCGCGCATCAGCGTGACGCTGAGCTCGCGCATCGCTTCCCGGCGCAGCGTCGCGGCATGGGCCGACAGTTCCTGCCGCCGCCGGCCGACGGCGTTGAACGCCTTCAGCGTCACCAGCCCCTGGATGCTGTCGAGCAGGAAGGCGCCGAACACGGCCATGGCCGCGAAGATCCCGGTCGACCGCGGCATGCGCCAGGCCAGCCACAGCGAGTTGGCCAGCGGCGCCAGCACCACGAACACCGCGAGGATCGCCGCCGAGGTCAGGTCCAGAACGGCCAGGCAGGCCAGCACCGCGAGCGGGCCGAGCACCGCGACGATCACCGCGGGCAGGTAGCGCGCGACATAGGCCTCGACCGCCTCGACCCCGCCGACCAGCGTGGCCTGGATCTCTCCGGTCCGCCGCTCGGTGGCGAAGCCGGGGCCGAGTTGCAGCAGCCGCTCGAACAGGCGGCGGCGCAGCGCCAGCTTGGTCCGCTGCGCGGCGCGCTGGGCCGCAAGCTCCGCCAGCCAGACCAGCCCCGCCCGCAGCAGCACGAGGCCGGCCAAGAGGCCGATCCAGGGCAGCACCGGCCCCTGCCCCTGCAGCAGCCCGCCGGCGACCAGCGCCAGCAGCACGCCCTGGCCGAGATTGGCCGCAGTGACGGCCAGCCCCAGCCCGGCGCCCAGCGCCACCTCGCCCCCGACCGGCCCTGCCAGGGCCAGCATCGTCCGGTTGATCATCATGACGGCCATGCCTCCGCAACCCGATGAAGCCGCTTCCGCGAAGTCGGCCGATCATTGATGACTGACCGGCGGTCATTGAGTCAATCGAGAAATGCAAATGAGAGTTGATTGCATTTAGAAGCGGTGAGGCATCACCATCAGCCCGGCCCTAGGAAATGGCTCCGGCCATCCCCCGCACCGCGACCCTTCGCTGCCGCATGAACAGGATGTTGCGGGGAACCGGAACAAATCGCCCGCCCGTGTCTTGTTTGGCCATCATGCTGATGGCAGACCGAATGACGACCGACGGCCGGAGCCTCGCGCAGACGCTGCACTTCTGGCTTCGCATCCAGGGCCAGAACTGGGAGGACGGATTCCCGCCCAGCCCGGAGGAGGCGGCGTGGATCAGCCAGGCCCTGGCGGCGGCGCGGTACGGCAGCCTGGCGCGCAGCCAGGAATGCATTCTGCACGCGATCCTGCGGGATCTGGCCCCTCCACCGGAAGCCGGGGACTACAGTCTCGACAGCTTCCGCAGCGACCTCTCCGCCTTCCAGGCGCGATATGTCGACGGCGGCTAAAATCCCTGAAAAATCCGTAAGATAAATTATCCCGTTCCAGCGAGCTTCCGGGTTGCCAAATGGCCCGATCCAAGGGATCGTGCACCATCGATTTCCGGGAGGTCGCATTATGGATCGGCCGACGCGCATCGTTCCACCGATCCGCTTCACCTCGACGGCCGGCGACGAGGCGTCGATCACCGTCGCGACCGCGCTGGTCGAGCATCTCGACGCGCTCTACGACAGGCTGCTCGACCCCAGGCGCGGCGAGGCGCATGCCGCAGGCCCGCTGCGGACGAAGCATCTCGACACCATCGAGCGGCTGCTGTTCCGGGCCACCGAGGAGATGGACCAGGGCGCGGTGCAGTTGAGCGACGGGCTGCGGACCCAGGCGGCGCTGCTGATCGGCCAGTACGGGCCGCTGGCGGCCGCGGCGGCGCGGCCCGACCTGGCCAGGCAGTCCAGCCGGGCCGCCATCTGACCCTTCCGGGCCGGGACGCCTAGACGGGCTCCGCCGCCGCGACCCAGTCCACGACGCTGCGCACCATCATCGGCAGATGCTCCGGATCGTCGGCGAGTTCGGCCAGCTCCCACAGCCGGTGCGTGCCGGTGAGAATGGCGATCCGCCGGCGGTCGAGCGCCAGTCCGGTCAGCGCCTCATAGGCCGTCGCCAGCCGGGCGCTCAGGTCGGGCGAGACGAAGCCGGAATAGACGAACTCCTGGTGCAGCGGCCCGATGCCGGAATCGGCGAAGTCGTAGATGCCGTTCAGCCGCTGCCGGCCATGGTCGAAGGCCATGTTCCAGCCATGGCCGTCGAAGAAGCCGTAGACCGGCGGGTGCGGCTCGGGCGGCAGCCGGCCATAGGCGTCCAGCAGCCGTTCCGCCGCCGGGCGCAGCGCCGGCGGCAATGCCGGCAGCGCCTTGCCGCCGATCCGGTCCGCCCCCCCCCATTCCTCGACCGGCCCGGCGCCGGCGGCCGCCATCCGGCCGGGGTCGAGCCGATGCAGCCCGGCATGGAAGCGGGCCAGGTCCTCGGCCAGCCGCCGGCGCGCCGCCCCCGGCAGCCCGGCATAATGCTCCGCCAGCAGGTGCTCGCCCGGGATCTTGGCGTGCCGCGAGAACAGCGGCGGCCCCTCCACCAGTTCGAGATCGGGGACCGGCAGCGCCGCCGCGGGCCGGACCAGGCCCAGCAGCGCGGCCTCCTTGCGCAGCCGCTGCGCCGCCGGCTCGTGCCGCGGGAACTTGAAGACCAGCCCGCCATCCGCCTCGACCGCCGTCGAATCCCAGCTCTCCGCCAGGATCCGGAACTCCGACGCGGCCAGGTCCGGGAAGGCGCGCAGGATGGCGGCGCGGCAGGCGTCGAGGTCGGCTGCGGCCATCAGGCTATTTCAGGTTCCAGCGGCGGATCACCGGTTCGGTCAAGTCGTGCTCATAGCCCAGGACGCTGATGCTGGCGGTGTCGAGGACGAAGTTCGCCCCGCCCTCCGGCGGCAAGCCCAGCCATCGTGCCGCCAGCACCCGCAGGAAATGCGAGCTGGAGAAGGCCACCACGGGGCCGCCGGCCTCGCGGAATTCGCGGATGATGCGGTCCGCCCGCGCCCCGACATCGGCCGCGGCCTCGCCTTGCGGGCAGCCGTCGCGGAACAGCTGCCAGCCGGGGCGGTCGGCCAGGATCTGCCTGGTGGTCAGCCCCTCATAGGCGCCGTAATCCCATTCGGCCAGGTCGTCCCTGACCACGGCGCGCGCGCCGAAGCCGGCCAGCTCGCAGGTGGTGCGGGCGCGCTGCGACGGGCTGGTCCAGACGGTGGCGACCGACAGCCCCTGCAGCCGATCGGCCACCCGGCGAGCCGCCTCTGCCCCCGCCTCTGTCAGCGGGATGTCGGACCGGCCGGTATGCTTGCCGGTGGCGCTCCACTCCGTCTCCCCGTGGCGGACGAGGGTCAGTTCGGGATAGGGGCTGCTCATCGCCTGTCCTTCGGTAATGCGCGGTGTTCCGGGCCGGGCCGCGCTCGGGAGCGCAAGGCTAGCCGCATGCCCGCCGGCCGCCAAGCGCTCCCGCTCCTGCGGAAGCGGTCAGAGGTCGTTTGGAAATGCGCTGATGCGAGTCGGCTGGCGGTGGTTTCGAGAACCGGCGCGCAGCGGACGTTAAAGTCCGTGAGCACCGGAAGCGCAGAAACCGCCGTCAGACGGCCGCAGCAGTAGCATTTACAAGCGACCTCTCAAGGATCGAGCGAGACCCAGTACGTGCCGGTGAACGGCACGGCCAGGAAGCGGCGGTTGATCTCCGCCAGCGTCGCCGCGGGGTCGAGGTCGCCGAACAGCTCCGGCCGGATCCAGCGCGCCATCGCCTCGATGCCGACGATGGCCAGCGGGCCGCCATTGAAGAAGTTCCACAGCGCATGCACCCGCCCCTGGCGCATTGCCGCCAGCCCGGCCAGGCCGGGCCCGGAGGCCAGCGCCGCCAGCTTCGCCCGAGCGACCGCCGCATCCACCCCGCTGCCGATGCTGATGCTGCCGGCCTGGTCGAGCTGCGGCAGGCCGGTGGCGATGTAGACCTCCGGGTCCGCCGCCAGCACGTATTCCGGGTCGAGCTGGCCGCCATTCGGCGTCGGGAACCGGTCGGCGCCGATGTTGCGGCCACCGACGAGCGTGATGACCTCGCCCAGGCTGCCGCTGCCGGCCGACCAGCAGCAGGCCCACAGGCCGGGATAGGCGTGCAGCATCACCCGCGGCCCGGGCGGGGCGCCGGCCATGCGGTCGCGGATCCGGCGCAGCCGCTCCTCGCTGAAGGCGATGAAGGATTCCGCCGCCTCCTCCCGCCCCAGCGCCCGGCCGAGCAGCCGCAGGCTGGGCGCGGTGTGGGTCAGCGGCGACTGGTAGAAATCGACGAAGATCACCGGGATGCCGGCCTGCTCGAAGGGCGCGGCGACGGCCTCGGGGCTGGTCGCCGCCGCCTGCCAGGCGCTGAAGATCGCCAGGTCCGGTGCCACCGCCAGCGCCTTCTCCATCGAGAAGGTCTCGCCGCTGCCCAGACCGACCACCGGCAGCTCCGCCACCGCCGGGAAGCGCGCCCTGAACAGGGCATAGGTCGCCGGGTCCTGCTTCTCCAGGTCGCCGCCCCAGCCGGCCAGCCGCGACACCGGGTCGGGGTCGAGCAGCGCCAGGGTGATCAGCTGGAAGCCCTCGGCCAGCAGGATCCGCCGCGGCTCATGCCCGATCGTCACCGTCCGGCCGAGGATGTCGGTGACCGTGCGCGGCCATTCGGCCCGGGCCGGCAGCGCCGCCATCAGGGCCAGCAGCAGCGCCGCCCACAGCGCCCGGCGCCTCACCAGTTGTAGCCCAGGGTCAGCTTCACCACGCGGCCGTCGCCGTAGTAGCAGGCGGTCGGGCTGCTGCAGCTGGCGACATAGGTGCGGTCGAACAGGTTGGAGGCGTTCAGCGCGACCCGCCAGTTGTCGCGGCCGTAGCTGACCGCCGCGTCGAACACGGTGGAGGCCGGCACCTTCAGCGTGTTGGCGGCATCGGCATAGCTGGCGCCGACATAGCGCACGCCGCCGCCGAGGCCGACGCCCTCGAGGCTGCCATGCTGGACCTTGTAGTCGAGCCACAGCGAGCCGAGCTCCTGCGGCACGCCGATCGGCACCTTGCCCTTGTCGACGTCGTTGCTCTTGGTCACCTCCAGGTCGTAGCGGGTGTAGGAGGCGACCAGGCTCAAGCCCTCGGCCAGGCTGGCATTGGCCTCCAGCTCCACGCCGCGGGACCGGACCTCGCCGGTCTGCACCTGGTTCAGGATGTTGTTCGGGTCGGTGGTGGTGGTGTTCTCGCGCCGCAGGTCGAACAGGGCGGCGGAGAAGAAGCTCTCCATCCCCTCCGGCTGGTACTTCACCCCGACCTCGATCTGGTCGCCGGTCTCCGGATCGAACGGCCGGCCGTAGAAATTGGTGCCGACCACCGGGTTGAAGAAGGTCGAGTAGCTGACATAGGGGGCCAGGCCGAGCGCCGATTTGTAGAGCAGCGCGATGCGGCCGGTGAAGGCGCCGTCGCTGGAGGTGGTGCTGGTGTCGTTCAGATGGTTGTCGATCGAGGAGGTGACCCAGTCGTAGCGGCCGGTCGCGGTCAGGAACCACTGGTCGTCCCAGCTGATCTGGTCCTGCACATAGACGCCGAGCTGGCTCATCACCTGCCGGTTGAGGATGTAGCGCGAGGCCTTGCCGGGGATCTGGCCGTAATGCGGATGGACGATGTCGAGCGGCGCGGCCGGGCCCGACGCCTGGTCGTCATCGATCTGGTAGCGCTTGTAGTCCAGCCCGACCAGCGCGGTGTGCTGCAGCGGCCCGGTGTCGAACCGCGCCTCGGCCTGGTTGTCGACGGTGACGAAATTCACCTCGGGCCGGGTCTGGTAGTTCAGGCGGGCCAGCTGGGTCTGCGCCGCATCGGCATAGCCGACGCCGAACATGCCGTCATGGAACAGGTCGAGATGGGCGAAGCGGAAGTTCTGCCGCACCGTCCAGGTGTCGTCGAAGCGGTGCTCCAGCTGGTAGCCGATCATCGCCTGGTTGCGGACGAACTTGTCGTAGCCCGGCTCGCTGGTGAACAGGTCGCGCGGGATGCGGCCGAAGCCGGCCCGCTTCACCGTGCCGACATAGGGCAGGAAGCCCTGCGCCTGGTTCAAATCGTCATGCTGATAGCTGGCCAGGATGGTCAGCGTCGTGTCCTCGTTCGGCTTCCAGGTCAGGCTGGGGGCGATGAAGCCGCGGAAATCCTCGGCCTTCTCGGTCTCGGTGCCGCCGGAATGGACCAGCGCGGTCACCCGGTACAGCCACTGGCCGTCCTGGTCCAGCGGGCCGCCGATGTCGAAGGCGCCGAAGGCGCGGCCGTGCTCGTCGATGCCGGCCTCGGCCGAATGCAGCGTCTCCTCCGGCGGCCGCTTGCTGACCAGGTTGACCAGGCCGCCCGGCGACCCGCCGCCATAGAGGAAGGAGGACGGGCCGCGCAGCTGCTCGATCCGCTCCAGCCCATAGGGCTCCGCCCGCCAGCCGGCCAGGGCGGTCGAGAACAGCGACAGCCCGTCCCGGAACAGCCCGTCCTGATAGGCCCGGAAGCCGCGGATATAGAACCAGTCGAAGCGGGAGTCGGTGCCGAAGGGCTGGGCGCGCACGCCGGGGGAATAGCGCAGCGCCTCGTCCACGGTGCGGACCGCCTGGTCCTCCATCTGCGGCCGGCCGATCACCGAGACCGAGGCCGGCGTCTCGATCAGCGGTGTGTCGGTCTTGCTGCCGGTGGCGCTGCGGCCGGCGACATAGCCGTCGACCGGCCCCCAGGCCGTGCCGCCGGCGCCGGTGACGACGATCGGGTCCAGCGTCAGCCCGCCGCCGGCCGCATCGCCGCCCGGCACCCGTTCCAGCGTCACCGTGTCGGCGCCGGTGAAGCGCCAGGTCAGGCCGGTGCCGGACAGCAGGCGGCGCAGCGCCTCGTTGCGCGGCATGGTGCCGGTGACGCCGGGCGAGGCTTCGCCGCGCGCCAGCTCCGCCGGATACAGCAGCTGCAGCCCGGCGGCGTCGCCGAACTGGGCCAGGGCGGCGGCCAGCGGCCCGGCCGGGATGTCGAAGCGCGTCGCCGGCGCCGCCTGCGCCACCACGGTGTCCGCCTGGCCGAAGGCGGCGGCGGGCGCCAGCGCCGTGCAGGCCAACAGCATCACGGCCAGCCCGGCGCCTCGATTCCGGGCCGACATCCCGCCCGCCCTGCCCGGCAAGGCCGTCCGATCACTCTGCATCATTGTCCCACGCGTCGCGTCCGAGTTAGGAGTGAGACGCAATCGCGCCGCCCTCGCCGAGATGACGGATCGGCCCTGCCGCCCCCTCACCTCGCGGATCGAAAAAAGTTCAGGCCGGCCGCAGCACGACCAGGTAGCGGGTCAGCGACACCACGCGCACCGGCAGGGTGCGGGTGATGGCGTCGAGCGCCGCGTCGGGGTCGGAGACGTCGAAGATGCCACTGACCCTGAGCTCGGCCAGCGCGCCGTCGGTCATCGCCACCGTGCCGCTGCGATAGCGCCCGAGCTCCGCCACCACCTGGCGCAGCGGCCGGTCCTCGAACACCAGCTTGCCGCGCCGCCAGGCAGTCTCGGCCTGGCCCCCGGCCCGGCGCACGGCGCCGAGCCCGGCGGGGCCGTAGGACACCTGCTCGCCGGCGGCGACCCGGGCCTCCGCCACGCCGTCGGCCCCTGGCGCGGTGACCGACACCGCGCTTTCCGTCACCGCCACCGTGACCTCGCCGGCCCAGCGATGGACCACGAACTGGGTGCCGAGGGCGGTGCTGCGACCCGGCCCGGCGGCGACGCGGAACGGCCGCGCCGGATCCTTCGCCACGGTGAACAGCGCCCGGCCGCGGTCGAGCGAGACCTGCCGCAGCGAGTCCGAGAAGGCCAGCGACAGGGCCGATCCGGCGTCGAGATCGACCCGCGTGCCGTCTTCCAGCATCACCGTGCGCAGCTCGCCGGTGCCGGTCCAGATGTCGCTGGTGAGGGCCGCCGGCAGCCCCGTCACCGCCACCGCCCCGCCGAGCCCGGCGAAGGCCAGGCCGCCGGCCAGGACCCGGCGCCGGCCGAACAGCGGCGCCTTGGCCCGTGATGTCGCGCGGGGCCGCGGATCGGGGATGCGGCCGAGATCCGCCCACAGCCCGGCCAGGGCATCGATCTCGCGGCCATGCGCCGGGTCGGTGGCCAGCCAGGCCTCGAAGGCGGCGCGGTCGGCGGCCGAGGCCTCGCCGGAATGGATCCGGACGAACCACTCTAATGCCTGATCCCGGGCGGCGGGCTGGAGATCCATGGTCATGTCTTCGGTCGTTCGCGGCGGTGCCCGTCAGCAAAGACGAGTCCGCCGGGCCCTTCCCTCACCTTCCGTCAGTCGAGCAGGTCGCGCATGCGGTCGCGGCAATGGGCCAGGGCCTTCATCACATGCTTCTCCACCATGCTCTTCGAGATGCCGAGC
Source organism: Inquilinus limosus (assembly GCF_002195995.1). Lineage (GTDB taxonomy): Bacteria > Pseudomonadota > Alphaproteobacteria > DSM-16000 > Inquilinaceae > Inquilinus > Inquilinus limosus_C. The sequence goes on from NZ_NHON01000052.1 coordinate 23,970, forward strand.
CGCGCGGCGATCTCGCCATGGCTCAGCCCGTTGAATTTGTGCAGCAGGAACACCTCCCGGCATTTCGGCGGCAGCTCCGCCACCGCCCGCTGCAGCAGTTGCAGCCGCTGGCGGTGGTCCAGCACCGCATCCGCGCCCGGCGCGTCGCAGGGGCGGTCGTCGCCGAGCTCGGCCGGCGCCAGGGTGCGGGCGCGGGCGGCGTCGCTGCGCAGCCGGTCTTTCGCGAGGTTGTCGGCGATGCGGAACAGATAGGCCTGGGGGTTCTGCAGCTCCGGCACCGCCTCGGCCCGGTGCAGCCGCAGCCAGGTGTCCTGGGCCACGTCTGCCGCCGCGCTGGGGCTGCCCAGCCGACGGGTCAGATGGCGCAGCAGCTCCTGGTAATGGTGCGTCAGCAGCACCAGCAGCGAGGACCGGTCCTGCTCGGCCATCCGACCTTGATTTCACCCCCGGAACGAGACCGGCGCGACCTTAGTTCAAATGCAAATCATTCGCAATTGCGGATTTAGCCCCCGTGGTCATTCGCTTCTGAGCCCGTTTGAGAATGCGCTGGTGTGAGTCGGCTGGTGGTGGTTTCGAGAACCGGAGCGCAGCGCACGTTGGTGCGTGAGCACCGGAAGCGGAGAAACCGCCATCAGACGGCCGCACCAGGTGCATTATCAAATGGGCTCAGTTCCCCCAGGTCCGTTCCAGCACCCCGAACCAGTTCTCGGTGCCGAGCTTGCGCAGCAGCGCGTCATCGTAGCCATGGGCGCGCAGCGCCTCGAACAGCCGCGGCAGCCCGGCCACGTCCTTGATCGCCGCCGGCACCGTGGCGCCGTCATAGTCGGAGCCCATGCCGACGCCGTCCTCGCCCAGCCGCTCGATCAGCGCGTCGAGGTGCCGGACCATGACCTCCAGGTCGGTGTCGGCGTTCATCGACCCGTCCGGTCGCAGGAAGGCGGTGGCGAAGTTGAGGCCGACCATGCCGCGGCTCTCGCGGATCGCGTCGAGCTGCCGGTCGGTCAGGTTGCGGGCATGCGGGCAGACCGAATGGGCGTTGGAATGGGTCGCGACCAGCGGCGCCGAGGACAGCTCCGCCACGTCCCAGAAGCCCTTCTCGTTCAGATGCGACAGGTCGATCAGGATGTGGCGGTCATTGCATTCCCGCACCAGCGCGCGCCCTGCATCGGTCAGGCCAGGCCCCGTGTCCGGCGTGCTCGGGAAGGTGAAGGGCACGCCATGGCCGAAGGCGTTCGGCCGGCTCCAGACGATGCCGAGCGAGCGCAGCCCGGCGGCATGGAGCAGGTCGAGCATCCGGAAATCGGTGTCGATCGCCTCGCAGCCCTCGATGTGGAACACCGTGGCCAGCGAGTCGCGGGCGATGGCGGCGCGGATCTCGCCGACGCTGCGGCAGACGCTGAGGCCCCCCGCCCGCTCCAGCCGCAGCAGGATCGACGCCATGGCGATGGTCGAGGCCTGGGCGTCGGCCAGCCCCAACTCCGCCGGCAGCGGCACGGTGTAGCTGCCGCCCTTCATCCGGTCGATCGGGCTGCCGGAGTTCTGCACCGGCGGCGGGAAGATCGCGAACATGCCGCCGACGAAGCCGCCTTTTCGCGCCCGCGGAAGGTCGAGATGGCCGGTCGCGGTGCCCTCGATGAAAGCCGCCTCTGCCGAAGCGGCATGGGACTTCAGGAGGCGCAGCAGGACGTCATTATGCCCGTCGAAGACAGGAGTAAGCGCAGGCTCGGTCATCAGGAGTCCATCGTCTCGGGAGCGCGGCCGGGTCGGCCGGATGTCCGCGAGTTGAGCAGCCCCGGCGCACCCTGGCAAGGCATCATGGCTCGCCCAGCCGCCGGGCGGCGACGCGCAGCTCGGCGCCCAGCACGTCGAGGAAGGCGCGGGTCTTCGGCGCCAAATGCCGGGCCGAGGGGAACACCGCCTGGACCGGCGAGGCCGGCGACTGCCACCCCTCCAGCACCCGGACCAGCCGGCCGGCCGCCAGGTCCCCGGCCACGTACCAGATCGACTTCAGCACGATGCCGGCGCCGGCCAGCGCCGCCTCATGCGCCACCTCGCCGTCATTGCTCATGATCGCGCCGGAGACGGCGACCTCGACCGGCGGCGCGCCCGGGCGGACAAAGCTCCATTCCGTCATCGGCGGGTCGCCATAGACGATGCAGGCGTGGCCGGCCAGATCCGCCGGCGTCTCCGGCCGGCCGTGCCTGGCCAGATAGTCGGGGGCGGCGCAGGCCACCCGCCAGTTCGGCGCCAGCTCCCGCGCCATCAGCGTGCTGTCGGGCAGCGCCGCCTGGCGGATGGCGATGTCGAGGCCGTCCCGCACCAGGTCCAGCACCGCGTCGGTGGCGGTCACCTGCACCCGCACTTCCGGGCAATCCGCCTGGAACCGGGCCAGGATCGGGGCGATCCAGCGGCGGGCGAAGGCGGCCGTGGTGGTCACCCGCAGCAGGCCGCGCGGCCGGCCGTCGCCGCCCACCGCCTCCTGCGCCGCCTCCAGCTCCGCCAGGATGCGCAGCGCCCGCTCGTGGAAGGCAGCACCCTCCTCCGTCAGGCTGAGCCGCCTTGTGGTGCGCTGCACCAGCCGGGCGCCGAGCGCCGCCTCCAGCCGCGCCAGCCGCTTCGACACCACCGCCAGCGACAGGCCGAGCTCCCGCGCCGCACCCGACAGGCTGCCGGCGGCGGCGATGCGGGCGAAGACGGCGATATCGGCCAGGTTCTCGATCGCACCCATTCTCAACGATCCGGAAAGAGTGGTTCTCCACGGACGAGTATTATTTCCAGAACGCGGAGGGTCCAGATCTTCGCGACGACCGGCCGAAGGGGCCGGCGGCGATGGAAGGAGACGGGCGATGGGCGATCTTTCAGGCCAGCGCGTGCTGGTGGTGGGCGGCAGCTCCGGGCTCGGCCTGGCGACGGCGCAGGCGGCCGCCAGGCTGGGTGCTACGGTGACCGTGGCCTCGCGGTCGCAGGAGAAGATCGACGCGGCGGTGGGGGCGATCGGAACCGGTGCCGAGGGCCGGGTGCTCGACACCACCTCGGACGCCGCGGTCGAGGCCTTCTTCGCCGGCGGCACGGTCTACGACCATGTCGTGGTCACCGCGGCCCAGACCAAGGCGGCGGCGGTGCGCGAGCTGCCGCTGGCCGACGCCTTCGCCTCGATGAACTCGAAGTTCTGGGGCGCCTACCGCGTCGCTCGCGCCGCGCCGATCCGCGACGGCGGGTCGCTGACCTTCGTCACCGGCGTGCTGGCGATCCGGCCGCGCAAGGGCGCCGCGATCCAGGGCGCGATCAATGCCGGGCTGGAGGCGCTGGCCCAGGGCCTGGCGCTGGAGCTGGCGCCGGTGCGGGTCAACGCGGTCTCGCCCGGCCTGGTGGTGACGCCGCTCTACGACCGCATGGCCGCCGAGGCGCGCCAGGCGATGTACGACCGCGCTGCGGCAACGCTGCCGGCCGGGCTGGTCGGCCGGCCGGAGCATATCGCCACCCAGATCCTGGCCTTCATCGCCAACCCTTACGCCACCGGCAGCACCGTTTATATTCATGGCGGCAGCGCCCTGGTCTGACGGCCGGCCCTTTCCGCCTCACGGAGCTCACCCATGAAGATCGACCTGTCCGGTAAGTCCGCCCTCGTCACCGGCTCCACCGCCGGCATCGGCTTCGCCATCGCCCAGGGGCTGGCGGCCGCCGGGGCGGAGGTGATCGTCAACGGCCGCAAGCCCGCCGCGGTGGCGGAGGCGATCGGGCGGATCGGCCAGGCCGTGCCCGGCGCGACGCTGCGCCCGGCGGTGGCCGACGTCTCCACCGCCGCCGGCTGCGCCGAGCTGGTCGCGGCGGTGCCGGAGGCCGACATCCTGGTGAACAATGTCGGCATCTTCGAGATGAAGGAGTTCTTCGACATCCCGGACGAGGACTGGCTCCACATCTACGACGTCAACGTCATGTCCGGCGTGCGCCTGTCGCGCGCCTACATGAAGGGCATGCTGGCGCGGAACTGGGGCCGGGTGGTGTTCATTTCCTCCGAATCCGGCCTGAACATCCCGACCGAGATGGTGCATTACGGGGTCACCAAGACGGCGCAGATCTCCCTGGCCCGCGGCCTGGCCAAGCTGACCCGCGGCACCGGCGTCACCGTCAACTCGGTGCTGCCGGGCCCGACCATGACCGAAGGCGTCGGGGAGTTCCTGCGCGAGGTGGCGAAGGAGTCGGGCAAGTCGATCGAAGACGCGGCGACCGACTTCGTCCGCACCCATCGCCCGACCTCGATCCTCGGCCGCATGGCGACGACCGAGGAGGTCGCCAACATGGTGGTCTACGCCGTCTCGCCCCAGGCCGCCGCCACCAACGGCGCCGCCCTGCGGGTGGATGGCGGCGTGGTCGATGCGCTGACCTGAGAGCCCGCCCGATATCGCTACTGGTGCGGCCGTCTGACGGCGGTTTCTCCGCTTCCGGTGCTCACGCACCAAACGTGCGCTGCGCTCCGGTTCTCGAAACCACCGCCAGCCGACTCACACCAGCGCGATCTCGGACGGGCTCTGACTTAAGGCATGAGCCCGCGTTTGGCCGTCGCCGCCGCGGCGGAAGTCGCGCGGCGACCGGCCCGTCTCCTTCGTGAACAGCCGGGAGAAATAGGCCGGGTCGTTGAAGCCGAGGGCATAGGCGGCCTCGGCCACCGGAGCGTTGGTGTAGAGCAGCAGGCGCTTGGCCTCGAGCAGCAGCCGGTCCTGGATCAGCCGGGCCGGCGGCGCGCCGGCCACCCGGCGGCAGGCGGCCCAGAGCTGCTTCGGGCTGACCGCCAGGGCCCGGGCATAGTCCTCGACCTCGTCATGGGCGCGGTAGCGCTGCTCGATCCGCTCGCGGAACCGGGCCACCAGCAGCGCCTGCGGGCCGGGCGCCGCCCGCTCCCCCTCCCCGGCCTGCGGCGCCAGGCGCAGCACCTCGACCAGGATGCCGACCAGCAGCGCCTCCACCGCCGCGGCGCGGCCGGGCGCCAGCCAGGCCAGCTCGCGCGACAGCCGGCCCAGGCTGGCGCGCAGGAAGCCCTGGTCCGCGACCGGGATCACCGCCAGCGCGGCGAAGAGCGGCCGGAACTCCGGCTCGCGCCGCACCAGCTCGCGCAGATAGGCGTCCGACACGGTGAGGACCGAGCCGACCGTCTCCGGCTCGAAGTCGAAGCCGTGCACCAGCCCGGCCGGCACCAGCAGCAGGCAGGGCGCCGGCAGCCGGATCGACCGGCCCTCGGCCCGCACCACGCCGCCGCCGCGGGTGAAGTGGAAGACATGGTTCAGGTTGACGTGGGAATGGGCCCCGATGGTCCAGTCGCTGGGCCGGCTGCGATCCTCCAATGCCTCCAGATGCAGGAAGCGGTCATCGACCGTCCGCGGCGCCTCGCCATAGAGGAAGAAGCTGGGAATCGTCGGTGTCTGCATGGCGGCATGGCCCTGTGAGCGCCGGCCTCGCCCGGCCGGCCCGGGAAGAAATGTCCAAGTTTTACGCGGTCGCGTCCATGGCTTTCCGCGCCGCCGCGCCTAGCCTTCCCGGAACGACAGGCGAGGGCCCCATGCGCACCCAGATCGCGATCATCGGCGCCGGACCAGCAGGCATGGTCCTGGCCCATCTGCTGCACCGCGCCGGCATCGACGCCGTGGTGCTGGAGCGCCGCAGCCGCGACTATGTCGAGGGCCGGGTCCGCGCCGGGGTGCTGGAGCAGGGCACGGTCGACCTGCTGGACCGGCTCGGCCTCGCCGACCGGCTGCGCCGCGAGGGCCTGCCCCATGCCGGCACCAACCTGGCGGTCGACGGCGAGATGTTCCGCATCGACATGCAGGCCCTGACCGGGTCCTGCATCACCGTCTACGGCCAGCAGGAGGTGATGCGCGACCTGTTCGACGGCGCCGGGGACCGCGGCCTGCGGGTGGCGTTCGAGGCCGGGGACGTGGCGCTGCACGATATCGACACCGGTCACCCCTTCGTCACCTGGCGACAGGACGGCGCCGAGCAGCGCCTGGACTGCGACTTCATCGCCGGCTGCGACGGCTTCCACGGCGTCAGCCGCGGCTGCATCCCGGAGGGCGTGCGGCGGGAGTTCGAGCGGGTCTACCCCTTCGGCTGGCTCGGCGTGCTGGCCGAGGTGCCGCCGGCGCATCACGAGCTGATCTACGCCAACCACGAGCGCGGCTTCGCCCTGGCCAGCATGCGGTCGGCCCAACGCAGCCGCTACTATGTGCAATGCCCGCTGGACGACCGGGTCGAGGACTGGCCGGACGACCGGTTCTGGGATGAGCTCTGCCTGCGCCTGGGCCCGCAGGCGGCGGTGGTGCGCGGCCCGTCCTTCGAGAAGAGCATCGCGCCGCTGCGCAGCTTCGTGTCCGAGCCGATGCGCCACGGCCGGCTGTTCCTGGCCGGCGACGCCGCCCACATCGTGCCGCCGACCGGCGCCAAGGGGCTGAACCTGGCGGTGTCCGACGTGGTCATGCTGGCCGAGGCCTTCGAGGAGTATTACCGCGATCACTCGGCCGCCGGGATCGATGGTTACTCCGTCCGTGCCCTGGCCCGGGTGTGGAAGGCGGAGCGCTTCTCCTGGTGGTTCACCGGCCTGACCCACCGTTTCCCCGACACCGGCCCGCTGGAACGCCGGCTGCAGCGGGCCGAACTGGACTACATCCGCAACTCCCGCGCCGCCCAGACCGTGCTGGCCGAGAACTATGTCGGGCTGCCGATCGTGTGACGCGCTGCCGAAGCGCCTTTCCGCCCCCTCACCGTCATTGCGAGGAGGCGAAGCCGACGAAGCAATCCAGGGGCCACGCCAAACCGCCCTGGATTGCTTCGCTGCGCTCGCAATGACGACGGTGGCGGTTGCGAGAGGGTATCTCCCCAATCCTCAGTCCGCATCCGCCAGGATCATCCCGGCGCCCTTCTCCGCCACCATCATGGTCGGGGCGTTGATGTTGCCGGCGGTGACGTTGGGGAAGATCGAGGCGTCGACCACGCGCAGGCCCCGCAGCCCGTGCACCCGCAGCCTTGCATCGACCACCGCGGTCGCCGCATCCGGCCCCATCGCGCAGCTGCCGCACAGATGGTAGATCGAGCCGCTGTTGGCCCGGAACCAGTCCAGCACCGCGTCGTCGCTCTCGGCGCCGGCGGAGGGCGGCATCTCCTCCGCCGTGATCGCGGCCAGGCTCGGCGCCGCCATGATCCGGCGGGCCAGCCGGCTGCCCTGCAGCACCTCCGCGATGTCGCGGTCGGTCGACAGGTAGTTCGGCCGGATCTTCGCCGCCACCGCCGGGTCGGGCGAGGCGATGGCGATCTCGCCCCGGCTGGTCGGCCGGCAGGAGTTGAAGGCCAGCAGGAAGCCCGGATAGGGCTCCGGCTTCAGCCCGGCCTTCGGGCTGTCCGGAATGCGGTAGGACAGCGGGTTGAAATACATCTGGATGTTCGGCCGGGGCTCGTCCGGCGCGCCGCGGAAGAAGCCGCCCGCCTGGTTGACGCTCATGGCGAAGGGGCCTTTGCGGGTCAGCAGGTATTGCAGCCCCAGCCGGGCCTGGCCCCAGGGGCTGCCGAAGATCCCGTTCAGCGTCGGTACCCGTGACCGGTAGTAGAAGCTGGCGCAGAGATGGTCCTGCAGGTTGCGGCCGACCGCCGGCAGGTGATGCGAAACCGCCACCCCGGCCTGGGCCAGCTGGGCGCCGTCGCCGATGCCGGAGAGCTGCAGCAGCTTCGGCGTGTCGACCGCGCCGCAGGCCAGGATCACCTCGCGCCGGGCCGTGACGATCCGGGTCTCCGCCCCCTGCCGGATCTCGACGCCGGTGGCGCGGCCGGTGCCGTCCAGCACCACCCGCAGGGCCAGGGTGTCGCGCTCGACCGTCAGGTTGCGACGGCCCAGCACCGGGCGCAGATATTCGGCGCTCGACGACGACCGCCGGCCGTCGCGGGTGTTGACGTCATAGACGCCGGCACCCTCGATCGAGGCGCCGTTGAAGTCGCTGGTGGCCGGCAGCTGCAGCTCGCGGCAGGCGGCGAGATAGGCGTCGGTCACCGCATGGGTGCCGCCGCGCATCGGCGTGACATGGATCGGCCCGTCGCCGCCATGCCATGGCGAGGCACCGCCGGCATGCGTCTCCAGCTTGCGGAAGGCCGGCAGCACATCGTCATAGCCCCAGTCGGGGTTGCCGGCCGCCGCCCAGTCGTCGAAATCCGCCGCGGCGCCGCGCACGAACACCATGGCGTTGATCGAGCCGGAGCCGCCCTGCACCTTGCCGCGCGGGACGTAGATTCGCCGGTTGCCCAGCGCCGCCTCCGGCTCCGACCAGTACATCCAGTTGACCCGCGGGTTGGTGTAGCTGCGGGCGTAGCCGACCGGGATGCGGAACCAGAAGGAATCGTCGCGGCCGCCGGCTTCGAGCAGCAGCACGCTGTGCCGGCCGCTCTCGCTCAGCCGCGCCGCCAGGATGCAGCCGGCCGAGCCGGCGCCGACGATGACGTAGTCGTGGGTCATGAGGCGCCGCTCACCCCCGCGCCGGGGCGAACTGCTTCACGTCGGCGGGCTCGGGCGCCATCTGCAAATGCAGCCGGTCGCCGGTGTAGGGCGTGTGCCTCGCCACCACCTCCAGGTTCAGCTCCACCCCGAGCCCCGGCTCGCGCGACGGGATCAGGTAGCCGTCGTCGAAGGCCAGCGGCGTCTTCAGGATCTCGCCGTGGAAGCCGCCATAGTCGAGGATCGATTCCTGGATCAGGAAGTTCGGCGAGCAGGCGCCGACCTGGATGCTGGCGGCGGCAACGACCGGGCCGCAATACACATGCGGCGCCAGCTGGGCGTAGTAGGCCTCGGCCATCGCGGCGATCTTCTTGGTCTCCAGGATGCCGCCGACCCGGCCGATATCCGGCTGCAGGATCGAGGCGGCGCCGAGCTCCAGCACCCGCTGGAACTCGTATTTCGTGCACAGCCGCTCGCCGGTCGAGATCGGGATCGAGGTGGCGCGCGCCACCTCGGCCATCGCCGCCTCCTGCCCCGGCGGCACCGGCTCCTCGAACCACAGCGGGTCGTACGCCTCCAGCCGCTTGGCCAGGCGGATGGCCGAGGACGGCACCATCTGGCCGTGGGTGCCGAACAGGATATCGGCGCTGCTGCCCACCGCCTCGCGCACCTTGCGGCAGAAAATCTCGCAGCGGTCCATCACGCCGAGCGAGACCTGGTGCCCGGAATAGGCGGTGTAGGGGCCGGCCGGATCGAACTTCACCCCGGTGAAGCCCATCCTGACCATCTCGACGGCGCATTCGGCGGCCAGGTCGGGGTCGTTGAAGTCGAACTCCCCGGCCGCATTCTTCGGGTAGAGATAGGTGTAGGCGCGCAGCTTCTCGTGCACCAGCCCGCCGAGCAGGTCATAGACCGGCCGGCCGGCCGCCTTGCCGATGATGTCCCAGCAGGCCATCTCCAGCCCCGAGACGATGCCCATCATCGTCGGGTCGGGCCGCTGGGTGAAGCCGCTGGAATAGGCCGACCGCCAGAACCGCTCGATCCGGTGCGGGTCGTGGCCTTCCAGGTGGCGCTGGAAGACGTCCGCGATCAGCGGCACCATCGCCTGGGGGTGGAAGGCGGTCGAGTAGATCTCGCCGACGCCCTCGATGCCGTCATCGGTCTTCAGCTGCACGAAGATCCAGTACATGCCGCCGACATGCGGCGGCGGGACGGCGACGACATGGGTCTGGAGCGATGCGATCTTCATGCGGCGGCCTTTCGCTGGGGCCGGCGCCCGGCGCGTCGCGGCCCCGGCCATGATGGATCGGCGGCCTTCCCCCATCCAGACCGGCGGCGACGGAAAATCCCGTGCAAACGACGTCGCCTCCCGGCCCGTCACACGCGGGTGGCCGGTCTGTCATCACCCTGTCATGCTCCGCCTCTAAGGCAGCATCCGGGGGGACCACACCGGACCAATCTTCGGGGGGCAGCATGATCCATCGCCGTCAGATCCTTTCGGCCGGCGTCGCCGCCGGCGCCATCGCCCTGGCGCCGCGGCGCCAGGCCTACGCCGCCGCGACGCGGATCGACGTCTACACCGCCAGCGACGCCAATGTGTCGGACTGGTGGACCAACACGCTGAAGCCCGCCTTCGAGGCCGCGCATCCCGATCTCGAGATCAATGTCGTGATCTCGCGCGGCGCCGGCAGCGGCGGTGTCGTGGCGATCGCCGACCGGGCGTTGGCGGCGCTCAAGGCAGGCGCCGACCCGCAGGTCGATTTCTTCGAGCAGCACGACCCGCGCCTGCCCAAGGACGGCATCGAGGCCGGGCTGTGGATCCGCCTCGACGCAGGCGCCGTTCCCGGCTATGGCCGGGTCAACCCGCTGGCGGTCGAGACGCCCTACGGCCTGCCCTATCGCGGCTCCCAGGTCGTGCTGGCCTATGATTCGGACAAGGTGGCCGAGGCCGAGGTGCCGAAGGACTGGCCCGGCCTGGTCGCCTGGATCAAGGCCCATCCCGGCCAGTTCATCTATGGCCGGCCGGACAAGGGCGGCTCCGGCCGCAACTTCGTGGTCCGCGCCATCCACGAGGCCAATGGCCGCGACCCGGCGCAGTTCATGGTCGCCAACTACTCGAAGCAGGCGGCGGAGGAGCGGCTGCCCAAGGCCTGGCCGCTGCTGAACGACCTGGCCCCGTCGCTGTACGAGAAGGGCGCCTATGCCGCCGGCAACACCCCGACGCTGCAGCTGCTGGCCAGCGGCGCGGTGTCGATGATCCCGGCCTGGTCCGACCAGGCGCTGCAGGGCATCGCGCAGGGCGTGCTGCCGCCGTCGATCAAGCTGTTCCAGCTGCAGGATCTCGCCCTGTGCGGCAGCTTCGCCGATGCGGTCGTGCCCAGCAATGCGGCGCACAAGGACGCCGCCCTGGCCCTGGCCGACTTCCTGCTGACCGACGCGATCCAGGTCTCGGTCGTCAAGGATCTGGGCGGCTTCCCGGGCGTCGATTGGGCCAAGCTGCCGGCCGAGCTGAAGGACCAGTTCGCCGCGGTGATCCCGAAATCGATCCCGACCTATCCGGGCGGCGACTGGGAGGCGGCGATGAATGACGGCTGGTACCGCAACGTCGCCCCCAATATCGACCGGGCGAAGTGACCGAACGGGCCGCCCCGTCCCTGCGCGCGACCATGGTCCGGCAGCAGGCCCTGGGCCTGCTGCTGGTGGCCGCGCCGGTGCTGCTGGTCGTGGCGCTGGTGCTGGTGCCGGCCCTGTCCGCGATCCTGGCCACGCTGCGGGTCGAGGTCGACGGCCGCAGCGTGCTGTCGCTGGCGAACTACGCCGATTTCTTCGCCGACCCGCAGAGCCGCCGCAACCTCGGCTTCACCCTGTGGACCACGGCGGTGGCGACGGCGCTGCTGCTGGCCCTGTGCCTGCCGCTGGCGCTGTACCTCCGCTTCGCCACCGGGCGGCTGCCGGCGGTGGTGCAGGGCATCGCCGTGTTCCCGCTGTTCGTGCCCGGCATCATCGTCGCCTATGCGCTGATCCGATCGATCGGGCCGAACGGCCTGCTGGCCACGATCCTCGCCGCCTTCGGCATCGGCGGCTATGTCTCGCCCTATCTCGGCCCCTGGGGCCCGGTGATCGGGCTGGTGTGGGAAGGCGTGCCGCTGACCCTGCTGGTGCTGCTGTCCGGCCTGGCCCAGGTGCCGCTGCCGGCGATCGAAGCGGCGCGGGACGTCGGCGCCGGGCCGGTCCGCATCCTGGTCAGCATCGTCCTGCCGCTGATCCGCAACTCGCTGCTGATCGCCTTCGCGCTCGAATTCCTCAACATCTTCGGCGCCTTCACCCTGCCCTATCTGCTCGGCCCCGCCTCGCCGGAGATGATGGGCGTGTACATGCAGCGCACCTTCAGCGACGTGCGCGACCCGATCGCCGCCCAGACCCAGGCCGTCGTCACCTTCCTGATCTGCGCCGCGGTCGGCGTGCTGTATGTCCGCGCCATCTCGAAGTCGCGTGCCCGGGGCGCGCCGTGACCGCCGCCCGGAGCCTCGTCCGCCGCCTGCCCGGCCCGCTGCTGGCGACGGTGCTGGGGGTGGCGATCATCGTGCCGATCGCCACCGTGTTCCTGTGGGCCTTCGCCGAGGCCTGGCGCTACCCGGCGCTGCTGCCGACCCAATGGGGCCTGCGCTTCTGGGACATGACCCTGGCCCGGGCCGATGTCTGGTCGGCACTGCGCACCTCGCTGGCGCTGGCGGTGACCGTCACCGCCATCTCCGCCGCGATCTGCCTGCCCGCCGCCTACGCCTTCGCCCGGCTGGACTTCCCGGGCAAGCAGCTGCTCCTCCTGTCCTTCCTGGCGACCCAGGCCTTCCCGAAATTCGGCCTCTATGTCGCCATCGCCGCCATCTTCCTGCAGCTCGGCCTGGTCGGCACCTTCGCCGGCGTCGCCATCATCCAGGTGCTGAACACGCTGCTGTTCATGATCTGGATCCCGGTCGCCGCCTTCCAGAACGTGGACCGAAGGCTGGAGGAGGCGGCCCGGGACGTCGGCGCCGGCCCGTTCCGCACCTTCTGGCACGTCACCCTGCCGCAGGCCGGCCCGGCCATCGCCGCGGCGCTGCTGCTGAGCTTCGTCGGCACCTTCTACGAGACCGAGGGCGCCTGGCTGATCGGCGCGCCGACGGTGCGGACCATGCCGATCCTGATGATCTCGCTGATCAACAACCAGCTGGTGATCCAGTACGGCGCGGTGCTGTCGGTGCTGCTCTGGGTCCCGTCCTTCGTCGCGCTCCTGTTCGCGCGCAACATCCTCAGCGCCCGCACCATCGCGCGCGGGCTGGGAGCCTAGCATGGCCACGCTCGCGCTCGACCGCCTGACCAAGCGCTTCGGCGAGACCGCCGCGGTCGACCGGGTGTCGCTGGCCATCGGCGATGGCGAGCTGGTCTGCCTGCTCGGCCCGTCCGGCTGCGGCAAGTCGACCGTGCTGCGCATGATCGGCGGCTTCGAGACGCCGAGCGACGGCCGGATCGCCATCGACGGCGCCGATATCGGTGCCCTGCCGCCGAACCGCCGCCCGACCGGCATGGTGTTCCAGAGCCACGCGCTGTGGCCGCACATGACCGTGTCCCGCAACATCGCCTTCGGCCTACGCCTCAGGCCGCTGTCGCGTGGCGAGGTCGACCGCCGGGTCGACGGCGTGCTGGAGCTGGTCGGGCTGGCCGGCTACGGCAACCGCTATCCCGGCCAGCTGTCCGGCGGCCAGCAGCAGCGCGTCGCCATCGCCCGCTGCGTCGTGCTGGAGCCGAAGATCCTCTTGATGGACGAGCCCTTCTCCGCCCTCGACGCCCATCTGCGGGTGCGGCTGCGCGAGGAGGTGCGGGCGATCCAGCGCCGGCTGGGCCTGACCACCGTCTTCGTCACCCATGACCAGGAGGAGGCGATGACCCTGGCCGACCGCATCGTGGTGATGAAGGACGGGCGGATCGAGCAGGTCGGCCGGCCCGGCGAGATCTATGCCCGGCCGGAGACCGAGTTCGTCGCCGGCTTCATCGGCACCATGACCCTGGCCGGGGCGCGGGTCGAGGCCGGCCGCCTGCGCTGGCAGGGCCTGGCGGCGCCCTGCGACCTGCCCGACGGCCCCTGCACCCTGGCGCTGCGGCCGGAGGATCTGGTTCCCGTCCCCGCCGGCACGCCCGACACCGTGGCCGGCCGGGTCGCCCGGCTGGTCGATCTCGGCGCCGTGCGGATGGCCGATGTCGACATCGGGGGCGGCGCCGTGCTGAAGCTGCAGCTCGGCCGGGCCGACGGCATCGCCGAGGGCGCCGCGGTGACGCTGCGCCCCGCCCGCTGCGCGGTGTTCCGCGCCGGCGAGCCGGCCCGCCACCTGACCCTGGCCGAACCCGCCCGGAAACCGGAGCAAGCCCATGCCTGACGGCATCGCGATCATCGCCGACGGCCATACCACCCGGCTGAAATGGCACCGGCTGCAGCGCCGGCCCGAGGACATCCCCTTCACTCCGGCCCGGCTGCGCGAGGGCATGGCGCTGGGCACATCGATGGAGGTGGATCTGCGCCGCCGCGCCGATGGCGGCTTCGCCTGCCTGCATGACGATACGCTGGACCGCGAGACCACCGGCCATGGCCCGGTCGCGGTCGCCGGCGTCGCCGACCTGCGCGCCCTGTGGATGCGCGGCAAGGACGGCACGCCGGCCGGGGAGCGGCTGCTGCTGCTGGAGGACCTGGCCGAGCTGGCGGCGGCCGGGGCCGATCCCGCCACCCTGGTCCAACTCGACCTCAAGGAGACGGATGCGGTGCTGGACGGCCGCAGCGTCGACGCCTTCCGCGCCGCGCTGGCGCCGGTGGCCGGCCGCTTCATCCTGAGCGGCGGCGACTGGGCTGCGGTGCGACGCCTGGGCGCGGCGGTGCCCGGGCTGCGCCTGGGCTTCGACCCCTGCGACGACGACACGCTGGGGACGCTGGTCACTGCCACGGATGCCGGGCGCTTCATCGCCGCGGCGCTGGACCGGGCGCCCGAGGCGGCGATGATCTACCTGTCATATCCGATCGTGCTGCGCGCCGACGCGCTGGGCGTCGACCTGATCGCCGCCTGCCACGCCGCCGGCAGGACGGTCGACGCCTGGACCCTGAACCCCGACCATCCGGGCGCCGCGGCCGCGCTGGCCCGGCTGGTGGCGCTGCGCGCCGACCAGATCACCACCGACGCCCCCGGCGTGCTTGAGGCGATGTTCGGGGCGGCACAGCGACCCTAGGCGGAACCCATCGCGTCCCTCCGCATTGCCATGCAGAGGGACACGGACGGGAACCGCCGATGACCGAGACCATCGACCGCTGGCTGGACTGGTTCCAGGCCCAGCTGCCCTGGATGCCGGCCTGGGCGATCAGCCTCGGCCTGCTGGCCCTGGCCGTGGTGGTCGCCAGGGCCGTCCACCGCATCCTGTTCCGGATCGCGACCGGGATCGTCGCCGGCAAGGACCTGAAGGACCTGTTCTGGCGGTCGCTGGTGTCGCGGACCGAAGGGCCGACGCGGCTGGCGGCGATGATCGTGGCGATCTCGGCCACGGCCACCATCGCGCCGCTGACCGATGGCCAGCTCGGCATCGTCCGCCAGATCCTGCTGCTGGCCTTCATCGCCCTGCTCGGCTGGGTGGCGCTGACCGCGCTGCACATCTGGATGACCGTCTATCTGCGCCGCTTCACCCTCGACGCCGAGGACAACCTGCTGGCGCGCAAGCACGTCACCCAGACCCGGATCCTGCGCCGGGTCGCGGCGGTGCTGATCGTGATGGTCACCCTCTCCGCCGCGCTGATGACCTTCGAGGAGGTGCGGCAATACGGCATCAGCCTGCTGGCCTCCGCCGGCGCCGCCGGGCTCGTCATCGGCCTGGCGCTGCAGCCGGTGCTGAAGAACGTCTTCGCCGGCATCCAGCTGGCGATGACCCAGCCGATCCGCCTCGACGACGCCATCCTGGTCGAGAATGAATGGGGCAATGTCGAGGACATCACCTCGACCTATGTCGTGGTCCGGCTGTGGGACTGGCGGCGGCTGGTGCTGCCGCTGAGCTATTTCATCGAGAAGCCGTTCCAGAACTGGACGCGCGAGAGCTCGGCCCTGATCGGCAGCGTCTTCCTCTATCTCGACCACACCGCGCCGGTGGAGGAGATGCGGCGCAAGCTGGACGAGATCGCCAAGGCCTCGCCGCTGTGGGACCGCCAGGTCGCCGGGCTGCAGGTCACCGACTTCCGCGAGCAGGTGATGGAGGTCCGCATCCTGGTCAGCGCCCGCACCTCCGGCCGCACCTTCGACCTGCGCTGCGAGGTGCGGGAGAAGATGATCGGCTGGCTGCAGCAGGCCCATCCGCACGCCCTGCCCCGCTGGCGCGGCGAGGTGCAGGAAGCCCAGGAGGCGGTGCTCCAACGGGCGGGCAGCCGGGGCTAGAGCAGGGTCGGTCTTGACGTTCCTCGCGTTGCCTCTCCCGCCTGGCGGGAGAGGTCGGGCGCCCGCAGGGCGACCGGGTGAGGGCTGGTCCCGGCCTCGACAAACTCCCCTCACCCGGAGCCGCTTCGCGTCTCCGACCTCTCCCGCAAGCGGGAGAGGCAACGCAAAAGTCCGATTCCGGATCAGTTGGCTTTAACTGCCGCTCAGCAACCCGACCAGCCACGGATGCAGCCCGGCATTGGCGCCGAGCACGGCGCCGGTCGCCGGGATCGGGCCGCCGTCGAAGCCGGTGGCGACGCCGCCGGCCTCGCGCAGCACCAGCACCGCGGCGGCGTAGTCCAGCGGCGAGAGGCCATCCTCGAAGAAGGCGTCGTGCCGGCCGGCGGCGACATAGCACAGGCTGAGCGCGGCGGAGCCGAGCCGGCGCACCCCGGCGGCGCGGTCGATCACCGCCCGCAGCGCCCGGTGATAGGCCTCGACATCGATGCTGCGCACCTGGCCGGGGATCGGCAGGCTGGCGCCGACCAGCGCCTCCTCCGGCGCCACCGCCCGGTCGATGCGCAACCGGCGGCCGTTGAGGAAGGCGCCATGGCCGCGCTCGGCGACGAAGGCCTCGCCCAGGCTGGGGTCCAGCACCACGCCGGCCGCCGTCTCGCCGCCCTCGACCAGGGCGATGGCGATGCCGAAGAAGGGCATCCCCCAGGCGAAGTTGGTGGTGCCGTCGATCGGGTCGACCAGGAAGGTGCCGGCGCCCTCGCGGCCCCCCTCGCGCCGGATCGCCGTGCCCTCCTCGCCGGTGATGGCGTGGTCCGGGAAGGCGGCGGACAGCGACGCCGCCACCGCCGCCTCGGACCGCCGGTCGGCGGCGGTGACGAAGTCGCGCGCGCCCTTGCGCTCCAGCGCCGCGCCCTCCCAGCGCCCGGCATCGGCCCGGAGCGTCCGGATCGCCTCGGCCCCGGCCAGCGCCGCCGCCAGCATCCGCCAGCTGCGGTCGGTCGGGGCCAGGGCGGCGGTGTCGGCGGGCAGCGCGGGCGGTCGAAGCATGGCGGGTCTCGGCGTGGGATCGTGGCTCCTTATCCCATGCGGCCCGCAGGTGGCCAAGGCGTCGAATCTCGCTTGCCATGTTCTTTTTTTGTTCCTAACATCCGCCATCGCCTTTCCTCGGGGATCGAGCATGGCGGCCCGTAACAGCTTCATCGACTTCCTGCGCGACCAGATCGCGCCGCTCGGCCCGATCACGCCCCGGCGCATGTTCGGCGCGACCGGCCTGTTCTGCGAGGGCGTGATGTTCGGCGTGGTGGCGGAGGACGCCCTGTATCTGCGGGTGGACGACCACAACCGTGCCGCGTTCAAGGAGGCTGAGAGCCACCCGCCGCTCAGCTACGAGAAGCAGGGCCGCGTCATCGACCTGTCCTTCTGGCGCGTGCCGGACCGGCTGTTCGACGAGCCCGACGAGCTGATCGACTGGGCCCGGTCGGCGCTGGCCGCCGCGCACCGGGTCGCCGGCTCCCGCGCCCGGTGACCGGCCATGCAGCTGTCCCTCGCCCTCGACGACGATCCGCCCCTGCCCCGCATCCGCGACCGGCTGCTGGCGCGGCTCGGGCCCCGGCGCGGCGCCCGGCGCCGCGACCCGGTCAGCCAGCTGGTCCGCAGCATGCTGGGCTCCAAGACCCGGGATGAGGTGTCGCTGCGCGTGTTCCGGGAGCTGCGCCGGCAGTACCCGTCCTGGGACTGGCTGTGCGAGGAATCGCCCCGCGCGGTGCTGCGCATCATCTGGCCGGTGAACCTGGCGGATGCGAAGGCCGGGCAGCTGCCGCAGGCCCTGCGCATGATCGTCGCCTGCACCGGCCGCCTGTCCCTCGACCACCTGGCGGATCTGGACGAGGAGGCGGCGATGCAATGGCTGCGCCGCCTGCCCGGCGTCGGGTCGAAGATCGCCGCCGCGGTGCTGAACTTCAGCACGCTGCGCAAGCGCGCCTTGGTGGTCGACCGGCACCTGCTGCGGCTCGGCGGCCGTCTGGGGCTGCTGCCCGTCGATGCCGATTTCGACGCCGGCCACGAGTTGCTCATGCGCCAGCTGCCGGAGGCGTGGGACGCCGAGGACCTGGCCGAGCTTCACCGGCTGATGAAGCTGCTGGGCCAGACCGTCTGCACCGCCCACGCCCCGGCCTGCGACGGCTGCCCGCTGCGCGACCTGTGCCCGCGCAGGGGAGTATGAAGTTGTCGGCCCGGTGATTGTCATTGCGAGGAGGCGAAGCCGACGAAGCAATCCAGGGGCCGGTGCGCACCGGCCCCTGGATTGCTTCGCTGCGCTCGCAATGACGGTTCGGTCAGCCCGCCTTGGCCGACGCTTTCAGCATGTCGCCATGCACCGCCTTCAGCTTCTCGACCTTCGGCGTCGAGACCGCGCGGATATAGGGCTGGTTCGGGTTCCGGGCGGCATAGTCGTGATGGTACGCCTCGGCCTCGAAGAAGGCCTCCAGCGGCACCACCTCGGTCGTCACCGGCGCGTCGAACAGCCGGTCGCGTTCGATCTGGGCGATATAGGCCTCGGCCACCTGCTTCTGCGCCTCGTCGGCCGTGAAGATCGCCGAGCGGTACTGGCGGCCGACATCGTTGCCCTGGCGGTCCTTCTGGGTCGGGTCGTGCGCGATCGAGAAGAACAGCTTCAGGATCTGGCCCAGGCTGATCGTGCCGGCGTCGTAGGCGACCTCGATCACCTCGACATGGTCCGTGGTGCCGGTGCAGACGGTGCGATAGTCGGCTGTCTCGCGGGTGCCGCCGGCATAGCCGGGCCGCACCGACAGCACGCCGTCCAGCTGGCTGTACACGGCCTCGGTGCACCAGAAGCAGCCGCCGCCCAGCACGATCGAATGGCGGCCCTGCTGCGGCGGGTCCAGCTCGGGGGCGGGGAAGGTCCAGGGATCGATCTTCAGGGCCATGGCATGTCTCCGGCGGCCGGACGCGGCCGCGACTGCGTTGCTTCCCAAAGGATGAGATCGCGCCCCCGGCGGGACAAGCCCCCCGGCCGTCAGGGCAGGCTTGAGACGCGCCAGGCCCAGCGCCGGCCGTCATGGCTCAGCTCGGTGACGCCGAGCGGCGCGATGTCGATGCGCCAGAAGGACGAGGCCGGGGCCTCCAGCACATGCAGGAGCGCGCCCCGGATCACCGCCGCATGGGTGACGGCGACGCCGTGGCCGCCGTCGCCGGCCCGGGCGTCGAGCCAGGCGGCGGCCCGGCGCAGCAGGTCCGACAGCGCCTCGCCGCCATGCGGGGCGGCGTCGGGATCGGCCAGCCAGGCGATGACGCCCTCCGGCTCCTCGGCCTGGACCTGCTCGAGCCGCCGGCCGGCCCAGCGGCCGTGATCGGCGTCGCGCAGCGCCGGCTCCGCCGCCGCGTCGAGCCCCAGCGCCGCCGCCGTCTGCCGCGCCCGCAGCGCCGGGCTGGTCCAGGCCCGGTCGGCCCGCCGGATCGCCGGCTTCAGCGCGGCCGCGCGCAGCAGGGCGCGGTCCTCCAGCGGCTCGTCGGCCGGGAACGCCCCGGACCGGGTGGCGGCGGTGGCGCCGTGGCAGATCAGGGTCAGTCGGGTCGGCATGCCGAGGACGCCCGCCTGGATGCGCTATCGCTTGCGCACGAATTCCGTGCGCAGGACAAGGCCCTTGATCCCCTCGGTGCGACAGTCGATCTCCTCGACGTTGTCGGTGAGGCGGATCGACTTGATGACCGTGCCCTGCTTCAGGGTCTGACTGGTTCCCTTCACCTTCAGATCCTTGATGAGAGTCACCGAATCGCCATCGGCAAGGGCGTTGCCGGCAGCGTCGCGGACCACGAGCCGATCCGTGCTGGCGGCCACCTCCGCGGCCGGACGCCACTCGCCGGTCGCCTCGTCGTAAACATACTCGTCGTTCTCGTCGGCCACATTCGCCTCTGTCGTCAGCAAGGTCTTTTCCCGATCGGCCCGGTGCCCGGCAAGCGCTGCAAGGTTCGATCCGCAGGATGGTCCCGGCGGCGCCGCTTATAGCACCCCGCCCAGACCGGGCGATATCCGCGACAGAAGACCCTTTCACCCTGCGCAGCAGGACGCTCCGTGCCCTCGGCGAAACCGCCCGCCGGCAGAGCGGCTTCGATTGACAGAAGCCGGGCCGCGACCCATGCTGCGCCGGTTCGCCATGGATGCGGAAGCCGGTGCAATTCCGGCACGGTCGCGCCACTGTGACCGGGACGGCGTCTTTGATGCTGGTCCGGGAGTCAGACCCCGTCATGGCCCGGGTGCATATCAACGGGACGCGAATCCCAGGGGAGCGCTATCATGTCCGACCTTACCGCCGCACGTCCCATTTCCGTTCCCGTCGGACCGATCCCGGTCGGCGAGGTGCTGCCCTGGGCGGTGTTCGCCGGGCTGATCCTGCTGCTGGCGGTGTATTTCGTCGGCGCCGAGCAGGGCGCGACCTCCCTCTTCTCCGGCAGCTATGTGCACGAATTCGTGCATGACGGCCGCCACCTCCTCGGCTTCCCCTGCCACTGAGGCCAACCGCCATGGTTGGAAGCCTGTTGCTGCGCGGCATGCTGGTCGGCGTGCTGGCGGGGCTGCTGGCCTTCGGCTTCGCCCGGATCTTCGGCGAACCGCAGGTGGACCGGGCCATCGCCCTGGAAGGGACGCTGGGCCATTCGCATGAGCATGGCGACCACGCCGCGGCCCCGGCCGCCGAGCCGGAGGAGCCGGAGCTGGTCAGCCGCGAGACCCAGGCCGGCCTCGGGCTGCTGACCGGCGCCGTGGTCTACGGCGCCGCAGTCGGCGGGCTGTTCGCGCTGGTCTTCGCCTTCACCTATGGCCGGGTCGGCCGCCTGGACGCCCGCGCCACCGCGGCGCTGCTGGCGCTGGCCGCCTTCGTTGCCCTGGTGGTGGTGCCCGATCTGAAATACCNGGCTGGTGCGCCCGCCGTCGGCAACCCGGACACGATCGGCGAGCGCACCAGCCTGTTCTTCATCATGCTGGCGATCTCCGTCGCCGCCCTGGTGCTGGCGGTCAACCTCGCCCTCGGCCTGGCCCGGCGCCATGGCGGCTGGACCGCCGGGATCATCGCCGGCGCGATCTACATCGCCGTCATCGCCGTGGCGCAGATCGCGCTGCCGGCGGTGAACGAGGTGCCGGAGGGCTTCCCGGCCGACCTGCTGTGGCAGTTCCGCATCGCCTCGCTGGGCATGCATGCGGTGCTGTGGACCACCATCGGCCTGGCCTTCGGCGCCCTGGCCGAGCGGTCCTTCGCCCGCCGCGGCAACGGGCGCCTGGCCTTCTCGCGGTGAGCCTCAGCCGGCCGTGACCGCAGCCGGCAGCAGGTCCGCGAAGCGCCTGAGCCGCGCCGGCTCCTCCACCGGAACGGCCCGGCCGGTGCCCCAGTCGACGATCCGGCAGGGCACCCCGGCC
This sequence comes from Inquilinus limosus, assembly GCF_002195995.1. Lineage (GTDB taxonomy): Bacteria > Pseudomonadota > Alphaproteobacteria > DSM-16000 > Inquilinaceae > Inquilinus > Inquilinus limosus_C. The sequence goes on from NZ_NHON01000052.1 coordinate 45,298, forward strand.
GCCCGGGCGCAGGCCAGGTCGATGCCGGTGTCGCCGACATAGACCGTCTCGCCCGACGCCACGCCCAGAAGATCCAGCGTGTGCAGCAGCGGCCGCGGGTCCGGCTTCACATGCGGCGTGGTGTCGGCGCCGACCACCGCCGATAGATGCGGCAGCAGCCCGAGCCGGTCGAGCACCTGTTCGGCCAGCACCTGCGGCTTGTTGGTGCAGACGCCGAGCTTGATCCCGGCCGCCCGCAGCGCCGGCAGGGCGGTCGCCGCATCGGCGTAGAGCGTGGAGTCCGCCACCGGCCGGGCGGCGTAGTGGTCCAGGTAGATCCGGGTGTCGCGGTCGACATCGGCGTCCGGCAGGCCCAAAGCGCGGTGCAGCTTGACCACCAGCATCCGCGCCCCCTCCCCCACCAGCGTCTCGATGAAGGACACCTCCTGCGCCGGCGCGCCGCGATCGGCCAGCATGAGGTTCACCGCATGGGCGATGTCGGGCGCGCTGTCGACGAGCGTGCCGTCGAGATCGAAGATGGCGGCTTTCATGCTGGAACTGCCTGCTTGGGGGAACCGCGCCGGCCTAGCCGGTGATGAAGCGGTAGCGGCCCGTGACCGGAAAGTCGAGCAGCCGATCCTCCCGCCGCGCCCCGCCGCCGATGTTGTGCACCACCAGCGGCGCCCCGCTGGGGCCGGCCCGGCCGGTCACGACGGCGATGTGCGGCAGGTTGCCCGGCAGCATCTGCGTCACCAGGTCGCCCTCGGCGAAGCCGGCCGGCGCGGCGTCGGCCGGCAGTGCCCGGCCCCGGCGGCGGAAGAAAACCTGCAGATTCGGCACCCGCCGGTGGTCGATGTTCGGGTCCGGCCGCGACAGGCCCCAGGCGCGGGGATAGCGGGCGAAGTTCGCGCGCATGTCCTCATGCACCAGGCGCTGCAGGTCGATGCCGAAGGCGTCGCGATAGGCGCGGATGACGACATCGGTGCAGACGCCGCGGTCGCGCGGCACGTCCCCGCCCGGATAGGCCAGCCGGGCATAGGCGGGGTCGTAGGTCACGGTCACGCCGATCTGCGCCTCGGCCGCCGCCGCCAGTCGCGCCGGCCAGTCCGCCGGCGCCGCCGCCCGGGCGGCGCGAAGGGCCGGGCCCAGCCCGGCGGCCAGGGCCGCGCCCACCAGCATCCGACGCCGACCGATCATGCCACCCTCCCCGCCCATGGACCGGCCGCATCCCAGCACCGGGAGATGGCGGGATCAGGGCAGGCTCAGCATCGTCCGGCGCCTCGCGAATCCATCTGTATCTGGCACCCGGCCCGGTGCCATAGTATATCGTCGTACAATTACGTTGCAGTCAGCGCCGACAACGAGCGGTGCGTGGAGGAAAACAAACGATGGCCGGCCAAGACCGATCCCGGACCCTGCGGTCCCAGCAGTGGTTCGACAACCCCGACGATCCGGGGATGACGGCCCTGTATATCGAGCGCTACCTGAATTTCGGGATCACGCGCGAGGAGCTCCAGTCCGGCAAGCCGATGATCGGCATCGCCCAGACCGGGTCGGACCTGTCGCCCTGCAACCGGTATCACCTCGAGCTGGCCAAGCGGGTCAGCGCCGGCATCCGCGCCGCCGGCGGCATCCCGTTCGAGTTCCCCTGCCACCCGATCCAGGAGACCGGCAAGCGCCCGTCGGCCACGCTGGACCGCAACCTGACCTATCTGGGGCTGGTCGAGCTGCTGTACGGCTATCCGCTCGACGGCGTCGTGCTGACGGTCGGCTGCGACAAGACCACCCCGGCGCTGCTGATGGCGGCCGCCACCGTCAACATCCCGGCGATCGCCCTGTCGGTCGGCCCGATGCTGAACGGCTGGCACAAGGGCGAGCGGGTCGGGTCCGGCACCATCGTCTGGCGGTCGCGTGAGCGGCTGGCCACCGGCGAGATCGACTACAACGAGTTCATGAACATCGTCGCCGCCTCGGCCCCGTCGGTCGGCTACTGCAACACCATGGGCACGGCCTCGACCATGAACTCGCTGGCCGAGGCGCTGGGCATGCAGCTGCCCGGCTCGGCCGCCATCCCGGCGCCCTATCGCGAGCGCGGCCAGATCGCCTACGAGACCGGCCAGCGCATCGTCGAGATGGTCGAGCAGGACATCAAGCCGTCCGACATCATGACCCGGCAGGCGTTCGAGAACGCCATCGTCATCAACTCCGCCATCGGCGGGTCGACCAACGCGCCGATCCATCTGAACGCCATCGCCGCGCATCTCGGCGTGCCGCTGGACAATGACGACTGGGAGAAGGTCGGCCACGAGATCCCGCTGCTGGTCAACCTGCAGCCGGCCGGCGAGTATCTCGGCGAGGACTACCACCAGGCAGGCGGCGTGCCGGCCGTGGTCGCCGAGCTGCTGAAGGCCGGCCTGCTGCCGCATCCGGACGCGGTCACGGTCAACGGCCGCACGATGGGCGACAATTGCCGCGACGTCGAGACCCTGAACCATGAGGTGATCCGCCCGGTCGACCGGCCGCTGAAGGCCCATTCCGGCTTCCTGAACCTCAAGGGCAACCTGTTCGACAGCGCGATCATGAAGACCAGCGTGATCTCGCCGGAGTTCCGCGACCGCTATCTGTCGAACCCCCAGGACCCCGAGGCGTTCGAGGGCAAGGCCGTGGTGTTCGAGGGGCCGGAGGATTACCACCACCGGATCGAGGATCCGGCGCTGGAGATCGACGCCTTCTCGATCCTGGTGATCCGCGGCACCGGGCCGATCGGCTATCCCGGCGCGGCCGAGGTGGTGAACATGCAGCCGCCGGCGCGGCTGATCCAGAAGGGCGTCCATGCCCTGCCCTGCATCGGCGACGGCCGGCAGTCCGGCACCTCGGGGTCGCCCTCGATCCTGAACGCCTCGCCCGAGGCGGCGGCGGGCGGCGGCCTGGCCCTGCTGAAGACCGGGGACAAGGTCCGGGTCGATCTGCGCCAGCGCAGCGTGAACGTGCTGGTCTCGGATGACGAGCTGGCGCGCCGTCGGTCCGAGCTGGAGGCCCAGGGCGGCTTCAAGTACCCGGACCATCAGACGCCGTGGCAGGAGATCCAGCGTGCCCTGACCGACCAGCTGGCCGAGGGCATGGCGCTGAAGCCGGCGCTGAAGTACCAGCGCGTCGCCCAGACCAAGGGCGTGCCGCGCAACAACCACTAGCCATCGCCACTCGCCGTCATTGCGAGGAGGCGAAGCCGACGAAGCAATCCAGGGGCCAATGCGAGCGGCCCCTGGATTGCTTCGCTGCGCTCGCAATGACGGGCTAGCGGTATCAGATGGCTCTTACCAGGTCGTGGAACAGCCCGCCCATCCGCTCCGCCGTGCCCTTGGCCACGTCGAGGATGTGGTGGTGGTCGAGGTCGGCGCCCGGCAGGCCGGCGGCGAGGTTGGTGACCAGCGACAGGCCCAGCACCTCGGCGCCGAGATGGCGGGCGGCGATCGCCTCCAGCACCGTCGACATGCCGACCATGTCGCCGCCCCAGCGGCCGACCATCTGGATCTCGGCCGGCGTCTCGAACATCGGGCCGGGGAAGCCGACATAGACGCCCTCGGTCAGGGTCGGGTCCAGGGCCTGCGCCGCCTGGCGCAGGCGGGGCGAGTAACAGCCGGTCAGGTCGACGAAGCGGGGCCCCAGCCGGTCGGGATTCGGCCCGAACAGTGGCGACACGCCGGTGAAGTTGATGTGGTCGCGGATCAGCACCGGCTCGCCCGGCGTCATGCCCGGCCGCAGGCCGCCGCAGGCATTGGTCAGGATCACGATCCCGGTGCCCGCCAGCACCGCGCTGCGCACGCCGTGCACCACCTTGGCCGGCGGATGGCCCTCATACAGATGCACCCGGCCGGCCATCACCAGGATGCGCCGGTCGCCGGCCCTGACGCTGCGGAACACGCCCTTGTGGCCCAGCACCGTGGTCGGCGGGAAGCCCGGGATCTCGGCGAAGGGCACTTCGGCCACGGTCTCGCCGATCCGGTCCACCGCCGGGCCCCAGCCGGAGCCGAGCACGATCGCGGCGTGATGGTCGGCGCCGAGCTTCTGCTTCAGGACCGCAGCGGCGGCTTCCGCCAGGACATAGGGGTCTTCCATCGCGGCGTCTCCTCTTCGGGCGTTCAGGCCACGGCCCCGCGCCGGCGCCGCCCGCGGGCGATCACCAGCGCGACCAGGGTGATGACATAGGGTGCCATATCGGTGAGCTGGTTCGGCAGCCCCCGGCCCTGCAGCCGCAGCCCGGCGGCATCGGCGAAGCCGAACAGCAGGCAGGCGAGCGCGACGCCGACCGGATGGCCGCGGCCCAGCATCACCGCCACCACCGCGATCCAGCCGCGCCCGGCGCTCATATCCTCGGCGAACAGGGTGACGCTGCCGAGCGACAGCTGCGCCCCGGCCAGGCCGCACAGCGCGCCGCCGGCCAAGACCGCGGCGATGCGGATGCGGGCGACGCCGGCGCCCAGCGTCTCCGCCGCGTCCGGCCGCTCCCCCACCCCGCGCAGCCGCAGGCCCCAGACGGTGCGGAACAGGAACACGGCGATCACCGCCACCAGGATCCAGGCCGCCCAGGTCAGCACGGTGTGGCTGCCGAAGACGCGGTTGAACCAGGGCACCGCCGCGATCCGCGGCAGCACCACGCGCGGCAGGTCCTGCATGGTCGGGTCGGTGAAGACGCCGGAGACGCCGAACAGGATGCGCAGCAGGAAGGCGGTCAGGCCCGAGGCCAGCAGGTTGAGGCCGATGCCGATGACGATCGGGTCGCCACGGAACCAGGTCGAGCCGAAGGCCAGGATGGCGGAGAACGCCATGGTTCCGGCCAGGGCCACCAGCAGCCCGCCGGCGACGCTGCCGGTGGCCCAGGTGCCGGCGATGGCGCAGAAGGCGCCGATCAGCATCTGGCCTTCCAGCGCGATGTTGAACACGCCGGCGCGGTCGCACAGCACCCCGGCCAGCGCGGCCAGCAGGATCGGCGTCACCGCCTGGATGGTCTGGGCGAACAGCACCGCGTTGAACAGCGACAGCCAGTCCATCACTTTCGCCTCAGGCCGTGGCGCATGGCCAGCAGCAGGATGATCACCGCCTGCAGCACCAGGGTCAGCACCCGCGGCACCTCGGTCGCCCGCTCCATGGCGAAGCCGCCGGTCTGCAGCGCGGCGAAGAACAGCCCGGCGCAGACGGCCCCGATCGGCTCGCCCATCGCCAGCAGCGCCGCCATCAGCCCGGACCAGGTGTAGGCCGGCGACAGCAGCGCGTTGTCGGTGAAGCGGAACTGGTCGCCCAGCACCAGCATGGCGCCGACCAGCCCGGCCACGGCGCCGCTGGCGAACAGGGTGCGCACGGTCTGGCGGCCGAGATCGACGCCGCCATAGGCGACAAAGCGCGGGTTCAGGCCGCGCAGCCGCAGCTCGTAGCCGCCGGTGCCGCGCCGGTCGGCGAACACCACCGCGGCGATCACCAGCAGCAGCAGGACCAGGCCCCAGGTGATCGGCGTGCCCGGCACCAGCACCGGCAGCCGCGCCGCCTCCTCGACCCGGTGGGTCTCGGGCATGCCGGTCGACGGGTCGCGCAGCGGGAACCGCGCCAGGTAGGAGCTGACGCCGCGGGCCGGGTAGCTGAGCAGCAGGGTCGAGATCAGCAGCGGCACGCCGAACCGCATCTCGCCCCAGGCCGCCAGCGCGGCATAGGCGCCGGAGACGGCCATGGCGGCCAGGATCGCGGCCACGAGCCGGACCTCGCCGGGGGCCGGCAGGTACAACGCCACCACAGCCGCCACCAGCCCGCCCAGCACCAGCTGCCCGTCGCCGCCGAGATTGACCATGCCGCCGCGCAGCGGGATCGCGGCCACCAGGGTCATGCCGACCAGCGGCACGGCCCGGGCGATGGTCTCCGTCAGGTTCGGCCCGACCAGGGCGCCGCTCAGGATCTCGCCATAGACCGCGACCGGATCATGCCCGGCGGCCAGGGTGATCAGCGCCCCGATCACGAGCCCGCCGAGGATCGCCCACAGCACGGAGGAGGTCGCGGCGCCGCGCAGGGCTGTAGCGGCGGTGGTCATGCTTGCCTCGGATGGAACAAAACCGAGTCCCCCCTCCCCTCGCGGGAGGGGGGT
>NZ_NHON01000053.1 GCF_002195995.1 Inquilinus limosus
CTGGCGCTGGTGCTCGCGGCGCTCTCGCTGCTCGGCCTCGGGCTGTTCGGCCCCGGCATCGCCACCGGCCTCGTTTCCGGCGCCGAGTTGCGGCGCGGCGGCGGGCACCGCGCTTGCCGCCGGCGACAGCCAGGCCGCCAGCGGCAAGCGCGGTGCCCGCCGCCGCGCCGGCGCCGAGTTGCGGCGCGCCGGAAACGAGGCCGGTGGCGATGCCGGGGCCGAACAGCCCGAGGCCGAGCAGCGAGAGCGCCGCGAGCACCAGCGCCAGCGCATCCTCCAGCGTCGGCTGCGCCTCACCGAAGCCGCGGGTGAATTCACCGAAGAGGCCGGTGCCGATGCCGACGATAACAGCGAGCACCAGCACCTTCACCCCTGAGGCAACGACGTTGCCGAGCACCTTCTCGGCCAGAAACGCGGTCTTGCTGAACAGGCCGAAGGGGATGAGGACGAAGCCGGCCAACGTCGTGATCTTGAACTCGATCAGGGTGACGAAGAGCTGCACAGCCAGCAGGAAGAAGGCGACCAGCACCACCAGCCAGGCGATCAGCAGCACGAAGATCTGGATAAAGTTGTCGAAGAAGGAAACGAAGCCCATGAGCTCGCCTGCGGCCTGGAGGATCGGCCGGCCGGCGTCGAGCCCGACCCGGGCGAGCCGGCCGGGCTGCAGGAACTCGGCCTGGCCGATCGACGAGCCGGCCGCCTTGAGTCCGAGGCCGGCGAAGCTCTCGAAGACGATGCGGGCGAGGCTGTTGAAGTTGCCGATCAGGAAGGCGAAGAGGCCGATATAGAGCGTCTTGCGGATCAGCCGGGCGAGCACGTCCTCGTCGGCGGCCATCGCCCAAAACAGGCCGGCGAGCGTGATGTCGATCGCGATCAGGGTCGAGGAGAGAAAGGTGACTTCGCCGCGCAGCAGGCCGAAGCCGGAATCGATGTAGCGGGTGAAGACCTCGAGGAAGCGGTCGATGACCCCGATGCCGCCCATCAGCGTTCCCCCTCGCCGGTGCCGAGGAAGCGTTCGCGGGCCCTGGTCCATGCCGCCTGGCAGCCGGGATCGTCGGCGGCGGCAAGGCCGAGTGCGCGGCATCGGGCGAACTCGGCCGGCAATGCATCCTGCCGCTCGGAGGCAACGTGGGAGAATGGCACCGGCATCTCGGGCTCGCGATGGACGGCGACCGCTGTGGCCAGCAGCACGACGCCGAGCATGGCGAGGGCCGCCGCCCTGAAGATGGTCCGCGGCTCCATGGCGTCACTCGTGGAACATGCTGACCGTGGAGGGCTGGTAGCCTGCGCCCTCGGCGAGGAAGCGTCGGCGCTGCTCCTCGGCCTGCTGCTCGGCTGCGGCCTGCCGGGCAGCCTCCAGCGCCTGGGCTCGGCCTTGAGCTGCCATCAGCGCGGTCAGGTCGGCAAGCTGCTTTGTCTGCACGGCGAGGAGCTGGTTGCCCGCCTGGGTCGCCTGCAGCACGCCGACCGCGCCCTGGCTGGCGTCGACCAGCGTGCCGGTCTCGGCCTGAGTGGCCGGGAGCTCGTTCACCACCCCGGCGCCGACGGTGAGCGCATGCTGGAAGGCGGAGACCGAATTCTGCCAGCGCTCGCGGGCGCCGGTGATCAACTGCTGGTCACTGAGGCCGGATCCGAGGTCCCGGTACTGCCGGAAGGCGTCCTCGATCGACTGGACGTCATAGGCAATGTGATCCGCCTGGCGCAGCAAGCCCTGCATCTCGGAAAACGAGCCCTGGATCTCGCCGAGCACCGAGGTCGGCAGCGAGGTGAGCTGCCGGGCCTGATTCATCAGCATCTGCGCCTCGTTCTGCAGGCTGGTGACCTGGTTCCGGATCTGCTCCAGCGCCCGCGCGGCCGACAGCAGGTTCTCGCTGTAGTTCCTGGGATCGAACACGATCCAGGCCGCATCGGCCCGGACGACCGGCACCGACAGGAGAGCGCCGGCGATCAGCGCGGCGGAAAGGCGACGACAGGTCATCGGGCAGCCTCCGGGGCAAAGCTGGGGAGGAGATCGGCCGCCCAGGGCACGCCGCGGCGGCGGAGCCAGGCGTCGGCGAAGCCGTCGCGGCCGCGCTCGGCCAGGATCTCGGCGATGGCGGCCTGGTCGGCCTTGGACGAGGCGGCGCAAAACGCGAGCGCGGCCTCGCCGAGGCCGAGCTCGAACAGCCGGTTGCCGCGCCGCGACTGGCAGTAGTAGTCGCGCTTGGGCATGGCATGGGCCACGATCCCGATCTGCCGGTCATTGAGGCCGAAGCGACGGTAGATCGCAGCGATCTGCGGCTCGAGCGCCCGTTCGTTCGGCAGGAAGAGGCGAGTCGGGCAGCTCTCGACGATGGCGGGTGCGATCGCGCTGCCCTCGATGTCCGCCAGCGACTGGGTCGCGAACACCACCGAGGCGTTCTTCTTGCGCAGGGTCTTGAGCCATTCGCGCAGCTGCGCCCCGAAGCTGGCATCGTCGAGCACGAGCCAGCCTTCGTCGATCAGGATCAAGGTCGGCTTCCCGTCCAAACGGCGATCGATGCGGTGGAAGAGATAGGCCAGCACGGCCCGCGCAGCGCCGGTGCCGATCAGCCCCTCGGTCTCGAAGGCCTGGACGTCGGCGTCGCCGAGGCGCTCGCTCTCGGCGTCGAGCAGCCGGCCGTAGGGCCCGCCGAGGCAGTAGGGCTGGAGCGCCCGCTTTAGCGCTGCGGACTGCAGCAGCACGGCGAGGCCGGTCAGCGTCCGCTCGGCCACCGGTGCCGAGGCGAGCGAGGTCAGCGCCGACCAGACATGCTCTTTGTCCTCGGGTCCGACGGCGACGCCCTCGCCGGCCAGGATCCCGGCCACCCACTCCGCGGCCCAGCTCCGCTCCGCCGGCTCGTCGATGCCGGCCAGCGGCTGCAGCGCCACAGCGTCGGCTGCCTCGTCGGAGAGGCCGCCGCCGAGATCGTGCCAGTCGCCGGCCATGGCGAGGCAGGCGGCGCGGATCGAGCCGCCGAAGTCGAAGGCGAAGACCCGGGCGCAGGGATAGCGCCGGAACTGCAAGGCCATCAGCGCGAGCAACACGCTCTTGCCGGCGCCGGTCGGACCGATGACGAGCGTGTGGCCGACGTCGCCGACATGGAGCGCGAAGCGGAACGGGGTCGAGCCCTCGGTCCGGCCGTAGAACAGTGGCGGCCCGTCGAGATGGGCGTCCCGGTCGGGCCCGGCCCAGACCGCCGAGAGCGGAATCATATGGGCGAGATTGAGCGTCGAGACCGGTGGCTGGCGGACATTGGCATAGACATGCCCCGGCAGGCCGCCGAGCCAGGCCTCGACCGCGTTGACCGTCTCGGCGATGCAGGTGAAGTCGCGGCCCTGGATCACCTTCTCGACCTGCCGCAGCTTCTCCGCTGCGATGCCCGCGTCCTCGTCCCAGACGGTGACGGTCGCGGTGACATAGGCTTGGCCGATGGCGTCGGTGCCGAGTTCCTGGAGCGCGGCATCGGCGTCCAACGCCTTGTTGTGGGCGTCGGTGTCGACCAGGGCCGAGGCCTCGTTGGTCATCACCTCCTTCAGGATCGCCGCCACCGATTTGCGCTTGGCGAACCATTGCCGGCGGATCCGGGTCAGCAGCCGGACAGCGTCGGTCTTGTCGAGGCAGATCGCCCGGGTCGACCAGCGGTAGGGAAAGGCAAGGCCGTTGAGGTCGTCGAGAATCCCCGGGGAGGTCGCGCCCGGAAAGCCGATGACGGTCAGCACTCGCAGGTGCGCCGCGCCGAGCCGCGGCTGGAGCCCGCCGACGAGCGGCTCATCGGCCAGGAGCGCGTCGAGATGCATCGGCACCTCGGGCACGGCGACCCGCTGTAGCCGGGTCGAGATGCAGGCGTGGAGATAGGAGAGCGTCCCAGTGTCGTCGAGCCAGGCGGCCTCGGGCATGAAGCCCTCAATCAGTTGCAGGACGCGGTCGGTACGGTCGACAAATCCGCGCAGCAGCTCCCACGGATCGACGCCGCCACGATCCCGGCCCTCGTAGAGCCAGGACTCGACTCGCGACACCTCCTCGGCCGGCGGCAGCCAGACGAAGGTTAGGACATACGCGCTCTCGTAGTGGCTCCCGGCCTCCTCGAACTGGGCCTTGCGCTCGGCATCGACCAAGGCCGAGACCGGGTCGGGGAAGCGGCTCTCGGGATAGCTCTCCGCCGGTTGCCGGCGGGCCTCGGCGAAGATGGCCCAGCCCGAGCCGAGGCGGCGCAGCGCGTTGTTGAGGCGCGCGGCGGCGCCGACCAGCTCGGCCGGGGTGGCGGAGTCGAGATCGGGGGCCCGGAACCGGGCGCTGCGCTGGAAGCTGCCGTCCTTGTTCAGCACCACGCCCGGTGCGGCCAGCGCCGCCCAGGGCAGGACGTCGGCGAGAAGGGCGATGCGCTTGCGGTACTCGGTGAGATTGAGCATGGCAGCCTCACACCGAGAGATGGGGCGGGTAGCGCAGGTGCCGGCGCACGACCTCGACGAACCAAGGGTCCCGTTTGGCCGCCCAGACCGCTACCGCGTGGCCGACGAGCCAGAAGAGGATGCCGGCGATCCAAAGACGCAGGCCGAGGCCGATCGCGGCCGCCAGCGTGCCGTTGGCGATGGCGACGGCGCGCGGGGCGCCGCCGAGGAGGATCGGCTCGGTCAGCGCCCGGTGCACAGGCACTTGGAAGCCGGGGACGGAGTCGGTCTCGATCATCAGACGAGCGCCCCGCCGCCAAAGGAGAAGAAGCTGAGGAAGAAGCTCGAGGCGGCGAAGGCGATCGACAGGCCGAAGACGATCTGGATCAGCCGGCGGAAGCCGCCCGAGGTGTCGCCGAAGGCCAGCGTCAGGCCGGTGACGATGATGATGATCACCGAGATGATCTTGGCGACCGGCCCCTCGACCGATTCCAGGATCTGCTGCAAAGGCTGCTCCCAAGGCATGCCTGAGCCCGCGGCGTGCGCCGGCAGGGCTGCGAGCATGAACCCGGCAAAGCCGAAGGCGCCAACGCCTGGGTGGAGGCGAGCGAACGAGATGGTCACGGTCGGACTCCTGGCGGGATGAGGTCGTCGGGATCGGGGGCGACGGAGGTGAGACGGTAGTCGCGGGCTCCGGACAGGCCGCCAAGCTCGGCGAGGTCGACGAGGCGGCGCTGGGCGCCACGGCCGGCGAGGACAGCGATCAGGTCGATGGTCTCGGCGATCAGCGCCCGCGGCACCGTCACCACCGCCTCTTGGATCAGCTGCTCGAGGCGGCGGAGCGCTCCGAGCGCCGAACCGGCGTGGATGGTGCCGATGCCGCCCGGATGGCCGGTGCCCCAGGCCTTGATCAGGTCGAGCGCCTCGCCGCCGCGGACCTCGCCGATCGGAATGCGGTCTGGACGCAGGCGAAGCGCGGAGCGGACAAGGTCGGAGAGCGAGGCGACGCCGTCTTTGGTGCGCAGCGCCACCAGGTTCGGGGCGGTGCACTGCAGCTCGCGGGTGTCCTCGATCAGCACCACACGGTCGCCGGTCTTCGCCACCTCGGCGAGGAGCGCGTTGACCAGTGTCGTCTTGCCGGTCGAGGTGCCGCCCGCGACCAGGATGTTGCTGCGCTCGGCCACCGCCCGGCGCAGCGCCTCGGCTTGGCCGGCGCGCATGATCCCCGCGGCGACGTAGTCGTCGAGGGTGAAGACGGCGACAGCCGGCTTGCGGATGGCGAAGGCCGGCGCCGCCACGACCGGTGGGAGCAGCCCCTCGAAGCGCTCGCCGGTCTCCGGCAGCTCGGCCGAGACCCGCGGCGCCCGAGAGTGCACCTCGGCGCCGACATGGTGCGCCACGAGCCTGACGATGCGCTCACCGTCGGCCGGCGGCAGTCGCTCACCGGTGTCGGCCAGGCCGTCGGTCAGCCGGTCGACCCAGAGCCGGCCGTCCGGGTTGAACAGCACCTCGATGACCGCGGGATCGTCGAGCCAGGCCGCGATCGCCGGTCCGAGCGCGGTGCGCAGCATGCGCGCGCCGCGGGAGACCGCTTCCGTCCTGTCCGGATAGGCTGCCACCGCGATCCCCTCTCCTGGCGGCCGCATCCCGCGGCCAGCGAACGGGGATGATTAGAAGAGGCAGGATCAGGGCTGGTGCAACAAGCCACAGGGGGTCGTAGTGCGGGAGCGTAGAAAGGCAGGCGGTCGACGGCCCGCGCCAGGAGATCAGACAGCGCCCACCCAAAATCAGACGACCCGACTGCAGATCCGCTGTTCCATTGGGGGGATTTGACGCGCTTCAGCTGCGCGGGACTGCAGGGCGAACGGCAGGCCAAGTTCGGCGCTATTTTCCGAACTCAGTGATCAGACCCCAGCTCGAAATTTCCCAATAACCATCTTGCATTTCGGCGATCGTGCAATGGAACGCTTTCAGTCTGCCGCTCTCTGCACATCGCGCCAGATCAGAGAATTGCGGACGACTCACGAGAAGATTTATGAGTATGGCGGGCCCCTTGTCCGAAGCCGACCCAGCGGAGTTTCTTTTCGCCGTCGAGGTCGGCGCAAATATTGTCAAAACTCCGGGATATTTTCTCTTGGCCGATCGTGGCGACAGAACTACCCCTGCAACGAAGTATGTTAGCTCTACGGTGGTCGCAGAGCCTTCACTCTTCGGGGTTCTTCCGTAGTGAATTGTCCCGGCACTGGCTATTTCGCCATCCCAGTCGCCCGCTGCCAACATCATGCCAATCCCTCCTGGTTGACCACCGCTGTCGCGACAGGGAGTGATCGCCTCGGGTTGCTCCAAGCCCGCCAGCCAGGGAAGCCCAGATCTCGCCTTTCACGTGCCGTCGAATGATCGTCACCGTACACGGATGCGCATCGTCGCAAATCGGGCGCGATGGCCGGTTGTGGTGGGGTCTCGAATATGACTCGGGAGCTCTCAATCAGCATAGCGCGCTGCCGCACTATCTCTGATCAAATGCCTCCGAAGGTGGGTCGCGACCGTCCGCCGTCGGCTCGCTGCTACCAGCCGCCCCGGAATTGGAGCCAGTCTGAGACATATCGCTCGGAATCTCCTGTAGCAGGCCCCTCCCCTTTGCAAGCCGCCGGCCGAGCGTGTCGAGGAAGTCTCGATACCGTTCCCGGCCCTTGGCCTGTGCTGCCGCTTGGGCATTGCCCGGCAGAGGCGGCGTGACCGTGAGCCAGAAGCGGACGAACAGCGCTAACGCCTCGACCGAGATCCCGACATCGCGTTCCAACCGCTCGAACTGCCGCGACAGCCGGTCGAGGCGGCGAGTGACGGCGGCTTCGCGCTGGTCCGCCCCGTCCGGCGACAGGAAAGACGCGACTGCAGCCTCGACGATCGACGACCGCGACAGCCTCTTGCGTTGGGCAAGGTCCTCGATCCTGCGCAGGAGGTCAGGCGAGAAGTAGACGTTCAGCCTGGTCTTCATCGGCCGCTCACAGTTTGATGCCGTCGTCGGGATCCAAGGCCGCCTGCCGGGCAACAGTGCGCACGATCTGCTGCACCATCCTCGCCTTGACGGCCTCGTCGTCCGGTTCATCCTCGAGATCTGCGAACTCCCTGGTCGATGTCGGCGTCTCCGGCGCGATCTCTTCGTGCTCGGGCAGCATCGGCTCACGTCGGATGCCACCATTCGCCCGCTCCTCTGTGCCGGTCCCGGCGCGTTCGGTCGCCGCCGAACCATCTTGCGTCTGCACCGCACTCCAGTCGTCAGGGGCGGACGTGGTCTCTGTCCCCTCCTTGGCCATGGACAGCTTTGCAGGTGGCGGAAGGACCCGCTGCGCAAAACGGGGATCCTCAAAATACCGGGCCTTCCGGGCCCGGACGGGCTGCATGCCGGAGACGAGGACAAGTTCCTCGGAGGGCGGGAGTTGCATCACCTCCCCCGGCGTGAGCAGCGGCCGTGCCGTCTCCTGCCGCGACACCATGAGGTGCCCGAGCCAGGGTGAGAGGCGGTGGCCGGCATAGTTCTTCATCGCCCTGAGTTCGGTCGCCGTGCCCAGGGCGTCGGATACACGCCGGGCCGTCCGCTCGTCATTGGTCGCGAAGGCGACGCGCACATGGCAGTTATCGAGGATCGAATTGTTCGGCCCGTAGGCCTTCTCGATCTGGTTGAGCGACTGGGCGATCAGGAAGCTCTTCAGCCCGTAGCCGGCCATGAACGCCAGAGCCGACTCAAAGAAGTCCAATCGCCCGAGCGCCGGGAACTCGTCCAGCATCAAGAGGAGGCGGTGGCGCCGACCAGCGGTCTCCAACTGTTCGGTCAGCCTCCGGCCGATCTGATTCAGCACCAGGCGGATCAGCGGCTTGGTCCGGCTGATGTCCGATGGCGGCACCACGAGGTAAAGCGTCGCCGGCCGGTCGCATTCCACCAGGTCGCCGATCCGCCAGTTGCAGCGCGCCGTCACCTGCGCCACCACCGGATCGCGGTAGAGGCCGAGGAAACTCATCGCCGTCGACAGCACGCCGGAACGTTCGTTGTCGCTCTTGTTGAGGAGCTCGCGCGCCGATGAGGCCACGACCGGATGCGGCCGGTCGCCGAGATGCCGCGTGGTCATCATCGCGCGCAGCGTGCTCTCGATCGGCCGCCTCGGATCGGACAGGAAGCCGGCGACGCCGGCGAGGGTCTTGTCCGGTTCGGCGTAAAGGACGTGGAGGATGGTGCCGACCAAGAGGCTGTGACTGGTCTTCTCCCAGTGGTTACGACGCTCGAGCGCGCCTTCGGGATCGACGAGGATGTCGGCGATGTTCTGCACGTCGCGGACCTCAGCGTCGCCGCGGCGGACCTCGAGCAGCGGGTTGTAGGCGGTCGAGCCCGGGTTGGTCGGATCAAACAGCAGCACGCGGCCGAAGCGGGCGCGCCAGCCGGCGGTGACCTGCCAATTCTCCCCCTTGATGTCGTGCACGATGGCGGCGCCGGGCCAGGTGAGGAGCGTCGGCACGACGAGTCCGACACCCTTGCCGCTGCGGGTCGGAGCGAAACAGAGGACGTGCTCCGGCCCGTCGTGACGGAGATACTGCCCCTCGAACTGGCCGAGGACGACGCCGTCGGGTCCGAGCAGACCGCCCGCCGCGATCTCCTCCGCCGTCGCCCAGCGGGCCGAACCATAGGTCGAAGCCTCCTTTGCCTCGCGCGCCCGCCAGACCGACATGCCGATCGCGATTCCGATCGCGGCGAAGCCGCCGGCGGCCGCGATCAGGCCAGCCTCAATGAACAAGCCGGGCGCATAAGCGTCGTACCAGTACCACCACCAGAACAGCGCGGGCGGCGGATAGAGGGGCATGCCGCCGAGCTCTGCCCAGGGGCCGCCGAGTTCCGGCTGATAGCCGAGCCGCCAGGCCACCCACTGGGTCGCGCCCCAGACGGAGGCAAGCACCACCGTGAACACGGTGACGATCTGACCCCAGAGGATCCTGGTTCCCGACATGCCCCACCTTGCGCAAGCGATCGCAAAGGCGATGTCGGAACGTTGGCCCTCAGGACAACCGCCGAAAACCCGCCGTCGCGCACCCGGCGACCTCTTCGTGGAAAGGCAGGCGGCGTGCGGCCGCCTCGACGTCGCCCCCAGTTCCTCAGATCCCCAGCCCCCGCTTGCGCCCGAAGCTCCAGTCGACGGCACCGCCGGGACGAAGGACGCCGGAGACCTCCTGTCCGAGGCGTCGCTCCAGCATCGGCGACCAGGGCACGAGGCTGAAGCCAAGCTCGTCATCGATCATGGCGAAACGGCCGGAGGCGAGGTCGAGCCGGCGGCGATAGGTGCCGACAACCGGATCGCCGGCAGCCGCCTCGGTCCGCGGCAGGCCGGTCTCCGTGGCCAGCGCCGCCGCGGCCCCATCGAGCTCGCGCCCGCGGAGCGTGTCGAGGAGGTTGCGGGCGAAGACGACCCGCTGCCCCTGCCGGCGCGCCAGCCCGTCATCGACGAGCCGCTCGATCCGTGCCGCAAGGGCTGCTCGGACTTCGGCGCCGAACCCTCCCTCCGCCGGCGGTGCCGGCTCGCGCGCGACCAGCTGACGGTCGAGCCAGGTCGCGCCCCTGGCGCCGATCTGCGCCTGGATGTCCAGGTCCGAGCGCAGGACCAGCCCCGCCCTGCCCTCGCCCGCCTGCGCCCGGATCTCGACGATGCCGCCCAGGGGCGGCGCGTGCTCAAACGCGCCCAGATCCGGGAAGCGGAGATGGTGGATGCGGCCGTCGATCCCGTCGATGACGGCATATGCCTCGCCGGCGAGCTCATCGTGCAGGCCCCTGTCGACGAGACGGCCGACGATCGGCACCGCGGCTCCTCTGCCGTGGATGATGTAGTCGCCAAGCGCCCGCTCCGTTCCCTGGAGGCTGTGGTGCATGGTCCGGATGATGTCGCCACGATCGCCGAGCTCGCGCAGCGTCCGTTCGGCCTCGGCGGCGACCACCCACTGGGCTGGGCCGGCCGGCGCCGCGAGCCTCATCCGTTCGAGCCGCTGCAGCCGGCCGATCATCAGCCGGCGAAGATCGGATTCGCCTCCGTCGGGTCCGGCAGGTCGCAGGTCGATGAAACCCTCCTCATCCGCCATGCGGCGGATCTCGGTGTCGAGCCGTGTCCAGCGCTCGGCTTCGACCTCGCGCTCCAGCCCGACCCGCACCGCATGCTCCGGCTTCGGACCCAGCTCGAGCGTGACCAGCGCCTCTGCCCGGGCCCTGAGGCCGCGGCTGATGTAGTCGCGGGCGATGACGAGGTCGCTGCCGTCCTCGGCAATACCGCGGACGAGGAGATGGACATGCGGGTTGTCGGTGTTCCAGTGGTTGACGGCGATCCAGTCGAGCCGGGTGCCGAGGTCGCGCTCCATCTGAGTCGCCAGGTCCCGGGTGAAGGCCCGGAGGTCGGTCATCTCCGCCGCGTCCTCCGGCGAGACGATGAACCGGAAGTGGTGCCGGTCCTCGCGGCACCTGGCAGCGAAGGCGGCGTCGTCCGCGACGTCGGTCCGGGCGTCGAACATGCGGGCCTTCTCGCCGTCGCGGGTGACGCCCTCGCGCTTCAGATAGGCGAGATGCGCGGTGATCGGCGCCGAGCGGAAGCTCCGGCCCTTGTGTCGGACGACGCGGGCCTTGACGACGACACGGCGCCCGGGCGCGAAGAGGCGATCGCGGCCGAAGGCGAGCCGCCCGCGCCCGAAGCTCGACCGGCCGGGACGCGGCGGACGGGGCGAGCGTGGACCGACGTGCCCGGCTTTCTGTGCCGCCTTCAGCACCTGAGCGATGAAGGTCGGCTGCCGGCCGCTGCCGTGGCTGCGAATTCGGCCCAGCCGGATGCGGAGATCGCCGTCAGAAGCCTTGGCCACAACTCACCTCCTGCGCTGCTCCAGGGCAGTGCCGTCGAGAGCATTGATCCGACTGGGAGATTCCAGCTCGACGGCACCGCCGTCGGTGGGTGTGGCCGCAGAAATCTGAGCTTCACCAAAGACTTACCCACCAACCAGCCACACCCTTTTTATCTCGCCGTAGCTCAAAAGTTGTCCCCGCCCCTTCAGAATCGCAACTCGTAGTAGTGGGATATCGCAGTCCGTCGGCCTGCTTCGCACCGTTGGGCCAGCCCCGCCCCGGCAGCGCTGCTGAGCCTTGAATGCAGAAGGCGGGGGCGGCACCCTGGCACCGCCCCCGCCGTGAAGTGGCCTAGTCGATGAGAGCGAGCCGCTTCTGGGCCGTCAGAATCTCGACGACGGTGGAGTTGTCGCGAGCCTCCGTCCGCAGGGCGTCAGCGCGATCCCACGGTCCAAGGTTTTCGACGACGTCGTCGTGATTGTCCTCTTCATCGTAGTCCGGCCCGGGCAGGTAGAGCGGCGCCCGTTTGCACGCCGCGATGGCGTTCTCGAGCCGGCGGATGAGAGCGAGGGCCTCCCGCCGATCGTGCCAGTAGGCGTCGGTGCCCGGGATGAGACGAGATGGTGCGATGGTCATCGGAAGCTCCTTGGTTGACGTCCTCCGCGTCGAGGACGTGCCCCCGGGGCGGCCGGCGAAGCGGCGGTCAAGGACGCCGGAGGCGCCGCGGAGCGGGGCGTGGGGGAGCCGAAATGCGTCAGCATTTCGGGGGGACCGCGCCTCCTTGACGGACGTTTCGTTCCGGCTGACAGGATGGGTCGACCGAGACGAGAGAGGGTTTGGATCCGGCCACTCCAGCTGCGTCGGTCATGCCATGGGATGGCGGGCGCGACGCTCGACGAACGCCGCGCCCTATCAGCTTGGAGCTGTCTGCGATCAGCTCGGCGGATGCCGATCGACTGCAGTGCGGCGGCGCCGCGGCCGTGTGTCGAACAGCTCGTCGAATGCGCAGTCGAGCTCCGCCTGGTGGGCGATCGCCTGCGCGAGCTCGGTCTCGGCCGCCGTCCGCTCACGACGGGTGAGGCGGCAGTGCCTCAGCTCGGCCTGGAGCTCGCGGATGTGGTCGTGGGACGTGGTCATGATCCTCTCCGTCAGTGTCTGAAGACGGAGGGGGGGCGCATGCCGGGGCGGGCCGGGTCGTGGATCGCCGCAGGCGACCGGCTGGCCGGCGAGCGGGGGAGCCGATTTTGTCGAGCGAGACGAAAGACCGGCGCGCGCAGCGCGCTCCACACGCTCGGCAAAATTGGGGGCACCGCTCGTCCACGACGCGGCCTGTCCCGGCATGGGACGATGGGAGATCCGAAGAGACGGTTCTTCTCTCTGGTGAGGCTCCGAAGGTGCCGTTGGTCCATCACGGTTTGCGCTTCCGCGCGGCACTCACCGGAACGAAGAGGCCACCGGATGAGGGCGGACGAAACGCAGTCACCCGGCCGCTGCCATGCAGATCGACGAACAGACCGATGTCCGATGCAGTGACGGACGAAGGAGGCGGCGCGACACGCGAATGACCGAGGGCAGCGAGATAGGCACGTGTCTCAGCGGGCAAAGACCTGCCTCCGGAAAGGTGCTCATCGAGACGCCGCGGTCCGGCGTTGTAAGCAGCGAACAGTCCGGGGTAGCCGTAGCGGTCGTGCATCTCGCGGAGATAGGCGGCGCCGGCGAGGATGTTGTCGCGCGGGTCGTAGGGATCGGCGCCGAGGCCATAGCGATCGCGAAGTCCGGCCCAGGTCTCCGGCATGATCTGCATCAGCCCCATGGCGCCTTTCGGCGACACGGCACGCGGATTGCCGCCGCTCTCGACCCGCATCACGGCGCGGATCCATGGCTCCGGCACGCCGAAGCGCTGCGACGCCTCGGCGATGTTGGCCGACCAGGGCTCGAACGCCTCCGCCACGGTGCCGGAGGCCGGCTCCGCGAGGGCAGGCATCGCCGACGCGCACAGACAGAACACGACGGCCGCCGCCCGGACAGAGCAATTGCTGAGAACCGGCGTCATTGCGGCGCCTCGGGCGTCCGGAACGGCTCCGCCTGGCCGATGATTGAGCTCGTCGGCACCGGCCCGAAATACCGTCCGTCGAGCGAGTCCGGAACGTCCCGATTCATCAGGAAGATCTGGCCGCTGCCGAGCTTCCGGCAGCCCTGCCAAACCGGCAGCATCCGGCCGGCACGATCGCGCTCGCGGACCTGTCCGGCGAAGGTCCCGTCGACGGTGATCTGCAGGCCGGCGCGGCAAACGATCCTCCCCGGCAGGGCGGCGATGCGCTTCAGCAGCGGCACGCCCTCAGGCAAATAGCCGCGCTCGGCGAAGAGCGGAACGAGCGCGGTGGGCGCCCGCGCGAGCACGATGTCGCCGACGGCGAGATGGTCGACTGCGCGCACGCGGTAGAGCCCGACCGGCAGGCTCGCCGAGGCGTTCCAGACGAGACGCGGAATCGGTGAGACCAGCGCTGGGACTGCGATCAGACCGATGCCAGCGAGCATCAGGATCAACATTGCGATGCGCGCCTTCATGCCTCAATCCTCCGGTGCCTGAGCCAGGCGGCGTGCCGGTCGGGGCTATAGAGCCGCGGCTCGAAGTTGGCGGCCAGGCGGTTGTGGACGTGCCGCCAGTGATCCGGCGCGGCGTCGGCCGGATCGATCCCGAGCGCCAGGACTGCGTCGATCGCCTGCAGCACGCGCTCGACCTTCGGCCAGCCGGACTGGCGGAGCACAATCTCGGCGCCGGGCCGTATATGGGGCACCGTCGCGCAGCGCTCCCCCGGCGCCACGGCGCGCAGGATGTCGATGCGCGAAACACCAATCCGAGATCGGTCGCGGCCCAGCGCAGGACGGCGAAGACGCTGCCGGGTGCGAGGGACACGACGCGCCGATGCTGATCGACGGTCGTCTCCGCGACCGACTGGCCGAAGCGCAGCCAGTGCTCGACCCGCCGGTGCAGCCGCAGCAACTCGAGCTGGGTGAGATCGCTCATGATGCGTCTCCGTTCTCGTTGGATGCGGGGAAGTGGCGGGCGAACAGGTCGCGCAGCAGATCGGCGACGGTGACGCCTTGGCGGTAGGCCGCGATCTTGATGCGCCCGCGCAGATCCGGCGTGACGTCGATGGTGAGGCGGGCGGTGAAGGGCTTGCGGGCTTCCGGCGCCCGGATCCATGCCTCAGGGCTGCTTGGCCGCCTGGTGAAGGGTCGGCTCATGGCATCAGCCTCTCAATCTCGGCGGCGAGCATGCGAATCTCGCGGACGGCGATGCGGCTACGCGGGAACTCACCGACCAGGCGGCCGCTGCGGGCGGCGTCGGCGAAGGCGACGCGCTGGCCGATGCGCACGGCGAGCGCCGGCGGGTCGGCCCTGGCGAGCGACATCGCCGTGTCGTGCGCGATCACGGTGCCGGCTCCGCAGCGGTTCAGCAGGAACCGCGCCAGCACGTCGGGCCGGAACTGCCGCGCCTCCTCGAGCAGCCGGAGCGTCTCGGCCGAGGCCCAGCCGTCGAAGGGCGAAGGCTGGACCGGGATCAGCACGAGGTCGGAGGCGAGCAGCGCCGAGCGCATCAGCGCGGCGACGCGCGGCGGCCCGTCGATGACGACGTGGTCGACGTCACGGGCGATCTCGGGCGCCTCGCGGTGCAGCGTGTCGCGGGCCAGGCCGATGACGCCGAAGCGCCGCGGCCGGCCAGCCCGCGCCCGCTGCTCCGACCAGTCGAGCGCCGAGCCCTGCGGGTCGGCGTCGATCACGGTGACGCGCCGGCCCTGGCGGGCCCATTCGCCGGCGAGGTGCAGGGCGAGCGTGGTCTTGCCAACGCCGCCCTTCTGATTGAGGAGAGCCACGATCATGCCGGCTCTCGCCGGCCGGAGATGCCGGAGCCGCGCGGCGCGGCACCATCAACAATGTTAGAGTCTCTTACGTTAGACTCTAAGTTACGGACACCGATCTCGCTTGCAGACCAAAGGCTTAGCTGCGGTCCGTGCGCCTGATGTACCGATAGGCCTGCGCCCGAAGTACCGATATCGGCTGCGCCCGATGTACCGAGCCCGGTCACAGGCTTATCCACCGGTTCTGGGGATAACTCGCCGACCGGTGTGATCCAGAGGAGGTCGCGGCCCTCGAAGGCGAGGCGATAGCCAGGCAGCGGCCGGCGGGCGGCGATGCGGCGGAGGTCGAGGGCAAAGTCGGACAGCCGAGCCAGGCTGCCGGACTTGGCGTGGAGGTGGCGGATCTCGAAGGTCCAGCCGCCAGGCTGGCGGCCGGCATGCTTCCGGGCGACCCGGTAGAGCCATCGCTCGATGCCGCCCGTCAGCCGGAAATACGCCGGGTCGATGGTCAGGACCAGCGACCGGTCCAGCACGCCACGGTAGAACCAGTCCGGCAGCACGAACTCCATGCCGCGGCAGCGGCCGGAGCCGTCGACCAGCTCCTGCCATTCGCCGATCCAGGAGAACTGGTGCCGGCGCCAGTTCGGTCCCTGGCGGATCGTGGTCAGCACCACGGTCGACTGCAGCCGCTGCAGCGCCGCCTTCAGCAGCCGATACTGACGGAAGCCGGTGTCCCGGCCGGTCGCCCGCAGGATCTGGTACGGCGTGAAGCGGAGGAAGCGGGAGGTGCGCAGACCATGGTCGGCGGCCTCGACGATCTGGGTTGCGGCCCAGATCAGGATGTCGGCGTCCCAGATGGTCGCCATGCCGTGCTCCGGCACAGCATAAATCTGCACTTCCGTCTCGCCGGCCTTGTAGAGGATCGGCCGAGTGCGCCGCCCCTTGGCCAGCGAGAAGAAGGGCCGCTCCATCAGGTCGCGCTGATCGCGCGGGCTGACGCCGTCCTCGGGCAATGCGACGAAGGGAGAGAGCGTCGTCCGCTCGGGGAGAGTGGTCATCGTCCCCTCCCCGGCTCAGCGACCGTGTACTGCGGCGCCATGGCGGCATGGCGCTTGGCCGGCAGCACGGTGTCGGTGCCGGAATCGGAGGTCGAACGCCGGGAGCCGCGATCGGCCCAGGCCTTCAGATCCTCGATGGTGTAGACGACGCGGCCGCCGATCTTGCGGTATTGCGGCCCGGTGCCGTAGGTGCGGTGCTTTTCGAGGGTGCGGCCGGACAGGCCGAGGAAACGCGCGGCCTCGGGCGTCCGGAGAAAGCGCGGCGGCATTCCGGCCAGAGGGTCGGGCATGGTCGTGCTCCGTGGTCTTCGGGAAGGCCGCCGGACAGGGCGGCCGGTCGAAGGCCACGGTGGCGAAGCGCCGCCGCATGGGAGGATGGCGAAGACCGGGGTGGCAATAAGCGCCACCCCGACACCGATTCAGCGTCGGGGACCGAGCAGGCGGCGGTAGCCGCCGCGCATCAGCGTCAGGCCGCCGCGGACGAGGCGGATGGTCCGGTCGCGCAGCGAGGAGGTTTTCCAGTTCTCGTCGCGGATGCGGTCGGCGCCGAACAGAGCCTCGGCGATCTCGCGATAGCTCGCGCCCTCCGACCGTCCATCGACGGCGCGGAGCGACGCCATGAGCCGCGCCCGTCGTTGCGTCGGCAGGATCGGCGGAGCCTGTGGCTGCCCCTCCCGGAGCAGCCGCCAGAACCGGAGGGTCGCTTCGGCCCGGAACGGCGCCGTCACGTCGAGCGAGAGCGCCGCGTCAACGGCCGTGCCGCGGGCCGGAGAACCCGGCAGCCAGAGGCGATGCGTGCTGCGGCCGTCGCGCAGCAGCAGATGCAAACCATCCGCGCCCTGGAGTTCGGCGACAGTGCCAAGCCATGTCTCGGGGTCGAAGACGATGGCGTCGGTCGGGGGATCAGGGAGGGAGGGAGTCAGAATCACCGTGCGGGCGTGCAGCTCTGGCAGCCAGAACACAGGCTGCTCGGAGGCGCGCCGCCGCGGATCCGCCAGAAAAGGTCAGCCCCCAGCGCCGGGCGAGGTTCGCAACCTCGGCCTCGGGGCCGAGAGCCTCCTTTCCCTGCGTGCGCTCGTAGTCGCCTCGATACTGCGGATGCCGCCGCAACGCTTCCCAGGCGAAGTCCGGGGCATCCAGATCGGAGCCATAGGCGGCCCGCGACCGCCAGTCGCCATTCGACATGACGTCTCCCTCGGTCCGGCATCATCAACGATGCACGGCTGCATCTTGGGAGCTCATTCCTGATTGAGAAGTCCTCGCAACGGCATCACGTGATGCCGATTGCGTGCAGAGCCGCCCTTACGCTTCGCCTCGAAGCTGCAAGTGCGACGATGTGACTCCACGGGAATCAGGTTCAGCGGGCTGCCGGCGGCTCAGCCCTTCCGCAGCAGCTCACGGTAGCCCTCGGCGCTGAGCCAGCGGGCCCGGGCGAGATGGCTTTCATGGCATTTGCGCACGCGCTCCGGATCTTGGTCGGGGTCGAGGCCGAGCACGATCTTCGCGACTTCGCGCCAGTCAGCCCCCTCTTCCGCCGCGTCGAGCAGACGGAGATAATCCACCAGATGCTCCCGGTCGTAGTCAGTCAGCTCGTCGCCGGTCGGCGCGCTATCGGCAATCGGAGGAGCCACTCGTCCCTACCCCCTCATCGGGTCCGCAGTGTCAGCCAGGAGGTAATTTGCCCTACAATTGGCGTGCTTGTCACGGCCATTGCAGACCAGGGTCGTCAGAGGCCGGCCCAGCGACTCCGGCCGATGTAGACTATAGTCCGTGGTTCGATAGTCAACACACAGCTTGTCTGCATGCATGGACATGCGCAAGCTGGTGGCCCGCAATCTCAAGAAATTCCGGATCGACGCCGGCCTGTCTCAGGAAGAGTTGGCAGAGCAGTCCGGTGTCGATCGCACGTACGTCAGTGGGATCGAGCGTGGACTCCGTAATCCAACAATCGTCATGCTCTGGCAGATCGCGTCCGTATTGAAGATCGAGCCTTGGCAACTGATCCATCCGGACTCGGCCGCAGACGAGTGAAAGCAGAAGACCCGCCGATCCGCGCTCGCGGATCGGCGGAAAATTGCAGATCCTGAAATTCATCAATCGGCAAAAAAGCCGTGCAGCTGGAAATCCGGCTGCACGGCTTTGCGATGATCAGGCAGCGCGCTCCAGCAGCGCGCGGGCCTTGCCCTCGAGCTCGAGCCGGCCATCCTGGTGCGGCTTGGTCCGGGCGAGAGCCGTGATCCCCTGCACGAAATCGAACAGGCTCTCGGGTGGATGCCCCTCCTCGTTCAGCACGGTCGCGATGATCCTGGCCGTCTCCGGCTTGGAGAAGCCGCGCTTGCGCAGGAAGGCCTGCCGGTCCTCCTCGGTGCGGGCAACGATCCTCTCCCGCGCCGCCTTGATGCCGGCGACGAACGGGGCCGGGCTGGAATTTGCGAAGCCGTCCAGGGCCGGCGCCGCCTCGTGGGCGAACCGCTGCGCCGCGAACTTCGAATGCCGGATGGTGATCTCCTCGAAGCCCTCCACGCCCCACAGGTTCCGGTTCTGGCAGACGGCACGGAGGTAGAAGGAGGCGATGCCGAGGGTCTTCGATCCAACTTCGGAGTTCCAGGCGTAGAAGCCCCGGAAATACAGATCGGGCTCGCCGTTCGGCAGCCGTCCCGCCTCGATCGGGTGGGTGTCGTCGACGAGAAACAGGAACACGTCCCGGTCGCTGGCGTAGAGGGTCGTTGTCTCGCGGGTCACGTCGATGAAGGGGTTGTGGGTCATGGTCGCCCAGTCGAGCACGCCCGGCACCTTCCAGCGGGTGTCGCCGGTGCCGTCGCCGGCGATGCGCTGCACGGCGGCGACGAGTTCGTGATCCCAGATCCGCCCGTAGTCGGGCCCGGTGACGGCGCGGAGCTCGATACGGCCGGTCTCGGCCTCAAGCGTCTTCACCAACTCGCCGCGATGGCTGAGCAGGCCATGCTGCAGGTTGATCCCGGCCAGCGGCGCCGGCAGCTGACGCAGATACGTCGATGGGGCGCCAATCAGGGTGCAGAACTGGCCGAAGCTCCAATGCGTCGGCGAAACCGGCTCGTCCCGGCCGGGCACGATCAGGGCGAGGCGCTCGGCATCGTCCCGGCTCGCCTCGATGCGCACCGCCCGGCTCTCCACCGTCCGCGCGGTCGCCCGCTGGGCACGCGCGAGCACCGCCGCATGCAGGTCGGACAGGCTGAGATAGCGCTCATCGTCCGGTCGGCTGAACCATTCCGACGACACCCGGCCGATCCGATCGCCGCGCGACACGTCCACGCGAAAACTCGACGTCACCGGCCGCTCGTCCGGGCTCTGGATCGTCGCATTCATCTCTCGTCTCCTTCAGTTGCAGCGCTTCGGGGGCGCATGCCACCGAAGGCGCCTGCCGAAGGGGCGAGGAAGGGAGCGGCGCAAACGGGGTCGGCCGCGAGGAGGGGGATCACCCGGGCTGGCAGGCCGGAGGCCGAAGCCCGGGGAGACCTCGCGGCCGACAAGGAGCGGAGCGACGCAGCCGGCCCCTTGCGCCGCGGGAAACCCTAGGTTTCCGAACCCGGCTCGGCGGCCGAAGGCAGCCGAGCTCACAAGAGGATCCCGACGCCGTGGAGCATGGCGACGGCGAAGCCGTCCACGGCGGCGAGCGCCACGCGAGGCGGGGCGGAAACAGCCCTGTCTGGGCGGGTCAGCATGGCGACGGCGCAGCCGGGACCCGACCAGTCTGGGCCCGCACCGACCGCTCCGCATGGCCGCGATCGGGAGTGTTATCTGGATGGATGGAGACACCGAGCGCCACTGCAAAGCAGTGTAGAAACACTCTGAAACAAAAATGGACCGACAATTTTTTCAGGCTAGCGGATCGCTCCGCCAGTCACCTCAATTTTTTCTGCCGCCTTCTGGCGTTTCGATAGAAGGCACTCTACAATCAGCAAGGTTATTCAATGGAGACACAGTATGAGCGTTGATGATCAGCGGGTCGCACCATCCGATGATGAAATTCGAGCTTTGACGGCCAAGATCGTATCTGCCCATGTCGGCAACAACTCCGTCGCGATCAGCGATCTGCCATCGCTCATTGTTCAGGTCCACGGCGCCCTGAGCGGATTGGACAAGCCGGTCTCGCCGGTGGTCGAACGGCCGCAGCCCGCGGTGCCGATCAAGAAGTCGGTGACGCCGGAATGGATCGTCTGCCTTGAGGACGGCAAGAAGCTGAAGATGCTGAAGCGCCACCTGTCCTCGGCCTACGGCATGACGCCTGAGCAGTATCGCGAGCGCTGGGGTTTGCCGGCGGACTATCCGATGGTCGCACCCGGCTACGCGCAGCAGCGGAGCGCCCTGGCCAAGGCGATCGGCCTGGGCACCCGGCGCAACGCCTTGCCGCCGCAGCCGGCGGCAGTGCCCGCCCCTGCCAAGCGCAGCCGCTCAAAGAAGTCCGCCTGAACGGACACGTCGGCGATCATCGGCGTTGTCGATGATCGCCGACGACATCGAAGACAAAGCGCTTCAGCCCCCGACGCGCTTCATGGCAAAACGCTCGCGCATACGCCCTCTGAGGTAGGCGCCCCCTGCCCCGTTGCCGTTCCGCGCGGGTGGGTCTCCACCAGGAGACGCCCCGCTCCGGAGAGCGGGGCGTCAGGCCCTGGTCGGTCAGTCGCCGTTGCGGCGGGACCAGATCAGAGAGAGGTCGTCATTGCCCTCGGTCTCGACCAGCGAGGCGTAGATCGGGGCCGGGAAGCTGGGATCGTCGAGCTTGACCGAGAGATAGTTGCGGCCCGCGTTCGAGGTCTTCTTCCATGCGGCGCCGAACTCCGTGGCCCCGGCGAAGATGCGGTAATCGGGGGCCTTGTCGTTCTCGCGCTCGGCCGGGCGGATCGTCGCCTTGACGTTCAAGGTCAGGGTCTTGACCGAGCCGGTGAAGCCGTCGCCGGACTTGGTGAAGGAACCGATGGTCGCCATGGTGGTCTCCTCTTACGTTGCCCGGGCCGCGCCCATCGCGGCCTCGATGGCGATCAGGAGGCCGAGGGGCGATCGCGCCGCAGCCGCCAGGCCCGCAGCGGAGCGAAGGACGGCGGGAGACGGCTTTTTTGCTTCGCGATGCAAAGCCGGGCCCGCCCGGCGGCGGGAAAAAGTCGTCTCCCGCCGTTGCGGATCAGCGATCGAGGCACAGCCGGTCCCTCGGCCAGATCAGGCCATCCGAGGCGGCGTGGACGCGCCCGCAGATAGGGCCATGAGGAGACGTGGCGGCTCTCGGGCCGACGCCAAGATGAGACGGCGCCGCAGGCATGCAGGGACAAGCTCCAGCGATTCAATGACGGCAAAACGGTCAAACGACGGTCAATGAGATGTCGACGCCGGCCCCGAAGTCGGACCTCAGCCGGGGACCGTCCCCGGCCGTCGAAGTGACATGCGAGCGAGCCGTATGCCCCGTTGGATTCTCCCGTCGACCTGCCGGTAGGCCAGGCAGGGCCGCGCCAGAAGCGGACATGGCCAAGCGTTCCCGAGACCGGACATTGCCAGAAGTCACGGAATGCGGGCTTTGTCGGCTAAGCCAGATTGGGGAACGCCCCCGGAACCGGCCGTCTCAACTGGCACCTCGAAGCGGACATGACCACCACACTATCAGACGGGTCTTGCACCGCATTCAACCTTCGGGGTCTGGGTTGTCTCTGCGGACATACAGCGTCATTCCATCCAGACGAGGCGCGCTCGGGCGCGCCTGAGCGTCGAGACCATATAAGCGCTCCGGAGTCCGAGCGCCGGCAGCATATCCGGAGATGCGACGGCCAAGCCCCGGAAAGCCTTCGCGAGCGCCACGAAACCGGCAGGTTCAAGCCGTCCGGCCAACCGTCCTGCTTCGCGCGCAAAGACATCGGCCGGCTGCATGCCGCCCGATTCCGCCCGACGCAGCAGTCGTGCCCAGGCCTGATTCAGAACGGCGTCGGTTGCGTGGGTCGGCGTCACCGGCCCCGCAGGACCGTTGGCCGGACGCGAACCGAGTCGGCGCAGCCGGTCCAGCAGCGACCGTGATGCGGTGCCGGCATCACTGGGGCGGGCATCGAAATCGAGCAGTTGCTGCGCTTCGCCCCACAGAGCATAGGGCCGCAGCTCGATCCGGCCGCCGTCAAGGGCGGCAACGGCGAGGACGGCCCAGAACCGGGCGGATGCCACCAGCCGTTCGAGCACCGGGATCCGATCCCGCTCCGGCCCCTCGTAGCGCAGCGTCAGGCCAACCCATCGCCGCCGCGCATCCGCCAGCGGCCAGACCAGGCTCTGGCTGATCTCGTCGAACCGCGCCGTGGCGTGGCGGGAGAAGATCAGCACGACCGGCACCTCCGGCAGCGGGCCGGCGGCGAGCCGCGGCGTGAAGGCCGACTGCAGGCTGGCCTCCAGGGCGGCCCAGTCGTCGAACGCGCAGGACCAGCCGGCGACCGCCTCGCGCGTCGGAGTCCAAGGCTCGACCCGCGCCGTGACCGAAGCTGCCGCGGACAGGCGGCCGGCCGGCGATGCCTGCGCGCCGGCGAGATGCACCCGGCCGGCGCAGAGCTCGGCCATGGTCGTGCCCCAGATCGCGGTCTGGCGGAACGCCGAGACCGGGGTGAACAGCGGATCGGTCCGGTCGGGCCGTGCCAGAGAGGCCGTATAGGCCCGGCCGCCTTCGGCATCGAACAGATGCGCGGTGGCGCCGTGGGCGCCACTCGTCGTCTCCCACAGCCGGGCGCCGAGGCCGACGAGGGCGAGGTCGCTTATCGAGGCGTAGTCCTGCCGCACCTGGCCGGCGAGCCCGATCCGAAGCTGCTCCGAAGGCGCTGCATCGAGGGCAACGCACAGCGCATGGCACTCCGCGGCCAGCGCCAGCAGCGCCTCGCTGTCGGCATCGGCTTCGCGACGGCGTAGGGTGCCGATCCCAGCTGCCAGGCTGCGCAGCAGACCCGACACCCGCGGCATCGCCTCCACCCGGCCGGCCAGCGCCAGGGTGCGGGCCTCTTCCTCCAGCGCCATCGGCGCGATCGCCAGCCCCGTCCCATAGACCCGGCACAGGAAATCCCGGACCTCCCGCAGGACGCGCGAGTCAGGGGCCTGCGCAGGGAGATCGGCGTCGGCATTCGTCTCAATCGCCGGTGGCGGCAGGCCGAGTGCACGGCGTGCGGCCAGGGCCGCGGCGACGACGCAGGCCTTCCGATCCTTCAGGGCAGCCTTGGTGATGGCGGCGTCGAGTCCGCCCACGGCGAGAAAGACAACAGGCTCGGCCGTGCCGAGGCGCACCGTCAGCGACGACGTCTCGGATTTGATCTCGACCGCGACCTCCGGCGCGGCCACCAGCGCGTTGCGCCAGCCAGACCGTCCGGCATAGCGCGCCAGCTCCTCGATCCCGATGGCATCGAACACCGCCGCCCAGTCGGTCGAGGCAGCTTCAGCCGTGGCGCCCCGCAGATGGATCGCCGCGGCCAGCCGGTGCCGGCAGATGCCCGGCGCCGGACAGGTGCAGGTGCTTGTGGCAAGGCCCTTGGTGTCCAGGCGGACGGTTTCGCCGTCCAGGATCAGGTCGGCGCTCCGCTCGTCCTCGCGCTCGACTCGCACCCGGCCGGCATCCGCCGTGGCGCGGCGCAGCAGGCCGCGCGATGCCAGTGCCTCCAGCGCGGCATCGTCCAGGCCTTGCGCCATGGCCCGCAACGGCGTGAGGCTCACGTCATGACCTCGCAGAGCCATTCGGCGAAGCGGTCCGGCGTCAGCGCGGCGACCGCCATCCCGGCATCGGCGAGCCGGACGGCCATCGCCCGGTCGTAGACGGGCGTTGCCTCGCCATCGAGCGCGGCCAGGCCGATCAGCGTCACCCGCGCTTCGGCGAGGCGCCGCACGGCCCGGATCAGCGCCGCCGGTGAACCGCCCTCCTCGAAGTCGCTGATCAGGGCCAGCACGGTGCGCGAGGGCTGGGTCACCAAGCCGTCGCAATAGGCGACCGCCTGGCCGATATCGGTGCCGCCGCCGAGCTGGACCGACAGCAGCAGGTCGACCGGGTCGTCAATCCGGTCGGACAGGTCGACCACGGAGGTGTCGAACGCCACCAGCTTCACCTGCACGGCCGGCAGGCTGGCGAGGATGGCGGCCAGCACCGCGGCGTGGATCAGGGACCCCAGCATCGAGCCGCTCTGGTCGACGCAGAGGATGATCGTCCACGGCATGCGCCGCTGGTGGCGGGCGGTGAAGATCAGCCGCGCGGCGATCAGCGCCCGCCGGTCCGGCTGGTAGTGGCGCAGATTGGCGCGGATCGTGGCCCGGACGTCCAGATTCGCCATGCGCCGGTGCGGGCTGCGGCGAAAGCGGCTGCGGCTGCCCGACAGCGCCTGCGCCACCTCGCTCGCCAGCTTGCGCCGCAGCTCCTCCACGACCTTGCGGACGATCTCGCGGATCGGTCCGGCCACCTTCGGGTCGGCGCGGCCGCGAAACGACAGCAGCACCTTCATCAGGCCGAGATTGGGCTCGAGCCGCTGCAGCACATCGGCGTCGGCCAGCAGCTCGGCCATGCCGAAGCGCTCGACCGCGTGGCCCTGCACCGTTTCGAACACGCTGGCCGGGAACAGCGTCCGCACCTCGTCGAGCCACCGCGGCACCACGATCGCCGACGGGTCGAGGGACCCGCCCCCACCGGGCCGGAAACCGCGCTGCGCGTGGCGGCGGCCATAGAGCACCTCCATGGCATCGTCCATGCGCCGCTCCAGCGCCGACGGGCCGGCGCCGCCGAGCCGGTCCTGGGCGTGGCGGCCCAGCGCCAGGCGCCAGCGTGCCGCAGCGGTTGGCCGGGCGTCGCTCACTCCCGGGGCTCCAGCCAGTCGGCCAGCCCGTCCTCGCGCCAGGCCTCGGCCATCCGGATGGCGACGGCCATATTCTCCGCCAGTTCCTCGGGCGGGATCGTCCCGTCGAGCAACTGCTCCGCCGCCAACCCGTGCCGCGTGGCGGCCCAGGATGCGACCCGGTCGATCTCGCCGGGGGTCAGTTCGCCGAAGGCGAGGCGCAGCTCCGGCAAGGCGGCGACGAAATCGTCCTGCCCAACCTGCGCAAAGAAGTCGTCGGTCGCCGCCAGCAGCTCGGCGCTGTGGACGATCAGCCGGGGTGCGACGGCCAGACAGCCGGTCAGCACCGAGGCGGCCTTGCCATCCTCGACATGGACGCCACGAAGCTGGGCGGCGATGCGCGACACGACCTCCTCCTCCGGCATCAGCCCGATGACGCCGGCGAAGGCCAGCAACGCGCCGGTGAGCGCCGGGGGTGGCGATGCCGCCAGAACCTCGAGCAGCACGCCGCCGAAGGCGTCGCGGTCGATCGCCTCGTCACCGCCGGCCACCAGCCCGGCGAGGTCCGCCACTGCCCTGACCAGCACGGGCAAGCCATCGGCCGGCGTGTCCTTCAGCAGCGGAAACAGCAGGATCAGCCGCTCGAAGGCCCGGCGCCGGATGCCGGCGAAATACGGCGCTGGATCAGGCGCGCCAGGACCGGGGCGGGCCAGGCCGGCCATGATCGACAGCGCCTGGACGATCGAGGCGGCGTCCGCATCCTCCTGGATCGCCAGCTCGCACCAATCCGCGGCGCGGGCGAACGTTCGTGCGAAGCCGGTCCGAACGCCGGCGACCAGCAGCGCCGCTGCGGCCCCCGCGCTGCGGGACCGCCCGTCCGCCGCCAGCCGGCCGTTACGGCGCTCCAGCTCAGCCAGACAGAGCGCCTCGAGCGTCCGCCCGTCGATGGCGTGCCCGATCAGCGCAGCCTCCACCATCGGCGACCAGGCATAGCTCCAGCTCTCGAACAGCACATCGCCGCGCCAGCCGCTCAACGGGTCGGGGCCGCTGATCCGGCTGGCGAAGCCGGCACCGACGAGGTCGAGCGCGAACAGGAAGCGGCTGGCCGCGGCGTGGCGCGGCTTGCGCAGGATGTCGAGATCGCGCGTCCGGCGCGCGCCGTCCTCCAGATTGAAGCCGAGCGACCGCGCCTGCGACCGGATCGCCTCGACGATCGGCGGCTGCGCCGTGCCGGGCGGCAGCTCCCCCATCGCATCGCCGGTGAGGAAGTCGTGGAATGCGTCGAGCAGCGGGGCACGGCCGAGCTCGATCGCCTCCTTCACGCCGGTAGAGCGGATGGCGTCGATCAGCTCGCTGCGGCCCGGTGCCGGCAGATCCCGCAGCGTGGCCAGGTGCCGGGCAGCCATCACCGCGGCGCCTAGCACCGGCGTCGCCAGCGCCAGCTGCGGCTGGGTGCGACGCAGATGGTCGGCGAAGTCGGTCATGAGGCCGAGGGTGAGGTCGGGGCCATGACCCGAGACCACGGCATGCCAGAGCCGATCGTAGTAGGCGGGGTGCGGCAGGCCGGCGCCGTAGCCGCTGAAATGATCGAGCTGCCGGAAGCCGTAGCGGACCAGGAAGGCGTTGGCCGGCGGGGCCTCCAGGTCCGGTCCGGGGCGAGGCGGACGGTCGAGGCTCTCGATCAGTGCGGGGGTGTGAAAGCCGCCTGTGACCACGGCAATCGCGCCGGGGCCGGCAGCCCGGGCGACTGCCAGCCGGGCGGCCATCTGCGCCTCTCGCGCGAGAGTGCCATCAGCCTCCATCTCGGCCGGGTCCGAGACCGTGCGGATGTGACGGCAATACAGCCCGACGGCATCGAAGAAGCCCCTCCAGTCGCCGCCGCCGCCGGCCTGCGCCTCGAACAGCGCATCCCACAGCGCCAGCGCGTCGGCCACGCCGCGGCGGGCGCACAGCTCGGCGACATAGGCGTTGTGGTCGAGCCGCCAATCCGCGATCAACGGCGCCGGCGCCAGCTCCCCCGCCGTCGCGTGGCGGCGCATCTGCAGGTGCCGCGCGGGCAGGTCGATCAGGGATGCCTGTGCGCCGGACCGGCGCGCCCAGGCGAGCGCGACGAGCTCCGGCGAATGGCTGCAGAACGGATAGGTCGCCGTGTGCCCCGCCCCGTCGCCGGCCTTGGCCGACGGCAGCGAGACGATCGCGATCGGCGGCCGCGCCGCCGGGTCGGTGAGCAGGGGCAGCAGGGGCTCGAAATCGACCGGGGCCTCGACCAGCACCTGGGCCGGCCGGATCTCGTCGAGCGCGCGGGCCAGCGCCAGCGCGCAGGCCGGGCTATGGTGCCGGATCGGGAAGAAGACCACCGGCGTCGTTGTCACGGGGCGCGATGGGCCTTCAGGGCCGTCAGCATCTCGTTCCATGCCCGGCTCCGGCGGGATCGCTCCTTGACCACGTGATCGACATAGGCACCGAGCTTCCGCACGTCCTCCGCATTGTCCTTCAGCAC
Source organism: Inquilinus limosus (assembly GCF_002195995.1). GTDB lineage: Bacteria > Pseudomonadota > Alphaproteobacteria > DSM-16000 > Inquilinaceae > Inquilinus > Inquilinus limosus_C. The sequence continues at coordinate 27,468 of NZ_NHON01000053.1, forward strand.
CACGCCCGTCAGCTGCCGCGCCACATGGGCCCCTGTCACCCGGCCCTCACCGAAATAGACCGCGTCGAGCGATGCGGCGTGCGCCACGTTCACCGCCTCGGCAGTGGACATCACTGCGTCCGGCCGCGGCACTGGCACCCCGTCCCGGGTCTTGCCGGAGCGGAGGTCCTGGAAGGTCGCCACCAGCAGGTCGAGCACCTCGTCCGACAGCTCGGCCTCCACCTCGGCGCGCGCCAGCCGTTGCCCCAGCTGGCCCAGGATAAGCTCTCGCTCCAGCCGGGGGTCGGAGACGGGCAGCACGGTCTCGAAGCTGAAGCGGCGCTTCAGCGCGCTCGACATCTCGTGCACGCCGCGGTCGCGGAGATTCGCCGTGGCGATGACGTTGAAGCCCGGCGCGGCATAGAGCGCGTGGTCCTCGCCCAGCTCCGGAATGGCCACGACCTTCTCGGAGAGAATCGAGATCAGCGTGTCCTGGATCTCCGGCGGGCAGCGCGTGATCTCCTCGATCCGCACGATGCGGCCGCTGCGCATCGCGTCGAGCACCGGCGATGCTGTCAGCGCCCGCTCGCTCGGTCCCTCTGCGAGCAGCAGCGCATAGTTCCAGCCGTAACGGACATGGTCCTCGGTGGTGCCCGCGGCCCCCTGCACCACGAGATTCGAGCGGCCGGAAATGGCGGCGGCCAAAAGTTCAGACAGCATCGACTTGGCGGTGCCTGGCTCGCCCACCAGCATCAGCCCCTGGTCGCCCATCAGGTCGACGATGGCGCGCTCGACCAGGGCGTCGTCGCCATAGAATTTGCGCGCGACGCCGATGCCGGGGTCGCCGATCAGGAAGCTGCGCACGGCCTTCGGCGACAATACCCAGCCGGGCGGCCGCGGGCCTTTATCCGCCGATGCCAGCCGTGCCAGCTCGTCGGCGAAGACCGTCTCCGCCGGTGGGCGAAGGATCTGCGTCACCATGCGGCCTTCTTCTCCCAATCGGGGGCGTAGCCGGTTCCCGCCGCGGCCATGGCGTGGAGGTCGTTCCAGGCCTCGCTGAGCAGCACCGCCGGCACTTCCTTCAGCGGCACCGGCTTGTCAAAGCGCAGCCCGCCGCCCTTGCGCATGCGGAGGAATCTCAGGCCCAGCAGGGCCGTCAGCCGGTTCTCCTCGGGCAGGGAATTGCCGGTGAACTCGACCACCGCGGTGACGTTCAGGCTGTTGAAGCCTTTCTCATAGGTGGTGAAGACACCACCGTCCTGCGCCGATCCGCGCGTGTAGCCGAGCTTGGTGGCGGGGCCACGCAGCTTGAACGCCTCGATCAGCCAGCCCCGGCGATCGCTGATCTCAGTCGCCTCGGCCTGCCCCGCGGCCAGCGCTAGCAGCGGCCGGCCGAGCTGGTCGAACAGCGGCTTCACCTCGTAATCCGCGATATGGCGGCGCCACGCGGTCGCCTCCGCATCGGTGAAGTCGGTCCGATGGGCCAGCCGAACGCGTGCGAGCCCGTCGAGGCCGACGGCGGCGTCCTCGGCATCGGTCAGGGTCAGGTCCTCCATCGGCCGGAATGCCGCGACCCTCCAGCCCTCCAGGTCCAGGCCAATCCAGAGCAGCCGCTGGACCATTCGGCCGACCAGGGGATGGTGCAGCAGATGCTCTGACCAGTCCGCCATCGGCCAGTCCCGCCCAACGCAGAGAGCCTCGTAGAGCCGCCTGGGCTGAAAATCGAAGACCTGCTTGACCTCCTTCCTGGCATTGGACAGGGCGGATTTCGCCTCGGACAGCGCCTCCTTCGTCTCGGCCGAGGTTGTGGAGGGCAGGCCCTGCACCGGCTTGCCGTCCGCGTTGTGCAGCTGGACCTTACCGTCGTCCGCCAGCCGCGCCGTATAGGTGCGGTCGCCGATGGGAAGCGGCAGCACACCATCGTCGCCGAAGCCACCGGTCGGAACTGTGCGATCGGCCAGTTCCTCCGCGGTCCAGCCGCGGCGCTCGGCGATGGACTCGACCAGCTGGCCGGCGAGGTCCTGGACGGTGCGGGTGCGCCAGCGCTTGGCGATCGAGAGCACGAACTGCGTGGCGACGGGCGACGGGTTGGCGGCTAGGCACTCGATCAGCGCCTTGCATTGCGCTGTCCGCGGGTAGTGGTCGCGGAAATAGCTGCGCACCAGGGCGACCGAGTCCGCACCGCTCGCTCGTGTGGCCAGGGCGAGGATGCCTTTGCTGTCGTTGCCGCTGTTGCGATACTCGGCGAGCTTGCCGTTGCGCAGGATGGCGAAGGCCCGGTCCCAGGTCATATCCGGCATCCAGCGCTGGTAGCCCTTCAGCGTCGCATCGACATGGGCCCGGGCATGGGCGTTCGCCTCCTCCTCACTCGGCCGGACCGTGTCGTGAGAGATCCAGGCATGCAGCGCGAATGCGCCGAGCCGTTCGGCGCTGGTGGGGTCGAGTTGGTCCAGCAGCAGCTCGAACCACGCGTTGCCGCCCGGCTGCTTCAACTTGACCGCGGCCGTCAGCCACCAGCGCGGCACCATCGGGTCGAGCTCGGCGCCGTTCGATTGCCGCAGCCTGGGCAGGGCCTCGAGTGGGAACCAATCCAGCTCCTTGCCCGACGCCTTCTTCAGCGCGGCCTTGGCCTCCTCGAGCAACGTGCCGGGCGAGACGAAGCCGCCGATGTCGCCACCGAGCCGGGCGATGGCGCCGAGGAGGGCCGCCTTGGCCGGAGCCAGCTTTTCCTTCTTCGTGGCGGCCAACAGCGCCGGCAGCGCAGCCCGGGCCCCGCGTTCGGCCAGCCAATGGGCGGCGCCGATCCGTGTCTCCTGCTTCGGATGATCGAGCAGCGGGATCAGCAGGCCGTCCAGTCCGGGGGCCGCGTCCAGGAGATCGCGAGCCTGCCGGCGCACCAGCTTGCGATCGCCGACCGCTCGGTCGACCAGAGCAGAGAAATAGCGCGCCGGGGTCTTCGGGAAGATCGCGAGCAACTCCAGCGCCCGGTCTTCCTGCAGCGGGACCGGGCCCGACGGCGGCGCCAGGCCGAGCGCCTCGTCGATCATGACGAAGTGGCACGCGAAATAGGGCCATAGATCTGTGGCGGGCCATTCGTCAAAGTCCGGGGCTGGGCCCCAGGAGTGCTGGAGGAGTCTGCGGATCACCCCGTCAGCTGGATCACCGAGTGCGGTGCAGGCGGCCGCATATGTCCGCAGTCCGCTCATCCCTTGCAGGCGCTGTCGCGCCACGTCGACGGTGGGGCTTCTATGGAAGATAGAGAACAGCCGGTAGGGGCCGCTTCGGCCGTAGTCGCTGCCATGCATGCGCAGGATGTGCCACAGGGTGAGGTCGGGATGGGCCAGGATGCGGGCCTGCACCGCCTCCCGTTCCTTGCCGACACCCCAGGCCTGGGTGACATTCAGGATCGCAGGATCCTGCGACTCACGGGGAAGCGTCTCGCCGCCGGGCGCGACCAGCCGGCAGAACCGGTCCGTTGCCGTCGCCGGCATCGGCACTCGCCGTTGAAAGTATTTGCCACCCGACTTTTCGCGATTGTGCCGCTCATCGTCGGCCCGCCATTCGGCAAAAGCCCGATCCACCAGCGGCCGTAGGGCTGGCGACACCGGACGATCGAGGGGCAGCTCGGCGAGCGGCGGCGCCTCGACCCAGCTGCGGTCCAGAGCGAGGTAACCGTCGGATCCGTCCGGACGATGGTCCTCCCCGCCCGCCGCCAGAGACTCCTGGCCGATCAGGCGCTCTAGCTCCGCCGCCACTCTGGGGGCGTCCTCCGCCTCTAGCAGCCTGCGCAGCAGATCGACTCCGCCCGGGCCACCCGCGATAGCAACGGCGCGGGCGATCTCGATCTTCTGGCTCGCCTTCATGCCGGGGAATAAGGCCGCGACCCGCGCGAACAGCAGATCCGGATCGGCCGCCTTGAGCAGCACCGCGGCCGCCTCCCTTGCCGCCTTGGAGCTGTCGCAGGCCTGGGCGAAGGCCAGATCGAACCAGGCGCCGTCGACCAGGCCCTCGCGGGCGAGAACACGCAGGCCGAAGGCGCGCGCCTTGGGCGACAGCTTCGCGATCTCCGTAGTTCGTGCGACCGGATCCTCCCGCAGGAAGCCGTCGAAGTCCGGCATCGTCTCCGGGGTATGCCGCGGAATCAGATCCCCATATCGGCTGTCACCATTCTCGAAGGCCATGTCGAGGATCGGATCGAGACTCGCCCGCGGCTCCGTCTCAAGCAGTGCCCGAAGCTTTGCGATCGTGAACGGCGCCGTGGCGTTCGGCGGAAGTTGCTTAGGCGCACCTCCGGTCGGAGTGTTCCTGCCCGACAGGACCGCGGCCCGCGCATCGGCATATTCCACCATGATCGTGGCGAGCCAGCGCGGCGTGCGGTCGGAGCCTGGGATTGGCGGGTAGCTGCGGTTGCCCCTGGCGATCGCCAACACCTCGCCATACCGCCTGAGGATGCCGGGCTGCCAGTCGCGGGGGGCCAGGACATACTCGGAACGTCCGTCGGTCCAGTTTCCGTTGCTGGACCAATAGTTGCGCCCCAGCGCCTCCGCGACCTTCTGCTGATGCTGTCCAAGCGTCAGCAGGACGCTGTCGTTCTCGCCGGTCAGGACATAGCGCAGCGCCTGGGCGCCCAGATCGGGGATCACCGCATCGAGCCGATCGAGGTCCCGCCGCAGCGCGGCGGCGTCCCCTTGGGTTCCGGAGGATGATTTGGTTAGCCGGAGCCAGTTTGTTAGCCAGTTCATATCCCCCTCCCAATTCGATATTGATGCCAGGAGTCGAGGCTATTGGGAATGTATGTCCGGACCACCAGCTACGAGGTAAATTCGCCCGCTTGGCCGGCCAGCGCTCTCGGAATTCTCAAAGGTCTGCATCGGGGATAGAGGAACGAAGGCTCAGGCCGCGGGGCGCCATATCCGGCCACTGTCGTGGCTTCTCCAAACCGGACGCGGTCCATCCAGGCTAGGACAGGCCATTTCATGCCGGCCTAACGCCCCAGAAGGTTCCCGAAACCGGTCATCGACTTCGGCTCCCCGAAGCGGACGCTTCCGCATGGGGGCTCTTTGCGTACGACCGCCGGCCTCCCCGACTCCTCTGAAGCGGACGCTCTCGATGATCCGACTCTGGATGCGCAAAACGGCCGCTTACAACAATGTGGCATTCAATGAGGAAAGCTGGTGGTGATGAATTACCGGATCTCGTCGACTATCCAATTTCTGAACGCACGAACCTTCGGGTGATCTTGATTGCCCATGCGATAAACAAGATCATATCCCCATTCCACTTCAAGCTTAGCCTGCGGGAACGGCGCCACGAGACGGCCCGCTGCCAGGTCTTCAGCGACCAGCACGCTCCGACCCAGAGCCACTCCTTCTCCCCGGATCGCAGCCTCAATCGACATGCTGCCGAGGCCGTAGCCGGGACCCCGCATCCGTGGATACGGCAGTTCCATCATCGAGAACCAGCGCTCCCAGGTCGTGTTCATGCCGATCTCGTGGATCAACTGGCACCTCGCCAACTCGCTGGGCGAGCGAAGTCCGCCCATGCGGTCGCGATAGTCCGGCGCACAGACCGGGGAGACGGTTTCGTTCATGATGCGCTCGCCCGTCGCGGCAGGGTACCGGCCGGTGCCATAGCGCAGGGCGACATCGACATGGCCGGTTGCGAAGTCCACCTCGGCATCGGTCACCTCGAGGTGGACGTCCAGATCCGGATATCGTGCCATCAACCTGTGCAGCCGCGCCGTCAGCCATTTGCTGGCGAAGGACACGCCCGAGCTGACGACGAGGCGGGTGTCGTCGTTCCTGCGGCGAAGGTTTTCCGCCTCGCGCGCGAGCTCGGAGAGCAGCCGGGTGACGGCGCTGAAGAACGAGGCGCCCGCGTCTGTCAGTTCGATCCTGCGAGTCATCCGGCGGAAGAGCCGAACCCCCAGGTGATCCTCGAGCGATTTGATCTGACGGCTCACCGCGCCGTGGGTCAGATGCAGCTCTTCCGCTGCCAACGTCATGCTCAGCCTTCTGCCGGTGGCCTCGAAGGCACGGAGGGTCTGGAGGGGAGGAAGCTGGTCGGCCATACGGCGTTATATGTGATTCCTGCTCATGCGTCATGTGAGGATAAATCGTTTGTTGGTGGTGCCCGCCGGCTCCTAGACATGACGCAGGTGCACGTACCTAACCATCAAAGCACACGAAGCGCCCGTCATGCAAAAGGCCACCGACGCCGCAGCTCTCCCGCCCATCGCTGTTCGTGCCCAGTCTCTTTCGGCGAAGAGCCTTGGCGCAATGCTGTTGCTCGCCGTCATATGGGGGCTCTCCATCCCGATCACGAAACTGGGCCTTGAGACGATCCCGCCTTTGACGCTCACCGCCATGCGCTTCCTTGTGGCTGTTCCATTGTTCCTGATGCTGGCGGCAGGCCGGCTTCGCGTTCCGTGGCGGGCCGTTCCCAGCATTGTTGCGCTGGGCGTGATGGGCATCACCCTGGGAAATGTCGCACAATCATTCGGCGTGCAGGGCACATCGGCTTCAGCCGGCACGATCATCTCCGCGACGATACCGATCTTCATCGTGATCTTCGCGGCGGTACGCCTCAAGCAGCCGGTCGCCGGCCGACAATGGTTCGGCCTGTTCGCAGCCTTTGCCGGCATCGCACTGGTGGCGGCAGGAAGTGGATCGGGCGCTGACGAGATGTCCAAGACGACTGCCGCCGGCGTGATCTGGATGCTCGTCTCGGCGATCGCCATCGCCTTCTACTACATCTGGAGCGCCGAACTCACACAGAGGTACGGCACCCTGCCCGTGGCGGCATGGAACGCGTTGGCGGGTCTGGTCGCAATCCTGCCCCTGTCCGGCTGGGAGATGGCGCACACGCCCGTGCAGATCACCGTGCAGGCTGTGTGGGCAATCGTCTATCTCGGCGTGATGGTGACTGTCGCGGGACTGCTCTTCTGGCTGTATCTGCTGCGGGCTGTCCCGGCCCGGGTCGCGGCGAGCGTTCAATATCTCCAGCCGGTTTTCGGCATTGCCGCCGCGTCGATTCTCTTCGGCGACCCCCTCGGCCCGATGTTCGCAGCCGGCGTCGTCCTGATCCTGGGCGGCCTCGCTTTGGCAGTCGTCAATAAGCGGCCTGCCGCCGAGATGGCAGTGCCCCACGAATAGTCGGCAACTCACTGCCTTTCCGATCCTGGAGCAGTCCGATGACCGCTCTGGATCGAATTCGACCCTGTCCGCTCCCCGGGCGCCCGGCGGGTGGGCGCCATATTTGGACATTGGCGCGGCGCTCTGATTCCGGACATCAGGCAAATCCGCGGGATCTCGCCGCTTTTGGCAGATTGAAATGAAACCGGCCGCCCGAGACCGGCCATCGCAGGTGGGGCCGAACTGGTCACGGCTGCACCCGACACCGAGCAGATGATCGTCGGCCCGAGGGGCATCTCCAAAGCGGACCTCTTCTGCGATCCATCCGAGGACAGCCAGTCCGCTGGCGGCATTGGGCGGGTTGCGGGACCCTTCAAATGACTGCCGGAAAGATCGCTCTACTACTGAGCGGGATGCCGTGATGGCGCTTCTCCGAAAGCCAGCACCCGGTAGACGCCGCAGCCCTCGCCGCCCTGGCCGTCGCTGGCGACGATGTAGAGCTCCTTCGTGCCGGGCTTGAACGCCATGCTGGTCGACCGGAGGTTGTGCCCGGCCTCCCGGCCCGGGATCAGGATCTGGCCGATCGGCAGGCCCGCCGCGTTGAAGACGAGGACGCGGCCCTGGCCGTAGATCGCGACATACAGGTTGCCGTCGGCGTCGACGCGCATGGAATCGGGCGCCGGCCCGATGAAATGGTAGGGCACCGACGTCCCGAAGGGCGCGATGGTCGTCGCGTCGCTTAGTTCCACCCTGTGCAGGACCCCGCCGCTGAGCTCGTCGGTCCACAGGGTCTTGCCGTCGGGTGAGAGCGCCACGCCGTTGGCGACCGCGAGGTTCGGCAAGACGGGCGTCGTGGTCCTGCCGTCCGGCGAGACGTAGTAGACGCCGCCCTGGGGATCGCTCGAGGTGCCGCGGAAATCGGTGAAGTAGAAGCCGCCCGCGGCATCGAAGTCGATGTCGTCGACCAGATGGCCCGCGCTGGCGGGGATGATCGTCTCCGGCTGCGATCCGTCGGGCCGGGTCGCGATGATGCCGCCCGTGTCCTTGAAGTTGCCGAGGCCGGCGATGAACAGGCGGCCGTCACGGTGGACGGCGAGGCCGGCGGGTGCGAACCCGGCCGGGGTCGCGAAGCTGGTCAGCTGCAGGTCCGGCGTCAGGCGATAGACGCGATCGCCGAACACGTCGACGAAACGCAGGTCGCCCTGGCGGTCGAACACCGCGCCCTCGAGCTGCAGCCCCTTGTCCGAAACCTTGAAGAAGGGCTCGGCCGTGATGGTCTGCAGCCCCTGCTCGGAGGGCGGTATCGGCACCGGCCCCTGGGCGGTGGCGACGAGTGCCGGCAGGGCCGGCGCCGCGGCGGCCGGGGAGACGGCGAACACGGCCATCAGCAGCGCTGTGGCGAGGCGCGACATCATGATCCTCTCCTGCGAGGGTGTCGGGATCAGGCGAACAGCTTGAGCAGCGCCGGGACGGACAGGACCGCCGCGTAGTAGCCCATGAACTGGACGCCGCTGTTGAAGCCGAAGGCCCGGTAGAGCAGGCCGCCGACCAGGCCGACGACGATCACCACCAGCACGCCGAGCAGCGCCCCCTCCCACAGCCCGATCACCAGCACCAGGCCGACGAAGGTGGCGATGATCGCCTCATGGCTGATGTGCCGCGAGACGAGGACGGCGGCGGAGCGCGCATAATTCATCGACAGCGGATAGGCGACGAGCGCCGCCAGCACCACGGCCAGCAGGCCGTAGACCAGGAACTGCCAGGGGCTCATCAGCGTGTGCAGGTTCACGATGTGCTCGCCGGCCGCGTCCACCGAGAAGCGCGGCGGCGCGTTGAACAGCGGCGCGGCGGGGCCGGCCGCGACCGGGCTGAGCGGCAGGCCCAGCGCCACCAGCGGGATCATCGCCTCGGCGATATAGGTCGATTCCGTCACGCCATTGCGGACGCCGAGGACGGTCGTCAGGCGGTGATAGGGGTGGCGGATGCGTGCCGCCACCGCCTCGCCCAGCACCACCGTCATCGCCACCGGCGAGAACACGAAGGTGGCGCTGGAGACCACCGCGGCGCCGGCCACGGCGCGCAGCTGCGTACCATCGAGGACCCTGAGCGGGTTGGGAAAATAGCCTTTCCACCCCTTCACCTCGGGCGCGATCGAGACGCGGCGCGGCCCTCCCCGGGCCATGCGCGCCCGCTCGGCCGGCGACAGGACGGAGAACAGGTCGGCCACCAGCGGCCCCACGGCGATGCCGAGGAAGTAGCTGATGCTGAGCTTGGTGCCGAAGCCGGCGGTGAAGGCCTGCAGCGCCAGGATCAGCGCCACGAACGGGATCAGCAGGAAGACCGACGCCCAGCGGCCGGCCGAGAACCGGGCGATGAGGAGCGCGGCGATCAGGAACAGCCAGGGGGCGGCGCTGGTGATCTTCTGCCCGAAGGGCGCGATCAGCAGCGCGAAGGCCACCGACAGGGGCACGGCGATGAGCGCCGCGACCAGCGCGGAGGCGACCATCTTGCGCAGCGCGATATGGGGCACGCCCAGATTGCGCAGATCCGTGGCCTGCTGCATCAGCGGCACGGCCATCGTGTCGCCGGGGATCCCGAGAAGCGCGGTCGGGATCGCATGGGTCATGTGCTTGGAGACGGCGGCGGCGAGCCAGAAGGTGAAGATACCGACCGGCGGGACGCCGAGCAGCACCACCAGCAGCGTGGCCGGCGCCATGGTGGTGGTCTCGTCGGTGCCGGACACCAGGCCGACGGCGGAGAAGATCACCGCCCCCAGCAGCCCCATGCCGATCGCGACCAGCAGGTCATGGCTGAGCATCTCCATCCTCAGGCCTCCTGCATCGGGCGGCGGCCCGGCTCCGCATGGACCGCCGGCGCCGATGCACGGCCGCCCGCAGCCGGCAGCAGCCCGTCCAGCCCCAGGGCCCTGAGCTCCTCGCTCGCCGCCGCGGGAATCGGTGCGTTCCGATCGTCGGCATCTCCGATCAGCGCGGCGATCGCCCGCTCCCGGGCCTCTGCATCGTTCCCGCCTTCGAGCAAGACCCGCTTCGGCGGGAACAGCCTGGCGCAGACCACGCAGCTGGCGAGGCACCCGGCCAGCCCGACCAGCATCGCATAGGCCTTGTTCACCGAGGCGTCGCCGTCCAGCGCCCGGAAGGCTTCGACCGCGCCAAAATAGGCCGCGAGGCTGAGGGCCGCGCCGATCAGCACGGCCAGCCGGAGATGCCGCAGGTCGACGACGTCGCCCCACACCTCCGCGAGATTGTCAGAAGACATGAATGATCCTCCCGTTCAGACCGGCGCCCCGCGGATCGGGGCTGCCTGTGGGGCCGGCTTCGTCACCGGCCGGATTGGCCCTCGCCTCGATCGCCCCGCAGAGCCGCATAGACCTTCGATCTGGGAGGACGTCCCAGGCCATGGGCGATGAAGGCAACCGCATCGAGCAGGCGATCGAGATCGACGCCGGTATCGACCCCGAGACCGTCCAGCATGTAGAGCAGGTCCTCGGTCGCCAGGTTGCCGCTCGCCCCCGCGGCATAGGGGCAGCCGCCGAGGCCGCCGGCCGCGCTGTCGATCACCGAGATCCCGGCTTCGAGGCAGGCCAGCACATTCGCCAGCGCCTGGCCGCGAGTGTCGTGGAAATGGATCGCCAAGCGGTCGATCGGCACCGCCTTGGCCACCGCCTCGACCATGCGCCGGGCCCTGGCCGGGGTGCCGACGCCGATGGTGTCGCCGAGCGAGACCTCGGAACAGCCGATCCCGACCAACCGCTCGGCGACGGACGCCACGGCCGGCAGGGCGACCTCGCCCTCATACGGACAGCCGAGCACGCAGGAGACATAGCCGCGCACGACGATGCCATGGGCCTTCGCCATCTCCATGACCGGCAGCGCCCGCTCGAACGACTCCCCGATCGAGCAGTTGATGTTGCGGCGGCTGAAGCTCTCGGAGGCCGCGACGAACAGCGCGACCTCCCGCGCCCCCGCCGCGACCGCGGCCTCCATGCCCTTCAGATTGGGCACGAGCACCGGATAGCGGATGCCGTCCCGCGCAGGAAGGCCACGGAGGACCGCGTCGGAGCCCGCCATCTGCGGCACCCATTTCGGCGAGACGAAGCTGCCGGCCTCCACCGTCGTCAGCCCGCTGGCCACCAGCGCCTCGACCAGGGCGACCCGCTGCGCCGGCGTGACCGTCCGGGGCTCGTTCTGCAGGCCGTCCCGCGGCCCGACCTCGACGATCCGCACCGGCGTGGCCATCAGCGGCCCCGGATCTCGGCCAGCACCGCCGCCGCCGCATCGGCATTGATCGACTTGCGCTCGATCAGCAGGCGGGCGACCCGCTCGACCTCCACGCCGGCCGCGCCAGCGGCAATCGCGATGTTCTGCGCATGCAGGGCCATATGGCCCTTCTGGATGCCATCGGTGGCCAGCGCCTTCATCGCCCCGAAGTTCTGGGCCAGCCCCACCGCGGCGATGATACGGGCCAGCCGTTCGGCCGAATCGACGCCAAGGATGGCGAGGAGGGCCCGGGCGGTCGGATGGATCCGGGTGGCGCCGCCGACCAGGCCGACCGCCATCGGCATCTCCAGCATCCCGGCCAGGTCGCCCTCCCGCGTCACCTCCCAGCGCGACAGGCTGCGATAGCGGCCGTCCCTGGCGGCGAAGGCATGCGCCCCCGCCTCGACCGCCCGGGTGTCGTTGCCGGTCGCCAGCACCACGGCGGAGACGCCGTTCATGATCCCCTTGTTGTGGGTCGCGGCGCGGTAGGGATCGGCATCGGCGAATTCGAAGGCCTCGACCATGGCGTCGCGGACGGCCTCGCCGCCGATATCGGCGCAGCGCCATGTCGCCCGGGCCCGGGCCACGCGGCGATCGGCGAGGTTGGACAGGATCCGCAGCAGGCTGCGTCCGCCCGTCCACTCCGCCAGCTTCGGCGCCAGGCGCTCCGCCATCGTGTTGACGGCGTTCGCGCCCATGGCGTCCTTGGTGTCGATGACGATATGGGTGATCACCATCGTGCCCGACGGCGCATCGATCAGGCGCACCTCGAGATCGCGGAAGCCGCCGCCGAGGCGCAGCAGGGTGGGATCGCACTCGTTGCACAGCGCCTCGATCTCGCGCCGGCGCTCAAGGATGACGAGCCGCGCCCGCGCCGGGTCCGCCAGGTCCAGCAGCTGGATCTGCGCGATCATCTGCGTGCCGGACATGGAGGTGGTGAAGCCGCCATTGTCGTAGCACTGGCGCGCCGAGTTGCCGACCGCCGCGACGACCGACGATTCCTCGGTCGCCATGGGCACCAGGACGTCGCGACCATCGACCTTCATGTTGGTGGCGATACCGACGGGGATGGCGATGGTCGAGATCATGTTCTCGATCATGTGGTCGGCCAGGGGCGCGTCGATGTTCGACGGCGCCGCCAGCTGGTCCCGATGCGCCTGATCCAGGGCCGCGAACGCGGCGACCCGGTCCAGGCGGTCCTTCCATCCGAGCTTGTGGAAGCCGGGAATCCTCGAATGTCCAAGGCTGCTGTCCTGCGGCACGCACGGTCTCCGATCGCTGCTCATCGGCACGCGGAAAGCCGCGGTCCGGCCTGGCAAGGCCGTCTCCTCCCTCGGCGTCTGTCGCGGGCCTGGAGAGGACGCTACCCTCGCCTCCGGGATCGTGGCAGATACGGTTTGGGACAATCTTCCGGGAACCGTACCCTTCATCAGACGGATACAACGCCATGCCGACGGCGCCCCACAAGATCGACTTCGTGATGGAGGGCGTGCTGACGCAGCTCCGTTCGGGGCTGCTGCGCCCCGGAGAAAGGCTGCCGTCGATCCGGGAGGAAGCGGCCCGTCTCGGTGTCGGCAAGAACACGGTCGTCGAGGCCTATCTCCGGCTCGTGGCGCAGGGAATGCTGCAGGCCAAGCCCGGCTCCGGCTACTACGTCGTGCGCACGCCCCCCGCGCGATCGGAGGAGCGCGGCCTGCCCCTGGCGGCGGCGACGGACCGGGCGGCCCTGCTGATCGAACAGCTGGACCGGCGGCTGCCGATCCGCCCCGGCGACGGCCGCCCGCCGCCGGACTGGCTGGAGGCGTCGGAGCTGCGGCGCCACCTGTCCTTCCCGCGCTTCCGAGAAGCCGACGCCTACAACACCTCCTGGGGCCATCTCCCGCTGCGCGAGCGGCTCTGCGGCGCGCTGGCGGAGCGCGGCATCGCCTGCACCCCCGGCCAGATGCTGATGACGCACGGCGCCAACCATGCGCTCGACCTGATCGTCCGCCGCTACACCAGCCCCGGCGACGCCGTGCTGGTGGATGACCCCGGCTACTACCCGCTGCTGGCCAAGCTGGTCCTCGCCAGCGTCCGGCCGGTCGGCGTGCGCCGGCTGCATGACGGCCCCGACCTCCACGACCTGGAGGCCAAGGCTCGCGACAGCGGGGCCCGCCTGTTCTTCACGCAGTCCCTGGCCCACAACCCGACCGGCGGGTCGATCACGCCGGGGGCGGCCTATGGCGTGCTCAGGATCGCGGCAGCGCACGGCCTCATGGTGGTCGAGGACGACCCGTTCGCCGACATCCTGCCCTATGCGCTGCCGCGCCTGGCGTCGCTCGACCAGCTCGAGAGCGTCATCTACATCGGCACTTTCTCGAAGACGCTCGCCGCCAGCTTCCGGGTCGGCTACGTGGCCGCCGCCCCGCGGATCGCCGCCGAACTCAACGAGCTGAAGGTGGTGACCACGGTCGCCACCTCGGCGCATGACGAGCGGCTGATCTTCCAGCTCATCGACCAGGGGCACTACCTCAAGCATCTGCGCCGGCTGCGGTCCCGCGCCAGCAAGGCCACCGCCGAGACCGTCAGGGGCCTGGAGGCGGCCGGCTTCTCCGTGCGCCGCCCCCTCGGCGGCGGCTTCTATCTGTGGATCGACCTGCCCGGACCGATGGAAGGTGACCACCTGGTCCGAAACGCCGCGGCCGCGGGCATCTTCATCGCGCCCTCGGCGACCTTCTCCGCGGGCGGTGCCGGCCCGCCCGCGATGCGGGTGAATGTCGCCTACGGGGCCGATCCGACGTTCCTGGCCTGGATGCGGGAACAGCGCGGCTCCGGCTGAAGCTCCGATGTCGCGGCGCGATGCCACAGCTGTTTCGAGGCGCCGAGTCCTCTCCGCCACTGCGGCGAGGCTCACCCTGTGACCCGCTAGAGCGGAATGAGGTTGGTTAGAATCGGAAGGGGATTCCCAGGGGCGAGGGAATGTGATTCATCATGCTGGCTGGGAGGAGGCCAGCCTGGATGGGTAAACCGTGCTCGATGGATCTCCGTGAGCGAGTGGTGCGGGCGGTGGAGC
>NZ_NHON01000054.1:0-41949 GCF_002195995.1 Inquilinus limosus
TCATTGCCGGGGCTGGCCATGGGGTGTCCTTCTCTCTGATCCGGTCCCGAGCCTGCCACCGCGCGCCCGCCCCGTCTTGAACGGAACGGCCAGTCAGGCGGCCATGCGGTCCGGCGCCTCTCCGGCCTGACCCCGGGCGCGGTCGTCGAGGTCCGGCGCCTCTCCGGCCTGACCCCGGGCGCGGTCGTCGGCCAGCTCGCGGCCGGCCGGCTGCCGGACCGCATGGCCGCCTGACTGGCCGTTCCGTTCAAGACGGGGCGGGCGCGCGGTGGCAGGCTCGGGACCGGATCAGAGAGAAGGACACCCCATGGCCAGCCCCGGCAATGACCGCCGCATCGATTACATCGAGCTCACCGTCGCCGACATCGCGCGCTCGCGCGACTTCTACGGCCAAGCCTTCGGCTGGCGCTTCACCGATTACGGACCGGCCTATTGCGAGTTCGACGATGGCCGGCTGAAGGGCGGCTTCGCCCAGGGCAGCCCGGCCGGCTCCGGCGGCCCGCTGGTGATCCTCTATGCCGATGACCTGGCCGCGACGCAGGGGCGGGTGGAGCAGGCGGGCGGCCGCATCGTCAAGCCGATCTTCAGCTTCCCCGGCGGCCGCCGGTTCCACTTCCAGGATCCGGACGGCACTGAGCTGGCGGTCTGGTCCGACCGGTAGCATCCAAAGAAGAAGGGGGCCGAAGCCCCCTTCCGATACTCCGAGATCCTTGCGGGATCTCAGTTGACGACGATCTCGACCCGCCGGTTCTGCGGCTCGCGCACGCCGTCGGCGGTCGGGACCAGCGGATCGGCCTCGCCGACGCCGCGGGTCACGATCTCGCTGTCGGCCACGCCGTCGGCCACCAGCTCGCGGCGGACCGCCTCGGCGCGGCGCACCGACAGCGCCTGGTTGTACTTGTCCGAGCCCGACCGGTCGGTGTGGCCGGTGACGTCGATCCGGGTGCTCTTGCCCTGCAGCGCGTCGCTGGCGGCCGAGCCCACGATCTGCTTGGCCTCGGGCGTCAGCTTCGAGCTGTCGAAGTCGAAGAACACCAGGTAGCTGCGGGACTGGGTGACCTGCTGCACCTGCTCCGGCGGCGGCGCCTCCTCGACATCGCCGAAGGTGTAGCGCAGGCCGACCAGGATGGTGTGGTTGTTGTTGTCGTCGCCCTTGATCCGGACGCCGTTGTCCTTGAACACCGGCCCCTGGGTGCCGAGGTAGCGGTATTCCAGGGTCGCGGCCATGTTCGGCGCGAAGTTGTAGGCCACGCCGGCGATGCCCTGATAGGCGAACTTCGCCTTCGTGGACTCGAAGTACGGGCTGCCGCCGCTCGAGCCGAAGTCGGCGTCCACCAGCGCCAGGCCGACGCCGGCGCCGATATAGGGCACGAAGGGCGACCCGAAGTCGAAGTCGTAGTAGCCGTTCGCCATCAGGCCATAGGTGGTCTGGTGGTTGTTGCCGTCGTGGCTGTTCTCCCGGATGCTGGCCTCGAGGTCGGTGCGGAAGCCGTTGCCGAAGCCGTAGCCGACATAGAGGTTGCCGGCCGGCCCGACATCATAGCTGTCCTTGTTCAGGCCGTTGTCCTGGAGGAAGTTGGCGCCCGCCCCGGCGCCGACGTACAGGCCGCTCACCTGCTGGGCCATGGCCGGCGTTGCGGCGAGCAGTGCGGCCGCCCCCGCGGCGAAGACGATGCGTCTGGTCATTCCTGACTCCACGAGTTTCTCGCTTAGGATTCCGGTCTCGAATCGCGTCCCGGAATCGGACAATATCGATGCATACGTTCTTGAATGTATGCCAAAATGGCGCGCAGCGGCGATGTCGCATCTTGAACTGTCGCCGGTCCGTCATAATGGGCAGGCGGGTGGGGAAAGGGGCGGAAAGCCAGGCCGGCGGCGGCTTTCTCGGCCCTGTGAGGGCGAGTGGCAATCGGGCAACACCATCGCCGGATCGCTCGCCGGCCCTCTCAGCCCGCGCAGCGCGGACAGCAGGCCGGGCGACTCCGTCTCAGGCCGGCGGGCGGCCGTGCAGATGGTCGATCAGCCGGTGCGGCAGGCTCAGCTCATCAAGGACCGCCCGCAGCTGCGCCAGCATTGCCGACGCCGGGTCGAACAGGCGGGCCTGCTGCAGCATCGGCCCTGCCAGGTCCAGCGCCAGCCACAGCCGGCCGCGATGGAAGGCGGCGCGGACCGATCGGTCCGGATGCGCCTCGTCAATCGCCACCAGCCCCTCGGCGACGGCGGCGGTGACCAGGCGCTGCGCCTCATCCGGATCGTCGGCCCGGACCGTGAATCGGTGCTCGAACGCCTCATAGGGGGCCTGCAGGCGCTGCGGCGAGTCCGGCCGCGAGAGCACCGTGTCCAGCAGCGGCGTCAGGTGATCTGCGATCGTCTCGAACACCCCGCCATCGCGGGCGATCAGGATACGGCCCTGGAATGGGACCGGCACGACGATTGAGAGCAGGACATGGTCGGAGCGGCGAGACGCCGGCTTGTTGCCCGCTGTGTTCCACCGCTGGACGACCGCGGCCATGGTGAAGGCCAGGGACCGATGCTCGCCGTCCAGCCGCCAATCCGCCCAGTTCGCGCTTCTCCGGGGCAGCAGCCCCAGCTCGAAGGCAGGGTCGAGGTCGAACAGCACATCGGGGTCGAGCAGCGCGCCGATCGCCGGCAGCAAATCGAGGGCGGGCCCGCGGCTGCGGAGTCTGGCCGTCATGCCGCCGAGCGTCTCGGCGAGGATGGGCACCACGATCCGGTTCGCCGTGCTGCGCCACAGATTCTCGCTGAGGCCGAGCAGAAACCTGGCGCCGAGCATGGCGGCCGCCGCGGTGAAGATGCCGCCTGGCGACCAATGCCCCCGCGCGATCGGGGCCACGCCCCAGACCAATGCCAGCACGACGATCTGGCCGCAGATCACCACCGTGGCCTCGGCCGCCCGGCGCCGCTGCGTCTCCAGGGCGTCGATCGCTTGTGAAAGCCGCACGGCCGCCGCCTGCGGAAGGTCCCCTGGCACCGTGATCTCCCCCTCGCTGATGCGGCGCCACTCTGGTTCGGGACTGTGGCGAAACGTCGACCGGCGGAAAAGAGTCCCTTCAGCGCCGCGGCGGTGCGGTGCTGGCGCGGACCACCAGGCGGTAGGGCACGGTCACGCCGCGCTTCGGTGCGGCGGCACCGGCCAGCCGGTCGGCCAGCAGGCGCATCGCCTCGAAGCCCAGCTGCCGCGCGGGCTGGTCGATGGTGGTCAGCGGCGGGTCGGTGACGGCGGCGAAGTAGATGTTGTCGAAGCCGACCACCGAGATGTCCTCCGGCACCCTCAGGCGGGCCTGCTTGATGGTGCGGATGGCGCCCATGGCGATCTCGTCGCTGCCGCAGAACATGGCGGTCGGCGGCTCGGGCAATTCCAGCAGCTCGGCCATCTGCTCCGCACCGGTGGCGATCGAGAACACGCCGTAGCGCACCAGCTCGGGTTGCGGCTCGATCCCCGCCTCCTCCAGCGCCTCGGCATAGCCGGCGAAGCGCTTCGGCGTCGCCGTGGTGCCGGGGCTGCCGCCGATATGGCCGATGCGGCGATGGCCCAGCCCGATCAGGTGGCGCGTCGCCTCCCGCGCCCCGGCCTGGTTGTCGATCTCGACCACCGGCACGCCGGGGGCGGCGACGGGCTCGATCACCGCGACCAGCCGCTCCTGCAGCGCCGGGGCCTTCAGCGGCTCCGGCATCCGGCCGCCCAGCAGCAGCATGCCGTCGACCGCGCCGGTCAGCAGCTGGCGGGCATGCTCCTCCGCCCGCGCCGGGTCGCCGGCGGTGTTGCCGATCAGCACATGGAAGCCGGCCGCGACCGCCGCCTCCTCGGCGCCCAGCAGCACCGAGGCGTGGAACGGGTTGCCGATGTTCGGCACCATCACGAACACCTGCCGCGCCTGCTGCAGGCGCAGGCTGCGGGCCATGCGGTTGACGACATAGCCGGTGTCGCGCACCGCCGCCTCGATCCGCTCCCGCGTCTCGCCGGTCACGCGCGGCGACCCTGCCAGGGCGCGGCTGACCGTCGCCACCGACACGCCGGCGATGCGGGCGATGTCGGCCATGCGCGGCCGCCCGTCCTCGGGCACTGGCGGCAGGCTGCGGCTGCGGCTCACGGCGCGGTCTCGGAATAACGGATCATGCCGCGACGATGCCCGGAACGGCGGCCCAGGCCAAGGGGGGCGATGCGGCGCTTCGACCAAGGTGCATTGCGAATTGACAGGGCGGGCGATCCCCGGTTCACTTGTAACCAAACGGTTACTTCATCGGGCGGGCCACCGTCCGCATCATCGGCAACGAACCAGGGAGGGGCGGCGATGACGGCTGCGATCGGGCGCAGATCCGTGCTGGCAGGGGCTTTGGGGCTGGCCGGGGCGGCGATGGTTCCGGCGGCGGCGCAGGCTGAAGCGGAACGGCTGCGAATCGTCTGGTGGGGCAATGACGACCGCACCCGTCGCACGACCGAGGTGCTGAAGCTGTACCAGGCGAAGGCGCAGGGTGCCGAGCTGGTGGGCGAGGTCAGCAACGCCGAGTACTTCCCCAAGCTGGCGACCCAGCTGGTGGGGCGCAGCGCCCCGGACATCTTCCAGCTCGAACCCGGCAGCTTCGCCGATTTCGTCCAGCGCGGCGCCACCCTGCCGCTCAACGAGTTGATGCCGAAGCCGATCGACACCGCCGGCGTCCCCCGCGACCTGCTCGATCTCTGCGCGCTCGACGGCAAGGTCTGGGCCATCCCGCACGGCCTCAACTCCTTCGCGCTGATGTACGACACCGCCGTGTTCAAGGCGGCCGGCATCGCCCCGCCGGACGACAAGACCAGCTGGGACGATTATGCCGCGCGGATGATCGAGCTGACCAAGGCGGCGGGCCGCGACCAGTATTGGGGCTCCTGCGACGCCAGCGGCTACGGCTACGCGTTCCAGGTCTGGCTGCGGCAGCGCGGCGCCGACCTGTTCACGGCCGACCGGGCGCTGGGCTTCGGCCAGGACCATGCGGCGGAGTGGTTCAGCTACTGGGACAGGATGCGCAAGAGCGGCGGCTGCGTGCCGGCGGACATCGCCGCGCTCAGCCCGGATTCGACCATCACCCAGATGCCGCTGATCCAGGGCAAGGCGGCGACCAGCCTGGCCTTCTCCAACCAGATCGTCGGCATGCAGTCCGCCACCACCGCGCCGCTGGCCCTGACGATGTTTCCGAATGGCGGCGCCGGGGCGAAGCCGGGGCAGTTCTACCGCCCGGCCTCGAGTTGGTCGATCTACGCTCGGTCGAAGGCCCCCGAGGCCGCGGCCGCCTTCATCGGCTTCTTCCTCAACGACCCCGAGGCCGCCAAGGTGCTGGGGGTGGAGCGCGGCGTGCCGATGAGCCCGGCGACGCGCGAGCTGATCCTGCCGACGCTCACGCCGGTGGAGCGCGCCACGGTCGACTACGTCAACTTCATCGCCGACAAGGTCGGCCCCTATCCGGCGCCGCCGCCCAAGGGGTCGCAGCAGTTCGGCCGGGTGCTGAAGCGGGTGGCGGACACGGTCGCCTTCGGCACCGCCTCGATCACCGACGGCGCGGCCCAGCTGATGGCCGATGCCGGCGCCATCCTCTGATGTCGGTCCTGGATGCCATGCCCCACCCAGTCGAGGAGTTCGACTCCCACCCCTGGCGCTTCGAGGGCCACGCCACGGACGCGCAGCGTCAGGCGCAGGCGGCCTTCGTCGCCACGCTGGCGCAGCGCCTGCCGTTGCAGCTCGGCGCGGCGTGCTACCTGTCGCCCCAGGCCTATATCTTCCCGGACAGCCTGACGCTGGGCGACCGCTGCGTCGTCGCCGCCGGGGTGCGCCTGCACGGGCAGCTGGTCGCCGGCCACAACTGCTCCTTCAACCTGCACGCCTCGGTGATCGGCCAGGTGCGGATGGGCTCCTGGGTCCGCATCGCCGCCGGCGCGATGATCGCCGGCTTCGACCATGTCTCGGACGATCCGGAGACGCCGATCGCGCAGCAGGGCGTGTCGACCAAGGGCATCGAGATCGGCGACGATGTCTGGATCGGCGCCAACGCCGTGGTCACCGACGGGGTGCGGATCGGCAGCCACTGCATCGTCGCCGCCGGGGCGGTGGTGACCCGCGACGTGCCGGACTACGCGCTGGTCGGCGGCAATCCGGCCCGGGTGATCCGCGACCGTCGCCGGCCGCGGGGCGCGCCGCCGGCCGATGCTCTGCTGGCCGAGGTGAAGGCCTTCGACACGCGGATCGGCGAGGAGTGGCCGGCGATCCTGGCCGCCAGCGCGGCGCCGCCAGGCCAGGAGTCCTGGTACCGGGACCCGCGCAATGCCGGCAACGCGCCGTTCCGCGCCGATTGCGACGCGATCCAGATCGCCGCGATGTTCGGCGCCGTGCCGCCGCCTTGCAGGCGGGAGGAATGGACGGCCCGGCTGCAGGCGCTGCAGGATCCGGCGACCGGGCTGTGCTTCAACCCGGACACGCCGGATGCGGTGCGGCGCGACCCGCCGGCCGATCCCGGCGGCGACAACCTCTACAACATCCTCTGCGTCGGCTACGCGCTGGAATGCCTCGGCGCGGGCTTCCGGCACCCCGTCGCCTGGGCCTCAGGGCTCGACGCCGCGACGTTGCAGCGGGCGCTGGACGGGCTGCCCTGGGCCCAGCGCGGCTGGTCCTCCGGCGCCTGGGTCGATGCGCTGGGCACGGCCTGCTATCTCAACGCCCGCGATTTCGGCGATCCGGGCCCGCTTGCCACGCTGATGGGCTGGCTGACCCTGCGGGCCGCCGCCACGACCGGGCTGTGGAGCGGCCCGGTGGGTGACGACTGGCTGCAGCCGGTGAACGGCTTCTACCGGCTGACCCGCGGCACCTATGCCCAGTTCGGCCTGCCGCTGCCCTATGCGGAGCGGACGATCGATTCCGTCCTGGCCCATCTCCGCCGTTACGGCGGGTTCGCGCAGACCGGCTTCAACGCCTGCAACGTGCTCGACGTGGTGCATCCGCTGATGCTCTGCGCCCGCCAGACCGGCTACCGCGCGGCCGAGATCGCGGAGGCGCTGCGCGCTCTGCTCGGCGCCGCGCTCCGGCACTATCGCCCCGGCCTGGGCTTCGCCTTCAGCCGCGGCGAGGAGCCGGGGCTGCAGGGCACGGAGATGTGGCTGTCGATCGTCGCCCTGATCCTGGCCCATCTCGGCCTGGCGGATGCGGTGCGGTTCCGGCTGGTCGGAGTGCATCGCTGGGGCCCGGCGCTGCCGGCCGACCGGATCCGCTGACCGGCACGCTGAGACGGATGAGCAGGCGATCGGCCTCTCTCGAGAACCGTCATTGCGAGGAGGCGAAGCCGACGAAGCAATCCAGGGGACACGCCAAAAGGCCCTGGATTGCTTCGCTGCGCTCGCAATGACGATTTCTGTATAGGCTCGCCAGGTGAGGCTTACCCCCACACGCCGGACACAGGGCGCGCCCGCTTGGAGGTGAGCTCGGCCTCCAGCCAGGCGCGGAACAGCTGCACCTTGCGCTGCCGCGCCTTGGCCTCGGTGGTGACGAACCAGTAGGCGATCTCGGTCGGTGCGGCGACGGGGAAGGGGCGTACCAGCCGGCCGTCGGCCAGCGCGTCGGCGGCGACCAGCTGCCAGGCCATGAACACGCCCTGGCCGGCCAGGGCCGCCTCCAGCGCCGGGATCGGGTCGGTGTAGGAGGGGCCGGACAGGCGCGGCGGCGACGCGATGCCGGCGGCGGCGAACCATTCGGCCCAGGAGATCAGCGAGCCTTCGTCCCGGATCACCGGCACCGATCCCAGGTCGGCCGGTCGCTTCAGCCGCTGCGCCAAAGCGGGGGAGCACACCGGGAACACGGTCTGCGGCACCAGCTTCTCGGCCAGCACCCCGGTCCATCCGCCGCGGCCCATGCGGATGGCGCAGTCGACGTCGCTGGCGGCCAGGTCGATGGTCGCGGCGGTGGCGACGAAGCGCAGCTCGATCTCCGGATGCGCGCCGGTGAAGCGCGCCAGCCGCGGCACCAGCCAGCGCGCGGCGAAGGCCGATCCGGCGGTGACGGTCAGGATGCCGGCCCGCTCCGCCGCCAGGGCGACGATGGCGTCGGCCAGCATGCGGAAGCCGGCGTCGAGCATCGGCTGGATCCGCTGCAGGTCCGGTGTTGGCACCAGCCCGGCGGTGGTGCGCTCGAACAGCAGAACGCCCAGCCGCGCCTCCGCCCGGCGGATGTGCTGGCTGACCGCGCCGGGTGTCACCCCCAGCTCCTTCGCCGCGGCCGACAGCGACCCGCCGCGCGCCACCACCGCGATGGCACGCAGCGCATTCAGCGGAATCGGGAAGGGCGAGGCCATGCCCCTTCTTGATCGGGCCGGGGCGGACTGTCCAGCGTCGCCGCGATAGGGCGATGGAGGGGGTGTTGACTCATAAATATCCAAGTGGTTATATAACTATATGATTCTGGAAGACTCGCTCACCCTCAGATTCGCCGCGCTCGCCGATCCCACCCGGCGGGCCATCCTGCTCCGCCTCACCCAGGGCGAGGCCACGGTGTCGGAGCTGCAGGCCCCGTTCCGGATCAGCCAGCCCGCCATCTCCAAGCATCTCAAGGTGCTGGAAGGGGCGGGGCTGATCGAGCGCGG
The DNA here is from genome assembly GCF_002195995.1 of Inquilinus limosus. Classification (GTDB taxonomy): domain Bacteria; phylum Pseudomonadota; class Alphaproteobacteria; order DSM-16000; family Inquilinaceae; genus Inquilinus; species Inquilinus limosus_C. The sequence continues at coordinate 8,617 of NZ_NHON01000054.1, forward strand.
CCAGGCCGCCCAGTCGCGGCCGCGGCGCCTCAACCATCAGGCGCTGAAGGAGACGGTCGAGTGGTTCGACCACTTCCGGACCCTGTGGAACGACAGCTTCGACCGCCTCGAGGAACTGCTCGAGGCCAGCACCAAACCGCAGAAGGACGATTGATCATGAGAGCCGCGACCGCCGCCGGGACCGAGTTCGCCATCACCCGCCTGTTCAAGGCGCCGCGCCCGCAGGTCTGGGAGGCGTGGACCAGGCCCGAGATCCTGGCGCGATGGTTCGGCCCGAAGGGCGTCACCAGCACCATCAAGACCTTCGACCTGCGCCCCGGCGGGACCATGCACGGGCGGATGGACTCGCCCGGCGGCAGCCCGATGTGGGTGAAGTTCGTCTATCGCGAGGTGGTCGAACCCTCACGCCTGGTCTGGGAGCATTCCTTCGCGGATGAGCATGCCAATGTCGCCCCGTCGCCGTTCGGCGGGCCATGGCCGCTCAGGATCCTGTCGACCCTGACCCTCGCGGAGGAGGGGGCGGCCACCCGGCTGCATCTGGTGTGGACGCCGCTCGACGCCAGCGCGGAGGAACGGCAGGCCTTCGCCGGCATGACGGAGTCGATGACCGAAGGCTGGGGCGGCACCTTCGACAAGCTCGACGACCAGCTGGCCGGGCGCTGACCGATCCCACGCCTATGGAGATTTTCTATAGGCATGGAGAGACACTGTCCATCGTGGCCGCCGTGCCGCGGATCTATCTCTTGGAGAAGATCTGCCGAGGAGGCCACGATGTTCTCCTTCCTGCGGCGTCGGCATGGCCGGCGCCGGCCCGACGGCGCCGAGGCGCTGCTGGCCATGACCCCGCGCGAGCTGGCGGACCTGCCCTTCTGGGTCGAGCCGCCGCAGCCGGACTGCGCCGACGGCGCCCCGGCGCCGCGCCCGTTCACAGCCCGAACCGCGCCTCGGCGTCAGCCAGCGTGAGGGCCAGGAGCGGGCGCTTCCCGGCCAGCAGCGCCAATGGTCCGGTTGGCGAGAAATCCCAGCCCGGCCCGCCGAGGCGGAAGCGGCCGGTGGCGGCGGCGCGGGTGATCCGGACGCCGCCGGCATCCGGCTGCAGCACCCGCAGCGGCACCGGCAGGCGCAAGGGCCATGGGCGTCCGGGACGATCCGTGACGGCCGCCACCGGGCCATCCGCATCCGTCAATGTCGTCCGCCCATCCGCCGTCTCGAACCGGCCCAGCCGCTTCGGGATCGCCCACAGCGTCCGGCCGCCGGCCAGGGCGGCGGGGCTGTCGACCCAGGCGGCGGTGGTCGTGATCCCGATCTGCCATCCCAGCCGCACCGGCACCGCCACCACCAGCTCGCCATAGGCCAGGTCGCCGCCCGGCTGCCAATCGGCCCGCACTGTCGCCAGCAGCGCCGACCGTCCCCAGCCCAGCGGCTTGGCTCCATCCGGCAACGGCCCCGGCAGGGCCGCGCGCGGCACCCGCCACAGCGCCGCCTGCACCGTGCCGCGCAGCCGCCAGGGCGGGGGAGGGTAGAGGGCTTCGGTCATCGTGCCGGGGAGCATAGCCGAGGCCGGGCCGATCCCATTCCACCCTCCGATTCCGGGATTGCAGCCGGGGAGTCGAAAACGAACTTGGATTGCGAAGTTGGCGACGGCACCAACTAGGTATTGACGTGAACCGTCATAAAGACGTCAATATCTAGACATCACGGGCGCCAAGGGAATCCGGTGCGCCGCATGACGGCAAAGCCGGGGCTGCCCCCGCAACTGTAAGCGGAAGGACCTTCCGTCGTTCGAGTCACTGGTTGGGGCGACCCGCCGGGAAGGCAAGACGGAGGGGCCGCCGACCGCGAGCCAGGAGACCGGTCCGTGATCGATAAATTGCGTCCTCGGGCGGGGTGTCCCGATGGTGCGATGAGCGAGATGCGCCGGCTTGCCGGTGCGTTGTCGACTCCGCGTCCATCGGCCCAAGCCCCAACACGATCATGGGGTTTGCCGATGTCAGCCATCCAGGAATCCGACCGCGCCCTCGCCGGTGCGCCTGCCGTCCCCGCCGCGCCGCGCGCGCCCTCGACTCAACGGGGCGCCGAGCCGGCCTATCAGGTGATCCGCCGCAACGGTGCCGTCACCGCCTTCGACGAGAGCAAGATCTCGGTGGCGCTGACCAAGGCCTTCCTGGCGGTCGAGGGCTCGGGTGCCGCCGCGTCGCGCCGCGTCCATGACATCGTCGAGGGGCTGACCGCCCAGATCGTCGCCGCCCTGACCCGCCGGGCCGACCATGGCCGCACCTTCCACATCGAGGAGGTGCAGGACCAGGTCGAGCTGGCCCTGATGCGCGGCGAGCACCACAAGGTCGCCCGCGCCTATGTGCTGTATCGCGACGAGCGGTCGCGCGAGCGCGCCGCCGCCGCGGCCAAGGTCGAGGCGTCGCCGGTGGCGCCGGCGCTGCACGTCACCGCGGCCGACGGCAGCCGCGCGCCGCTGGACCAGGCGCGGCTGGCCCGGCTGGTCGAGGAGGCCTGCGCCGGCCTGGCCGATGTCGATGCCGCCCCGGTCCTGGCCGAGACCCGCCGCAACCTCTATGACGGGATCAGCGAGGACGAGCTGGCGCTGGCGCCGATCATGGCCGCCCGCACCCTGATCGAGACCGAGCCGAACTACAGCCAGGTCAGCGCCCGGCTGCTGCTGGACCTGCTGCGGCACGAGGCGCTGTCCTTCGTCCATGGCCGGCCGACCCGCGCCACCCATGCCGAGATGGCCGAGGGCTATGCCGAATACTTCCCGGCCTATGTGAAGAAGGGCATCGCGGTCGACCTGCTGGACCCGGAGCTGGCGCGCTATGACCTGTCGAAGCTGTCCGCCGCGCTGAAGCCGGAGCGCGACCTGCAGTTCCAGTTCCTCGGGCTGCAGACGCTGTACGACCGCTATTTCCTGCAGACCGGGGGCATCCGCTTCGAGCTGCCGCAGGCCTTCTTCATGCGCGTCGCCATGGGGCTGGCCGCGCGGGAGATCGACCGCGAGGCGCGGGCGATCGAGTTCTACGACCTGATCTCCTCCTTCGACTTCATGTGCTCGACGCCGACGCTGTTCAACGCCGGCACGCCGCGGCCGCAGCTGTCCTCCTGCTTCCTGACCTCGGTGGCGGACGACCTGGACGGCATCTTCAAGGCGGTCAAGGACAACGCCCTGCTGTCGAAATACGCCGGCGGCCTGGGCAATTCCTGGACCCGGGTGCGCGGTCTGGGCGCCCATATCCGCGGCACCAACGGCCAGTCGCAGGGCGTCGTGCCGTTCCTGAAGGTCGCGAACGACACGGCGATCGCGGTGAACCAGGGCGGCAAGCGCAAGGGCGCCGTCTGCGCCTATCTCGAGACCTGGCACGTCGACATCGAGGAATTCCTCGACCTGCGCAAGAACACCGGCGACGACCGGCGCCGCACCCATGACATGAACACCGCCAACTGGGTGCCGGACCTGTTCCTGCAGCGGGTCGAGGCCGACGGCCCCTGGACCCTGTTCTCGCCGGACGAGGCGCCCGACCTGCACGATCTGTACGGCCCGGCCTTCAAGACCGCCTACGAGGCCTATGAGGCCAAGGCCGCGCGCGGCGAGATCCGCGTCCACAAGCAGGTCCGCGCCCTCGATTTGTGGCGCCGCATGCTGACCATGCTGTTCGAGACCGGCCATCCCTGGGTGACCTTCAAGGACCCCTGCAACATCCGCTCGCCGCAGGGCCATGTCGGCGTCGTGCACTCCTCGAACCTGTGCACCGAGATCACGCTGAACACCTCGGATGACGAGGTCGCGGTCTGCAATCTCGGCTCGATCAACCTCGCCAACCATATCGGCGAGCGCGGCCTCGACCGGGCGCGGCTGGAGCGCACCATCCGCACCGCGATGCGGATGCTGGACAACGTCATCGACATCAACTTCTACACCATCCCCGAAGCGCGCCGCTCCAACCTGCGGCACCGCCCGGTCGGGCTCGGCATCATGGGCTTCCAGGACGCGCTGCAGGCGCTGCGCCTGCCCATCGCGTCCGAGGCCGCGGTGCGCTTCGCCGATGAGAGCATGGAGGTGATCAGCTTCCACGCCATCTCCGCCTCGGTCGACCTGGCGGCGGAGCGCGGGCGCTACCCGTCCTTCGACGGCTCGCTGTGGAGCCGCGGCATCCTGCCGATCGACTCCGTCGAGCTGCTGGCCGACGCGCGGGACGGCGTGCTTGACCTCGACCGCTCCTCGACCCTCGACTGGAGCGACCTGCGCGAGCGGGTGCGCAGCGTGGGCATGCGCAACTCCAACACCATGGCGATCGCGCCGACGGCGACGATCTCCAACATCTGCGGCGTCGCCCAGTCGATCGAGCCGGCGTTCCGCAACCTCTACGTCAAGGCCAACATGTCGGGCGACTTCACGGTGGTGAATCCCGGCCTGGTCCGCGACCTCAAGGCGCTGGGCCTGTGGGACGAGGTGATGATTTCGGACCTCAAGTATTTCGACGGCAGCCTCGGCGCCATCGACCGGGTGCCGGACGACCTCAAGGCGCTGTACGCCACCGCCTTCGAGATCGATGCCTCCTGGCTGGTCGAGGCGGCGGCCCGGCGGCAGAAGTGGATCGACCAGGCGCAGTCGCTGAACCTGTATATCGCCAACCCGAACGGCCGGAAGCTCGACACCCTCTACCGGCTGGCCTGGAAGCGCGGGCTGAAGACCACCTACTATCTGCGGGCGATGAGCGCGACCCATGTCGAGAAGTCGACGCTGAAGGGCACCGACGGCAAGCTCAACGCCGTCTCCGCTCCCGCGCCGGTCGCCGCAGCGCCAGCTGCGGCCGCGCCGATCGTGGTGGCGGCCCCGACCGCTTCGACCCTGGCAGCGGACGAGCTGACGCTGACCGACGGCGCGCCGATGGTCTGCCCGATCGACGACCCGACCTGCGAGGCCTGCCAGTAAGGAGGCCGGGTCGCAGGGGCATGAGGCATCGCGTGCGACCCGCGCGATGCCTCATGCCGCCGTCGCCACGTAGCGCTTCGGGTTCTTCGAGACGTCAATCACCGTCGGGAACCCCCGGGAATCCGCGGGGATGGCGGCGTCGGCCAGCCTTGAGCCCATGTCGGTGCGCAGGTGATTGCCGTCCTCTCCGTTGGGCTGATACTGATCGGCGTCCGGGACGGTCGGCGGCTCACCACCAAGGTCCGGCGATCATCCGCGCGGCCGCTCTCGGGCGGATCCGGATGCCCGGGGCCGGGTGAGCACAAGGAACGATGCGATGACCATGTCACTGACGCTGGCCAATCTCGATGCGCTCTCCGCCCGGGTGGCCGTGCCGTCCTACTGCCGGGAGGATCTGTCGGCGGGGATCGTGCATTTCGGGATCGGCAACTTCCACCGGGCCCATCAGGCGGTCTATCTCGACGCGCTCCTCAACCTCGGGGGCGACCGCGACTGGGGCCTGATCGGCGCCGGCGTCACCGCCTATGACGGCGCCATGCGCGACAGGCTGAAGGGGCAGGACTGGCTGACCACGGTGGTGGAGCAGGACATCGGCCGGTCGGCGGCGCGGGTCACCGGCGCGATGATCGGCTTCCTCGACCCGCAGGACCGCGCCTCGATCGTCGCGACGCTGGCCGACCCGGCGATCCGCGTCGTCTCGCTGACGATCACCGAGGGCGGCTACTTCCTGCACCCGGCCTCCGGCGCCTTCGACCCGGAGCATCCGGCGATCGTCGCCGACGGCTGCAGCCCGGACGATCCGAGGACGGTGTTCGGCTTCATCGTCGCCGGGCTGAAGCGCCGCCGCGCCGCCGGCCTGGTGCCGTTCACCGTGCTGTCCTGCGACAACATCCCCGGCAACGGCCATGTGACGCAGGCGGCGGTGGCCGGCCTGGCCCGCCTGTCCGATCCGGAGCTGGCGGACTGGGTCGCGGCCGATGTCGCCTTCCCGAACTCCATGGTCGACCGCATCACCCCGGCGACCGGGCCGCGCGAGATCGAGCACTGCCGCGCGACCTTCGGCATCGCCGATGCCAGCCCGGTCTATTGCGAGGAGTTCAGGCAGTGGGTGCTGGAGGATCATTTCACGGCGGGGCGGCCGGCGCTGGAGAAGGTCGGCGTGACCTTCGTGCCGGATGTCGCCCCCTATGAGCTGATGAAGATCCGGATCCTGAATGGCGGCCACGCGGCGATCGCCTATCCGGGAGAACTGCTCGACATCCCCTTCGTGCACGAGGCGATGGAGGATCCGGAGATCGGCCCCTTCCTGGCCCGGCTCGAGCGCGAGGAGATCATCCCCTCCGTCCCGCCGGTGCCGGACACCGACCTCGATGCCTATTTCAGCCTGGTCCAGCGGCGGTTCCTGAACCCGAAGGTTGCCGACACGATCCCGCGGCTGGCGCGCGACGGCTCGGATCGGCAGCCGAAATTCATCATTCCGGTCATCGCCGACCGGCTGCGGGCGGGCGGCAGCATCGCCGGGCTGGCCCTGGTCTCGGCCCTGTGGTGCCGCCACTGCTTCGGCACCACCGATTCCGGCCGGCAGGTGCCGCCGAACGACACCGCCTGGGATGCCCTGCAGGCGCGGGCCGGGGCCGCGAAGGACGACCCGCTGGCCTGGATCTCGATGGCCGACATCTATGGCGACCTCGCGACGTCCGAGCGCTTCGCCAAGGCCTTCGCCGACAGCCTCGGGTCGCTCTGGGACATCGGCACCAGGGCAACCCTGGCCCGGTACGTGAGCGGCGAGGCCTGAGAGGGCGGCTGTCCGCCGTCCCGGATCCGCGCTCAGTCCTCGCGGGTCCGGCGCAGCAGATAGGTGTCCATGATCCAGCCGTGCTGCTCCCGCGCCGCGCGCCGGACACGGTCGATCTCGTCCGTCACCTCCGGCAGCCGGCCCGACACCAGGATCTCCTCCGGCGTGCCGAGATAGGCGCCCCAGTAGACGTCGATATCGGCGCCCTCCAGCTTGCGGAAGGCGGTTTCGCCGTCGAGCATGACGACGACGTTGTCCAGCCCTTCCGGCAGCCCGCCGGCGATCCGCCGGCCGGTGGTGACCAGGATCGGCTCGCCGATGCGGTTCAGGGGGATGCGATGCTGCGCCGCCAGGGCCTGCACGGCACTGATGCCGGGGATCACCTCGGTGTCGAAGGCGAAGCCACGCTCCCGGATCGTCTCCAGGATCCGCAGGGTGCTGTCGTAGAGGGCCGGGTCGCCCCAGACCAGGAAGGCCCCGCAGCCGTCCTCGGAGAGATGCTCGCGGAACAGGGCCTCATAGGCATCGGCCAGCTTGCCACGCCATTCCTCGACGCCGCCGCGATAGTTCGGGCCGCCGCCGTCGCGGTCCGGCACCCTGAAGCCGACGGTGCGGTAGCCCGGCTTTTCGATGAAGCGGCCGCAGATCTCCTCGCGCAGCTCGCGCAGGGCGGCCTTCTCCGTCCCCTTGTCGGGGATGAAGAACACATCGGCCCGGTTCAGGGCCTTGATCGCCTGCACCGTCATGTAGTCCGGATTGCCGGCACCGATGCCGATGACCAGGATTGTCCGCATCCGCCTCTCGCTCGCTCCACCGCCCGCGGTCAAATCGCGCCGTAAGGTGCGGAGGCGGCACGGCTGCCGTCAACCCGCAGATGCGGGGGAGGGACGGCGAGGGTGCGCGTGCCCCCTCCCACCGCAATCCTCAGGCTCCGGCTAAGGGGCGGCGGCGACCAGGGTCTGGAACAGGGCCCGCAGGCGCCGCGCGCCCCCGGCCAGCGGCATCCGCCGGTCCAGCCGGGCGATCTCGCGCCGGGCGGCGGCCTCGATGTCGGCGCCGGCCGGCAGCCACATCAGCCAGTCCAGGAACACCTGTTCCGGCGGCGGCAGCGGCGGGACCGGCTCGGCGACGGCGGGGGCGGGGCGAAGGACGGGGGCGATGCTGCTGCCGCTCATCGTCAGACCTCGATCTCGACCGGGGAGAGTGGCCTGGAGCAGCAGGCCAGGATGAAGCCGTCCTCGATCTCATGGTCGAGGATGCCGCCATTGTGGTTCATCTCGACCGTGCCGGAGAGCTTCCGGACCTTGCAGGTGCCGCACAGGCCGAACTCGCAGGCCGCCGGGATGCGCACGCCGGAGGCCCGCGCCGTCTGCAGCACGGTCTGGCCCGGCAGGCAGTCGCCATCGACTTCCGACAGGGCGAAGCGGACGGGCAGCGGCGTCTCGGCCGGCTGCGGTGATGCTCCCGCTTCCGACTGTTCGACCGGCGCGACAGGCGCCTCCGCCACCGGGGCGGAAAAGCTCTCCTGGTGGTAATGCGCCATGTCGAAACCGGCGGCGGCCAGCATCTCGCGCACCGCGCGCATGAACGGCTCCGGCCCGCAGCAGAACACCTCCCGGTCGCGGAAGTCGGAGACCAGCAGCGGCAGGCGCACGGCATCGATCCGGCCCATATGGCCGAACCAGCTCTCGCGCGACGACCGCTCCTCGATCAGGAAGCCCAGCGACAGGCCGGGCATGCGGCTGCCCAGCAGTTCCAGCTCCTTGCGGAAGATGATGTCCTCGGGCCGGCGGGCGCAGTGGACGAAGCCGACATCGGTGGCCGGGGCGCAGTCGTTCAGCCAGCGCAGCATCGACATCACCGGCGTGATGCCGGAGCCGGCGGAGACGAACAGGTACTTTCCGGCCGGGTGGTTGTGGTGCGAGAAGTCGCCGGCCGGCCCATAGGCGCGGATGTGGCTGCCGGGCCGGATGTTCTCGAACATCCAGCGCGTGCCGATGCTGCCCGGCTGCGCCTTGACCGTGACCGCGATCGAGAACGGCCGCGACGGGCTGGAGGACAGGGTGTAGGTGCGCAGCACCGGCTCGTCGCCGGCCGGGATCTCCAGCGTCACGAACTGGCCCGGGCGGTAGCGGAACCAGGTCTGGTTGTCGGAGCGGAAGGTGAAGGTCTTCACCTCCGGCGCCTCGTCGGCCACGCCGATGCATTCCAGCACCTGCAGCCGGTCGTTCCACGGCGCCATCTCGTCGAGATGGCGATACAGCGCGCGCTCGGCGATGGCGTTCACGGCCGGCGCCCGGTCACGATGCCACCCGCAGCCGGGGCGTGCCGCCCTCGGCCAGGCGCGGCTCGATGAAGCGCGCGTACCAGTCGACGAACTGGCTCACCCCGCCTTCATGCAGTTCGGAATAGGGGCCGGGCTCATAGGCCGGCGAATCGATGCCGAAGGCGTTCTCCTCGACGATCCGGCGGTCCTGGTCGTTGGTCTCGGTCCAGACATGGGTCAGCTCGGCCAGGTCGTAGTCGACGCCCTCGACCGCGTCCTTGTGCACCAGCCATTTGGTCGTGACCTGGGTCTCGGTGGCGCTGATCGGCAGTACCCGGAAGGTGACGGCGTGGTCGCCCAGGATGTGGTTCCAGGTGGTCGGGTAGTGGTACAGCATCAGCGCGCCGATGCGATCGGCCGTGACCGCGTCGGACAGGCGGCGCTTCACCGCCGGCCTGCCGCTCAGGGTGTAGCTGACGGCGTCGCGCAGCAGCGGCGCCCGGGTGGCGCGGTACTGGCCGGCCGCGTCGATGCGGAAGCGCGAGGGCAGGCCGGCGGCCTCGCAGCGCGTCCAGTGCGCCACCATCTCCGGGTCGCTGTCGGCGCCGTTGACGCCGGTGACGTTCGGCGCTTCGGGGAAGGTCTTGCACAGCTCAGGGTGGTTGCCCGCGCAGTGGTAGCACTCGCGGTTGTTCTCCCACACCAGCTTCCAGTTGCCCTTCTCGACGATGGTGCTCTCGAAGGCGATCTTCGCCTCGGTGAGGCGATGCGGCGCGAAATAGGGCTCCATCAGCGCCCGGAACGGCGCGAAATCGGCCGGCTGGTCGGCGAGGCAGACGAAGATGTAGCCGCCGACGCTCTCGCAGGCGACCGGCTTCAGCCCGTATTGCGACTTGTCGAAGCCGTCGGCCATCTGGCGCGCGAACAGCAGGCTGCCGTCCAGGTCGTAGGTCCATTGGTGATAGGGGCAGACCAGCCGGGCGGCGGTGCCGCGATGGGCGGCGCAGACCCGGCTGCCGCGGTGCCGGCAGCTGTTGTGGAAGGCGCGGATGCCGCCGTCGCGGTCGCGCACCACCACCACCGGGTAGCGGCCGATCTGCACCGTGAAGTAGCTGCCCGGCCTGGCGATCTCGCAATCATGCCCGACGAACAGCCAGTCGCGGTACCAGACCAGCTCGAGGTCGAGCTTGAAGAACTCCGGATCCGTGTAGAAGGGCTGGTCCAGGGTGAAGCCGTCGCGGCGGCCCCTGATGAGCCTCAGCATCCTGTCGCGGGCGTCCATCTTGCGTCCTCAGCATCCCAAGGACTGAACGGCGGGGAGGCTTGAGGATGGAGTCTCCGCGGCATCGGCCATGCAGGCACAGGCCCGGAGCGCTCCGCCTCTTGACCGCCCACCGCGATCAGTCGGTTACGTCAGGCTCAAGGCTGGTTTCCGGGCTCCGGAGCCGTCCTGTCGGACCGTCCCGACACCTTCCCGGGCGTCGCGCCCAGTGGCTGTCGTCGGGACGATAAGCTCCGCTACCGTTGCGGGGGCAGCGCCGGCATCACACCGGCTTCCCAATTCTCCACCGGACCTTGCGGGCCGGCGGCACCTTGAACGACCGGAGTGAAGCATTGTCCCGGCCGCGCCGGACTCGCGAAAGCGACATCTCCTGTGCGCCGGGCGACATGGTGCCCTGTCCCGCCCGATCATGTTTCAGGCTCGACTTTTCGTATCAACTCCGACAAAGATCGTACACGAAATCCGGAGGATTGCGTGTCGAGTCCCCAGGCTGGGCAGCGGTTGGCGCAGGACGGCGGCGATGGGGAGCCGCCGATGGACCTCGCCCGCGGCCTGGACCTGCTGCCGGCGTTCCAGCCGCCGGACCGCGAGGCCTCGGTCTATGAGGCGATCCGCGAGGACATCATCTCCGGCCGCATCCCGGCCAATGCCCGGCTGATCGTCGCCGACCTCGCCGAACGGCACGGCACCTCGACCAACCCGGTGCGCGAGGCGCTGCAGCAGCTGCGCGGCGAGGGCTTTGTGGTGATGGCGCCCAACCGCGGCGCGCGGGTGCGGCCGATCGACGAGGAGTTCATCCGCGACGTCTACGAGATCGAGGTGCTGATCGAGCCGGCGCTGACGCGCTGGTTCGTCGGCATCGCCACCGAGGCCGACATCGCGGTACTGGAGGCGCTGCACGCCGAGATGCTGCGGCTGAACTATTCGGACCCGGTGCGCCACGGGCTGCTGGACACGCAGTTCCACCACACGATGTATGAGCGCCACTACAACCGGCATGCGCTGGACCTGTGGTGGAAGCACCGCGAGATCCTGCGCGCGATCAGCCGGCGGCTGCCGATCTCGCTCGGCCGCCAGGCGACCGTGATGCGGGACCATCAGGACGTCCTGGACGCGATCAAGGCCCAGGACGCGGATGCGGCGGCGGCGGTGATCGCCCGCCATGTCGAAGGATCGGGGCGCCACATCATCGAGCAGATGCGCGCGGCGCGCCGCAACAACCGGAACGACAAGGCGGGCTAGCCGCCGGGACAGGACCAGCTTCGGAGGAGTTGCCGTGACCCTCGCCGGGACGTCAGGCGGCCTGTTCGGCCATGCGGAGCAGCCCCTGCATGTAGCCGATCGCATGCGCGCGACCCCGATGGTTCCAGTCGGTGTCGTCGTCCATGTGCGGCACGTGGTCGTCCAGCAGGAAGCCGGTGAAGCCGCTGCGGCGCAGCAGCGCCATGGCCTCGGCCGGGTCGAAGTTCCCTTCGCCGATGAAGCATTCGATGAAGTCCGGCACGGTGCCCTGCACGTCGCGGAAATGGACGTAGAAGATGCGTCCCTTCGGCCCGAAGAAGGTGATCATCTCGGTCACGTTCGCGGCGCCGCCGGGCATCTCCGAGCAGCAACCGAGGCAGAGGTCGAGGCCCCAGGCCGGGTTGCCGGCATAGCGCTCATAGGCCCGCTTGAAGTCCTCGGGCGCCTTGAAGATGCGGGCGACGCCGCCCAGCATCGGCACCGGCGGGTCGTCGGGGTGCAGTGCGATCCTCACCCCCGCTTCCTCGGCCACCGGCAGCACCGCATCCATGAAATAGGTGTAGTTCGCCCACATCGCCTCGGCGGTGACGACGCCGTCCTGCTCGTCGAAGACCGGCATCGAGTCCGCCCGGCCCAGCGTGGTCGGCATGAAGCGCCGCCACTCCGCCTTGGTCGTGCCCTCGACCTTCGCCATCTCGAACCGGGTGTTGCCGGCGCCGCCGCGGCCGGGCGCCCGCCGGTCGGTGCGCCAGACCGAGTTCGGCATGAAATGCAGGCCGAGAATCGGCACGCCGGCGCGGCCGACGGCGCGCAGCGTCCGGCAGTAATTCTCGATCTGCTCGTCGCGCCCGGGCAGGCCCAGCATCGCCTTGTCGTAGAAATGGGTCGGCACGTTCTCGATCGCCTCGAAGACCAGGCCGGCGGCCTCGACCCGTTCGACCAGCCGGCGGATATCCGCCTCCTCCCAATGCGTGTCTCCAGGCAGCTTCGGATTGTTCATCTGGATGCCGGTGACGCCGATCTGGGCGGCGAAACGCAGCTTCTCGTCCGTCAGCTCATGGAACTGGCCCACGGCGACGCGCATGGCGGGGTCGGGCATCGGTCTTTGTCCTCTCGTGACGCTGCGGGGCCGAAGGGGCGTGGTCGAAAGATTCGGACCGCCAGACGATCTTTGGCGGTTGAGCGGGTCGGGAAACTGACCTAGGGTGTGAACTAAATATACAAGATGCGAATTGCTTGACGATGGGCAATATCGCTTCTGGAGGAGGAAAGCAGGAAGTTACCGAAAATGGTGTTTCCGGAATGGAGACGTATCCGTGATCGATCGATGACTGTCGGTCGAGAAGTGAGATCTTTTGGCTTTGTGAAGCTGGGCGCGGCGAATGGCGCCGGTGAAATGCGGGGAAAGATCCGCATCAGTCGACAATCACAGGGAGGAGATCTGGTCCATGGTCCATCTGAGACGCCTTGCCGGCCTGGTGCTGGCCGCGGCGGCGCTGATCGCGCCGGCCGCGGCCTTCGGGCAGGCCGCCGGCCTGCCGGCGGCGCAGGAGATCACGCCCAAGAACCCGCTGCCGGACGTGCCCCGCAACCAGACGCTGATCCTGGGCTGGGGCGTCGCCGGCGGCACCTCGGTCGGCACCACCAATCCGTGGGTGCTCCCGGGCTACACCCATCAGGAAGGCAACAACCTGCTGTTCGAGCCGCTGATGTACTTCGCCATCTTCAAGGGCGAATTCGTGCCGTGGCTGGCCGACAGCATGGAATACACCTCGCCGGACTTCAAGACGCTCGAGATCAAGCTCAACAAGGACGCGAAGTGGAGCGACGGCAAGCCGGTCACGTCCAAGGACGTGGTCTACACCTTCGAAGGGCAGATGAAGTATGAGACGCTGCCCTACCACGCGCATTTCGAGCAGTTCGTCGACAGCGTCAGCGCCAAGGACGACCTGACCGTCGAGGTCAAGTTCAAGCAGCCGGCGCCGCGCTTCAAGTTCGAGGTGCTGACCGAGAAGTTCGACACCGGCCTGCCGATCGTGCCGGCGGAGTGGGAAGCGGCCCAGCCGAACCCGACCGCGGCCGTGGGCCTCGACGCCATCCCGCATTCCGGGCCCTACAACGTGGTCGCCTGGAACGCCAACCAGAAGATCATGGACCTGCGGCCCGACTGGTGGGCGGTGAAGGCGGGGCGGATGGCCCAGCCGGCGGTCAAGCGCGTCGTCATCGTCAACGTGCTGAACCAGCCGATCGACACGGTGGCGCAGCGCCTGGTGAACAACGAGTTCGACAGCTCGGTCGACATGCGCGCCCAGGTGATCGGCAACATCGTCGAGCAGAACAAGGACATCCAGTCCTGGACCGGCACGGAATCGCCCTACGGCTATCTCGACTGGTGGCCGAACTCGCTGTGGATGAACACCCAGCTGGCGCCCTACGGCGACGCGCGGGTGCGCAAGGCGATCAGCCTGGCGATCGACCGCGACCGCATCAACGAGGTGCTGTATGACGGCGCCAAGATCGCCACGATCTACCCGTTCCCGCTGTATCCGAACCTGCAGAAATTCGCGGACTCCCCGGCCGTGAAGGCGGAGGAGGAGAAGTACCAGCCCGGCAAGTTCGACGTGGACGAGAGCGCGAAGCTGATGACCGAGGCCGGCTTCAGCAAGAACGGCGACGGGCTGTGGGAGAAGGACGGCAAAACCTTCGACGCCACCATCCAGGCCTTCGAGACCATCCATGGCGACATCGCCCCGGTGCTGGCGGAGATGCTGCGCCAGGCCGGCTTCGACTCCAATGTCAATTTCGGCACCGACGCCTTCCAGAACATGGTCGACGGCAAGCCCGGCCTTTACCTCTTCGGCCACGGCGCCAGCCTGTACGACCCGTTCGAGGCGCTGAACCTGTTCCACGGCAAGTACAGCAGCACGATCGGCTCGGCGGCCGGCAACAACCGTTTCTCGCGCTACAAGAACCCGGAACTGGACAAGATCCTGGACGAGATCTCGCCGCTCGATTCCAGCGATCCGAAGTTCCAGGAGGGGGCGGCCAAGGCGCTGGGCATCTACTGGCGCGACACGATCGACGTGCCGGTGATCCAGTGGCTGCACCGGATCCCCTACAACAACCACTACTGGAAGGGCTGGCCCAGCGCGACGAACATCGCCGGCGGCACCAACGGCGCCTTCTGGGCCCATACCGGCCTGCTGGTGATCACGTCGCTGCAGCCGAGCGGCGCGAAGTAACCGTCCGACTGCGACAGGTGCGCGCCTCGTCGGGGGCGCGCACCTCCTCTGAACGGCAACAGCACCAGGATCGTCCCAGTGATACTGCCGGCCCAAAACCCAAAGCCGTCATGGCGAGCCCCGAAGGGGCGTGGCCATCCAGGGCGGCTCGCACCGGCCCCTGGATGGCCACGGCGCTGCGCGCCTCGCCATGACGGTGGGGGACTGGAGAGCCAAACTCAAAGGAGGCCGGCATGACCCTCAAGCTCGTCATCAAACGCCTTCTCTTCCTCGTCCTGGTGGTCTGGGCGGCCTCGACCATCGTCTTCTTCATCCCGCGGCTGTCGAGCCGCAACGCGCTGCGCGAGCGCTTCGGCGAGCTGGCCCGCACCGGCGGCTTCTCCCCGGCCGACCTGGAGAAGATCATCGCCTCGATGCAGCAGCAATTCGGCCTCGACCAGCCGCTGTACCACCAGTACTGGACCTATCTCGGCAACATCCTGCGGATGGATTTCGGCTACTCGCTGTACCGCTATCCGTCGACCGTGGCCGAGCTGCTGGCCCAGTCGTTGCCCTGGACCATCGGCCTGCTGCTGGTCACCACCATCCTCAGCTTCATCATCGGCAACCTGCTGGGCGCCATCGCCGCCTGGCCGCGGGCGCCGGGCTGGCTGCGGGGCTTCGCCACGCCCTTCATCCTGCTGACCGGGGTGCCGCCGGTGATCATGGGCATCCTGCTGCTGTTCTTCATCGGCTTCCGGCTGGGATGGCTGCCGCTGGGCGGCGCCTATTCGGTCGGGGTGGTGCCGAACCTCTCGCTCGACTTCGTGCTGGACCTGCTGCAGCACCAGGTGCTGCCGGCGCTGGCCCTGATCTTCGGGTCGGTCGGCGGCTGGGTGCTGTCGATGCGGGGCATGGGCGTCACCATCCAGGGCGAGGACTATGTCAACTTCGCCGAGCACAAGGGCCTGACCGGCGGCCGGATCTTCCGCGACTACTATCTGCGCAACGCGATGCTGCCGCAGGTGACCGGGCTGGCCCTGGCGCTGGGCACCGTCGTCACCTCGGCCATCATCGTCGAGGGGCTGTTCGGCCTGCCGGGCATCGGCAGCATGCTGAACCTCGCCATCCGCGCCAACGATTTCCCGACCATCTACGGCATCGTGCTGTTCATCACCATCGCCGTGGCAGTGCTGATGACGGTGGTCGAGTTCCTGTACCCGCTGCTCGACCCCCGCGTCCGCCAGTCGTGAGGAGGGAGACATGACGATCGCCGCGCTCTCCCCATCCGCTGCCGAGCCCGCCCTCCGCCGCCCCGGCCGCCCGGTCCTGGTGCTACGCTATCTGCGCCGCAACAAGGGGCTGGCGCTGGGCGTGCTGATCCTGCTCGGCCTCGCCGCCTTCACCATCATCGGCCTCCTGACGATCAACCCGAAGGACGCCTATCCGCTGTCGGTGGCGGTGAAGAAGCCGCCGAGCCTGAAATATCCCTTCGGCACCGATTTCTTCGGCCGCGACCTGTTCTCCGCCATGGTCGTGGGCATGTGGCAGACGGCCTTCATCGGCTTCGTCGCCGGCGGCCTCGGTACCGTGATCGGCGTCGTGCTCGGCTTCATCGCCGCCTATTTCGGCCGCTGGACCGACGCGATCATCCGCACGGTCTGCCAGATCCTGACGCCGATCCCGGTGCTGCTGATCCAGGTCGTCATCGCCGGGTCGCTCGACAAGCGTGACGTCACCATCCTCACCATGGCGCTGATCGTTGTGCTGCTGGCCTGGATGGGGCCGACCCTGGTGATCCGCGCCCAGGTGCTGACGATGAAGGAACGGCAATTCGTCGCCGTGGCCAAGCTGTCGGGCGTCAGCGATCTCGGCATCATCTTCAAGGAGATCCTGCCCTGCCTGCTGCCCTTCATCGCTGCTGCCTTCGTGGCGCAGGTGTTCTCGGCCGTCTTCGCCGCCTTCTACCTCGCCGTGCTCGGGCTCGGGCCGCTGCGTGAGCCGCTGCTCGGCAACATCATTTGGGCGGCGCAGTCGCAGGGCGCCTTCTTCAACGGCTGGTGGTGGTGGCCGATCATCCCCTCGGTAGCGATGATCCTGATCCTCGGCTCGCTGGCCCTGATCAATATGGGCCTGGACGAGCTGGCCAATCCCCGCGTGCGGAGGACGGAGTGACCGCGATGGATGTGACGCTCGCGCCGCCCCGGGACCGGAGGAAGGCGATGACCCAGCCGGCGGCGGCGCAGGCCGCGCCCGTCCTCGAGGTCCGCGACCTCGAGGTGACCTACTACACCGATTCCGGCCGCGCCCGGGCGCTGGACCATGTCAGCTTCACGCTGAACGCCGGCGAGAAGCTGGGCATGGTCGGCGAATCCGGCTCGGGCAAGAGCACGCTGGCCCTGGCGATGATGCGGATGATCAAGCCGCCGGGCCGGATCGAGGGCGGGTCGGTGATCGTCGGCGGCGCCGACCTGATGGCGCTCGACACCGAGGGGATGCGCCAGGCCCGGCTGTCGCGCATCGCCTATATCCCGCAGGGGGCGATGAACTCGCTGAACCCGGTGATGCGGATCGGCGCCCAGATGATCGACGCGGTGAAGTCGCATCTGCCGGGCGAGTCCCGCGCGGCGATCGAGGCGCGCTGCCGCCGGGCGCTGCAATCGGTCGATCTCGATGCCGGCGTCTTCCGCATGTACGCGCATGAGCTGTCGGGCGGCATGAAGCAGCGCGTCTGCATCGCCATCGGCATCCTGCTCGACCCGCACGTGATCATCGCCGACGAGCCGACCAGCGCGCTCGACGTCGTCACCCAGCGCCAGGTGATGGAGACGATCGACAATGTCCAGAAGGCGATCAACGCCGCGGTCATCCTGATCGGCCATGACATGGGGCTGATGGCGCAGTTCGTCGACAAGGTGGCGGTGATGTATGCCGGCCGGCTGGTCGAGGTCAGCACCGTCCGCGAGATGTTCACCGACCCGAAGCATCCCTATTCCCAGGCGCTGATCGACAGCCTGCCCAGCCTGGAGAACAAGGGCCTGTTCCGGGGCATCCCCGGCCTGGCGCCGTCGCTGCTGCGGCTGCCCGGCGGCTGCGCCTTCCACCCGCGCTGCGGCAAGGCGATGGAGGTCTGCGGCACGGTCCGGCCGGAGGAGCGCATCCTGGCTGGCGGCCGCGGCGTGACCTGCCACCTCTATGACGGGGAGGCCTGAGATGGCCGATCTGCTGCGCCTGGAGAACGTCTCGAAGACCTACACGCGCGGGCTGATGCACGCCCATCTCACCACGGCGCTGCGCGACTTCACCCTGACGCTGAAGGAGGACGAGCCGACGATCCTGACCGTGGCGGGGGAGAGCGGCAGCGGCAAGACCACGCTGGCCATGCTGCTGCTCGGCTTCATCGCGCCGACGACGGGGCGGATCATCTATCGCGGCCAGGACGTCTCGACCCTGCGCGGCAAGGAGAAGATGGCCTATCGCCGCGAGGTGCAGGCCGTCTTCCAGGACCCTTTCGCCGTGTTCAACCCGTTCTACACGGTCGACCACCTGCTGACCGTGCCGATCCGCAAGTTCGGGCTGGCCAGGTCGAAAGCCGAGGCGCGCGACAAGATGGAGGCGGCGCTGACCGCGGTCGGGCTGCGGCCGGAGGACATCCTGGGCCGCTTCCCGCACCAGCTGTCCGGCGGGCAGCGCCAGCGCATCAACGTCGCCCGGGCGCTGCTGCTGAAGCCGCGGCTGCTGATCGCGGACGAGCCGGTGTCGATGGTCGACGCCTCGCTGCGCGCCACGATCCTGGAGACGCTGCGCAACCTGCAGCGCGACCACGGCGTGTCGATCATCTACGTCACCCACGACCTGACCACGGCCTATCACATCGCCAAGTCGATCATCGTGCTGTATCGCGGCGCGGTGATGGAGGCGGGGGATGTCGACCAGGTGATCAAGGACCCGCAGCACCCCTACACCCAGCTGCTGGTGGATTCGATCCCCTGGCCCAATCTCGACCAGCGCTGGGGCGCCCAGCCGATCAAGGCGCGCGACGCCGCGGTCGGCACCGCCGGCTGCCGCTTCCGATCCCGCTGTCCGCAGGCGATGGAGGGCTGCGGGGCGGAACCGCCGCTGTTCCGCATCGGCGACCGCCAGACCGCCTCCTGCTTCCTGTACGACCGGCAGCCGCAGGTGGCGCGGGAGCAACTGTCGGAGCTGCTGCCGGCATGAATGACGATGAGTAGATTCTCCTCTCCCCCACGAAAGAACCGTCATTGCGAGGAGGCGCAGCCGACGAAGCAATCCAGGGGCCGGTGCGCACCGGCTCCTGGATTGCTTCGCTTCGCTAACAAGTAACTGGCCACTCAGGCGGCCAGTTACATCCAGGGCGGGTCGGCCTCCGGCCGGTGCGAAACTCGCAATGACGATCTTTTATAGGCTCACTGGTACGCACGGATCCTCACGACCATGCTCGAAATCGCCGAATTCATCAGCCCCACCCCGTCGCCCGTCTGGAGGCTGGCGAAGCAGGCCGGGGTGGACCTCGCCGTCGGCGGCCTGCCGCCCGACGACCTGCTGCAGGGCGAGGCGCCGTGGGACCTGGCGCCGCTGCAGCGGCTGAAGCAGCGCTATGAGGAGGCCGGCTTCACGCTCAAGGTGATCGAGGCGCGGCCGCCGCTGAACAAGGCCAAGCGCGGCCTGCCGGGACGCGACGAGGAGATCGCGACGGTCTGCACCCTGCTGCAGAACATGGGCAAGCTCGGCATCCCGGTCTGGTGCTATGAGTGGATGACCGATTTCAACTGGGTGCGCACCAACCTGGCCACACCGTCACGCGGCGGGTCGGTGGTCACCAGCTTCGCCCTGGCCGACGTGCCGGAGGACCTGACGACCAACCCGCCGATCGGTGAGGACGATCTCTGGGCCAATCTCGACTATTTCCTGAAAAAGGTGCTGCCGGCCGCCGAGGCGGCGGGGGTGAAGATCTCGATGCATCCGGACGACCCGCCGCTGTCGCCGATCCGCGGCGTCGGCCGGATCATGCGCAGCATCGACAACTACCGCCGCCTGGTCGACAGCGTGCCCAGCCCGATGAACACGATCACCCTGTGCCAGGGCAACTTCACGCTGATGACCGACGACCTGCCCGGCGCCATCCGCGGCTTCGGCAAGGCCATCTCCTTCGTCCATTTCCGCGATGTGGAGGGCACGCCGGAGGCATTCCGCGAGACCTGGCACGATGCCGGCAAGACCGACATGCTGGCCTGCATGCGCGCCTATCGCGACATCGGCTTCGACGGCGTGCTGCGCCCCGACCACGTGCCGACGGTCGAGGGCGACAGCAACGAACATGCCGGCTACTCCGCCTTCGGGCGGCTCTACGCCATCGGCTACATCCGCGGGCTGCACCAGTCCGTCTACGGCGCGTGAGCGGGGAGGGGACGATGGACACGAAGACCATTGCGCTGACCGGGGGCAGCGGCCGGATCGGCCGGGCCATCGCGGCGGCGGCGCTGCGGGCCGGCCACCGCGTCGTCAGCATCGACCGGGCAGGGCCGCCGGAGGGGACGAAAAAGCAGAAGGACCTCCGCTTCGTCACAGCCGATATCGGCGACTACGACGCGCTGGTCGCGGCCTTCCAGGGCTGTGACGCGCTGATCCACATGGCCGCCATCCCGTCGCCGGGCAACCACCCCGACCACATCGTCCACAACAACAACGTCACCGGCAGCTACAACGCGATGCGGGCGGCGATCGAGGTCGGCATCACCCGGATCGTCCAGGCGTCGAGCGTCAACGCCATCGGCCTGTCTTTCAGCCGCGAGGCGCATTTCGACTACCTGCCGCTCGACGAGGCGCATCCCAATTACACGGAAGAGCCCTACGGCCTGTCGAAATGGATCTGCGAGCAGCAGGCCGACACCCTCGCCCGCCGCTACAGCGACCTCAGGATCGCCAGCATGCGCTTCCACCTGGTGGTGGAGGAGCGGGCGCAGGCCGCGGCCGTCTACGGCTTCGTGACCAAGGCGGCGTCGAAGCATCTCTGGGCCTACACCCTCTACGATTCGGCGGCGCGGGCCTGCCTGCAGGCGCTGGACGCACCGTTCCAGGGCCATGAGGCCTTCTACATCGTCGCGCCGGACACGGTGATGGATATGCCGAGCCTCGACCTCGCCGGCCGCTTCTTCTCCGACGTGCCGGTGCGCGGCGACCTCGGCGGCAACCGCGCCTTCTTCTCCTCCGCCAAGGCCGAGCGGATGCTCGGCTGGCGCCATGATCCCGATTGATACCAGCGAATGCCACTTGCGAAAGAAGCGTCATTGCGAGGAGCGGAGCGACGAAGCAATCCAGGGGGCCGGTTCGCACTGGCCCCTGGATTGCTTCGCTGCGCTCGCAATGACGATCCTTTCGTAGGCTCACCGGTATGACTTTCTTCCTTCGTCGCACGCGACCCTTCTCATCCGAGGCCACTTCATGAAGATCCAGGACGTCAAGGTCATCGTCTGCTCGCCGGGGCGGAACTTCGTCACCCTCAAGATCGTCACCGACGAAGGCCTGTATGGCATCGGCGACGGCACGGTGAACGGGCGCGAGCTCGCGGTGGTCAGCTACCTGCAGGACCATGTCGCGCCGCTGCTGATCGGCCGCGACCCGGCGCAGATCGAGGACATCTGGCAGTATCTCTACAAGGGCGCCTACTGGCGGCGCGGGCCGATCACCATGGCCGCGATCTCCGCCGTCGACATGGCGCTGTGGGACATCAAGGCCAAGGCGGCGAACATGCCGCTGTACCAGCTGCTGGGCGGCGCCTCGCGGCAGAAGGCGATGATCTATTCGCACGCCCAGGGCATGAGCATCGAGGAGGCGGTCGACGCCGTCGGCAGGAAGCGCGACGAGGGCCATGTCGCCATCCGCTGCCAGGTCGGCATCCCCGGCCTGCCGGCGGTTTACGGCACCGGCAAGGGGTCGAAGCAGGGCCAGGGCGGCATGGTCGAAGCCCTGCCGCATGAGGAGGTGTGGTCGACCGCGAAATACATGAACCACATCCCGAAGCTGTTCTCGCGGCTGCGCGACACCTATGGCGACGATCTGCACCTGCTGCACGACACCCACCACCGCCTGACGCCGATCGAGGCGGCGCGGCTGGGCAAGGACCTGGAGCCGTTCCGGCTGTTCTGGCTGGAGGACCCGGTGCCGGCCGAGCTGCAGGAGGGCTATCGCCTGATCCGCCAGCACACCACGACGCCGATCGCGCTGGGCGAGATCTTCAACACCATCTGGGATGCGCGCCTCCTGATGGAGGAGCAGCTGATCGACTATATCCGCGTCACCTCGGTCCATGCCGGCGGCGTGACCGGGCTGCGGCGGATCTTCGATTTCGCCTCGGTCTACCACATCCGCACCGCCTGCCACGGGCCGATGGACGTGTCGCCGGTGGCGATGGGCGCCAACGCCCATATCGACCTGTGGGTGCCGAATTTCGGCATCCAGGAATTCTCCGGCTACACGCCCCTGATGCATGAGGTGTTCCCGCATTCCTGGCAGCAGGAGGGCGGCTACATCCATCCCGGCGAGGCGCCGGGCCATGGCGTCGACATCGACGAGGCGCTGGCGGCGAAGCATCCCTATCAGCGCGCCTACCTGCCGGTGAACCGGCTGGAGGACGGCACCCTCTGGAGCTGGTGAGCGCCATGAAGATCTCAGCCATCCGCGCCTACCCGGTCTGGGTCGGCACGCGCAACCAGCTGATCGTCAAGGTCGAGACCGACGAGGGCCTGTTCGGATGGGGCGAAAGCGGCCTCTCCGGCCGCGAGAAGGCGGTGGCCGGCGCGATCGAGCACTACCGCGAGTTCCTGATCGGCCGCGATCCGTTCCGGATCGGCGCGCTGTGGCAGGAGATGTATCGCAGCCAGTATTTCGAGGGTGGCCGTGTGCTGCAGGCGGCGATCTCGGCGATCGACATCGCGCTGTACGACATCCTCGGCAAGGCGCTCGGCGTGCCGGTCTACCAGCTCTTGGGCGGCAAGCAGCGGGAGCGGATCCCGACCTTCGCCAGCACCTCGGCCCCGCCCGGCGAGGAGATGATCGAGCAGGCGCGGGCGCTGATCGCCGCCGGCTGGACCGCGATGCGCCTGTCGCCCTCCGGCCATCGCGGCGGCGAGGTCTATGAGCCGCGCGAGCACATCGCGACGACGGCGAAATGGTGCGTCAAGGCGCGCGAGGCGCTGGGCGGCGACGTGGTGCTCGGCATCGACCTGCATCACCGCCTGTCGGTGGCGGAGGCGGCGAGCTTCTGCCAGAAGATGCCCTCCGGCACGCTCGACTTCCTGGAGGAGCCGATCCGCGACGAGACGCCGGAGGCCTATGAGGCGCTGCGGCGGATGGTCGACGTGCCCTTCGCCATCGGCGAGGAATTCGCCTCGAAATGGCAGTTCCTGCCGTACATCGAGCGCGACATCCACCAGTTCAACCGCATCGATGTCTGCAATGTCGGCGGTCTGACCGAGGCGATGAAGGTCGCGGGCTGGAGCGAGGCGCATTACGTCGACATGATGCCGCACAACCCGCTGGGACCGATCTGCACGGCGGCGACGGTGCATTTCGCCGCGGCGGTGCCGAACTTCTCCTGGCTCGAGACCCGGACCTCGACCGCCGAGCAGCTCGGCTTCGACGATGCCGAGCTGTTCCCGGTGCAGCCGCGGATCGAGAACGCGCACTACCCGGTCACCGACGCGCCCGGCCTCGGCGTCGAGGTGAATGAGGAGGCGATCCAGAGGCAGAGCTTCAAGTTCTGGGAAGCGCCGCATCTGAAGCGCCGCGACGGGTCGGTGACCAATTGGTAGACGCCGCGCTCGGCCCGCTCGAAGGACCGGCCTTCGACATCGTCGATCCGCGCTTCGCCGCCTGCACCGTGCCGGATGCCCGGGTCGAGCGGATCTGGACCGGCAGCCGCTGGACCGAGGGGCCGGCCTGGCTCGGCGCCCGCGGCCTGCTGGTCTGGTCCGACATCCCGGGCGACCGGATGCTGGCCTGGGAGCAGGCGACTGGGCGGGTCACGACCTTCCGCCAGCCGGCGAACAGCCCGAACGGCAACACGGTCGACCGCCAGGGCCGGCTGGTCACTTGCGAGCAGGCGCCGCACCGGATCGCGCGGCTGGAGCGGGACGGCAGGGTGACGCCGCTGGTCGACCGGATCGACGGCCGGCGCTTCAACTCCCCGAACGATGTCGTGGTGGCGTCGGACGGCGCGATCTGGTTCACCGACCCCAGCTACGGCAAGACCAAGGGGCGCGGGGAGGGGGCGGATGTGGAGGGCTGCCATGTCTACCGCTTCGACCCGACATCCGGGTCGGTGCGGCAGGTGACCGATGACTTCGTGATGCCGAACGGCTTGGCCTTCTCGCCGGACGAAAGCCTGCTCTACATCGTCGACACCGGCAGCACGGAGCGGCCGGACGCCCCGAACCATGTGCGCCGCTTCCGGGTCGGGCCGGATCACGCGCTGTCGGGCGGCGAGGTGCTGGCCGATGCGAACGGGCATTTCGACGGGCTGCGCGTCGACACCGCGGGCCGGCTGTGGATGGCGGTGGACGAGGGCGTCCGCTGCTATCTGCCCGATGGCACGCTGATCGGCCGGGTGAACCTGCCGGAGCGCGCCGCCAACCTGACCTTCGGCGGCGCCGGGCGCGACATCCTGATGATGACGGCGACCAGCTCGGTCTATCTCTGCCCGGTCAACGCCGTCGGCTGTGCGCCCTGAGGCATCTCACTCAACCATGGCGACGCAGGCGACATGGCCGTCGGCGCGGACCAGCCGGATCGGCACGCCATAGGCGTCGGTCAGCGTCGCCTCGGTCAGCAGGGCGGCGGTCGGGCCCAGCTGCGGCGGCTGCGACGGCGACAGGATCAGCGTC
This sequence comes from Inquilinus limosus, assembly GCF_002195995.1. Lineage (GTDB taxonomy): Bacteria > Pseudomonadota > Alphaproteobacteria > DSM-16000 > Inquilinaceae > Inquilinus > Inquilinus limosus_C. The sequence goes on from NZ_NHON01000054.1 coordinate 33,267, forward strand.
CGGTCGGCCAGCGCATGGGCATGGTCCGGGGCGTGGGTGGTGAAGATGACGCCCAGCCCCTGCCGCGCCAGCCGGCGCACCAGCGCCAGGAACCGGGCCTGGTTGGCGAAGTCGAGATGGGCGGTCGGCTCGTCCAGGATCATCAGCGCCGGCCCCTGCGCCAGCACCCGGGCGATCTGCACCAGCTGCTGCTCGCCGCCACTGATCTCGGTGTAGGGCGCGTCGGCCAGATGGGCGATGCCCAGCGTCGCCAGCGCCTCCCCGGCCCGGGCCGCATCCTCCCGCCCCGGCATGTCGAACCAGCCGAGATGCGGGGCCCGCCCCATCTCCACCACCGTGCGGACCGGGAAGGCGAAGACCGACTGGTGGCTCTGCGGCACCAGCGCCAGGTGGCGGGCGATCTCGGCCCGGCCCAGCGTGGCGATCGGCCGGCCAGCGACGCGGACGGTGCCGGCGGTCGGCGCCGCCAGCCCGGCCAGGCAGCGCAGCAGGGTCGACTTGCCGATGCCGTTCGGGCCCAGCACGCACAGGATCTCGCCGGCCGAGACGTCCAGCCCGACGCCCGCGAACACCGGCCGCGTCCGGCCGGGATAGGCGAAGCCCAGCCCGTCGGCCTGCAGGATCACGCCCATCCCAGAGACCCGCGGCGCAGCAGCAGCATGAAGGCCGGCGCCCCGACCAGGGCGGTGAGGATGCCCAGCGGGATCTCCGCCGCCGTCACCGATCGCGCCAGGTCGTCGATCAGCAGCAGGTAGCAGGCGCCGAGCGACAGGGTCGCCGGCAAAAGCTTGCGGAAATCCGGTCCGACCAGGATCCGGGCGAAATGCGGGATCACCAGCCCGACCCAGCCGATGATGCCGCTGATGGCGACGGTGGAGGCGGCGATCAGCGTCGCCAGCAGGACGACGACGGCGCGCAGCCGCCCGGCCTCGACGCCCAGGATGCGGGCCTGCTCGTCACCCATCGCCAGGAGGTTGATGCGCCAGCGCAGCAGCAGCAGGATCGCGGCGGACGGCACGGCCACCGTGGCGACCCCGGCGATGTCGGCCATCGACACCGAGGACAGGGAGCCGAGCAGCCAGAACTCGATCACCGGCAGCTTCGAGTTCGGGTCGGCGACGTATTTCAGCAGCGACAGCAGTGCGGTGAACAGCGACCCGACGATCACCCCGGCCAGCACCAGGACCAGGGTGGAGCCGGCGCGGTACATCCGGCCCATGAGGAAGCACAAGGTCACGGCGCCGAGGCCGAAGGCGAAGGCGCAGAGCTGGACGGCATAGCGCTGCTGGAACAGCAGGATGGCGATGGCGGCGCCGAAGCCGGCCCCGGCCGAGACGCCGAGGGTGAAGGGCGACACCAGCGGGTTGCGGAACACGCCCTGGTAGCAGGCGCCCGACATCGCCAGCCCGCCGCCGACGAGCATGGCGGCGACCACGCGGGGCAGGCGCACATCCAGCACCACCGACCCGACCACGGCCGGCCAGTCCGGCGTCATTGGCAGGATCTGCGCCGCGATCACCCGGATCACGGTCAGCGGCGGCACCGGATAGCGGCCGACCAGGAAGGACAGGAGGAAGGCGGCGACCGGCAGCACCACCAGCAGCAGCGCCGTCAGCCGGATCGAAGCCCGCGAGCGGGTCACTTAATTGGGGCCGGTGTAGGGCTGGCCGTAGAAGCGCTGGTAATAGGCATCCGCCTCGGCCTGCATGTCGATGTCGGCGAAGCGGTCGGGATACAGCTTCTTGGCCATCCACAGCTCGCCCAGCGCCAGCGCCTCGGGCAGCGGATAGCCCCAGGGCTTGACGTATTCCGGGGTGATGTAGATGCGGCCGGACTTCACGGCGTCGACCTGCTGCCAGGCGCCGCCCTGGCGGATCTGGTCGGCGACCGGGGCATAGCGGTCCTGCACGAAGATCACCTGCGGGTTCCAGGCCAGGATGTCCTCCATCGACACCTTGGTGGCGCCGCGCACCCCGGCGGCGACGTTGACGCCGCCCGACCGGGCCATGATGACGCCGGTGTACTTGCCCGAGCCATAGGTGTTCAGGTCCGGATTGGCCATGTACAGGCGGATGCGGTCGGCCGCGGCGATCCCGGCCACCCGGTCCTCCACCTGCTTGCGCCGGGTGAAGGCGTAGTCGATCAGCGCGTCGGCGCGGTCGGCCTTGCCGACGATCCGGCCGATCAGCTTCACTCCGGCCTTCAGCCCCTCGGCATAGGCGAAATCGTCATCGGCGAAGGTCGGGTTCAGCTTCGGCGCCTCGACGCCCTCGCCCTGCGACAGCGAGATGGCGACCACCGGGATGCCGGCGCGGCTGATCTGGTCGATCATCGCCGCCGGGGCGTAGTTGGTGACGAAGACGACGTCGGGCTTCAGCGTCAGCAGCTCCTCGACATTCACCATCGACAGGTCGCCGGGGGTGGGCAGGCCCTTCAGCTCCGGCGCGTATTTGTCCAGGCCGGGGATCAGGCTGGGCCAGCTGCGCAGCACGCCGACGATGCGGTCGGCGGCGCCCAGCTCGACCAGGATGTCCAGCGTCTGGTGCTGCAGCACGACGATGCGCCGGACATCGGCCGGCAGGGTGACGCTGCGGTTCAGCTGGTCGGTCACCGTCACCGTCTCGGCCGCCAGGGCCGGGGCCGGCGGCTGCGCCAGCAGCCAAGCCGCACACAGCAGCGCCAGCGCGCCGCTCAGACCACGATGCCAGGATGTAATCATCTGCCCCCGGAGACCCTGTTTTGCCGTGATTCTGCCGGCGCGTCGCATGCTGCCGCTATATGGGAGCGTATATATCGATCGGGGCGGGGCGGCAACGCCGCTGGTCGGAGGAGGGCGGTCAGCCCCCGGCGGCCAGCGCGACCGGGGTGAAGCCGGCCCGGCGCAGCAGCGCCTGGCCGTCCAGCGACAGCAGGAACAGGGCGAAGCGGGCGGCGGCCGGGACGCCGCCGGCCAGCAGCGTCAGGCCGTATTCCGGGCCGACCACAAGCTCCGGCGGCAGGTCGATGATGGTGAGGTCTGCATGCGCCGCGGCCAGCGGCCGCAGCCCGGTGGCATAGCCCAGGAAGATGTCGGCCTCGCCCTCGGCCAGGGCCTTCGCGATCGGGCTGTAGGGGGCCGCCGCCTGCGCGTTCGGCGGCGGCTCGGCCCCGCCGACCAGCTGCAGGGCCTTGGCGTCGAGGGTCGCGAAGGCGCCCGGCCGTAGCCGGTCGGCGCGGCGGAAGATCGCCCAGGCATAGTCGCCCGACGGGTCCTTCAGCGGCGTCGAGGTGCCGAGGCGGATGGCCGGGTCCAGCATCCGGTCCAGGAGGTCGGCGCTGCCGGCCGCCGCGACCCGGCGATGGACCACGGCGACCATGGCGTTGCGGGCGAACAGCACCGGCGGTCCGGCCAGGCCGGCCGCCGCCAGCCGCGCCGGGTGGCCGAGATCGGCCGACAGGAACAGGTCGGGCCGGTCGCCGGCCTTGATCCGCTCGCGCAGCAGCCCGGCGGGGCCGTGCCGGGTGTCGACCGCGACGCCCGTCGCCGCGGTGAAGGCGGCGGCCAGCGCCGGCAGGGCGACGCGCAGGCTGCCGGCGGCATAGACCGAGATCCGGTCGGGGGCGTTGGTCATCGGCGGGTCCTCCTGCAGCGGTGGCGACTGTGCCGCCGCCCGGTCCGGGAGTCCACCCAGGCTTCGGCCGGCCTACCGTGCCATGGCCAGCACGCGCCGGGCCCGCTCCACGATCGGCGCGTCGACGAAGCTGCCGTCGACCATGTAGGCGCCCTTGCCCTCGCGCTGCGCCGCCGCGTCGGCCTCGATCACCTTGCGGGCCCAGGCCAGCTCTTCCTCGGACGGGGCGAAGGCCTGGTTCAGGATCGGCACCACGGCGGGGTGGATGCAGCTGGCGCCGTCGAAGCCAAAGGCGCGGGCCTCGCGCGCCGCGGCGGTCATCCCCTCGATGTCGCGGAAATCGGCGACCGAGCGCAGCAAGCCGTAGGAGCGCAGCCCCGCCGCCTTGGCGGCGTAGTGCAGCAGCAGCTTCGGCAGCCGCAGCGTCTCCGGCGTCGGCAGGGCGCCGGTGGCGGTGGCGAAATCCTCCCCGCCGAGGGCGAGGGCGACGACGCGCGGGGCCGCGGCGATGGCGCGGGCGTCCAGCAGCGCCGCCGGATCCTCGATCAGCGGGATGAGCTCCATCGGCGACCGGCCGAGCTTCCTCTCGATCGGCTCCAGCCGGCCGACCAGCTCCGCCAGCTCCGCCGCGGCGGCGGCCTTGGCCACCATCAGCCCCGTGGCGCCGGCGCGGCAGGCGGCCTCAGCGTCGAGGAAGCGCAGCTCCGGCTCGGCGTTGATCCGGACATGGAGCACGGCGCCGGATCGGCCGGCCTGGGCGACGCTACCCGCCAGCGCCTCCCGTGCCGCCGCCTTGCGCGACGGCGCGACCGCGTCCTCGAGGTCGAGGATCACGGCATCGGCGCCGCGGGTATGGGCCTTCTCGATGAAGCGCGGCTCGGAAGCCGGGACGTAGAGCAATGAGCGGATCACGGGGCGTCTCCCTTGCGGGCCTGCGCGGCCCGGGCGATCTCGGCCTTCAGCTCCTCGGTGTGCTCGCCGAGGCCGGGGGCGGGGCGGCGCAGCCCGCCCGGCGTGCCGGACAGCCGCGGCAGCACGGCGTGCATCGGCAGCGAGCCGTTGTCGGCATCCTCGACCTCGACGATCACGCCGCGCTCGCGGAAATGCGGGTCGGCGGCGATGTCGGCGATGTCGTAGACCGGCCCGACCGTCGCCCCGGCGTCGCGCATCACCTGCAGCGCCGTCTCGCGGTCGCGCTCGGCGAACCAGGCGCCGACGGCCTGATCGACCAGGTCGCGGTGCTTGACCCGCGCGGCGTTGCTGGAGAAGCGCGGGTCGGTCTTCATGTCCGGCCGGCCGATGATGTCGAAGATGCGCATCGCGATCACCTGCATCGACCCGGACAGCGCGACATAGTGGCCGTCGCCGCAGCGATAGACGTTGCGCGGGGACGAGGTGTTGGACGCGCTGCCGGTGCGCTGCTTGACCTTGCCGGTGACGCGGTGGATCGCGGCCTCGGGGCCCAGCACGGCGAAGATCGGCTCCAGCAGCGACAGGTCGATCACCTGGCCCCGCGACAGGCCTTTCTCGCGGGCCAGCAGCGCCATGGTCACGGCCTGCGCCCCGGTCATGCCGGAGATCATGTCGGCCAGCGCCAGCGGCGGCAGCACCGGCTCGCGGTCGGGGAAACCGGTGCGGGCGGCGAAGCCGCTCATCGCCTCGACCAGCGTGCCGAAGCCCGGATAGGCGGCATAGGGTCCGGTCTGGCCGAAGCCGGAGATGCGGACCACGATCAGGTCGGGGTTGAGCTCCAGCAGCCGCTCCGGCGCGATGCCCATGGATTCGAGCGTGCCGGGGCGGAAATTCTCGATGAAGACATCGGCCGTCTGCACCAGCGCCAGCAGCGCGTCCATGTCGGCCGCCTCGCGCAGGTTCAGGACCATCGAGCGCTTGTTGCGGGCATAGACCTTCCAGTGCAGCGACTGGCCGTCATCGGTCCAGTCGCGGAGCGGGTCGCCCTGGGGCGGCTCGATCTTGACCACGTCGGCGCCGAAATCGGCAAGCTGCAGCGACAGCATGTTGCCGGCGACCAGGCGGGACAGGTCGAGGACGCGCACGCCGGACAGGGGGCCCTGCAGCGTCGGGTCGAAGCGGATCGGCTGTTCGGTCATCGGCGTCTCGTTCACGGAGCTTCGGGGCCGGCGGCGAAGATCGCCGCGGCCTCGGGCGGGATGCGGACGAAGGCGGTCCGCGCCTCGACCGCCTGGCTGGTCTGGATGCGGAAGGTGGTGCCGCCGCCGGCCACCTCATACTGGTACACCGGGCCCAGATAGGTGCCGTGCGCGACCTCGACCGGGATGGCGTTCTCGCCCGGCCCGTCGACCAGCTCGATCCGCTCGGGGCGGACGGCGACGACCAGGCTGCCGTCGCCGGCCGGGCTTCCCGCCGGCACGGTCAGGCGGCTTCCGTCGCGCAGTTCCACCGTGGCCCGTCCGTTCGCCTCTCCCACCATCCGTCCGGACAGGAAGTTGGAGGAGCCGATGAAGTCGGCCACGAAGGCGTCGGCCGGGCGCTCATAGATCTCCTTCGGCGTGCCGAGCTGGCGCAGATGCCCCATGCTCATCACCGCGATGCGGTCGGACACGGCCAGCGCCTCCGACTGGTCATGGGTGACGTAGATGGTAGTGACGTGCAGCCGCTCCTGCAGCTCCCGCAGCCACACCCGGGCGCGCTCGCGCAGCTTGGCGTCCAGGTTCGACAGCGGCTCGTCCAGCAGCAGCAGGCGGGGCCGGTAGACCAGCGCCCGGGCCAGTGCCACGCGCTGCTGCTGGCCGCCGGACAGCTCGAACGGATAGCGCTCGGCATAGCGCGTCATCTCGACCAGCGACAGCACCTCGCGGATCCGCTCGTCGCGCTCGGCCCGGCCGATCTTCCGCAGCTTCAGCGGGAAGGCCAGGTTCTCCGCCACAGTCTTGTGCGGCCACAGGGCGTAGCTCTGGAATACCAGGCCGATGTCGCGCCGCTCCGGCGGGACGAAGACGCCGCGGCCGCCGTCGAACAGCACCGCGTCGCCGATCCGGATGGTGCCGGAGGTGGCGTGGTTCAGCCCGGCGACCGAGAACAGGGTCGTCGACTTGCCGCAGCCGGAGGGGCCGAGGAAGGTCAGGAACTCTCCCGCCGCGACATGGATCGAGATGTCGTTGACCGCGGTGACGTCGCCGTAGCGGATGGTCAGGCGGTCCAGGACCAGGTCAGCCATAGATCTTTGCTCCGAAAACCGGGCGGGCGAGCAGGACGAAGGCGGCGGTGATCACGATCTGGATCGTCGCCAGCGCCGCCACCGGGCCGTTGTCGCCCTGGGCCGCGAGCTGAAGCATCGTGGTGCCGATGATCTCCGACCCCGGCTGGAACAGGAACACGGCGGTGACGTATTCCTTGAAGAAGTGGATGAACAGCAGCGCGAAGCAGGAGAACAGCGCCGGCTTCAGGATCGGCAGCACGATCCGCGTCACCGTCGTCCACCAGTCGGCGCCGGCGCTGCGGGCGCCGCGGTCCAGCTCCTCGCCGATCTGGGCCAGGGCCGGCGCGATGGCGCCGAAGCCGACCGGGATGTAGCGCAGGATGAAGGCGACCATCAGGATGCCGATGGTGCCCCGGATCATGTCGAGGCCCGGGACCCAGACCACGGCATAGAAGAAGCCGAGGCCGGCGATGATGCCCGGCAGCGCCCGCGGGAACAGGGCGATGTATTCCAGCGCCCGGGCGTAGCGGAACTCCGACCGGCGGGCGACCAGCGCGATCACGGCGATGAAGAAGGTGCCGATCAGGCCGCCGACCAGGGCGATGACCACCGAGTTGACGATCGACCGGACATAGGTCTCCGACGCGAAGACGGTGGCGAAGTTCGCCGTGGTCACCAGCTTCCAGAACGGGATCAGCGGCGTCAGGAAGCTGACGCCCGACCGCATCACGATGCCGGCGAACACCGCGACGATGGTCAGCAGCACATAGGCCAGGACGGCGGCGAAGGCGATCCAGCGCCAGGGGCCGAGGTCCAGCGTCGACGGCCGGCTGGCCTTGCCGCGCACGGTGACGAAGCGGCCGCTGCCCTTCATCAGCGCGCCCTGCAGCCAGACCAGGCCGGCCACGATCAGCAGCAGGATCACGGCCGCCGCGCCGACGATGCCGTAATCCGGCCGCACCGCGGCGTTGATGCCGTTGTTGTAGAGGAAGGTGGTGACCGTGTTCAGGCCGCCGGGCGCGCCGAACAGCAGCGGGATCGCCAGCATCTCGATCCCGATCACGAAGTTGAGCACGCTGGAATAGATCATCGCCGGCCGCATCATCGGCACGGTGACCGAGAACAGGGCCCGGAACGGCCCGGCGCCGGCGGAGCGCGCGGCATCCTCCAGCTGCGGGTCGGCCTTGGTCACGGCGCCGAGGCACATCAGGTAGGACAGCGGCGCCTGGCTGAGGCCGGCGACGATACCCATCCCGGCGATCGAGTACAGGTTCCACGGCACGACGCCGAACCAGCTCTTCATCGCCAGCGAGATGTAGCCGGACGGGCCGTACATGGTCAGCCAGCCGAAGGCGATGACCAGGTTCGACACGAACAGCGGCCAGATTAGGATCTCGCCGATCCAGGTGCGGCCGGGCAGGTTGGTGCGCCCGACCACCACCGCCATGACCGACCCGAACAGCTGCGCCACCACCATCGTCAGCACGGCGAACATCAGCGTGTTGCCGAAGATGCCGAGGATGGTCGGGTCGCCGAAGAGGCGCTGGAAGTTGCCCAGCGTCGCCGTCGCCCCCTCGGCATAGAGCGGGCGGTCGAGGAAGGCCTGCGCCAGGATCGGCGCCAGCGGTCCGACCACCAGCAGGGTGGAGAGGATCGCGACGCCCCAGAAGATCAGGCGCGAGCGGTCCCAGCCGGGCCGCGCGGCCCGCTCGAGGGTCATGTCGGTCATGGGTCCTGTCCGATGCATGGGCGCGGGAGTTCGTCAGGGGTGAGGGGCCGGAGCCACCCCCTCACCCGAAATCGCTCCGCGATTTCGACCTCTCCCCAAGGAGAGGTAAGAGGGCCGCAGCCTCGTTTCCCTCTCCCATGGGGAGAGGGAGGGGCGCGCCCC
>NZ_NHON01000054.1:41971-58427 GCF_002195995.1 Inquilinus limosus
GGGTGAGGGGGATGCGGGCGGTCACTGGCCCGCCATCGCCGCGGGTGAGGGGGATGCGGGCGGTCACTGGCCCGCCATCGCCGCCTTCCACTTCTCGACGAAGGGGGCGGCCTCGGCGATCAGGCCCTTGTCGAAGCCGGCGATGATCATCTTGTCCTTGCCGACCGTCTTCTCGATGCCCTGGTAGGTGTAGCGGACCTCGGCCTCGTCGACATCGTCGCGCAGCGGGGTCAGGCCGCCCTTGCCGATCAGGGTCTGGCCGGCATGGCTGAAGGCGTAATCGACGAACAGCTTGGCCGAGTTCGGGTTGGCCGTGCCCTTCGGGATGCCCATGCCGCGCAGCATCATGATGGTGCCGTCATCGGGGAAGGCGAAGCCCAGCAGCTCGCCGCCCGGCTGGTCCAGCCGCGGGAAGATGGTGATGCCGGACACGGCGACGCCGACGACGTATTCGCCGGTGGCGATCTTCTCGTTCATTGCGCCGCCCGAGACCTCGCCGCGGATCATCGGCCCGATCTTGGCCAGCTCGGCCCAGCCATCCGCGCCCTTGGCGTTGAGGAAGCTCCACCAGGCGGCCAGGCCGAAGGAATTGCGGGCCGCGTCATAGGTGGTGATCTTGCCGTCGAAGGTGCCGTGGTCCGCCGCCGCCTTCGCCGCCAGCGACGCGAAGCCGGTCGGCCGCTGGTCGTCGGTCAGCAGGGCGGCGTTGTAGGTGATGACCAGCGGATCTGCGGAGAGGGTGTAGACGCCGGGTGCCGGATGGGCGAAATCGGGCAGGGCCGCCAGCTCGGGGCTCTGGTAGTCCATCATCCGGCCGTCGCCGGCATAGGCCGCCCAGCGGTCATTGGCGCCGGAGATCAGGATGTCGGCGGTGCGGGAGCCCGACCCGGCCTCCGCCTCCCAGCGCGAATGCACGGTGCCGGAGCCGAGGTCGAGCGTCTCGACCTTGATCCAGGGATAGAGAGCCCGGAAGCCCTGCAGCAGCGGCTGCCAGTTGGTGTCCGCCATGTTCGAGTAGACGACGAGGCCGCCTTCGGCGCGCGAGCCCTCGATCACCGCGGCGTAGTCGGCCGGATAGCCGGCGGGCACCTTCGCCTCCTGGGCGAGGACGGTCGTTGTCGTGGCGGCGAGGGCGATGGCCAGGAGTCCGGCGGCGATGGGGTGCTTCATGTGCGGGTGCTCCTCCCAGAGCGGTTGCTGCTTCGTTTGGCGAGCTCGGCCGAGATCGCCTGTGCGCCGTCCAAAACGGCCCGGGTGATCTTCGGCAGGTTGGCGACGACCCGGGGGTGCGGGCCGGAGATGTTGAGGGCGGCCACCGCCCGGCCAGCGCCGTCGAGGATCGGCGCGGCGACGCCGGAGGCGCCTTCGACCACCCCTTGGGGGTTGAAATGGAAGCCGTCGCGCGCGGCGGCCTCGGCGCGGGCCTGCAGCTCCCGCCGCTGCCCGGCATCCAGGCCCAGGCGGTCGCAATAGGACGCCAGCTCCGCGGCCGGCAGCCCGGCCAGCAGCACCACGCCGCTCGACACCTGGTGCGGCACGCGGGTGGGGCCGATGTTGCGGTCGTACCGGATCTCCCGGTCCGGCAGCAGCTTGTTCAGGTAGCGGATCTCGTCGCCGTCCATGACCGCGACGAACACACTCTCGCCCGATTGCTCGACCGCTCGGGCCAGATGCGGCGCGGCGAGGCGCAGCAGGATGGCCCAGGCCTCCCGGCCCCCAGGGCGGTCGCCGGGCAGGCGGACCAGGCGGTAGCGGCCGTCGGCCAGCCGCTCGGCATAGCCGCGCTCCACCAGCAGGCGCAGCAGCAGCAAGGTGCTGCTCTTCGGCAGGCCCATCGTCTGCGCCACATCGGCCAGCGCCGCCGGCTCGGCCCGTGCCGCGAGCCATTCCAGAAGATCGAGGATGCGCTCCGCGCCCCTGCCGCTCACGTCCCGGGCCTCTCCCTATGATCGTTCAGTATTTTGAACGAGTTCTCTATTTTGAATCTATGAGCCAGGGCAAAGGGCTGTCAACCCGACCAATTGCTCACCGTCATTGCGAGGAGGCGAAGCCGACGAAGCAATCCAGGGGCCGGTGCGCACCGGCCCCTGGATTGCTTCGCTGCGCTCGCAATGACGGTGCCTGGGTTTCGAAAAGCTCTCCGCGGCCGGTCGATCAGCCGCGCCGGGCCGGCGGGCGGATGATCGCCATCCGGATCCGGCGCGACGCGGCGTCGATCGCCGCCACCGTTGCCAGGATCATCAGGATGATGAACAGCACCTCGTCCCAGTTGTTGATGCGGATGCGGTCGGACAGCTGCAGGCCGATGCCGCCGGCGCCGACGATGCCGAGGATCGCGGCCGACCGGGTGTTGGATTCGAAGAAGTAGAGGGCGTGGCTCAGCATCAGCGGCAGCACCTGCGGCAGCACCGCCAAGCGCAGCGACTGCAGCCCGTTGGCCCCGGCCGCGCGCACGCCCTCGACCGGCCGGCGGTCGGCGCCCTCGATCGCCTCGGCATACAGCTTGGCCAGTACCGCCATGTCGCTGAAGGCAATGGCCAGGATGCCGGCGAAGGGTCCCATGCCGACGGCGCTGACGAAGATCAGCGCCCAGACCAGCGTGTCGACGCCGCGGAAGCCGTCGAAGATCCGGCGCAGGCTGAAATGGAAGATCCAGTTCGGCACGATGTTGCGGGCGCCGAGGAAGCCCAGCGGCACCGCGGCGATCACCGCCAGCATCGTGCCCAGGAAGGCCATCGCCAGCGTCTCCAGCAGCGCATAGGCGAAGTCCCACAGGGCGCCGCCGTCCGACGGCGGCAGCATCAGCCCGATCATGAAGCCCAGCTTCGACAGCCCGCCCCAGATCCGCGCCGGCGAGGCGTCGATCCACCACAGGCCGAAGCCGAACACGGCCAGGATGCCGATCCAGGCGCCCCAGCTGCGCGCCCGCTCGGCCGCGGAGCGGCGGAACAGCCGGGGATGGGCGGCCCGCAGCGCCGCCAGCTCCGCCGCGGTGATGGTCGCCCGGGCCATGGTCACACCATCCTCAGCGCGTCGCGGCCGATCAGGCGGTGGCGCACCGCCTCGCAGCCGAGATCGATGATCGACACCAGGGCGATGATCAGCAGCAGGATGGCGCTGATGTCGGGATATTCGAACTGCCGCACCGACAGGTACAGCTCCTCGCCGATGCCGCCGGCGCCGACGATGCCGATGGCGGAGGCGGAGCGGACATTGATCTCGAAGCGCAGCAGGGCGTAGCTGGCGAAGTTCGGCAGCACCTGGGGCAGCACCGCCAGCCGCATGATCGCCGGCCAGGCGGCCCCGGCGGCGCGCACGCCCTCGATCGGCCCCGGGTCGACATTCTCGTTCACCTCGGCGAACAGCTTGCCCAGGGCGCCTGCGGTGTGGACCGCGATCGCCAGCACGCCGGCGAAGGGGCCGAGGCCGAAGGCGTAGACGAAGATCAGGGCATAGACCAGCTCCGGCACGGTCCGCGCCACCTCCAGCACCCGCCGGCAGGCGAAGTGCAGGGCGCGGCCCTGCACCAGGTTGCGCGAGGCCGGGAAGCACAGCAGCAGCCCGGCCGCGCCGCCCAGCACCGTGCCGGTGAAGCCCATCAGCACGGTCTCGCCGGCCAGGCGCAGCCAGGTGCCGAAGCCCCAGTACCACTCCCCCAGATCGGCACCGAGGGTCTCGGCGCGCAGCACCGGCACGGTGCCCCAGACATAGGCCCAGGCCTGCGGCAGGCCGGCCGCCAGCCGCGCCGGGTCGACCTCGCCGATGAGAGCCGAGGCGACCAGCGCGGCGGCCAGCACGAGGCCGATGCCCAGGGTGCGCAACCGCTTCTCCGCCTGCTGCCGGCGATAGCCGCGCTCGAAGCCGTCGAGGGAGCCGGGGCTCATGGCGCGGCCCCGGTCAGGAGCCGCGGCGGCGGCGCTCGGCCGCATTCATCTCGGTGATGGCGATGATGTCGAGATAATCCTCGTGTTTCGCCGGGACGAAGGCGGACCAGAGGCCGTCGCTGAGCTGCTTCTGCGCCGCCGGATCCTCCTTTGGGAAGGCGAACAGCGCCTCGGTGAAGGCGTCCTGCAGCTCCTGCGGCAGGTCGGTGCGGACCACCCAGGGCGAGTTCGGGATCAGGTCCGAGGTCCAGATGATGCGCACGGAGCCCTTGGGGATCATCCCCTTCTCCTCCATGCGCTGGATGTTGCCGCGCTGGGCATTGGTCCAATGGGTCGCGGCGGCCTCGAAGGTGCCGTTCAAGAGGGCGATGATGCCGAGCTCATGGCTGCCGGAGAAGGCGGTGGTGCTGAAGAAGCTGTCCGGGTCGATGCCGTTCTTCTTCATGAAGTAGAGCGGCACGGCGTAGCCCGAGGTCGAGTTCGGATCGGCATAGGCCAGCGACTTGCCCTTCAGGTCCTGCAGGCTGTGATACGGGCTGTCGGCGCGGACCGCGATCACCGAGTGATAGCCGGTGGCGCCGTCCATCTCCTGCGTCACCGCCACCGGCTTGACCCGGTCGCCCATCACCTTGCGGGCCAGGGCGTAGCTGGCCGGGCCGAAGGTGGCGAATTCGGCGTTGTTCGAGCGCATCGCCTCGACCACGGCGGCGTAGTCGGTGCCCCGGGTGATCTTCACCGGCACGCCCAGCTTGCGGCTGAGATAGGCGGCGAAGGGCTCGTAGCGGGCCACCGAATCCTTCTCGTTCTCGCTGCTGGAGATGCCGAAGCGCAGCTCCGGATATTGCTGGCGCCAATCCTCGGCGCGGGCGGGCAGGGTGGCCAGGGCGGCCATGGCCAGGGCGGCGGCCAGCGCCAGGCGGCGACGCAGAGGTGCGATCGGCATGGGTCTCTCCGGGTCGGGGGCCGGCCCGCGGGCCGGCGGTTCGTCAGAGGGCGAAGGCCGGTTCCGGCCGGGATGCGGCCGGCCGGGGGACCGCCGCGGGAATGGTGTCGGTCAGGCTCTCGTCGATCGCCTCGTCGCTGCCGCGGCCGTAGATCGCCTGCACCCGGCCCGTGGTCAGTTCGGCCGGGGACCCGTCGAACACGATGCGGCCGGCGGCCATGCCGACGATGCGGTCGCAATAGCGGCGCGCCGTCTCCAGCGTGTGCAGGTTGCACAGCACGGTGATGCCGTCCTCCCGGTTGATCCGCCGCAGCGCGTCCATCACCAGCCGGGCGTTGCGCGGGTCCAGCGAGGCGATCGGCTCGTCGGCCAGGATGATCTCGGGCGATTGCACCAGCGCCCGGGCGATCGCCACGCGCTGCTGCTGGCCGCCGGACAGGGTGTCGGCGCGCTGCAGCGCCTGGGGCAGCAGGTCCAGCCGGTCCAGCGCCCGGGCGGCCATGCCGCGCTCGGCCTGCGAGAAATGCTTGAACATCACCGGCAGCGTGCCGCTGGCGGCGACCCGGCCGATCAGGACGTTGGTCAGGACGTCGAGCCGGTTCACCAGGTTGAACTGCTGGAAGATCATGGCGCAGCGGGCGCGCCAGGCCCGCAGCGGGGCGCCGCGCAGGGCGCCGATGTCGGTGCCTTCGAACAGGATGCGGCCGCCGCTGGGGTCGACCAGCCGGTTGACCAGGCGCAGCAGCGTCGACTTGCCGGCGCCGGAGCTGCCGATGACGCCGACCATCTGCCCGCGGGGGACGTCCAGCGTGACCGCGTCGACCGCGGCCACCGATCCAAAGCGCTTCGTCACCCCGCCGAGCTGCAGCATCGGTCGAACCTCCTGATCCATAGACCTTGGCATCAAAGGTCTATATGAATTCGTCAGTTGTTGGGCCGGAGATAGAAGAAAATCTCCGATGGATTGGAGTCCGGCCGGCGTCACGGACAGTATCTACGCTTTATTCGTGACACTGGTATTTCGGATATCTGAAATCATCCGGCCGGATCGATTCGATGGGTTCGTGCGTATGGGGTGCGCAGCTCTTCCGTCGTGGCATCTGCGCTGCGGGCCACGGGCGGATTGAACGATCGGCGCGGTCGGCCGCTGCGGAGCCTGCTTCCAGGTTGCCGCCCGATGAGCGCCGCGAAATCTGAGGCAAAAGGCGGCCAGCCCTATCTGATATGCGCGCTTTGCTTCCGAGGCGATGATGTGCCCTCGGTGGCGAGGGCGCCGGCGGGCGCAATAAAAAAAGCCCGCACCGCCTTGGGGCGATGCGGGCCGGCTTGGGAGACCGGTGAGGATCCGGAGGATCCTCACCGAGTCTTCATGGCCGTTACGGGCAGGTGGTGATGCCGGTGCTGACCCAGCTGTTCGCCGCAGTCTTCACGGTCGAGGGCAGCGGCGCGAAGGCGGAGTTCCGCGCCAGGGTGTCATAGGTGCCGCCGGCGGTGTAGCCCGCGACGAAGGCCTTCAGCGCGGTGACCTTGGCCGCCGAGGCGTAGCAGCCGTAGAAGTTGATCAGCGTGAAGCCCGCGGCCGGATAGGCCGTGGAGCCGGTCGGGTTGCGCATCGCGGTGGTGTCGGCCGCGGTGCCCCAGGCCGCCTGGGTGTTGGTCCCCGGCACGACGAAGGACGCGGTGGCCGCGGTGGTGTAGGTCGGGGCCGGCGGGCGCGGGGTGTCGCCCGAGATCGGGCCGCCATTATTGTAGTCGAACTGGTTCTGCAGGTTGGCAGCGACCGGGGCCGGGCTGATCGCCGGGGTGGTCGACTGCTGCGTGTAGTCCGGGCTGACATAGCCGATGGCGCCGGAGGTCGCGGCGACGGCCTTCGCGACGCCGTCGCTGCCGGTGGCCGCGGTGAAGGCGGCCGGCCAGGTCACGGTGGTGCCAACGCCGCCGGTCCAGCCGTCGAGGTTGCCCGCGGCATGGCTGGTGGTCTTGTCGGCCTGGGTGCCGACGCAGACCGTCGCCAGGTGGCGCGAGAACAGGAAGGTCGTGCCGCTCGAGTCAGCGCGGCGATAGACCTTGATCGGCAGGCTGGAGGTCAGCGCCACGCCGCCGTTATCGGCGGTCAGGATCGGGTCGTTCCAGTTGGTGATCTTGCCGGTGAAGATGCCGCAATAGGCGCGGCGCGACAGCCACAGGCCGCTCGAGCCACCGGTGGTCTGCTTCGTGCCGGTCGGAACCGCGTGATTGATGGTCAGGCCGGTGGCGTTGAAGGCGATCGCGACCGGGCTGCCGACGGTCGGGATCTGGATGCCGGCGCGGCGGGTCGGCTGGACGGCGCTGGTGTACTGGCTGACCTGGGCGGCGGTGAGGGTCGCGTCGCTGGCGGCGAAGTCGAAGAACGCCGAGCCCGCGCCGTAGCCGTTGGTGCCCTCGGCGTAGGGGATGAACGAGCTCTGATAGGGCACGAGGGCCGGCGTCGCGTTCGGCGACTGCTGGGCGAGGAACGCGGTCAGGCCCGCGCCGCTGCCCAGGGAGGCAAAGGCGATGCAGTTCGCGCTGGCCGGGTTGCAGCTGGTGAAGCCCACGCCGGCGAAGTTGTCGAACCAGGCGCTGGTACCGGTGGCGGCGCGATACAGGTTGAACGGCAGGGTGGCGCCGGCGCCGTAGATCGCACCCGCGGCCGAGGCCGGGGCGGCGTTGATCAGCAGAGCGCCCGCGGCGAGCGCGAGCAGGCTGCAGGTCTTCAGACGGATGGACAAGTGTCGTCTCCTTCCTGACGTATCGATGAGTCGAGTCGGGGGGGGGGGGGGGGGGGGGGGGCGGGGGGGCCCGCCCCTTTTTTTGATCACCCTTTCGGAAGATCAGCGGGTCGATGTTGCAGGACTCATCTGTTCCGATCACATGATTCCAAATTAACCTGATGAATCCGTGATCGATTCTTTGAGGATTCGTGACATGAATCCTAAGTAAATTTAGATAAATACATAAGCCAGACAGCGAGTAGCGACGTCAGAGGCAAATGGATTCTAGTGATTATTTGCTTCCGGGAGCCATTCAGCGATGGCTGGATCAGAGGACGAAGTCAGCGGCGGCGAGGGTGCCGATCCCGTGGACTTCGATCTGGAGATCCGCCGTCTTGTCGCCGTTGACATCGGCCTGGACCAGCACGGTCGACGCATCGACCAGCTCGATGCGCAGCTGGCCGGCATGGCCGCCGAAGGCGTCGGTGCCGATGAAGGCGAACGCCTGGTTGCCGCTGATCTTGCTGTTGGCGTCGATCGCCGACAGGTCGATCAGGTCGTGATCGGCGGTCGAGAAGTCCTGGATGATGTCGGCCGCGCCCGGCGTGCTCTGCGAGACGCTGCAATACACGAAGCTGTCGCTGCCGGCGCCGCCTTCCAGCTGGTCCTGGCCGGCGCCGCCGACGATCACGTCATTGCCGTCGCCGCCGCCGATGAAATCGTCGCCGGCGCCACCCTGCAGCGTGTCATTGCCGTTGTCGCCGAACAGCGAGTCGCGGCCGTCGCCGCCCAGCACCAGGTCGTCGCCGCCGTTGGCGAAGATGGTGTCGTCGCCGGCGTCGCCGTGCAGGATGTCGGTGTCGAGGCCGCCGCCGATGGTGTCGTCGCCATCGCCGCCATCGACAACGTTCAGGCCGTTGCCGGTGTCGATGGAATCGGCGCCGGCGCCGCCGAGGATGACGTCGTTGCCGTCGTTGCCGTAGAGGGCGTCGTCGCCGTTGCCGCCGTCGATGATGTCGCTGCCGGCGCCGCCCTCGATCTGGTCGTTGCCGTCCCGGCCGAAGATGATGTCGGTGCTGTCGGTGCCGGTGATGATGTCGTCACCGACGGTTCCGTTGATCAGGCTCATGGTGCTCCCCCGATATATCGGTCTTCGATCATGCTGCTGCCCGAGAGCGACCTGGGTGGTCCGGCGTCAGAAGGGCGCCGAATCGGGCATGTGATCTGCAAGATCTCGCCGGACCATGACTCTGATCATATAGTGATTCTGTTTCAGGCCGGAGACTCGAAGGTGACTCAATCAAATCATTTCCAATTCATTTTAGAAAAAATACTTTATATCTATAAATGATTTTAGATCACGCCAGATGAATATATCGGCGTATGTCGATTTTAACTGTCAGATTCTGCGAAATCGCCGAAACACGGTAACTGAAGACATCAATATTATAATCAGAATTGGGATGGCCGCGAGGTTCAGCCAGATCAGCCGTCGTTCGATCGTCTCCACATCCTCGCGCAGCTGCTGCCGGACCTCGCGCAGCTCCTGGCGGGTGCCGACGATCTTGCCGCGCAGATCCTCGATCGCCTGGCGCGACGGCTCGGCGCCGCCCTCGGCTCCCTGCGCCGCCGCCATGTCGCGCTGGAACCGGGCCAGCCGCTCGGTCAGCGCGGTCTCGCTGTCCTGCAGTCGGGCCGCCGCGGCGCGGCCGATCTCGGCGATCCGGGTGAAGGGCCGGGCGCCGGCCGCGCGGTTGCGCAGCGCCGACAGGTCCTGCGTGCCGGACAGCTCCTCCAGCAGCGCCAGCAGGAAGTCGCCATTGGCGGCGAAGGCGCGGGCCGGCTGCCCGGGCTGGCCGCGGGCCACCCAGAAGCGGTCGTCGAGGATGTCGGTGTCGGCGATCACCACCAGGTTGAGCGCGTCGGTCTCCAGCTTCCGCCCCGGCGGCGGCGCGCCGTCGACGGCGACGCCGTCCGGCAGCTGGTCGGCGAAGGCGCTGCGGGCATGGCCGTTGACCCGCGCCGCCAGCACCAGTTTCTCGTTGCCCGACGGGTGGGCGGCCCACAGCGTCTGCGGGTCGGTGCGCGGCACGATCTCGTCGACATCGACCGGGGTGCCGTGGTCGCCGGTGAACAGCAGCGGCGAGAACTGCGTGGTCGCGCCCATCAGCGGCCGCAGGATGCCCGCGGTGCCGACCGTGATCGGGCCCAGCCCGGCGAAGGCCGGATCGGACGTGTCGCGGTTCTGCTCGCGCAGCGTCAGCCATACCAGGTGCTGCAGCTGCAGCGGCCGGCCGTCGTCGCGCCGGACGGTGATGCTGGAGGCGAGGTCGCGGTCGCCCGCCACCCGGCCGATGTCGAGGGTCAGCCCCCAGCTCGGCCCGAAGGCGCCGAGGGCGGAGAAGGAGGCGCCGCGCGCCGCCTGCTCCGGCAGCCGCTCCGCCGCCGCCTCGGACAGCGGGTCGACCAGCACCAGGGCGCGGCCGCCGGCCATCAGGAACTGGTCGATCGCATATTGCGCCGTCGGCGGCAGGTCGCGCGGATGCACCAGCAGCAGCACGTCGATCACGGCGGGGTCCAGCGCCGCCGTGCCCTTGGCCGTCAGGTCATTGATCGCGATCGGCCTGACGTCGAAATCCTGCTGCATGTCGCGATAGGCGGTGAAGGCCGGCAGCACCCGGCCGCCGAAGGCCAGCGCGCCGCCCAGCGGCAGGGTGCTGACCACCGCCACCTGGCGGCGGTCCGGCGAGGCCAGCCGCGCGATCATGCGGGTCAGCTGCAGGTCCAGCGTCGGCTCTTCCTCCGGCCGCAGGAAGGGGATGGCGACATGGTCGGCGGCGTTGCTGCCGACCAGGCCGAAATAGATCGGGTCGCCGCCCCTGGTCAGCGGCAGGCCCAGCAGGCCGTCGGCGACGGCGCGGTCCTCGGCATCGCTGAACGGTTCCGGCGCCTCGCGCTGCAGGATCAGCCGGTCGCCGGCCGCGGCGGCGTAGTCCTCCAGCCGGGCCTCGACCCGGCGGGCATAGCCGGCCAAAGCGGGGGAGGCGGCGGCGATCCGGTCGGACACGACGAGGCGCAGCGTCACCGGCCGGCTCAGATCCCCCAGCACGGCGCCGGTGGCGGCGTCGAGCGCGTGGCGCCGATCCGCGCTGAGGTCGAGCCGATATCCGCGCAGGGCGCCATCGGCCCAGAGATTGACGCCGACCGTGGCCGCCAGCGCCAGGGCCAGGGCGGCAAGTCCGGCCAGGCGGTGTCGGAGCGGGCGCCGCATCGCCGTCACCCCGCCCGCCGCAGGCCGAGCGCCACCGACGCCCAGACCAGGAAGAAGCCGGTGACGGTGGCGAAGAAGACGAGGTCGCGCAGGTCGATCACGCCGCGCGCGATCGGCCGGACATGCGGCAGCACCCCGAACACCGCCAGCGCGTCGGCGGCCCCGGCCGGCAGGCGGTCGCCCAGCAGCCCGGCCAGCGCCGGCGCGCCGGGGATGGTGACGAGCAGGCACAGGGCGACGCCGAGGATGAAGGCCACCACCTGGTTGCGGGTCACGGCGCTGGCGGCGGAGGCGACGGCCAGGTACAGCCCGGCCACCAGCAGGCTGCCGGCATAGCCGGCCGCGATCACCCGGTGGTCGGGGCTGCCCAGCCAGGCGACGGTCAGCCACATCGGGAAGGTCAGGGCCAGGGCCAGCGCCATCACCGCCCAGCCGGCCAGGAACTTGGCCAGCACCGCGGCACCGGGGC
The DNA here is from genome assembly GCF_002195995.1 of Inquilinus limosus. Lineage (GTDB taxonomy): Bacteria > Pseudomonadota > Alphaproteobacteria > DSM-16000 > Inquilinaceae > Inquilinus > Inquilinus limosus_C. Next base: position 53,271 of record NZ_NHON01000054.1, read on the forward strand.
CGATCGGCAGGGTGAACAGCAGTTCGGCCGTGCCGGTGCGCGCCTCCTCCGCCCACAGCCGCATGGCGATGGCGGGGGCCAGCAGCAGGTACAGCCAGGGCAGGAAGGCGAAGAACGGCTCCAGATCGGCCTCGCCGCGGCCGAAGAAGTCGCCGGCATAGATCGGCAGCGCCCCGGCCAGGACCAGGAAGACGATGACGAAGACGGCGGCGATCGGCGTGGCGAAATAGCCCGCCAGCTCGCGCCGGAACAAGGCGAGGCCGGCGCGCATTCAGGCGGCCTCCGCCGGGCGCGGCGCGTCCGGCGATGCCGAAGCGTCCGGCAGGGTGAGGGCGCGGAACAGCCCAGCCAGGCGGCCATCGGGCGAGCGCGCGGCCAGCGCGGCCGGGGTGTCGTCGGCGCGGATGGTGCCGGCGGCCAGGATCACGGCGCGGCCGCACATCGCCTCGACCTCCTCCAGCACATGGGTGGAGACCAGGATGGCCTTGTCGCGGCCCATCTCGCGGATGGCGTCGTGCATCTGCTGCTTCTGGTTGGGGTCGAGGCCGTCGGTCGGCTCGTCCAGGATCAGGATCGGCGGGTCCGGCAGCAGCGCCGCCGCCAGGGCGGTGCGCCGCCGGTAGCCCTTGGACAGGGTCTCGATCGGCCGGCGCAGCATGGGGCCGAGCTCGACCCGCTCGGCCGCGGCCGCCACCGCCGCACGCCGGGCCCCGCCGACCAGCCCGTGCACGCCGGCGACGAAGCCGAGCAGGCCGGCCGGCGTCATCTCGGGATATAGCGGCGCGCCCTCCGGCAGGTAGCCGAGCCGCCGCCGTGCCTCGATCGGCCGGCGCTGCACGTCGATGCCATCCAGCGCCGCCATGCCGTCATCCGGCTCGAGATAGCCGGCCAGCATGCGCAGCAGCGTCGACTTGCCGGCACCGTTCGGGCCGAGCAGGCCGACGACCTCGCCGCGCCCGACCTCGAGCGAGACGCCGGCCACCGCGATCACGGAGCCGAAGCGGCGGTGCAGATGCTCGGCGCGGATCATCTCCGGACCCTCAGGCCGCCGCCGGGGTGGCGGCGCCCTCGATCCCGATGCCGGGGATGTCCGCGATCGGGCCGAAGGTCCGCTCATAGGACGCCACGGTCTCGGCCAGCTTGCGCGCCAGATCCTTCATCGTCACCGGGCTCATCGCCAGGCTGACCAGCCATTCCGTGGCCATCGGCTCGGCCGAGGGCGAGGGGCCGGCCCCGACGACGATGCGGGCGCGGCCGACCAGCAGCTGTGCCTCGGCCGCATTGGCGGTCAGGTGGAACAGCGAGAAGTAGCGGGTGTCGGGGGAAAAGCGCTCTCCCGCCCCGTTGGCGGCGCCGTTCGCCGTGCCCGGCTGGGTCTGCTGCGTGGTCATGATCGTCTCCATCGGTTCCGTTCGGGTCACTGCGTCGGGGCGGCGGGGGCCAGGCGGGACAGGATCTCCGCGACCGCGATCTCGTTGATCGCCGGCGGGGCGGCCCCGACCAGGCCTTCGACGTATCGGCGCCGCAGATCCGCCGCCTGCTGGCGGCGCACCGCCTCGACCAGCAGCGGCCGGACCTCGTCGAAGCCCTGCACCCGCGAATCCCTGCGGTCGATCAGGCGGATCAGGTGCCAGCCGGCCTGGCTGCGGATCGGCGCGCTGACGGCGCCCTTGTCCAGCCCGGCGACCGCCTGGCGGATCTCGGGCAGCAGCTGGTCCTCGGACAGCCAGCCCATGTCGCCGCCATTGTCGGCGCTGTCCTGGTGCTGCGAGGACTGCCTCGCCAGGGCGGCGAAATCGGCGCCGCGGGCCCGGGCCTTCCGGCGCAGGTCGCCGATCTGGTCCTCCGCCGCCGCGGCCGCCTCCGCCGAGGCGCCCTGCGGCACCGGCAGGAAGATCTGGGCCAGGCGCAGCTGCGCCGGCGCCACGAAGCGGGCGGTGTTGTCGTCGTAGATCCTGCGCAGGTCGGCCTCCGACGGCGCGGCGGCCGGCGGCTCGGATCGGGCGGCGAGCCAGGTCTCGACGACCACCTGCTGCCGCGCCTGGTCGATCATGGCCGCGACCTCGGGCCGGTCGGCCCAGCCGGCCTTGGCCGCCTCGGCGGCGACGGCGCGGCGCGTCAGCTCGGCCCGGATCAGCCCGTCCAGCGCCTCGCGGCTGGCCACGGCCTGGGCCCGGATCTCGGGCGAAAGGCCGCGCAGGAACGCCTCGATCTCGGCCGGCGACAGGCCGATCGCGCCCATCCGGGCGACCGGCTCGGGCTGCTGCGCCGCGGCGACCGGCGCGGCGCCGAGCGCGAGCAGCGCGACGAGGACCGGAAGGCGCCTCACTTCGACGGCGTCCGGTAGCGGGCGTCGGTCAGCTTGTCCTGCAGGTCCTGGATGATGTTCTCCATCTCGACGCTCTTGAGCTGGGTGAACGGCTCGTTCTGCGTCAGCACGTCGCCGAGGTCCTTGCCGTCATAGGCGGCCAGCACCTCGCGGCCGACCTTGTAGAGCTGGTCGTTGCTGGCCTGGCAGGCCTTGAGGAAACCCGAGGTCTGGTCCAGCCCGGCCTGGGCCGTGGCCCGCCGGCCTTCGGTGTCGTGCAACTGGCCCTGGGTGCGGCCGAGGCTGCGCCGGGTCTGGTCCAGCTCGCCCTGGGTCGTCTCCAGGGTCTTGGCCGCGGTGTCCAGCTCGGTCTGCAGCCCGTCCGCCTTCTCGGTGGCGGCGTCGAGCCGGCCCTGGACCTGGCCGATCTGGGTGCGCAGCTGCTTGGCCTCGGCGTCGCGGGTGGCGATGGTCTGCTGCGCCTGGCTCAGCTGCGACTGCAGCGAATTGGCCTGGTTCTGGGCCGTGCGCAGGTCGACCGTGGCCCGGCGCAGCGCGTCGCGCAGCTTGCCGACGTCGCTCTCCTCCTGCGCCGCGGCCGGGCCGGCGAGGCCGGCCAGCACGGCGAGGCACAGGAGAGCGGCCGGGATCGTCCGATGGCGGGTGGCGAGCATCATTCCCTCCGTCAGAAGCGCGCGTTGAGGTCGAGCATCAGCGTGTCGACGGAGAATTTCGGGCCGCTGATCGCGTCGCTGCTGAGCCAGCGCAGCCCGAGCCAGACATCGTCGACGACGCCGTAATTGCCGGCCAGGACGAAGCCCTTGGCATTGGTGCCGCCATTGTGGAAGTCGCTGTCGGTGAAGGCGTCGATCACCGAATCCGACTCCAGGTACTTGTAGGTGAAGCTCGCGTTCCAGTCGTTACCGTGCTGGATGTCGGGATGGCCGACCAGCACGCGGGCGAGATAGGCCATGTTGCCGCTCTTGCGGCCGGTCTCGGCGACGCGGGCCGTCACCTTGTCCTTGTCGTAGCCGAGATTGGCCACCAGGTCGCCGGTCAGCACGATGTGGATCGGGTCGAAGGCCGAGATGTCGAGGGAGGTGGTGACGTTCAACTCCTGGAACTTCGAGGCCAGGCCGAAGGCGACCAGGTCGTCGTCGTCGATGGCGGGGTTGCCCTTGTCGCCGACGTCCCACAGGCTGTTGCCCTTCTGCATGAAGGACGGCACCGAGGTGTTGCGGCGGCGGTCGTCGAGATCGATCGCCCGCGGGTCGCCCAGCACGTTGTGGAAGTCGTAATAGGCGACGCCGAGCTTGAACGCGGCATCGTCATAGGGCCGCCAGTCGACGCCGATCTGGCCGCCATACAGCACCTGGTCGCGGGCGGAGAAGGCCAGCTCCTTCAGCGGGAACAGGCCGACCGCGCCCCAGGCGTCCAGCTGGTCCAGCACCGGCTGACGGTAGCCCAGCGCGACGCCGTCGAAATTGACGTCCTCGTCCCACACCAGGTCGGTCGAATAGAACGGGTTGCCGAAGCGGCCGGCATCGAATTTCAGCGTGCCGCCGGTGCCGATCGGGTCGCCCTCGTACTGGATATAGGCGCGGTCGAGGTTGAAGTTCTTGTTGCCGAGCGCCATCGACATGTCGCCGTTGGTCGAGACCGGGTCGAGGTCGTTGCCGGTGGCGAGGCGGATATCGGTGCTGAAGCCTTCGCCGAGATCGGCCTTGACGCCCAGCCGGGCGCGGATCTGGCCGCGATAGCGGTCGTCGCGCGAGTTGAGCAGCGGCGGGAAGGATTGCGCGTCGTTGATGCTGGTGCCGTAGCCGTCGTTGTTCAGCTTCTGGAAATCCAGGAACTCGGCGTTGTTCGGGTCGTAATAGTCGGCCCGGCCGCGCACCCGGACATCGCCATACAGCTTCACCTTGTCGAGCCAGGCCGGCAGCGTGCCGGGGTCGCCCCAGCGCTCGGTCTTGGCCTGGGCCAGGACCTCCTGCTTGACCTCGTCGCGGATCTGGTTGCGCACCACCTCCGGCACATAGGGCACCCGCACCGTGCCCGGCGGGGTGCCGGGCGGCACCGCCTGGCCGCTGGCCCGCTGGTTCGCCTCCGCCGCCCTGGCCTCCTGTTCGGCCTGGGTCAGCAGCACCTGCGCCTTGTCGCGCGACAGGATGCCCTCCTGCACCAGCAGCCGGATCAGGGCCAGCGTCGTCGACTGCTCGGTCGGGGTCTGGCCGTGGGCCGCGCCGACGGCGAGAACGCTGATCGCGGCGGCGAGGCCGATTGGCTTGAACATCAGATCCCTCATGCCCTGGACTGCTGGATGTTGAGCTGGATGCGAAGGGTGACCGGCGTGCCGCTGGGCGGCGCCTGGCCGAAGGAGCCGAGGCGGCGCACCGCCTCCACCACCGCGTTGTCGACCGAAGGATCGCCGCAGGATTGCGCCAGGCGGATCTGGCCGATCCGCCCGTCCGACCCGACCGAGATCGCCAGCACCACCGAGGCGCGGCGGCCGCGCACCGTGTCGCTGCCGTCGACGACGCGGCGCAGGGTGGTGTCGCGCTGGGCCGCCCGCTGCGATTCCACCAGCGCGTACTGGCCGTAGCCGCCGCCCCCGCCGCCGCCTCCGCCGGTGCCGAGGCCGCTGCCGCCCTTGCGCGCGGTCAGGCAGTCTGCGCCGGCGCAGGCTTCGCCCTCGGCGTCCAGCGCGTCGTCGCCCGGCGCCTTGTCCTTCGGCCCGGCCTGTTCCGGTTTCGGCTCCTCCGGCTTCGGCTCCGGCTTGGGTTCCTGCACCGGCTCCGGCTCCTTGATCTCCGGCGTCTTGACGTCCTCCGGCGGCTTCACCTCGGGTT
>NZ_NHON01000055.1 GCF_002195995.1 Inquilinus limosus
AGCACCTCCTGCGCAAGGCCGCTCGACGCAACCCCGACGCTATCTGCGACGCCATCGCCTCCATCCTCGACACTGTCACCCCGCCACAGTGCCGCAACTTCTTCGCCCAGGCCGGTTATGACCTCAGATAAATTCATCCCGCTCTAGCGCAGGTCGGCGCCGACCGCCTCGGCGACCGAGCGGAAGCCGTCGGCACGCAGCCGGCCGGCCAGGTCGCGCTTGATCTCGCCGACCAGGCCGGGGCCGCGATAGGCCAGGGCGGTGTAGAGCTGCACCAGGCTGGCGCCGGCGCGGATCTTAGCATAGGCGTCGGCGCCGCTGGCCACGCCGCCGACCCCGACCAGCGGCAGCCGGCCGGCCACCAGCTTCGCCATCCGCCGCAGCACCGCGGTCGAAGGCTGCATCAGCGGCTTGCCGGACAGCCCCCCGGGCTCGCCGGCCAGGTCGGGCGGCAGGCCGGCCGGGCGGGCGATGGTGGTGTTCGACACGATCAGCCCGTCGATGCCGGCGGCCAGCGCCACCTCGGCCACGTCCTCCAGATCCTCCGGCGTCAGGTCCGGGGCGATCTTGACCAGGACCGGCGGCCGCGCCGTGCCGTCGTCCCGCGCCGCAGTGGCGGCGGCCAGAAGCCGTTGCAGCGGCTCGCGGCTCTGCATCGCCCGCAGCCCGGGCGTGTTGGGGGAGGAGATGTTGACGACCAGATAGTCGGCCAGCCGGGCGAAGGCGCGGATGCCGGCGGCATAGTCCGCCTCCGGGTCGCGGCTGTCCTTGTTGCGCCCGACATTGACGCCGAGAAGGCCGGGAACGGCGGCGCCGTTGACCCGCCGCGCCTCCAGCCGGGCCACGGCGGCGGCATGGCCGCGGTTGTTGAAGCCGTAGCGGTTGATCAGCGCCTGCTGGTCCGGCAGCCGGAAGGCGCGCGGCCGCGGATTGCCCGGCTGGGCCCGCGGCGTGATGCTGCCGACCTCGACGAAGCCGAAGCCCAGCCGCAGCATCGGGTCCACCACCTCGGCATCCTTGTCGAAGCCGGCGGCCAGGCCGATCGGGTTGGCGAAGCGCCGGCCCCACAGCGACACCGCCAGGATCGGGTCGTCCGGCCCGGCCGCAGCGGGGCCGAGGCCCAGCTTCAGCGCGGTGATGGTGGCCCGGTGCGCCGTCTCCGGCGGCAGCGCCTTCAGCACCGGCGCGGCCAGGGCGAAGAGCAGGCTCACGGCGCAGCGACGGTGGGGAACAGCCGCGGCGGGAAGGCGTGGCGGCCGTCGACCAGCGGCAGCGGCGCGACCCCCTGCACCGCGTGCAGCGGCAGCTCGGCGTAGAGATGCGGGAACAGCGCGCCGCCGCGCGACGGCTCCCAGCGCAGCGCGTCGCCCAGCCGGTCCGGGTCGATCGCCACCAGCACCAGCCCGTCCTGGCCGGCGAAGTGGCGGGACGCCGTCTCCTCCGCCTGCGCGGCGGTGGAGAAGTGGATGAAGCCGTCCTTGTGGTCGACGGCGGAGCCGCGATAGGTGCCGGCCGCCTCGGCCGCCGCCCATTCCGCCGCGCTGCAGATCTTGTAGATGGTCATGGCGGCCGAACCCTAGGGAAGCGGTCCTCTCGCGTCAATCGCGGGGCCGGATCAACGGATCATGATGGTTGCAGAATGCGAATCGTATGTGGCTGCGCGTTGCAAATTGCGAGAGCGGGTTCGCGATCAAAAGTCCGTCACAATTTAAATTACGTGAATTGCATAGTTTTTGGAATTATCAGTCGATCTTGACTGTGGGACCGGGATCTCATCCATCCCAGCCATGCCGGACAGCCCCATCCGGCCTTTGGCACGCCCCTTGCACCGAAGGACAGCATTAACCTTGGGAGGGGCCCAAAATGGGCGACATTGCGATGACGGATAATCTGGCGGTGGTCGAGCTGAAGACCCCCATGACTTATGCCCTGGACATGGTGACGGCGATGGGCGACCCCGGCATCACCACGGTCCCGACGAAGCCGACCGCCGGCATGCTGGCGGCGGGCGCGCGGGCCGGCGGTGTCACGGTCGAGGTGGCCTGGCGGGTGTTCCAGTCGATGGTCAACGCCGCCGACTGACCGGACGGCCGATGCTGAGCGGCAGGGGCTCGATCACGGCCCCGCCGCCGGCGTCCCCGGTCCCGGCCTCCGCGCCGGTCGGCAGCAGGATGGTGATGCGGGTGCCGACCCCGGGCTCGCTGTCGATCATCAGCATGCCGCCATGGCTTTCGACCAGCGCCTTGGCCAGCGGCAGGCCCAGCCCGGATCCCTCGCGCGGCCGCCGCGACAGCTTGCGCGCCTGGCGGAAGGGCTCCAGCGCCAGGGCGATCTCCTGCTCGTTCATGCCGATCCCGGTATCGGCCACGGTGATGCGCACCGACCGGGCCACCGCCGCCGCCTCGATCGTGACGCGGCCGCCATCGGGCGTGAACTTCACCGCGTTGGTCAGCAGGTTGATCAGGATCTGGCGCAGCCGCAGCGGGTCGGCCTGCAGCAGCGGCAGGTCGCGCGCCACGCGCTGCTCGATGGTGATGCCATGCGCCTCGGCGCGCTGGGCCACCAGGCTGACCGCCCCCTCGATGTCGCTGGCCAGGTCGACCGGCTCCGGCTGCAGCTCCAGCCGGCCGGATTCGACCCGTGACAGGTCCAGCACGTCGTTGACCAGGGCCAGCAGGTGCTGGCCGGAGCGGTGGATGTCCTCGGCATAGCCGCGATAGCGCTCGGGCAGCGGCCCGAGATGGGCGTCCCGGATCAGCTCGGAGAAGCCGAGGATCGCGTTCAGCGGCGTGCGCAGCTCATGGCTCATATGGGCCAGGAAGGTGGTCTTGGCGTTGTCCGCGGCCTCGACCGTGTGCATCGCGTCTCGCATGCGCTGCTCGGCCACCCGCTCGGCGGTGATGTCGAGATGCGCCACCACGGCGCCGGCGGCACGGCCCTCGGCGATCGGCGCGGCCAGCAGCCGGATGGTCCGGCCGCSGGCGCCGGCGCCGATCATGTACTCGACCGGCATCGCCGGCCGGATGCCCTGGACCACGCCGGCCAGATGCACCCGCACCTCAGCCCCCGCCGGGCCGGCGGCGGCGCAGAGGGCGAAGTAGTCCTCGCCCGGGCGGGCGCCGCCGCCGACGAAGCGGTCGCGCTCGCCCGGCCACTGCCAGGGCGGGTTGGCGGTCAGGATGGTGCCGTGCTCGTCGATCAGCGCCAGCGGCATCGGCAGCGCGTTCAGGGTGGCGGCGTGGCGCTCGTCCAGGACGGCGAGCTGGCGGTGCGCCTGCAGCTCCGAGATCCGGCGGTCCAGCCGGCTCGCGACCAGGGCGAGGGCGAAGACGATCAGGTCCGCCGCGGCGATCAGCCCGGCCAGGATCGCTGGCGGCACCGGCGTGCCGGCGGCGGCCTGGGCGGCGATGGCCGGATCGGGAATGAACCGCGCCGCCAGCATGCCGACGAAATGCATGCCGGAGATGGCGGCGCCCATGACCGCGGCGGCCAGGATCCGCCGGATGCGCCCGATCTCGGACAGGGCCAGGGACAGCGCCGCCGTCGCGGTGACCACGGCGATCAGCACCGACAGGGCCAGGATGGCCGGGTCGTAGGCGATGCGGCCAGGGGCCGTGATCGCGGCCATGCCGACATAATGCATGCCGGCGATGCCGAGGCCGAGGCACAGGCCGCCCGCCGCGAGCGGCAGCGGTGCCGGTCGGCCCGGGCCGAACCCGGCGGCCCCGCCCGGCGCCGCCCGGCCGAGCGTGGCCATGGTGAAGCCGGCGCCGGTCGCCGCGACGGCGATCAGCAGCGACAGCAGCGTCAATCGCAGGTCGTAGGCGAAGGTGGCCGTCGGATGCAGGGCCAGCATGGCGATGAAGTGCATCGACCAGATACCGCCGCCCATGGCCACGGCACCGCCGGCCAGCCACAGCAGGCGCGCCTCGCCGCGCGCGGCGCGGATGTGCCGGCCGAGGCTGAAGGCGACGTAGGAGGCCAGCACCGCGACGATCACGGCCAGGGCCGCCAGCCAGGGATCGTGCCCGAAGATCAGGGAATGGGGCGGATGATCGCTGGTCAAATCCATCGCCTTCCGATCGGGCGGGCCGCGACCGGAAAACGCCCGGCCTGCGGCGTGTCCGGAGCATATCTCCGGCGTGGCGGCGTGGCTATGGCCGAGGCTCTTTGGCAGATATATCCGTCGGATACTCAATCTCTGACCAATGGCTCTCTGCTTGATCAAATTCTGCCAACAAAGCTGCATTTCTCACGTTTGCGTAAAGCAGTTCATCGGCTGGACGATTAAGAAATCGTAACAAGACCCTTATTCTGAGCCATGTGAGATGGTAGCAACTTGAGATAAGCTTGGCTGCATGGGCAAGCTCGATGGCTTTTCGCCTTTGTACCGAGCGCATGTCCCTTTCAAGGGGCATCTCCGTACCGTCAAAGCTCATATGCTGAAGGTCACTGGCTACCGAATAGCCATGAAGAAGTGCGCGCGCGGTAAGGCCGAATACGCCATCAGGTTTGGATATGGCCTCGACGAGGGCAGAGAAGCCCCATCGAGTCTCCATCCGCCTTCTCACATCCCGAGGATATTTCGCTTCGATATCGGCGAGCTCGTCATCAGTTAGTAGCAGGTCGCGATAGGGCCGTGTTTGTAGATCACTGGCGCCCCGCAGGGCGTTCAATGCTTCCGCTGCTTTGGTATGCCTGCGTCTTCTCGCGATTAAGGGTAAAACATCGCGATACTCGATGCAGCGCTCTGTAAATGTTGCCTGATTTTCAAGGAGATAGGCAAATTTCGCTGTGCCTTCGCTAACCGATCGCAGTATGAGTTCAGCGTCCCACAAGCGCATACCTTCGACTAGGTGCAGCACGCTGCCCGTAGAACCAAGGCAAGCCGTGGAAAGGAGCATCAGGGCACGTTTGTAACGATGCTCGCCCGGGAGTTCGCTCATGGGAGCGTGGAGCGGCATTAACTCCGCTATGGCTTGGTCTCCGCGTTCCACCCACTCTTGGACCCGAGCTTCTAGCGGACCTTTCTGCGCAAGTATCCCTCGAACCATTTCCCTGCCCCCGCCCTTGGCTGCTCATAACTGGCCGGCGCTTGGATCGTGGCGGTGGTCCGACCACTCTCCCGCTCCTCTCAAGGCAGCTTCTTTTAAGCCTAATATGTGCGTGCCGCAGGCGAAGATAATCGAGAATGTTCCGCAGATCCGATTGTTTGTCGTGCGTTGCTGCCTCGGCCCGCCGTGATGATCGCCCTGGCCGGCTCGGCGAAGTCCAGCGTCACCGCCAGGCCGGGGCGGTTGTCCGCCAGCGCCACCCGGATCTCGTGCAGCTGCGCCACCGCTGCCACCAGGCTCAGGCCCAGGCCGCTGCCCGGGGTCATCCGGGCGGCATCGAGCCGGAAGAAGCGCTGGAACACCTTCTCGCGCGCCGCCTCCGGGATGCCGGGGCCGGTGTCGCGCACCTGGCCGACCGGCCCGTCCGGCCCCGGCGCCAGCGACACCTGGATCGCGGTCCCCGGCGGGGTGTGGCGGATGGTGTTCTCCACCAGATTGGCCAGCATCTGGGTCAGCAGCTGCCGGTCGCCGCGGATCCGCAGGCCCGGCGTCACCGTGCCGGCGAGCCGGTACCCGGCGTCGTCGGCCACCGGGCCGTAGGTGTCGATGATGGTGTCGAACACCCCCGACAGGTCGACCGGCGCGAAGCCCTCGCGCCGGGCGCCGGATTCGATCTGGGCGATGCGCAGCAGCGCCGCGAAGACGCCGAGGATGCCGTCGATATCGGCCACCGCCCGTTCCACCGCGGCGTCGTAGTCGTCGGCCGAGGCCGCCTTCAGCCGCGCCGCCTCCAGCCGCTGGCGCATGTGCGACAGCGGCGTCCGCAGGTCGTGCGCGATGTCGCTGGAGACCTGGTGCAGCCCCTGCATCAGCTGCTGGATGCGGTCCAGCATCGCGTTCAGGTTGTCGGCCAGGCGGTCGAACTCGTCGGCGCCCTTGCCGCGGCTCGGCACCCGCTCGTCCAGATGGCCGTCCATGATGTGGCGGGCGGCGGTGTTCACCGCCTCGACCCGGCGCAGGAAGCGCGCGCTCAGCACCAGGCCGCTGGCCAGCGCCAGCAGCACCGTCGCCGCGGCGCCGGCCAGGAAGAAGCGGGTGATGCCCTCCTGCAACTCGTCCAGGTCCTGCGTGTCGCGGCCGATGAACAGGTGCAGCTCCGGCGTCAGGTCGACGCCCAGGCCGCGGATGGTGTGGCGCTCGGCGGCGCCGCTGCCGTCGGTGGTGTCCAGCGGGATGTCGGCCCAGCCGGTGACGGCCGGCACCGGCCGCAGGTTGCCGGCCAGCACGCCGCCGTCGGAATCCTCCAGCGCGTAGTAGAAATAGTCCGGGTCTATGTCGGTGATGCGGTCGTTGATCGCCTTGACGATCTCCGGGGCCGAGTCCGCGGCGACGGAATCGCGCACGGCCTTCATCTCCGAGCTGATCGAGAGGTCGATCTGCTGGTCGGAATACTGCGTCATCGCCATGTAGGTGATGCTCGAGACCACGATGATCGAGACGCTGAACAGCGCGGCGAAGCCGGCGGCCAGCCGGAACGTCGCGGTGCGGACAAGCCTACCCAGGATCACGGAGGCAGTATCCAACGCCGCGGACGGTATCCAGGAGGGGCAGGTCGAAACCGCGGTCGATCTTGCCGCGCAGGCGGCTGATATGGGTTTCCACCACCGTCGTCTGCGGCTCGAAATGGAACTCCCACACATGCTCCAGCAGCATGGTGCGGGTGACGATCTGGCCGGAGTGCCGCATCAGGTACTCCAGCAGCTTGAACTCCCGCGGCTGCAGGTCGATCGACTGGCCGGCCCGGGTGGCGGTGCGCTTCAGCAGGTCGATCTCGAGATCGGCGACGCGGATCGCGGTCTCGACCGCGACGGCGCCGGCGCGGCGGGCCAGGGCGTCGACCCGGGCCAGCAGCTCCGCCAAAGCGAAGGGCTTGACCAGGTAGTCGTCGCCGCCGGCGTTCAGTCCCTCGACCCGGTCGCTGACGCCGCCCAGCGTGGTCAGGAACAGGATCGGCACCGTGTTGCCCTCGGCCCGCATCCGGCGCGCCAGGGTGATGCCGTCGATGTCCGGCAGCATGCGGTCGACGATCAGCAGCCGGGGGGCGCAGCCGGTGCGGGCGGCCGCGGCGCGGGCCAGGCCGTCGGTGCCGGTCAGGCTGTGCTCGACCGTGTGGCCGGCGTCGCGCAGCGACCCGATGATGTGCTGGGCCGTCTCGTTGTCGTCTTCGATCAGGAGGATCTGCATGGGCGTGTCGGGCTCTCGGGCAGCGGATCGCCGGCGTGACGGACCGGACCACGCCGAGAGAGCACCGCTCCCGCCGGACCGTCGCACGCCGAGACGGGGCCGCGGGCGTTCGACCCGGGGCGGGAGAGTAGGGGAAAGCCCGGGGGCCGCGTACTTACGTTTCGGTAATGCCGCGTCCATGTCGCCCTGCCGCGATCTCTTCCCATATTATCACGATATCCTTCCCGGACGGACTCACGGGGCGCGCATCGTGAACGACAAGGATCTCAAGGTGTTCGAGGCGGTGGCCCGGACCGGCGGCATCGGCCGGGCGGCGGCCGAGCTGAACACCGTCCAGTCCAACGTCACCGCCCGGATCCGGGCGCTGGAGGAGGAGCTGGGCACGCCGCTGTTCGAGCGGCACAGCCGCGGCGTGGTGCTGACCGCGGCCGGGCGGCGCCTGCGCCCCTTCGCGGTGCAGATTGCGGATCTGATCCGCCAGGCCAAGCGGGCGGCGCAGGATGACGGCACGCCGCGCGGGCCGCTGTCGATCGGCAGCATGGAGACCACGGCCGGGCTGCGGCTGCCGGACGTGCTGGCCGCCTTCACCCAGGCGCATCCGGATGTCGACCTGTCGCTGACCACCGGCACCACGCCGTGGCTGACCCGGGCGGTGATCGCGCGCGAGCTGGACGGCGCCTTCGTCGCCGGCCCGGTCGACCATCCGGAGCTGGAGGCCGAGACCATCTTCGCCGAGGAGATGGCGATCATCGCCGCGCCCTCGGTGGCGGATCTCGACGGCCTCGGCACGCTGCCCGGTCTGAAGATCGTCGCCTTCCGCTCCGACTGCGCCTACCGGCAGCGGCTGGAGAGCGTCCTGGCCGCCCAGGGCATCGTCAAGCTCAAGGTGATCGAGATCGGCACGCTGGACGGCATCATCGGCTGTGTCGCCGCCGGCATGGGGATCTCGCTGCTGCCGAAGGGCGTGGTCAGCCAGGCGCTGCGCGACCGGCGGATCAAGGCCTTCCGCCCGCCGGCCTGGACCGAGCGGGTGGACACCGTCTTCATCCGGCGGATCGACGCGCACCCGTCCAGCGCCCTGTCGGCCTTCCTCAGGATCGCGCGGCCATCGCCCGTGCCGCGGGCGGCGGAGCCGCTGGCGCTGGTGCGAAGCCATCGCTGATGATGATGGCTTCCATCTGAACTAATCGCTCCCGCCGGTGGAGTGACGCGCCTAACTCTTGGTCATGAGCGCGACACCCCACCGGCCCGGTTCCCACGGCCACCATCCCCCGCCGGAGGCCGGGTCGGCCTGGCGCTTCGCCGCCGCGGGGCTCTGCGCCTCGCTGGTCGGGCTGGGCCTGGCCCGCTTCGCCTACACCCCGCTGATCCCGGCGCTGATCGCGGCGCAGTGGTTCAGCCCGTCCGACGTGATCTATCTCGGCGCCGCCAACCTGGCCGGCTATCTCGCCGGCGCCCTGGCGGCGCGGCCGCTGGCCGCCCGCACCGGCCCGGTCCGGGCGCTGCGCGGCACCATGCTGCTGGCCACCCTGTCCTGCCTCGCCTGCGCCATGCCGGTCGCCTTCGCCTGGTTCTTCGCCTGGCGATTCCTGGCCGGGCTCAGCGGCGGCGTCATCATGGTGCTCGCCGCCTCGACCATCCTGCCGCACACGGCGCCGGGCAAGCGCGGCCTGGTCGGCGGCGTGATCTTCGCCGGCGTCGGCCTGGGCATCGCCGCCTCCGGCACGCTGGTGCCGCTACTGCTGCAGCAGGGCCTGCGCGAGAGCTGGCTCGGCCTCGCGGCGCTGTCCGGCGTGCTGACCCTGGTCGCCTGGCCGAACTGGCCGAAGGGCGACCCCGCCGCGGCCTCCCATACCGATGCCAAGGCCGTGCGGCCGCGCGTCTCCGCCGCCGTGCCGGTGCTGTCCCTGCAATACGGCCTCAACGCCGTCGCGCTGGTGCCGCACATGGTCTTCGTCGTCGATTTCGTGGCCCGCGGGCTGGGCCAGGGCATCGCCGCCGGGTCGCAATACTGGGTGCTGTACGGGCTGGGCGCGGTGGTCGGGCCGTTGCTGACCGGCCATCTGGCCGACCGGGCCGGCTTCGCCCCGGCGCTGCGGGCGGCCTTCCTGATCCAGGCGGTGGCGGCGGCCCTGCCGGCCGTCACCACGGACCCGGCCGCGCTGATCGTCTCCTGCATCGTCATCGGCGGCTTCACCCCCGGCATCGTGCCGCTGGTGCTGGGCCGCATCCACGAGCTGATCCCGCATGGGGCGGAGGCGCAGCGCGCCGCCTGGGGCCGGGCGACCACGATGTTCGCCCTGTTCCAGGCCGGCGCGGCCTATGGCCTGGCCGCCTTGTTCGACCGGACCGGCGGCGACTATCGCATCCTGTTCGCCGTCGGCGGCACCGCCGCGGCCCTGGCGCTCGCCATCGATCTCGTCCTGGCGCTGACGGTCAGGGCCAGATCCTTCGGAGCATCGTCATGACCGGGTCCTACACCATCATCGACCACAGCCACGACGTGGTGATCGTCGGGGCCGGCGGGGCCGGGCTGCGCGCGGCGCTCGGCATGGCCTCGTCCGGGCTGAGGACGGCCTGCGTCACCAAGGTGTTCCCGACCCGCAGCCACACCGTGGCGGCCCAGGGCGGCATGGCGGCGTCGCTCGGCAATATGGGCGACGGCGACAATTGGCGCTTCCACATGTACGACACCGTCAAGGGCTCCGACTGGCTCGGCGACCAGGACGCGATCGAGTACATGTGCCGCGAGGCCGGGCCGGCGGTGCTGGAGCTGGAACGGTTCGGCGTGCCGTTCTCGCGCACCGCCGACGGGCTGATCTACCAGCGCCCCTTCGGCGGCCAGACCCTGAACTACGGCAAGCAGATGGCGCGGCGGACCTGCGCCGCGGCCGACCGCACCGGCCATGCCATCCTGCACGCCCTCTACCAGCAGTGCCTGGAGCACCGCACCGAGTTCTTCGTCGAATATGTCGCGCTCGACCTGCTGATGGACGAGGACGGCCATTGCCTCGGCCTGCTGGCCTGGAATGTCGAGGACGGCACGCTGCACCGGTTCCGCGCCCACCGCACCGTGCTGGCGACCGGCGGCTATGGCCGCGTCTGGTTCTCCTGCACCGCCGCCCATGCCTGCACCGGCGACGGCAACGCCATGGTGCTGCGCGCCGGGCTGCCGCTGGCCGACATGGAGTTCACCCAGTTCCACCCGACCGGCATCTACGGCGCCGGCTGCCTGATCACCGAGGGCGCGCGGGGCGAGGGCGGCTTCCTGACCAATTCCGAGGGCGAGCGGTTCATGGAGCGCTACGCCCCGACGGCGCGGGACCTGGCCGGGCGCGACGTGGTCTGCCGGTCGATGACGATCGAGATCAATGAGGGGCGCGGCGTCGGCCCGCAGAAGGACCACATCCTGCTGCATCTCGAGCATCTCGGCGCCGACCTGCTGCATGAGCGGCTGCCCGGCATCAGCGAGACGGCGAAGATCTTCGCCGGCGTCGACGTCACGAAGGAGCCGATTCCGGTGCTGCCGACCGTGCACTACAACATGGGCGGCGTGCCGACCAACCTGCATGGCGAGGCGACGACGCTGCGCGGCGGCGACCCGGAGACGGTGGTGCCCGGGCTGATGGCGATCGGCGAGGCCGCCTGCGTCTCGGTGCACGGCGCCAATCGGCTGGGGTCGAACTCGCTGCTCGACATCATCGTGTTCGGCCGGGCAGCGGCGCAGCGGGCCGCGGCGACCGTGCGCCCGGGCGAGACGCATGCCCCGCTGCCGCCGGCCGCGACCGAGAGGGCGATCGAGCGGCTGGACCGGGTGCGCCACGCCCGGGGCGCGACCAGCGCCGGCGAGATCCGGCTGGCGATGCAGCGCGTCATGCAGCGGCATTGCGCCGTGTTCCGCGACGGGCCGCTGATGCAGGAGGGCCTCGGCAAGCTCGGCGAGACCGCGGGGCCGATGCGGGCCGATCTCGGCCTGGCCGACCGGTCGATGGTGTTCAACACCGACCTGGCCGAGGCGCTGGAGCTGGACAACATGCTGCAGCAGGCGGTGGTCAGCCTGCATTCGGCGATCGGCCGCACCGAAAGCCGCGGCGCCCATGCGCGCGAGGACTATCCGAAGCGGGACGACGCGGCCTGGCTGAAGCACAGCCTGGCCTGGCTGGACGAGTCGGGCGAGGTCCGGCTGGACCATCGCCCGGTCCACATGCAGCCGCTGTCCAACGAGGTCGCGCCCATCCCGCCGAAGGAGCGGGTGTATTGATCAACGGCACGGCCGGAACCGCCGAGGCTCCGGCCCGTTCCGCAGGTCTCAGCTGCTCTTGAGCGCAGCCTTCACCGCCTCCAGCCCCGGCTTGCCGTCGATGGTGGTGACGCCGTCGAGCCACTTGGTCAGCAGGTCGGGGTTCTCGCTCAGCCACTTCCGGGCAGCGGCGTTCTGCTCCAGGCCGCCGTCCAGGATCATCGACATCATCTGGTTCTCGGTGTTCAGGTCGAACACCAGCTGGGTGGCGAACTTCTTCAGGTTCGGGCAGCCGTCCAGCCATTTCTGGTTGGCCAGGGTGCGCACCGTGGCGCCGCCGTAATTCGGGCCGAAATAGGCGTCGCCGCCGCTGAGATAGTCGATCTTGTACTTGATGTTCATCGGGTGCGGCGCCCAGCCCAGGAACACCACCCATTCGCCGCGCCGCGTCGCCCGGTCGACCTGGGCCAGCATCGCCTGCTCGCTGGCCTCGACCAGCTTCCAGCCGCCGAGGCCGAACTCGTTCTTCTCGATGATGGTGGTCAGGTTCTTGTTGGCGGAGGAGCCGGGCTCGATCGAGTAGATCGACTTGCCGAACTTGTCAGCGAATTTCTGCAGGTCGGCGAAGTCCTTGACCCCGGCCTCGAAGGCCTCGCGGTTGACCGCCAGCGTCACCTTGGCGTCGGCCAGGTTGGTGCCGACCAGCTCGACCCCCTGCTTCAGATAGGGGTCGACCATCTCGGTCTGCGACGGCATCCAGTTGCCGAGGAACAGGTTCACCTGGTTGTTCTTGAGCGATTCGAAGGTGACCGCCACCGACAGCATGTCGATCTTCGGCTCATAGCCCAGCCCGGTCAGCACCGTGTTGGCCAGGGCGGTGGTCGAGGTGATGTCGGTCCAGCCCACATCCGACATCTTCACGGCCTTGCAGGCCGCATCGTCGGCAAGGGCGGCACCGGCCGGGGCCAGGGTGGCGATCGCCGCCGCGGTGAAAAGGAATCGTCTCGCGTTCATCACTGCCTCCTGTCTGTCCGTATGGGAACGGGGGGCGTTGTCAGCCCTTCTCGTCCTCCGCGGCGGCCTCGTGGGCGGCGCGGATCTCGCTCAAGCGGTCATGGATCTCGGCCTCGAACGGCGCGACCTTGGGGATCGTCGCGTCGATCGACAGGTTCAGCACCTCGCTCTCGGCCAGCACGGTGCCGGATGCGGCGTGGCGCATCACATGGCGCAGGGTGAAGCGCTTGGCGTCCATCGCGCCCAGCCGGGTCTCCACCGCCACCTCGTCGCCGGCATGGGCCTCGCGCCGGTAGCGGATCGTCATCTCGCCGGTGAAGACGGTACGCCTGCTGCGCGCCCGGTAGGCGGCGTCGATGCCGGCGAATTCCAGGAAGGCGTCGGTGGCGTGGCTGAAGATGACGGCGTAGTAGCCGTCGTTGAGATGGCCGTTGTAGTCGGTCCACTCCGCCCGCACCGCCTCGCGGTGCAGCCTGAGCGGCGCCGCAATCGTCCGGTCGGACGGGGGTGTCGGGTCGGCCGCGGTCGCTGGCATCCGCCGGTTGGTCCTCACCTGCGGCCCGTCTCTCGGCGGACGGGCTCGGATGCAGGGGATGCTACGCGGCGGCGGCGTGCCCCATTGACCGAAGGCGACGTCGACCTGATCGAAAGCGCCGCCCGTCGGGGCGGCGCGGATCGAAGCGGATCAAAGACCCAGCAGCAGGCCCAGCTTCATGCCGAGGGCGCGGAAGATCGAGGCTTCGGCCATGTCCTGGGCGGCGACCAGCGGCACCTTGCGCACCGGCCCCTCCGGCGGGGCGATGTCGAGCTCGCCCAGCACCTGGCCCTTGGCGATCGGCGCCTCGATCGGCTGCTGGAACCGGGCGGTCACCGTCATCTTGTCGAAATCGGCCGGCTGCATGGTCATGGCCAGGTCCTGCGCCACCGTGACCGGCACCTTCTCCTCGGCGCCCAGCCAGACCGTCGCCTCGTCGACCGTGGCGCCGGCCTTGTACAGCGGGTACAGGCGGAACTGGTTCCAGCCCCATTCCAGCAGGCGGGCGCCCTCATCGGCGCGGGACTGCATGCTGGGCAGCCCGTTGACCACCAGGATCAGCCGGCGGTTGTCGCGCACGCCCGAGGCGGTCAGGCCGTAGCCGCCGGAATCGGTGTGGCCGGTCTTGATGCCGTCCACGCCCATCTCCCGGTACAGCAGCGGGTTGCGGTTGCCCTGCTTGATCTTGTTCCAGGTGAACTCCCGCTCGCCGTCGTAGCGATAATATTGCGGGAAGTCCGAGATCATGCGCTCGGCCAGGATCGCCAAGTCGCGCGCGGTGGAATAATGCTCCGGGTCCGGCAGGCCGTTGGCGGTGACGAAATGGCTGGCATTCATGCCCAGCTTCTTCGCCATCGCGTTCATCTGGTCGGCGAAGGCGGTCTCCGACCCCGCCAGGCCCTCGGCCAGCACCACCGCGGCGTCGTTGCCGGACTGGATCAAGAGGCCGCGCAGCAGGTCCTCGACCCGGATGGTGTCGTTGATCTGGACGAACATCTTCGACCCGCCGGTCTGCCAGGCCTTCTTGCTGACCGGAAACTTGGTGTCGAGCGTGATCCGGCCGTCCCGGAGCGCGTCATAGACCAGATAGGCCGTCATCATCTTGCTCATCGACGATGTCGGCATGCGTTCGTCGGCCGCCTTCTCCATCAGCACCGTATCGGTGGTGGTGTCGATCAGGATCGCCTGCTTGGCGATGGTGTCGACCGTGGCGGCGCCGGCGGGCAGCGCGGCCAGGCTGGCGAGGAGGAGGGTGACGCGGAAGAGGGGGGCCGGCATCGCGATCTTGATCATGGGGCGGAGCATGGACCGCAGGGATAGCGTCAACTGAGGCCGCTGCCAACCCGGGCCTGTCATCACCGTGCCGCGACGAAGCGCGCATGACGCGTCGCCGGCCCGCCGGACTTTCTGGTCCCATCGGCGGAAGTGCGGTGCTCCGATCCCCCATCTGGGGGTGATAGGAGGGCGGTCACCTCATCTAAGATGAGAACAAATAACCTGTCGGCCTGTCCCTTTCGGGTCATAGCGCGAAGGTCGCGCGGCTTGTACAATGTGATCTGTGGTGGGGGCCACATCTGTCAAACAAGGCGAACGCGACATGGGGCGAGGCAACATTTTGGGAAGGCAATCATATTCATTTTTAGGTAAGTTTTATAAATGAAAATATTCCTGAAAACCCCGCGACGCCCCTGGGAGACATTGTTCCCATGCTGAAACACGCCGACATCTGGGCGGCGATCGACCGTCTTGCCCGGCTCAACGGTCTGTCCCCCTCCGGCCTTGCGCGTCGCGCAGGGCTCGACCCCACCACCTTCAACCCGAGCAAGCGGCAGTCGAGCGACGGCAAGCTGCGCTGGCCGTCCACCGAGAGCATCTCCAAGATCCTCGACGCGACCAGCAGCTCGATGGCCGCCTTCGTCCGGCTGATCGACGACGGGTCGGGGCTTCCGGCCCGGCGCATCCCCGTCATCGGCCTCGGCCAGGCCGGCGGCGACGGGCTGTTCGACGAAGCCGGGCACCCGACCGGCAAGGGCTGGGACGAGGTCGACTTCCCCAACCTGTCCGACCCGAGCGCCTACGCGCTGGAGATCTCGGGCGACGCCATGGCGCCGATCTACCGGGACGGCGACGTCGTCGTGGTCTCACCGGCGGCCGGGCTGCGGCGCGGCGACCGGGTGGTGGCGAAGACCGCCGGCGAGGGCCTGCTGATCGGCGAGCTGGTGCGGATCAGCGCCAACCGGATCGACCTGAAGCCGCTGGCCGGCGAGGAGGCGCCGCAGTCGCTGAAGCTGTCCGACGTGGTCTGGAAGGCCCGTATCGTCTGGTCCAGCCAGTAGCCCGCCCTTCCCCTGCGCCTGGCGCAGGCTGGGTCATCCGCCGGGCGGTGTTGGCGCCGCCCGGCCGCTCGCCTATGCTCCGCCGGCAAGACGACGTGGGATCGGACGGACGACATGGCAAGACAAGCGTGGACCTTCCTCGACGGCTCCTGGCAGGAGGGCAATCCGCCGATCATGGGGCCGCTCAGCCATGCCGCCTGGATGTCCTCGATCATCTTCGACGGCGCCCGCGGCTTCGAGGGCGTCGCGCCCGATCTCGACCGGCACTGCGTCCGCGCCGTCGCCTCGGCCAAGGCGATGGGGCTGGAGGCGACCCTGCCGGCCGAGGAGATCGAGGCGCTGGCCCGCGAAGGCCTGCGCCGCTTCCCGGCCGACGCCGCGGTCTATATCCGCCCGATGTTCTGGGCCGAGGAGGGCTGGATCGAGCCCGACCCGGCGGCGACGCGGTTCTGCCTCTCGATCTATGACTCGCCGCTGCCGCAGCCGGGGGAGGACACCGCCTGCTTCGCCCAGGGGCTGCGCCGGCCGTCGCCGGAGATGGCGCCGACCCGGGCCAAGGCCGCCTGCCTCTACCCGCAATCCGGCATGGCGATGCGCCAGGCCAAGAGCCGCGGCTTCACCAATGCGGTGATGCTGGACCCGATCGGCAACGTCGCCGAATTCGCCACCGCCAACATCTTCATGGCCAAGGACGGCGCCGTGCACACCCCGGCGGCGAACGGCACCTTCCTGGCCGGCATCACCCGCCGCCGGGTGATCGAGCTGCTGCGCCATGCCGGCGTCGAGGTGCTCGAGCGCGCGATCCGGCCGGATGAGCTGGCGGAGGCCGACGAGATCTTCCAGACCGGCAACTTCGCCAAGGTGCTGCCCTGCACCCGGCTGGAGGACCGCCACCTGCAGCCGGGGCCGTTCTACACCAAGGCCCGAAAGCTCTACTGGGACTGGGCGCATTCCTGAGGATCCGTCCGATAATGCGGCCGGCGCGGCCGTCTGACGGCGGTTTCTCCGCTTCCGGTGCTCACGCACCCAAATGTGCGCTGCGCTCCGGTTCTCGAAACCACCGCCAGCCGACTCGCGCCAACCGCATTCTCGAACGGACCCTAGAGCGTATTCGATGAGCGACACCGTTCCGCCCGAGCCGGTCTCCAAGGACACCCGCAACCTGATGCGGGTGCTCGAGCACCAGGGCATCACCCTGGTGCTCGACGTCGGCGCCAATATCGGCCAGTACGCGCAGCGGCTGCGGCGCGGCGGCTATGCCGGGCGGATCGTCTCGATCGAGCCGCTGTCGGCCGCCCATGCCGCCCTGACCGCCGCGGCCGCGGGCGATCCGGACTGGTCGGTCGAGTCGCGGATGGCGCTGGGCGACGGCGACACGCCGGTGACGCTGCAGGTCTCGGGCGAGAGCGACATGAGCTCGGTGCTCGATTTCACCGCGGAGATGGCGGACCTGCTCGACGGCTCGGCCTATGTCGGCACCGAGGTGGCGTCGCAGGCGCGGCTGGAGCGGATCTTCCCGCGCCATGCCCGGCCGGGCGACCGGGTGCTGCTGAAGATCGACACCCAGGGCACCGAGCGCCGGGTGCTGGACGGGGCGCGCGGCGTGCTGCCGCGCATCGCTGTGGTGCAGATGGAGTTGTCGATCGTGCCGGTCTATGACGGCGAGCTGTCCTACCGCGACATGATCCAGCACATGGCCGAGCTGGGCTTCGTGCCCGCGCTGTTCATCCCCGGCTACTTCAACCGTCGCACCGCCCGGCTGATCGGCATGGACGGCGTGTTCGTGCGGCGGGGCTGACCCGAACCGATGCCGGCCCCCCAGCGTCCCGGCCGCCTGCCGATCGTCGACCTGCTTCGCGGCCTGGCGCTGCTGGCGATGGCGCTCTACCACCTGTCCTGGGACCTGAAGTTCTTCCGCTTCGTCGACTGGGACCTGGCGGGCGGCACCGGTTGGATCGCGGCGCGCTATCTGATCGCCGGCAGCTTCCTGGCCCTGGTCGGCCTGGGGCTGGAGCTGTGGCACGTGCAGGGGCACGACCTGCGGCGCTGGGCGATCCGCCTCGGCAAGGTGATGGCCGGGGCGATCGTGGTGACCGTCGCGACCTGGTTCGTGATCCCGGACGAGTTCATCTTCTTCGGCATCCTGCACAGCATCGCTGCCGCGAGCATCCTGGGCCTCCTGGTCCTGCGGCTGCCGGCGGCCGCGAATGTCATTCTCGGCCTCGCCGTGATCGCGCTGCCGATTGTCTGGCGCTCGGGCCTGTTCGACCATGCCTGGCTGCTCTGGACCGGCCTCGGCACCGTGCCGCCGCGCAGCAACGACTACGAGCCGCTGTTCCCTTGGTTCGGGCCGGTGCTGCTGGGTCTTGCCATGGGCCGGTGGTGGCTGCGGGCCGGCGCCCCCGGCGGCAAGGCCGACGGTGGGCTCCCAGGCCGGCCGCTGCGCTGGATCGGGCGGCACAGCCTGGCCTTCTACCTGCTCCACCAGCCGGTGCTGATCGGCCTGCTGCTGCTGGTCGGCATGACCCTCGGCCGCGACCCGCAGGCGATGCTGTCTCCAGGGCCGGACCCGGCCGTGCAGCTGATCGAGTGCCAGGTGCAGTGCGAGCAGCGGGGCGGGGGCATGGAGCAGTGCCACGCCTATTGCGGCTGCATGGTCGACGGGGTCCAGGCCCAGAGCCTGTGGCCGGCGCTGCGGCCGGATGCGGCGCCCGAGCTCAAGGACCGCCTGCGCGAGTTGGCCGCCATCTGCAGCCGGTAGCATGGGCGGAACATGACGGAAAATTCGCTCGCCTGCCGGTGGCCTCGGCCCTAGTCTCGGCGCCGATGTCCGGATTGCCCCGCCGCCCGCTGTCATGAGCCCACCCGCCGAGGATCGTTCCGCCGGCGCGGGGCAGGATGTCGGCTGGTCGGCGCTGATGGTCGCGGCCCAGGCGGGCGACCGGGCCGCCTATCGCCGGCTGCTGACCGAGATCACCCCCTATCTGCGGGCGCTGGCCCGCCGGTCGCTGCGCCGCCCGGCCGATGCCGAGGACGCGGTGCAGGACGTGCTGCTGACCCTGCACAGCATCCGCCAGACCTATGATCCGGGCCGGCCGTTCCAGCCCTGGCTGGTGGCGATCGCCCGGCGGCGGATCGTCGACCGAGTGCGCATCCAGATCCGCACCACCGGCCGCGAGACCGCGATCGACCCGTTCCAGGAAACCTTTGCTTCACCTGAAACGAATGAGTTGGGGATGGAGGCAGATGCGATCGCGCTGCGGCGCGCGATCGCGGAACTGCCGCCCGGCCAGCGCCAGGCGGTGGAGCTGCTGAAGCTGAAGGACATGTCGCTGAAGGAGGCATCGGCCGCCAGCGGCGCGTCGGTGCCGGCGCTGAAGGTCGCGATGCACCGCGCGCTGAAGGCGCTGAAGGGGGCGTTGGGACCGAAATGACGGAGACGGGGCACACTCGCACCGAGGACCTGATCGCAAGGCTGGCGGCTGACGCGCAGCCGGTCCGTCCCCTGCGGCCGCCGATGCTGCGCGCCCTGTTCTGGCTGGCCATCGCCGTCCTGATGATCGCTGCCGTCGTCATGGCCATGGGGATCCGGCCCGACTTCATGGACGAGATGGGCGAGACCCACTACCAGCTGGAATGGGCGGGCGCGATGCTGACCGGCATCCTCGCCGCCATCGCCGCCTTCCATGTCAGCCTGCCGGACCGGGGCCGCGCCTGGGCGCTGCTGCCGCTGCCCGGCCTGGCGCTGTGGCTGTTCTCGATCGGCTATGGCTGCATGACCGACTGGGTGCGCCACGGGCCGGAGGGCTTCGCGTTCGGGGTCAGCTTCTTCTGCTTCCGCTCGATCCTGCTGATCAGCCTGCCGCTGTCCCTGGTGCTGCTGGCGATGCTGCGCCTGGCCGGCCCGGTGCGTCCGGTCGCGACGATCGCCAGCGGGATGCTGGCGGCATCGGCCCTGTCCGCCTGCGCCGTCGACATGTTCCATGGCGACGAGGCGACGCTGATGGTGCTGCTCTGGCACGGCGGCGCGGTGGCGCTGCTGGTCGGGCTGGGCACGCTGTTCAATCGCCGCCTGTTCGGCCTGTTCGGCCCCCGGACGGCCGGCTGAACGCCCCGGCCGGCCGAGACGGGCCCGGCTACAGCCGGGCCGCCCCCAGGATCCGGCCGTCCGCGGCCTGCAGCAGCACTGCCGCGCGGTCGCCCTCCGGCCGTGCCGCGGCGATCGTGCCCCCGGGCGTCCAGCCATCCAGCCGGGTCAGGCTGCGCACGACATTGCGGTCGACCAGGGTCCTGCCGGCATTCTCGCCGCGCCGCACCGGCGTGTCGTGCCGGTCGTCGAAGCCGACCAGCCACAGCACCGCATCCGCGGGCGCGGCGGCATCCACCGCCACCTGCAGCGCCGAGCCCGACGGAGAGGTCAGGGCCAGCGGGACCGACGGGTCGGATCGGGCCGCGGCGATCGCCGCCTCCATCGCCGCGCGGTCGGACCCGACGACGTCGCCGCGCCCGTCGATCACGGCCTGCGGCGTGTAGACCTGGTCCGAGCCGAGCTGCGCGGCGTAGGCCGTCTGCCGCGCCGTGGCCCAGGGGCCGGAGAACGGGTCGGTCCAGCCCAGCCGGTTCCAGTAGTCGACATGGAAGGCCAGGGCCAGCACCTCCGGCCGGTCGGCCAGGGTCGACAGCAGCGCATCCGCCGGCGGGCAGGAGGAGCAGCCCTGCGAGGTGAACAGCTCCACCACCACCGGCCGCTCGGCGGCCAGGGCGGGCGCGGCGGAAAGGGCAGTCGCGGCCAGCAGGCCGGTCAGAAGCGATCGGATCATGGCGTAACCCCGAAACGGCGTCCCGCCTCCGGTTCGGCCCGGTCCGGCGGAGGGTTACAGCCGCGACTCATCCGGGAAACACATCGCCTCTTGATTCGCGATTGATAATCGTTCTCAAATAGCTCGCCGTTCCAACGGGAGCCGAGAATGGACGAGGACCAGATCACCGAGCCGAGCGACCGCCGCGCCCTGCCCTTCGCCGAGCAGCTGGTGCTGTGGGCGCTGCGCCTCAGCGTCGTCGGGCTGAAGACCGGGGCGCCGACCGACCATCCGGTGCTGCTGGCCTTCCGCAAGGTCGGGGCCGAGCCGGCGGCGGAGCGGGTGGGCCTGCTGACCCGGATCATCGGCTTCGGGGCCGAGCGGCGGGTGCAGATCGGCGTGCCCTGCGCCTTCACCGTCACCGAGGATGAGCGCCGGATCCTGGACCTCGTGGCGATCGGCCAGGCGGGTGTGGCGGGCACGCTGATGCTGCGCGGCATGCTGTCGCCGGCCGCCTGCCGTGCCGCCGCCGGGCTGTGCACCGAGCTTGCCACCCTGCTGGCGGAAGCGGGGGTGTTCCTGCAGCGGCCGGCCGCGCCGCCGCGGCCGCTGCGGGTGCCGGCGAACACCCCGTCCTTCGGCCTGGTCCGGGCGGCGCTGTCATGAGCGACGAGGCGCATGACTGCGATGATGCCGGCGCCCCGGCCCTGACCCGGGCCGAGACGCTGGTGCTGTGGGCGATCCGCGCCTGGGTGGCCGGCCATCGCCACGGCATCCCGGTGCTGGCCAATCTGCGCACCGCCTTCCGCAACGAAGGCGCGCCGGCGGCGGCCGAGGCGGTGGACGACCTGATGGGCTTCATCGCCAACGGCGCCGGCCGCACCATCCAGGTGAACTGCCCGCGCTGCCGCCAGGTGACGGAGGATGAGCGGCTGATGCTCGACGTCGTGGCGCTGCACCAGCAGGGCGAGACCCTGTGGGTGCCGTTCCTGGCCCGCGCCATCCTGACGCCGGCCGCCACCCGGCTGTGCGGCCCGATCTTCGCGGCCGTCGCCGATGCCCTGCGGGATGGCGGCATCGCGCTGCCGCCGGTCGCGGGCCAGGTGCCGCCGTCGGAGGCCACGGCCCATGCCGTCCCGGCCGGGACGACGATCCACTGAGCCGGGCCTTCGGGATCAAGGGTTGCCCCCGGCCCGGTTTGCCGCCATGAATCAAATCGGAATTGTAAGAAGCGAACAGCTGACCGATGCGTGGCGGACGTGTGTTGCTGGTCGAGGACGACGTGCTGGTGCGTCTCCTCGCCGTTGAGGCCCTGATCGATGGCGGCTTCGATGTCGCCGAGGCGGCGGACGGGCCCGAGGCGCTGCGCCTGCTCGACGGCGGCGATTTCGACCTGATGATCACCGATGTCGGCCTGCCCGGCATGTCGGGGGCCGAGCTGGCCGTCCAGGTCCGGCGCGAACGGCCGGCGCTCAAGGTGCTGTTCACCACCGGCTACGGGGCCGAGGACGGGGTGCCGCAGGACCTGCCGACCCTGCGCAAACCCTACGCCGCCGACGCCCTGGCCTCGACCGTGCGGTCGCTGCTGGCGCCGTAGCAGGCCGGGGCATCTCCAAGCGGGCCGATCGTTCGGTTGCGGGCTGGTCCGAGGGCGCGAGCCGCGGCGCCTGGACGGCGCGATGCCGTCCGGCTACGCTTCGCTGCATATTGCGACTGCAGCCGTGCTTTCATGACGCTTTTGTCGGGGGATGCCTTTCAGGCCTATGTCGAGCAGGCCCGCACCGGGCGGCTGGCCCTCTGGCGGATCTGGCTCGGCATCGGTCTCGCCGTCACCATGTCGACGATCCTGCTCATCCTGCTGATGATTGCCGCCGGCGTGGTCATAGGGATGGGGATGGCCGGCCGACGGCCGCGGCCCAGCGCGGCCGAAATCGGGGAGATCATCACCCGGTTCGTGGGCTCGCCGACGGGCGTCGGGTTGCAGCTGGCGGCGATCGCCGCCTGTTGGGCATGCATCTGGCTGATCGTGCATCTGCTGCACCGCCGCTCGCTTCCGAGCGTGCTCGGGGTCGAGCATCGCGTGGCCTGGGGCGACGTCGCCAAGGCGACAGCCGCGATCCTGATCGTCAACGGCCTCTTCGAATGGGGGATGTCGTTCTTCGACCCGGCCCCGCCGCGCAGGGATGTCGGGATCGGCGCATGGGTCCTGTCGTCCCTGCCTTTCGTGGCCCTGATCCTGGCCCAGACCTCGGCGGAGGAGCTGACGTTCCGGGGCTACGTCATGCAGACCCTGGCCGCTAGGTTCCGAAGCCCCCTGGTGTGGATCGGTGTGCCGACCATCATCTTCGCGCTGCTGCACTGGGACCCGGCTGCGACGAACGGGGCGAACGCCATCATCCTCGGCTCGATCACCGTCTTCGCTCTCGGCGCGACGCTGTTGGTCTATGCGACCGGGAATCTCGGCGCGTCGATCGGGCTGCACTTCGGCAACAATCTGATGGCGCTGCTATTCGTCTCCAACGAGGCACGGTACGACAGCCTCAGCCTGTATGTCGGCGAGCCGCTGTCGGCACGGGACTGGAGCCTCGGCGAGATCGGCGTCAGCATCCTGCTCAGCATCGTGGCGATGGCGCTGACGCTGGCGCTGCTGCTGCTTCCACGCTCGCCGCTGCGCGTGGCCTCCCGCATCCCGGCGCCTGTCGACGCGGCAGCCTGACGGCCTGTCCCGTCTCAGCCCTCTCCCACGATCGGGCCGCCATGGACATGCGGCGGCAGCGCCTCGGTCGGGCCGCCGGGCATGATCGGGCGCGGCGCGAAGCGGCCCAGCGAGATCAGCCGGTCATACATCACCAGCGCCCCGGCCAGGGACAGGTTCAGCGAGAAGCGCGTCGGGATCTGAACGATGTGGTCGCAGCGCGCGACCATCTCGCGCGACAGGCCACCCCGCTCCGACCCCAGCACATAGACCGCCCGGCGCGGGTGGCGGAAGCTCGGCAGCGCGACGGACTCGGCCATCAGCTCGATCCCGACCAGTGCGCAGCCCTGCGGCAGGACGAGGGAGGCGACGTCGGGATAGGTGTAGAGCGGCACCGTGCCGGCGGCGCTGGAGGTGTCGCTCCAGCCGAAATCCACGGTCTCGGCCACCGGCGCCACGGTGAAGCAGAAGGCGGCGCCGAAGGCGTGGCCGGTGCGCAGCAGCGCCCCCACATTCATCGGCTTGCTGATGCCCTCGCAGCCGATCGCGAAATAGCCCTTCATCCGGGTCCCGTTCCTGTCATTCCGGCTGCGACCTTGCCCCGCGCGGGGCGGAAGGGCAAGGTGCGCGCCGGAACCGGCCCCCGCCGACCCAGCCGAGACGACCATGACCGACCCTCATCATCACGACCACGCGCACGACCATGCTCCCGCCACCGGAACCGCCGATCTCGCCGGCGGCGGCGCGCCGATCCTGGTCGAGGTCACCCGCGGCTCGGTGGTCGAGAGCCGCCACCGCGGCAGCGCCCTGATCGTCGACCGCCATGGCGGGGTGCACGGCCATTGGGGCGATATCGGCCGGCCGGTCTATGCCCGCTCGGCGATCAAGTCGCTGCAGGCGATCCCGCTGGTCGAGAGCGGCGCGGCCGACGCCTTCGGCCTGGGCGATGAGGAGCTGGCGCTGGCCTGCGCCTCGCATGGCGGCGAGCCCGGGCATGTCGAGCGCGTGGCGGCCTGGCTGGCGAGGATCGGCCTGTCCGAAGCCGACCTCGAATGCGGCACCCACCTGCCGTTCCACGAAGGCTCGGCCCATGCGCTGGTGTGCAGGCACGAGCATCCGTCGGCGCTCCACAACAACTGCTCCGGCAAGCACACCGGCTTCCTGACCACCGCGGTCCATCTCGGCGAGAAGACCAAGGGCTACATCCGCTACGACCACCCGGTGCAGCAGCGTATCCTCGGCGTGCTCGAGCAGATGACCGGCTGTGGCCTGGGCGACGCGCCCTGGGCGGCCGATGGCTGCTCGATCCCGACCATCGCCATCCCGCTGGAGGGGCTGGCCTTCGCCATGGCCCGGATCGCCGACCCGGACGACCTGCCCGAGAAGCGGCGCGCGGCAGTGCTGCGCATCCGCAAGGCCTGGGCGGCGCATCCCTTCCTGGTGGCCGGCACCGGCCGCTTCGACACCGAGATGATGCAGGCCTGCCACGGCCGGGTGATGACCAAGGTCGGGGCCGAAGGCGTGTTCTGCGCCGCGCTGCCGGAATACGGCCTGGGCGTCGCCCTGAAGATCGATGACGGGGCGGACCGGGCGGCGAATGTCGCCATGGCCGCGATCCTGAAGCGGATCGGAGCGCTGGACGATGCCGACCAGGACGCCGCCGGCCGCTGGCTGGCGCCGGAGATCAAGACCCGGCAGGGCGTGACGGTCGGCGTCGTGCGTGGCGCCGAGATGCTGGCCGGCGAGGGCTGAGGCATCTCGGGCTCCGGCCTGTTGCCCTGGCCGCCACGGCGATGGGATGCTGAATCGGCATAACATCGTTTGTATACGAACAATGATTGGTCCACACTGCCCGGCGTCGTTGTCATTTTGCGTCCGAGGCATCATGCGCGTCCCCGTCCGGTCCGATTGCAGGCTGGCCCGCTTGGCGGGGCCTTTCGGCCGGCGATGACGGCACCCGGCATTGCGCTGCGCGTGAACGGGGCGGAGGTGCGGACGCCGGCCGCCCCCGCCACCCCGCTGCTGCACGTCCTGCGCAACGACGCCCGGCTGAACGGCCCGAAATACGGCTGCGGCCTGGGCGAATGCGGCGCCTGCCTGGTGCTGGTCGACGGCAAGGCGGCGCGCAGCTGCACCCTGCCGGTGGGCGCCATGGCCGGCCATGCGATCACGACGCTGGAGGGGCTGGGCGGCGACGGCGGGCTGCACCCGGTGCAGCAGGCCTTCATCGACGGGCAGGGCGCCCAGTGCGGCTACTGCCTGAACGGCATGATCATCCGCACCGTGGCGCTCCTGGCCGTGAACCCGTGCCCGACGGACGCGGAGATCCGCGAGGCGCTGCGCTTCAACCTGTGCCGCTGCGGCACCCATGTCGAGATCCTGGCCTCGGTCCGGCGCGCCGTGGCGCTGACCGGCGGCACGGCGGCGCCATGACGCCGTCGGCCCTGGCCCGGCTCACGGCAGTGGAGCTGCTGGAGGTGGCGGACACGCTGCTGGTCTACCGCCGCGCCGGCGACGGGGTGGAGCCGTTCATCTGCCTGTCGGCGGCGGACGACATCATCGGCTATTGCGGCCATGTCGATCTCGGCCAGGGCATCCGCACGGCTTTGACCCAGATCGTCGCGGAGGAGCTGGACGTCCCGCCCGGGGCGGTGGAGATGGTGCTGGGCGACACCGCCCGCGTGCCCAACCAGGGCCCGACCATCGCCAGCGACAGCATCCAGCACACCGCCGTGCCGCTGCGCCGGGCGGCGGCCCAGGCCCGGGCGGCGCTGCTGGCGCGGGCGGCCGGGCGGCTGGGCGTCCCGGTCGCGGATCTGCGGGTCGAGGACGGGCTGATCGGCACCGAGGGCGGCAACCACCGCCTGGCCTATGGCGAACTGCTGGCCGGCGAGCGCATCCGGCTGGAGCTGGACGAGGGCCATCCGGTCAAGCCGGTCGCGGAGTACCGCATCGTCGGCCGGCCGCAGCCGCGGGTCGACATCCCGGCCAAGGTCGCGGGGCAGGCCGTCTTCGTGCACGACCTGCGGGTCGACGGCATGGTCCATGGCCGGGTGGTGCGGCCGCCCTATGCCGGGGTCGACCACGGCCCCTTCGTCGGCACCAGCCTGGTCGCGGTGGATGAAGGCTCGGTCGCGCATCTGCCGGGCTTCATCGCCGTGGTCGCGATCGGCGACTTCGTCGGCGTGGTGGCGGAGCGGGAGGAGCAGGCGATCGCCGCCGCCGGGGCGCTGCAGGTCGAATGGAAGCCGGTGCCGACCCTGCCGGATCTCGACGACCTGGCCACGGCCCTGCGCGCCAACCCGTCGACGCCGCGGCGGGTCGAGGACCGCGGCGATGTCGAGGCCGCCCTGGCCAGGTCGGCGACGCGGCTGACCCGCCGCTATGTCTGGCCCTACCAGATGCACGGGTCGATCGGCCCGTCCTGCGCCGTGGCCGATATCGGTCCCGGCGGCGCCAGGGTCTGGGCCGGCACCCAGAACCCGCATCCGCTGCGCGCCGACATCGCCCGGCTGCTGGACCTGCCGGAGGCGGCGGTCGACCTGGTGCGGATGGAGGCGGCGGGCTGCTACGGCCGCAACTGCGCGGACGACGTCGCGGCGGATGCGGCGCTGCTGTCCCGCGCCGTCGGCCGGCCGGTGCGGGTGCAACTGACCCGCGAGCAGGAGCATCTGTGGGAGCCGAAGGGCACGGCCCAGCTGATGGAGGTCGATGGCGGGCTGGACGCTGCCGGCGATGCCATCGCCTATGACTACCAGTCGCGCTACCCGTCGAACGGCGCCCCGACCCTGGCGCTGCTGCTGACCGGCAAGGTCCCGCCGGTGCCGCAGGTGGTCGAGATGGGCGACCGCACCTCGATCCCTCCTTACGACTACGCCAACCGGCGGGTCACCATCCACGACATGCCGCCGATCGTCCGCGCCTCCTGGCTGCGCGGCGTCTCGGCCCTGCCCAACACCTTCGCGCATGAAAGCTGGATCGACGAGGCGGCCGCCGCGGCCCAGGTCGACCCGGTCGAATACCGCCTGCGTTACCTGCGCGACCCGCGGGCACGCGACCTGGTCGAGCAGACGGCGGCCGAGGCCGGCTGGGTGCCGCGCACCCGCTGGGGCACGGAAGGCGGGGAGGGCGACATCCTGCGCGGCCGCGGCTTCGCCTATGCCCTCTACGTCCACAGCAAGTTCCCGGGCTACGGCGCCGCGTGGTCGGCCTGGGTCGCGGATGTCGAGGTCAACCGCGCCACCGGCGAGGTCGCGGTCACCCGCATCGTCAACGGCCACGACGCCGGGCTGATGATCAACCCGGCCGGGGTGCAGCACCAGATCCACGGCAATATCGTCCAGTCGATCAGCCGGGCGACGCGGGAGGAGGTGCAGTTCGAATCCGGGCTGCCCGCGGTGCGGGACTGGGGCGGCTATCCGATCGTCGGCTTTCCGGACGTGCCGCCGATCCACACGCTGATGGTGGAGCGGCCGGACCAGCCGCCGCTGGGGGCGGGCGAATCCGCCTCCGTCCCCAGCGCCGCCGCCATCGCCAACGCCATCTACGACGCCTGCGGCATCCGCTTCCGCGAACCGCCCTTCACGCCGGAGAAGGTGAAGGAGGCTCTCGCTCGGGAGGGGATGCTGGCGCCGCCGCCGTCGGCGCAGGCGTCAACGCCGCTGGCGGGCCTGACGGCGCCGCCCGCTCCGCGCCGGTCCGGCCGGGGCTGGAAGGCCTGGCTGCTCGGCGCCGGGGCGGTGATGGCCGGCGCCATGGCCGCGGCGATGCCGTGGCGGCCGGAGATCGCTCCGATCGCCCGGCCCGACCCGTCGGTCTATTCGGCCGAGACGATCGAGCGCGGCCGGCAACTGGCGGCGCTGGGCGACTGCGCCGTCTGCCACACCGGGCCGGACGGTGTGGTCAATGCCGGCGGCCATGCGATGGCGACGCCGTTCGGCACGGTCTATTCGACCAACCTCACGCCGGATCCCGAGACCGGCGTCGGCGCCTGGTCCTATCCCGCCTTCGAACGGGCGATGCGGCAGGGCATCAGCCGCGACGGCCATCATCTGTACCCGGCCTTCCCCTATCCGCATTTCACCCGCATCGCCGATGCCGACATGCAGGCGCTGTACGCCTATCTGATGGCGCAACCGGCGGTGCGGTCGACGCCGCCGAAGACGGCGCTGCCCTTCCCGATGAATTTGCGGCCGCTGGTGGCGGGGTGGAACGCGCTGTTCCTGCGCCAAGGCGAGCTGCAGCCGGAGCCGGCGGAGACGGCGGAGTGGAATCGCGGCCGCTACCTGGTCGAGGGACTCGGCCACTGCTCCGCCTGCCATTCCCCGCGTAACGCGCTGGGGGCGGAGAAAGGCGGCGAGGCTGCCCGCCTGGCCGGCGGCTGGGCCGAGGGGTGGGAGGCGCCGGCCCTGACCGCCCTGTCGCGCGCCCCGGTGCCCTGGGATGCCGGCGAGCTGTACCGGTATCTGCGCACCGGCTACTCGGCGCTGCACGGTCCCGCCGGCGGGCCGATGGCGCCGGTGGTGGCGGAGCTGTCGGCCCTGCCCGATTCGGACATCCGTGCCATGGCGGCCTATCTCGCCTCGCTGAACCCGCCAGATTCGGGGGCGGAGGCGCGCTCTGCTCGGGCCGAAGCCGTCGCGGCGTCGACGGCCGAGCCCGTCGCCGCCAGCCCGGCCGCGCGGCTCTATGACGGCGCCTGCGCCGTCTGCCATGAGGGCGGCGAGCGGCCGGACCTGTTCGGCATCCGGCCGTCGCTGGCCTTCAACAGCAACCTGCACTCCGACCGGCCGGACAATCTGGTCCGGGTGATCCTGGATGGCGCCGCCGGCCCCGCGGCCGGGCTTCACGGCGCCATGCCGGCCTTCCGCGGGGCGCTGACCGACCGGCAGCTGGCCGACCTCGTCGCCTATCTGCGCGGCCGCTTCGCCGCCGGCCGGCCGGCCTGGCAGGACCTGGAGGAAACTGTGCGGCGGCTGCGCTAAGTCGCCCGGTTCCAGGCGGCGGTGGCGAAGCCGGCGGCGACCAGCACCCCGGCGCCGGCGCGGTTGATCAGGCGCAGCACCGACGGCCGGCCGATGGTGTCGCGCAGCCGGGCGCCGATCCAGGCATAGGCGGCGGCATTCAGCGCGGCGAGGGTGACGAAGGTCCCCTCCAGCACCGCCATCTGCGGCAGCAGCGGCGCCTCCGGATGCACGAATTGCGGCAGGAAGGCGACGAAGAACACGATGCTCTTCGGGTTCAGCGCCGTCACCGCGAAGGCATGCAGCAGCATGGCGCGGGGCGAGCGTTCGGCCCCCGGTGCCACCAGCCCGTCCGCCGTGGGCGCGGCGCGCCACAGCTTGACACCGAGATAGACCAGATAGGCGGCACCGATCCATTTCAGCACGGTGAAGGCGCCGGCCGAGGCCGCCAGCAGGGCGCCCAGCCCGAGCAGCGACAGGGTCATCGCCGTCAGGTCGCCCAGCGCCACGCCGGCGACGATCCACCAGGCATGCGACCGGCCGCGGCCCAGCGCGTAGGACAGCACCAGGGTGACGGTCGGGCCCGGGATGATCAGGACGATGAAGGCGGCGAGCAGGAAGGCGAACCACAGGTCCAGCGACATGGCGACGGCTCCTCACGGCGAGCCGCCAGCAATCCATGGCGCCGGGGATTTGTCCAGCGGCGCGAGGACCGCGCCGCTGGACAGGCCGTTCAGTCGTGCCAGAACGAGTCGCGGGTCACCTTCACCTTGCCGGATTCGATGTCCGAGACCTTGATCGCCGGATAGCCGACGGTCCAGTCGGCGCTGGACGTCCAGGCGTCGATCACCATGTCGCGCATCTCGGCCGCCCCGGCCGCGACGCGCTGGGTGACGAAGCCGACCGCCGCCGGCGCCGGGGTGGTGTAGTTGTTGCTGACGGGCGCCAGCTGATAGGTGCGCTCGACCGTGCCCAGCGTCGCCTGCAGATAGTCGTGCACCCGCTGCTCGATCTGGCAGCCGCAGTCGCGATAGCGCGGCAGGGCGGCGCGGATCGCCCGCTCGGTAATGAAGCTCTTGACGAAGCTGCCCTCGAACGGCGCGTGGATCGGGGCGTTGGTGTAGTTGTTCGGGTTCGGGTAGTTGCCCCAGCCGTTGAAATGCACCGAGACATGCATCGGCTGGCTGCCGTCGGCCACGTAATGGCCCCAGACGCCGATGTCGCGCAGCAGCAGGCGGCGGCGCAGCTCCAGCTGCGTCTGGAAGAACTCGCGGTCGGCGCGGTTCGAGGCGGTGCGCAGGCCGACGGTCAGGGCGCGCATCCAGGCGAAGTCCATGCGGACCTGCTGCCAGCCGTCGATCATGCTGTAATACAGGTAGCCGGCGCCGTACTGGGTCTGGCCGCCGGCGCGCAGCGCGGTGTCGAAGTCGCGGCGCGACACCGGCATGGCATTGAAGTCGACGCCCCCCAGCACCTTGCCGGAATCGTCGATGTCGATGTAGTGGCCGGGGTCGCGCTCGAAATCATGGGTCTGGCCGGCGCCCTTGGAGACGTCGAGCTCGGCGTTCCATTCGGAGATCGCGGTGTCCGACTGCCAGCCCAGCATCGCCTTGATCTGCCAAGGCAGGTTCTCCGCGGCGACCTCGCCGATCGTGACATGGCCGGTGTGGCCCCAGGCCCAAGCTCGGTTCTCGGTGGCGACCGCGGCCAGAATCAGGGCCGAGGCCAGACCGATGGCGCGCAGCGCGCGCCGCTTCCCGGTACGAATCATCCTGTCCCCCATGTTTGTTCCGATGGGTTTCGCCGAAGCGATGCGGCGAAATCAGGATGCTCCTAGCAGTGTTCGGGCGCGGGTCCCATGAAGGTTCGATGACGAATGCGGCGCCAAGATCTTGTGATGATTTCCAGAATATGGATTTTAGGAAAAATTCTATTTGGAGTGGCTGACGAACCCTGGTCCGCCGAAGTTGAGCTGGGTGCCGACCGGGCGGAAGCCCAGCTTGGTGTAGAGCGGCTCGGCTCCCGCCGCGGCGGACAGCCAGACCAGCGCCTCGGTGCCGAGATAGGATTCGAGCAGGCGGCGGCACACCGCCTCGGCCAGGCCGCGGCGGCGGAAGGCCGGCCGGGTGCCCACCGCCGCCAGCTCGGCGGTGTCGCCGCCGATCAGCAGCAGGCCGCTGGCCGCCGGCACGCCGTCCAGCCGGGCCAGGGCCGCCTGCCGGCTGCCGCGGGCCAGGCCCTGCCGCAGCCGGATGCGGAAATCCGCCTCGCCGGCCTCGTCCAGAGGCTGGTCGAAGGCCTCGTGCTGGACCAGCATCAGCGCGTCGATCGCCGCCTCGTCCCCCGGCGCCAGCAGCCGGGCCGGCCCATTGGCGTCGGCGTCGCGGCCGGGGCGGTAGACGTCGCGGTGCAGCAGCATCAGCGGCGCCTCCATCTCGCGCTCATAGCCCATGGCGTAGAGCGTCGGCGACAGGGCGGGGTGCAGCTCGCGGAAGAACTCGACCCGGAAGCGCCGGCCGGCGGCGTCGAAGGCCTGCTGCAGCTCGGCCACCGCCGGGCGCCAGTCCGGCGCTGGGGCGACCGGCACGGCAAAGCTCTGGATCGGGTCGTCGCTGGCGTCGGACACGAACAGCGCGAAGGGGCCGATATCGGCGCGCTGCCGGCCCTCGGTCGCCGCCGCGAGGGTGTTGGGGACCAGGCGCTGCAGCAGCGCCCGGTTCACGGCCTCCCCCTGCTCACGACAGCGCGGGCAGCAGGCGGTCCATCGCGGTCTGCAACCGCTCGACCGATCCGGCGAAGCACAGCCGCAGATGGCCCTCGCCGCCGGGCCCGAAGGCCGAGCCGGGGGCCAGGCCGACATTGGCCTCGTGCAGCAGGCGCAGCGCCAGGGCCCTGCTGTCCGGCTCGCCCTCGACCCGGAAGAACAGGTAGAAGGCGCCGTCCGGCCGGGTCAGCCGGACCCGCGGCGATTCGGACAGGCGGCCGATCACCAGGTCGCGCGCCGCGCGGCAACGGTCCACTTGGCTCCGGATGAACGGCTCGCCCTGCTCGATCGCGGCGACCCCGCCATGCTGCAGGAAGGTCGGCACGCCCGAGGTGTTGAACTGCTGCAGGTTCTCATAGACCTGCCCCAGCTCCTCCGACGCCACCACCCAGCCCATGCGCCAGCCGGTCATCGCCCAGTTCTTGGAGAAGGTGTTGACCACCACCAGCCGGTCCTCCGGCGCGGCGATCGCCAGGAAGGACGGCGCCACCGGGCGATCATAGACGAAGCGGGCATAGACCTCGTCGGCGACGATCCAGATGCCGCGGGCGCGGCAGAATTCCAGGATCGCCTTCTGCTCGTCGGCGGTCAGGGTCCAGCCGGTCGGGTTGCCCGGGCTGTTCAGGAACAGGGCGCGGGTGCGCGGGCCGCAGGCGGCGAACAGCCGGTCCAAATCCAGCCGCCAGCGGCCGTTCTCGACCCCGATCGGAACCGGCACGGTGCGGCCGCCGGCGATCTCGACGGCGCTGAAGATGTTCGGCCAGACCGGGACGGGCATCACCACCTCGTCGCCGGCCGAGACCAGGGCCTGCATGGTCATCATGATCGCCTGCATGCCGCCGACGGTCACATAGATCCGGCCCACGGGCACGGTGGCGCCGGCGATCCGGCCGACATAGCCGGCCAGGGCCTCGCGCAGCGGCGGGATGCCACGCTGCCAGGTGTAGAAGGTCTGGCCCTCGGCCAGGGCCCGGTTCGCCGCCTCGGCGATGAAGGCCGGCGTCGGCTGGTCGCCCTCGCCGACCCACAGCGGGATCAGGTCGGGCTTGCCGCGCCCGGCATTGACCACCTCGACGATGCCGCTCTCGGGCAGCCGCGCGATGTCGGGGCGGATGCCGCCCAGAAGACCCGCTGCCATATGTCCGTCCACGCTGACCTCTCCCGTCTTTGCGGCGGAGGGTAGCAAGACGGGGCGGCGGGCGTCATGTGCGGCCCGCGCATGGGCGTCGCGCGATGCAAGCGGGCGGCGAGGGAGCGGCAGGACAATTTCCAGGGAACCGATCGGGGCGCTCGCCGTTAGGAAGCCTGAGGCCCCAACGGCGCTGGTTCGTGAGCGGCTTCGGTCGCCCGTCAGTGGCGGGCCTCGGCGGCTCCGGCGGATCCCTCCCCGCCGCAGCCGTGCGATGCAGGACCCCGTGACCGGATCCCCCCTCCGGGTCACGGGCGGCGGCGGGGTATTATCGCCCCGCCGCCGGCCTGCCTCAGAGACCCTTCGGAAAGGCGCTGGCGCGGCCGCCTGATGGCGGCTTCTGCGCTTCCGGTGCTCACGGACTTGAACGTCCGCTGCGCTCCGGGTCTCGACGCCACCACCAGCCGACTCACGCCAGCGCCTTTCCGAAGGGTCTCTCAGTGGAGATAGAGCTCGGCGGCGCAGTTCCGCAGTTCGCTCGGCTTGATCAGGCCGGTGGAGGCGAGCCGGACCGAATGCAGCCGGCCTTCGATGTTGTGGCTCCAGAAATCCAGGAACCGGTGCAGCTCCGGATAGCGCGGCGCCAGGTCCAGCTTCTGCCAGACGAAGCTCTGCAGCAGGTCCGGGTGGTCGGGCAGATGGTACAGGATCTCCGCCGTGGTCAGGCGGTAGCCCTGCAGCTGACGTTCCAGATCGGTCATTCCTTCGCCATCCCTTCGCGCATGGCCGGCTTCAGTGCCCGGTCTATGAAGGAAATGTGATGTGGATTTCCGGCTCGCACAAGGGTATATGTAAGAAAATCAATATCTTAGCAGCAGTCCGGCAGGAGTGCTGCCAGAACGGCGGCGAGGGGGCGGCGGATGATCGACGGGTCCTGCCATTGCGGCACGGTGCGGTTCCGGCTGGATGCAGCGATCGCGGAGCTCACCACCTGCGACTGCTCGCTGTGCGCCCGCAGGAATGCGGTGATGGCCAAGGTGCCGGAGGAGGCGCTGACGATCCTGGCCGGCGAGGCGGCGCTGACCCTCTATCAATGGAACACGCGCCGGGCGAAGCACTATTTCTGCAACCGCTGCGGCATCTATGTGTTCCACCGCAAGCGCGCGGCGCCCGACCATTTCGGCGTCAATGTGTTCTGCCTGCACGGCTTCGACCCGGCCTCCGTGCCGGTCCGCGCCACCGAAGGCAAGGGCATGAGCGTCGAGGACCCGGCGGCGCGGCCGGACTGGCCGGGGCCGCGCCCGGGCTGAGCCACCCTCAGGCGAACAGGTCGCGGTGCTCGCGCTGCACCGTCGGCAGGGCTCGCAGGATCTCCGACAGATGGGCCCGCAGCGCCGCCTCGGCGCCGTCCGGGTCGCGGCGGTCGATCGCCGCCAGGATCAGGCGGTGCTGCTCGATCAGCCCGGGCAGGGACGAGGCCGAGGGCAGCGTCAGGTGGCAGACGCGGTCCATATGCGCCTTCAGATCCTCGATCACGGTCCAGGCCGACGGGCAGCCGGCGCCTTCGGCGATCGCGGCGTGGAAGGCCTCGTCGGCGCGCTGGAACTCGTAATGCTCGCCGGCCGCGGCCGCCAGCTCCTGCGCCTCAAGATGGAAGTCGATGCGGGTGCGCACCCGGGCGTCGAACCGCTCGCAGGCCCGCCGCACCACCGCGCTCTCCAGCGATTCGCGGACGAAGCGCGCCTCCAGCATCCGCTCGACCGAGATCTTGACCACGAAGGTGCCGCGCCGCGGCAGCACCTCGACCAGGCCGGAGCGGGCGAGGGCGATGAACGCCTCGCGCACCGGCTGACGCGACACGCCGTAGCGGACGGCGATCTCCTGCTCCGACAGCGGCACGCCGGGCTTCATCGCCAGGGTGACGATGGCCTTGCGGATCTCCAGCTCGATCGTCCGGGCGATGCTGGTGGTCTGGTCGAGGAGGTCGAGGGGCGCCATGCGCTCAGGCTCGCAAGGGATATTGCATCAGGTCAAGTACCATACTAGGCTCCTGCTTACCATACTAGTCGGCGGCCTGATCATACCAGGCCGATCAAAGGGGAGGCGTTTCCGTGAAATCCATTGCGGCTTTGGTCCTGGGGGCGGCGCTGTCGCTGGCCGCCCTTCCGGCTTCGGCGCAGACGCTGCGTTCGGCCGACATCCATCCCGACGGCTATCCGACGGTCGAGGCGGTCAAGTATCTCGGCGATCTGATGGACCAGCGCACCGGCGGCCGGATCAAGATCCAGGTGTTCAACAACGCCCAGCTCGGCGCCGAGAAGGACACGATCGAGCAGACCCGGTTCGGCGTGATCGACATGAACCGGGTGAACACGGCGCCGTTCAACAACCTGGTGCCGGAGACGCAGGTGCTGGGCCTGCCGTTCCTGTTCCGCTCGGTCGACCATATGCACAAGGTGCTGGACGGCCCGATCGGCGACGGCATCCTGAAGGCGTTCGAGCCGCACGGCCTGGTCGGCCTGGCCTTCTACGATTCCGGTGCGCGGTCCTTCTACACCACCAAGACGGCGATCCATTCGATCGAGGACATGAAGGGGCTGAAGCTCCGGGTCCAGCAATCCGACCTGTGGATCGCGATGATGCAGGCCCTCGGCGCCAACCCGACGCCGATGGCCTATGGCGAGGTCTATTCGGCGCTGGAGACCGGCGTCGTCGACGGCGCCGAGAACAACTGGCCGTCCTACGAATCGTCGCGCCATTTCGAGGTGGCGAAGCACTACACCCTGACCGAGCATTCGCTGGCGCCCGAGGTGCTGGTGATCTCCAAGATCTCCTGGGACAAGCTGTCGCCCGACGACCAGGCGACGCTGCGCCAGGCGGCCAAGGACTCGGTGGTCAAGATGCGCGAGCTGTGGACCGCACGCGAGAAGGCGTCGGAGGAGAAGGTGCGCGCCGGCGGCGGCGAGATCATCACCGTCGACAAGGCGCCCTTCATCGCCGCGATGGGGCCGGTCTACGACAAGTTCGTCACCAGCCCCGAGATGAAGTCGCTGGTCGAGCGCATCCGCGCGGTGCAGTGACGCCGTGACGCCCGGCCGGCCCCGTCCTTGGCGGGGCCGGCCTTTTCTTATGGGAGATCGGCCGGAATGGCCTCCGTCCTGACCCTGACGCGCCGCACCCTCGGCGTCCTGTCCACCGGGGCCCTGTGGCTGGCCGGCTTCGGCATGCTGGCGATGACCGTCACCGTGGGCTGGCAGGTCTTCGCCCGCTACATCCTGAACGACACGCCGAGCTGGGCCGAGCCGCTGACGCTGCAGCTGATGGGCTGGTTCATCCTGCTCGGCGCCGCGGTCGGCGTGCGCGAGAGCTTCCATCTCGGGCTCGACTTCCTGCAGCAGGTGCTGCCGGCGGCGCTGAACCGGGTGCTGGAGGCGGTGAACCTGCTGCTGATCCTCGGCTTCGGCGTCGCCATGGTCTGGTATTCGGTCGAGCTGGCTGTCGGCACCTGGACCGCGACCATCCCGGTGCTGGACCTGCCGGGCGGCTTCGACTTCATCCCGCTGATCATCGGCGGCGCGCTGATCGCGCTGTTCGCCGCCGAGCGGTTGTTCGAACAGATGGCCGGCGTCGAGCATGAGGCGGCGGTCGAAGGCGTGCAGGAGCTGGCGTGATGGAGCTGTGGATCCTGTTCGGCGGCTTCACGCTGCTGATGTTCATGGGCATGCCGATCGCCTTCTGCCTCGGCATCTCCTCGCTGGCCACGGTGCTCTATATGGGGCTGCCGCCGGTGGTGGTGTTCCAGCAGATCAACTCGGGCATGAACGCCTTCGCCATGATGGCGATCCCGTTCTTCATCTTCGCCGGCGACCTGATGATCCGCGGCGGCATCGCGGCGCGGCTGATCCGCTTCGCCGCCAGCCTGGTCGGCCATATGCGCGGCGGCCTGGGCCAGGTCAACGTCGTCGCCTCGACCCTGTTCGGCGGCATCTCCGGCTCGGCGGTGGCCGACGCCTCGGCGATCGGCGGGCTGATGATCCCGCAG
The DNA here is from genome assembly GCF_002195995.1 of Inquilinus limosus. Lineage (GTDB taxonomy): Bacteria > Pseudomonadota > Alphaproteobacteria > DSM-16000 > Inquilinaceae > Inquilinus > Inquilinus limosus_C. Next base: position 36,816 of record NZ_NHON01000055.1, read on the forward strand.
ATGGCGGCGCGGGGATACGCGCGGGACTATGCCGTCAACGTCACCGCCAATTCGGCGATCATCGCGCTGATGATCCCGCCGTCGAACAACATGATCCTCTATTCGATCGCGGCGGGCGGCAACGTCTCGATCGCCGACCTGTTCACCGCCGGCATCATCCCCGGCATCCTGCTGGCCGCCGCCCTGATGATCGCCGCCTATGTCGTGGCCCGGCGGCGCGGCTATCCCGCCGACCCGTTCCCCGGGCTGCGCGCCGTTGGCCGCTACCTGGTCATGGCGGCGCCGGGCATCCTGCTGATCGGCATCATCTTCGGCGGCGTCCGCTCCGGCGTCTTCACCGCGACCGAAAGCTCCTGCATCGCGGTGATCTACGCCTTCCTGGTGGCGCTGCTGGTGTATCGCGAGCTCGACTGGCGCGGCTTCGTCGAGGCGGTGCAGGGCGCGGTGCGCACCACCGCCATGGTGCTGCTGGTGATCGGCACCGCCGGCGCCTTCGGCTGGCTGATGGCGCTGCTGCAGGTGCAGACCGCGACGGTCCATGCGATCAACGCCATCTCCAGCGACCCGCTGACGGTGCTGCTGCTGATCAATGTCGCGCTGCTGATCCTCGGCACCTTCATGGACATGGCGCCGATGATCATCATCTGCACCCCGGTGCTGCTGCCGGTGGTGAAGGCCTTCGGCATCGACCCGGTGCATTTCGGCGTGATCCTGATCCTGAACGCCGGCATCGGCCTGAACACGCCGCCGGTGGGGTCGGTGCTGTTCGTCAGCTGCGCCGTCGGCAAGATCACGATCCGCGAGGCGATGCGCACGATCTGGCCGTTCTTCGGCGCCTCGGTCGCGGTCCTGCTGGCCGTGACCTACATCCCGGCCCTCTCGCTCTGGCTGCCCGCGGTCTTCCGCTAGGAAAGAGAATCTTCGCGCGGCTCTTGACCGGTTTTGCCGCTCCCCTTAAATGCGTAGCACTCGCCGGCCGAGAGTGCTAACGACGGCCGGGGCAGGCCCGTAACGCAAATCTCTGAACGAGAGAGTGGGAGAGCGAACGATGCAATTCCGTCCCCTGCACGACCGTGTGCTGGTGCGTCGCATCGAGCAGAACGAGAAGACCGCCGGCGGGATCATCATCCCGGACACCGCCAAGGAAAAGCCCCAGGAGGGCGAGGTGATCTCGGTCGGCGCGGGCATCCGCGACGAGGCCGGCAAGCTGCAGCCGCTGGACGTCAAGGCCGGCGACCGCATCCTGTTCGGCAAGTGGTCCGGCACCGAGGTCAAGCTCGACGGTCAGGATCTCCTGATCATGAAGGAGAGCGACATCCTCGGCATCATCACCGTGAAGAAGTCGGCCAAGGCGGCCTGATCCGCCCCGTCGCCTTCACCGGAATCCCGTTAGACAAGGAATAAAGAGATGGCTGCGAAGGACGTTAAGTTCTCGCTCGACGCCCGCTCCCGCATGCTGCGCGGCGTCGACATCCTGGCCGATGCGGTCAAGGTCACCCTGGGCCCGAAGGGCCGCAACGTCGTGATCGACAAGTCGTTCGGCGCGCCGCGGATCACCAAGGACGGCGTCACCGTCGCCAAGGAGATCGAGCTCGCCGACAAGTTCGAGAACATGGGCGCGCAGATGGTGCGCGAGGTCGCGTCGAAGACCAACGACCTGGCCGGTGACGGCACCACCACCGCGACCGTTCTGGCCCAGTCGATCGTCCGCGAGGGCGTCAAGGCGGTTGCCGCCGGCCTGAACCCGATGGACCTGAAGCGCGGCATCGACAAGGCCGTCGAGGCCGTCGTCGCCGACCTCAAGACCCGGTCGAAGGTCATCAAGACCAACGCCGAGGTCGCTCAGGTCGGCACCATCTCCGCCAATGGCGAGCGCGACATCGGTGAGATGATCGCCAAGGCCATGGAGAAGGTCGGCAACGAGGGCGTGATCACGGTGGAAGAGGCCAAGAGCCTCGACACCGAGCTCGAAGTCGTCGAGGGCATGCAGTTCGACCGCGGCTACCTGTCGCCGTACTTCATCACCAATGCCGAGAAGATGATCGCGGACCTCGAGGCTCCGTACATCCTCCTGCATGAGAAGAAGCTGTCGAACCTGCAGGCCATGCTGCCGGTGCTCGAGGCGGTCGTGCAGTCGGGCAAGCCCCTGCTGATCATCGCCGAGGACGTCGAGGGCGAGGCCCTGGCCACCCTCGTGGTCAACAAGCTGCGCGGCGGCCTGAAGGTCGCGGCGGTCAAGGCCCCGGGCTTCGGCGATCGTCGCAAGGCGATGCTCGAGGACATGGCCATCCTGACCGGCGGCCAGGTGATCTCCGAGGATCTCGGCATCAAGCTCGAGAGCGTCACGCTCGACATGCTGGGCCGGGCCAAGAAGGTCCTGATCGCCAAGGAAGAGACCACGATCGTCGACGGCGCCGGCGCCAAGAAGGAGATCGAGGGCCGCTGCAACCAGATCCGCGCGCAGATCGAGGAGACCTCCTCGGACTACGACCGCGAGAAGCTGCAGGAGCGTCTGGCCAAGCTGGCGGGCGGCGTCGCGGTGATCCGCGTCGGCGGCGCCACCGAGGTCGAGGTGAAGGAGCGCAAGGATCGCGTTGACGACGCGATGCACGCGACCCGCGCCGCGGTCGAGGAAGGCGTGGTCCCGGGCGGTGGCACGGCCCTGCTGTACGCCTCGAAGGCGCTGGACAAGGTCAAGCCGGACAACGACGACGAGCGTGTCGGCGTCGACATCGTCCGCCGCGCCCTGCAGGCGCCGGTCCGTCAGATCGTCACCAACGCGGGCGGCGACGCCTCGATCGTTGTCGGCAAGCTGCAGGACAAGAACGACAAGAACTGGGGCTACAACGCCCAGACCAGCGAGTACGGCGACCTGATCAAGGCCGGCGTCATCGACCCGACCAAGGTCGTCCGCGCGGCCCTGCAGAACGCGTCGTCGGTGGCCAGCCTGCTGATCACCACCGAGGCGATGGTCGCCGAGCATGTCGACAAGAAGCCGGCCGCTGCGGCGCCGGGCGGCGGCATGGGCGGCATGGGTGGCATGGGCGACATGGACTTCTGATCCCGTGGATCAAACCGGGCGCCCTCGGGCGCCCGGGCAATTTGATCCACAACTTGATGGTTTGTGGTTCGCCAGCCGGCGAACCACAGGGCATCGGATTGTCCAAAAGTCGAATTGTGGAGGGGCGCTCTTCGGAGCGCCCCTTTTTTGCCATATCGACCGGCGATGCAAGACCTCGTGGGGCCAGTGCAGTCTTTCGATTGCCGGGCCGAGTACCGGCAATTAAATGAATGCACGGCCCCGGGCACGACCAGCCCGGCCGTCGGAGACGGAAGGGAAGTTCGAGATGACCGCCAGCCAGATGAGTGCGCCCAACCATCGCGGGCCGATCGCCCGCGCCGCCTTGGCGTTCGCCTCGATCCTGGTGCTCGCCGCCTGCGTGCCGGCAGGGACGCAGCAGACCGCCAGCCTGCCGGCGCCGGAGCAGCCGGCGCCGCCGCCCCTGTCGCCCTTCGTCCAGGCGATGCGCGACGCCGGTGTCAACGTCGCCATTCCGGCGCGCGGCAAGTTCATCCTGGTCAACATCCCGTCCTATGAGCTGATCGCCTTCCAGGACGGCGCCCCGGTGATCCGCAGCAAGGTCGTGGTCGGCGCCGCGGGGACGTCGACGCCCGAGCTGCTGTCGAACATGTACGCCATCAAGTACAATCCGGACTGGACGCCGACGCCGTCGATCGTCCGCAACGAGGCCAGCGTCTACATCCCGTCCGGGCCGCGCAGCCCGCTGGGCCGGCTGAAGCTCGAGCTCGACAACGACCAGGCGATCTATCTGCACGACACGCCGCAGAAGAGCTATTTCGGCCGCGAGAAGCGGGCGCTCAGCCATGGCTGCGTCCGCGTGCAGCAGGTGCGTGAGCTGGCGGCCTGGGCCGACGGCGTCAGCGTCGATGAGATCGACCAGCGCATCCGCACCGGCCGCATGTACACCGAGCGGCTGGCGGAGGAGATCCCGGTCTATATCGGCTACTACACCCGTTTCCCGGACCAGTTCGACCAGCCGGTGAACTACCCGGACGTCTACGCCAACAAGGACGAGGCGCGGCGGGCCTATCTGGCCCGCGCCGCCGGCCGCCGCGCCGCCGCGGCGAAGAAGGCGGCCGAGCCGCCGGCCCAGCCGCCGGCCGAGATCATCCCGGGCCAGACGGCTCCGGGCCAGACCGCGCCGGGCCAGACCGCGCCGGGCGGCATCGTGGTCACACCCGGTGTCACCG
>NZ_NHON01000056.1 GCF_002195995.1 Inquilinus limosus
TAGCGCACCAGCTCGCAGATCCGCGGGCTGCCGTCGACATGCGGGATGATCTTCAGCAGGAGTTCGGCGCCGCCAGGCCCTTCGCCTCCGCCGCCGGGTCCAGGGTGCGGTGCTTGTAGCCCATGGTGCCGGTGGCGATGCGGATCGAGCCGTAGTTCAGCGTGCCGACCAGCGTGTCGGTCTCCACCGCCAGGGTCGGCTGGGCCAGCTTCTTCGGGAAGCCCCACAACTCGCGCCCGCCGGCGATCGGCGGGTGGTCGTTCAGGAACATCTGGTGGGTGTAGCCGCCGGCCTGGCCCTGGTAGCGCACCGGGATCACCTGGCCGCTCTCGGTGTAGTCGCCGAAGCCGGTCGAATCCGGCATGCGGATGAACTCGTAATTCACCACCGGCTCGACGATCTCCAGCGGCTCCGGCACCACCCGGCGCAGCGCCTCGGGGTCGGTGCGGTAGCGGATGATGAAGTACTGGCGGTCGACGAAGCGATAAGGCCCGGGCGGGAAGGCCGGGCTGGTCAGCGGCATGGCGAAGGCGGTCTTCCGCACGGTCTCAGTATCCATCGCACTGCACCCAATGAAGCGGTCAATCGAACGGCCACAACCGGACGTTGCGACGCCCTGCCAGGGAGCTTCCGATCGCAACGGAAGACCCGGGTGACAGCGCGTTCGTCTCGTCGCGGCCAGTGTCGGGAGGAGAAAATCGCGGATTGCGGAGCCGCTCCACCATTGTGCCGGCCGGTAGTCGCGCACATCAAAGGTTGGGACACCCTAAACCTCGGCATAGGCCTGCCGGTGCCTGGAAGCCCGAAGATCGTGCTGAACCCCCTGGCGCTGCCGCACGCCATCCGCTGGGACAATTTCGCCCGGGCCTGGAAAGATGCGCGCTTCAGCCAGACCTTCGTCAACTCCGCCCTGCTGACCGGCGTGACCATTCTCCTGGACTGCACCACCGGGTCCGCCTCGGCCTATGTGCTGGCGCGGCGCGAGATCCGGCGCTGGAAGCTGGTCACCTTCTACTGCTCGGGTCGGTCACCCCGCCGATCCAGTTGTTCCTGTTCCTGCCCTGGCAGGTCTTCACCCGGCTGATGCTGCCGATCGTCATCCTGTTCCTGGCGCTGCAGCGCCGCTCCATCGAAGGCATGGCCGGCCGGCCAGCGGCATCGCACGGGAAGGCGCCCCCAACAGGGCGCAGCCATCTGTCGCTGTGATACACAGCATAGTTCCGTTATTTTATGCATATTGACGATCATATTTTAATGCATGACATTTGAAACCAAATCGCCTTGTGGATTATGAGGCGTCTCCAATCGCGCCGGATCGACACGACGATGGCCCCGACATCCGACATCCTGCCCATCTCCCCGCTTGCCCGGCTGCCCGGGAGCACGGCGGCGCAGGATGCGGCAGTCACGTCCGTGCTCGAAGGCGCCGCCTTCGCCGGTGCTCGCGGCTGGGTGCCGGCCACCAGCGGCAATTTCTCCGCCCGGGTCGATGCGGACAGCGTCGCCATCACCGCCACCGGCACGGACAAGGCCCGGCTGACCCGCGACAACATCATCATCGTCCAGCTGGAGAATCCGGCCCACCCGCGTGCGTCGGCCGAGGCACCGCTGCATGTCGATCTGTACCGGGCGTTCCCGGAGATCGCGGCGATCTTCCATGTGCACAGCCCGGCGGCGACGCTGCTGTCGCTGGCCGATGCCGGCCGGGGCGCGGTCCGGATCCAGGGCTTCGAGCTGCAGAAGGCGCTGGCGGGGGTGAAGACGCACGAGGTCGCGCTCGACATCCCGGTCTTCGCCAATTCGCAGGACATGGCGGTGCTGGGCCCGCAGGTGCTGGCGCGGCTGGGCGACGCCCCCGCAGTCCCCGGCTATCTGCTGGCCGGCCATGGGCTCTACGCCTGGGGCCGAACGCCGGCCGAGGCTCGGCGCCATCTCGAGGCGCTGGAGGTCCTGCTCGGCTTTGAATTCGAGCGACGGAGGCTGCAGCCGTGACCCGGCTTTATGTCTATGACGAAACCGACCCCGCGGCGCTGCTGGTGGATACCGAGGACGGTGGCTCGATCGCGCATGAGCTGAACGCCATCGGCGTGCGGTTCGAGCGCTGGGAAGCGAGCGCGCCGCTGCTGGCCGAAGCCGACCAGGAGGCCGTGATCGCGGCCTACCAGACGGAGATCGACCGGCTGAAGGCCGAATGCGGCTACAGAGCGGTCGACGTGGTGCGGATGCAGCCGGATCACCCGCAGCGCGAGGCCTTCCGCGAGAAGTTCCTGGACGAGCACACCCATAGCGAGGACGAGGTCCGGTTCTTCGTCGAGGGGTCCGGCGCCTTCTACCTGCGCAAGGCCGGCCGGGTGTTCAAGGTGGTGTGTACCAAGGACGACCTGATCAGCGTGCCGGCGGGCACCACCCATTGGTTCGACATGGGCCCGGCGCCGCGCTTCACCGCGATCCGCCTGTTCGAGAACAGCGACGGCTGGATCGCGAAATTCACCGGCGACACCATCGCCCGCCGCTTCCCGCTCTACGCCGGCTGACGGATGCCGGGGGGAGCACCGCTCTCCCCTCACCCTCCCGGCCCTGACGGGCCGGGCCCCTCCCTCTCCCCGAGGTGAGGGGACTCCGAGCCGCACTCCTTACACCTCCCCCCCGGGGAGAGGTCGAAATCGCGCAGCGATTTCGGGTGAGGGGGCTGGCACCGGACCATCCGCCCACGCTCGACGCCCGCGACCCTCAGGATCCACCGCCATGACCACCTACCGCGACCACACCTCTCCGTTCGGCCGCCGCCATTTCCTGGCCGGAGCCTCGGCCGGCGCCCTCGGGCTCGGCCTGTCCGGCGCGCCGCTCGGCCGCGCCTTCGCCCAGGCGAAGCGCTTCGACGGGCAGAGCCTGAACCTGATGATCATCCAGCCGCATGTCGTGGCCGGGCGATACCTGGTCGAGGCCTGGGAGACGCTGACCGGCGGCAAGGTCAACGTCACCGCCGTGCCCTATGACCAGCTGCAGGCCAAGGCGACGCTGGACGTCCAGTCCGGCACCAACAATTTCGACGTGATCGACTACTGGTACACCGGCGTCGGCGCCCTGGCGAATGACGGCATCATCGTCGACGTCACCGACCGGATCGAACGGGACAAGGCCGAGATCCAGCCCGACGACTATCTGCGCTCGATCTACGATCCCTACACCCTGGCCGACGGCAAGCGCTGGGGACTGCCCTATGACGGCGACAGCCACCTGCTGTTCTACAACACCGAGATCTTCGGCCGGCACGGGCTGAAGGCACCGACCACGTGGGACGAGTATCTGGAGCGGTCGACGGCAATCACCGAGGCCGAGAAGGCCAACGGCATCTACGGCGCCGCGGTGCTGGGCGGCAAGGCGCCGATCATCATCGGCGCGTCCTACACCAACCGCCTGGCCGGCTTCGGCGGCCGCTACCTGAAGGAGGACGGCTCCTCCGCCCTCGACGAGAGCGCGGCGGTCGAGGCGGCCAAGGCGCTGAAGGACGCGGCGCCATCGGCCCTGCCGACCCCCTTGGAGACGCGGTTCGAGGAAGGCCTGCCGGCCTTCCTGTCGGGCAAGGTGGCGATGATCGAGTTCTGGAGCGACCTCGGCGTCTATGCCCAGGACCCGAAGGGATCGAAGATCGTCGACAAATGGGATACGGTGCGGATCCCGGTGGGCGGTTCGAACAAGACCAGCCGGCTGGCGCTGAATTCCGGCTTCGCCTTCGCCATCTCCTCGGGCTCCGAGAAGCAGGAGCATGCCTGGGAGTTCATCAAATTCGCCACCAGCGCCAAGACCGGGCTCGGGCTGCTGCTGACCACCGGCAGCGGCATCGACCCGGACCGGACCTCGACCTTGAACGCACCGGAATACAAGGCTTTCGCACCGAAGGTGCAGACCGCGCTGGCCGGGGCGCTGGAGAACGGCCTGCCCTGGCCGAACGGCCCGGAATCGCCGCAGCTGATGCAGGTTCTGGCCGATGAGCTGGCGCTGATCCTGGCCGACCAGAAGGCGCCGGAGGAGGCGATCGCGGCGGCGCATGAGCAGTGGACCGCGATCATCGGTTCGTGATGGCCCTGGCGGAGAGCATCGACACGGCACGGACGGACGCGCCGGCGCGGCGCCGGCGGTGGCGGCTGGGCAATGCGTCCCTGGCCTCGCCGCTGGTGGTGACGCTGGTGCTGACCACGCTCTACCCGCTGGTGGCGCTGGTCGCCCTCTCGCTCAGCAAGAGCACGCTGGGCAAGCCGCTGCGCGACTGGGCCGGCATCGCCAATTTCACCCGGGTGCTGGGCGACCCGGCGTTCCTGGCCTCGCTGTGGCGCAGCGCCGCCTTCGCTTTCCCGATGGCGGCGGTGGAGCTGGTGCTGGGCCTGGCGCTGGCCCTGCTGTTCCACCGGCTGGTCAGGGCCGGACGGGTGTTCACCAGCCTGGCCCTCTTGCCGCTGATGACCCCGCCGGTGATGGTCGGCGTCGCCTGGAAGCTGATCTTCGCCGCCGATGGCGGCCTGCTGAACGGCTGGCTGCGCGCCGCCGGGCTGATCGACGCGCTGATGAGCTTCCTCGGCTCCTCCACCTGGGCCGCGGTCGCCATCGTCGTCGCCGACGCCTGGCAGTGGACGCCCTTCGTCGCCCTGCTCTGCTTCGCGGCGATCAAGGGCCTGTCGGAGGAGGTGATGGAGGCGGCGCGGCTGGACGGCGCCACGGCCTGGCAGCGCTTCCGCCACATCACCCTGCCGCTGCTGGTGCCGACGCTGGCCGCCGTGTTCCTGCTGCGGCTGGTGATGGCGTTCAAGCTGTTCGACCTGGTCTATGTGCTGACCTTCGGCGGCCCGGGCTTCGACACCACCACCTCCGGCTTCCAGATCTGGCGCCTGGCCTTCGAGCAGTTCGATGTCGGCCGCGCCGCCGCCGCCACGCTGGTCTTCACGGGCTTCGTCAGCCTGGTGATCTGGCCGGCCTCGCGCGCGGCGAAGCGGCTGGAGGCGCGGTTCTCATGAGCCTCGCCGTCAATCCGGCACGGCCGGAAGCGCCGCATCGCTGGTCCTGGATCGACCTCGTCGCCGTGCTGGTCGCCGCCGCCTTCCTGCTGCCGCTGGCCTATCTGCTCTCGGTCTCCTTCAAGTCGCCCGACCAGGTGCTGTCCGGCAGCTTCCTGCCGGAGGCGCCGACGCTGGCCAACTGGCCGGCCGCCTTCGGCGCCACAGCGCTGACCCGGTTCATCGTCAATTCGGTGCTGACCGCGGTGCTGGGCGGCGTGGTCACCATCCTGATCGCGCTGCCGGCGGCCTATGCCTGCCTGCGCCTGGACAAGGCCGGGGAGCGGCTGATCTCGATCGCCTTCGGCAGCTTCGTGGCGCCGCCGATCGTGGCCGCGATCCCGTTCTTCTTCCTCTTGAAGGCGGCCGGGCTGCTGAACAGCGTCATCGGCCTGGCCCTGGTCTACGGCCTGACCAATGTGCCGGTGGCGCTGTGGCTGCTGATCCCGTTCCTGCGCCGTATCCCGCGCGAGATCGAGGATGCCGCGGCGATCGACGGCGCCGGGCCGCTGCTGACCCTGGCCCGGGTGATCGCCCCGCTGGTCGCCCCCGGCATCGCCGCGACCGCGATCATCGTGGTCATCCTCGGCTACAACGAGTTCCTGTTCGCCTCGGTCTTCACCTTCGCCGACGAGACCCGGACGCTGACCGTCGGCATCTCGCTGTTCCAGGGCGACCGGCTGGTGAATTTCGGCCAGATGGCCGCGGCCTCGCTGGCCGGGATCGCGCCGATCTATCTCATCGCCCTCCTCGCCCAGCGCTGGCTGGTGGCGGGGCTGACCGAGGGGAGCGTGAAGTGAAAGCGGGCGGCTTCCGTGGTTGCCAGCGTTCGTCGCGTAACCTCTCCCGCCTGGCGGGAGAGGTCGGGCGCCCGCAGGGCGACCGGGTGAGGGCTGGCATCGGCCTCGACAAACTCCCCTCACCCGGAGCCGCTTCGCGTCTCCGACCTCTCCCGCAAGCGGGAGAGGCAACGATAACGGGCATCACCCGATGACTGCCGACACCAAACCCCGTGCCCTCGACACCGAAGCCGCCCGGACCTATCTCGCCGCCCATCCGCAGTTGGCGACGATCCTCGGCGGCGACCCGGAGGGCTGGGACATCCGTGAGGCCAGCGACGGTTTCCTCAACGTCGTCTTCCTGGTCCGCGGCCCGGCCGGCGGGCTGTGCCTGAAGCAGGCGCTGCCCTGGGTCCGCCATGCCGGCGAGAGCTGGCCGCTGCCGGACAACCGCGCCTTCTTCGAGCAATCCTATCTCGCCATCGTCGGGCCGCTGGCCGAGGGCGCACTGCCGAGGCTCCACCACTACGATCCCGGCCGCCAGATCCTGGCGATGGAGCTGCTGACGCCGCATGAGACCCTGCGCTATGCCCTGATCGAGGGCCGGCGCTTCCCCCGCGTCTCGGCCGATATCGGCGCCTTCGTCGCCCGCGCCTGCTATCGCACCTCGCCCTTCCACCAGCCGCTGGAGCAGGTGCGCGAGTGGCAGGCGCGCTTCGCCGCGGGGGTCGAGCTGCAGCGCATCACGCTCGACCTGATCTTCCAGGATGCCTATCGCGACAACCCGCGCAGCTCCTGGACCAGCCCGCAGTTGGACGACCTGGCTCATGGCTTCCGCGAGGACGTGCCGCTCAAGCGCGCCGCCGGCCGGCTGGCCCAGCGCTTCCTGACCGTGGGCCAGGCGCTGATCCATTGCGACCTGCACACCGCGGCGATCATGGTGACCGAGGCGGACACCAAGGTGATCGATCCGGAATTCGCCCTCTACGGCCCGATCGGCTTCGACCTCGGCGCCTATCTCGCCAATATCCTGATCAGCCACCTGGCCCAGCCCGGCCACGCCACCCCGGCGGACGACCGCACCGCCATGGCCGAATGGCTGCTGCAGCAGCCGGCGCTGCTGTGGGACAGCTTCAGCCGCACCTTCCGCCAGCTGTGGGAGAGCGAGGGCGGCGGCGACGCCTGGCACGACGACCTGTTCCCGAAGCCGGGCTCGGCCGCCCTGCTGCGGCCGGACTACGAGGCGCTGGAGACGGAGATCTTCGCCGACATGGTGGGATTCGCCGCGCTGAAGATGATCCGCCGGGTGTTCAGCTATGCCCATGTCGCCGACTTCCTGCGCATCGCCGACCCGGACCGCCGCGCCGCCTGCGAGCGCCGCGCCGTGCTGCTGGCCCGCCGCCTGCTGACGGAGCCCGAGCGTTTCCGGACGACAGACGATATCGTGGCGGCGACCCGCGCGGCCTGAGAGACCGAGATGACCCTGACCTTCCAGACCCACCCGATCGACCTGATCCTGCTCGACATCGAGGGCACGATCAGCTCGCAGCGCTATGTGCTGGACGTGCTGTACCCCTTCGCCCGCGACCGCATTCCGGTCTTCGTCGCCCGGCACCCGGACCATCCGGTGGTGCAGCGCGCGCTGAAGGAGACCGCGGAGCGGACCGGGCCCGGCCAGGACCCGGTGGCCGCGCTGATCGCCTGGCAGGACGCCGACCAGAAGGTGCCGCCCTTGAAGCTGCTGCAAGGGCTGGTGTGGGAGGAGGGCTACAAGGAAGGCGCCTTCAAGGGCCATATCTATGACGACGCGCATGCGGCGCTGGAGGGGTGGCGAAAGGCCGGCGTGCCGATGCACATCTTCTCCTCCGGCTCGGTCAAGGCGCAGGTCGAGTTCTTCCAGAACTCCAACCGCGGCGACCTGCGGCCCTATTTCGGCCGGCACTACGACACCGATATCGGCGCCAAGGTCGAGGCCGGATCCTACCGCAAGATCGCGGCTGATCTCGGCGCCACGCCCGACCGCATCCTGTTCCTGACCGACAATCCGCGCGAGGTCGCGGCGGCGCGGCAGGCCGGCCTCCACGTCGTCCAGGTCATTCGCGATCCTTCGGTCAAGCCGAACGAGGCCGATGCGCAGATCATCGCGGATTTCGACCAGCTGCATTCGCTGCTGCGGCAGGGGTAGCCGCCGCAGCTCCGGGCGAACGGCCGGAGGAAACCATGGCGGGATGCGCCTTTGTCGAATGGTGACGCTGCCGCGTCCTGCCGAGGATGTTCCAGCGATAGCCGATGATTTCACCGCTCTGTCAGGGAACAGATGGAGCGCAGACGTAGCTCGCAGCCGAAAGCTCGTCGCCGCCGACATATCTCGGATATTTCGGATAGCGGCACATCGGCCGCGCCGCCAGGACATCAAAGGGCGGGACGGCCGTCTTCACCGTCTGGATCAGCGCGTCGGCGGGCGGCTCGCCACCGGTGACCCAGCGGTCCAGCGGATCGAGCAGATCGACCATGGTCGGTACCGGCGTGCCGTCGGTCACGCTGACGGCCGGGCCGGTGTGGGTCGAGGCCGGCGAGATGTACAGCCGCGCGGACGCCTCCACGGTCTCATGACCAAGCTTCGCGATGACCGCGTTGAAGTAGTTGATACCGGCCAGCGGACTCTGCGCCAGATCGCCCATGTTCTCGCGGAGGATCAGCTTGCCGCCCCGGGCGAAGAAGGCGGATAGGTCGGGGTTCGACGAGTCGATAATCTCGGAGACCTGCTGCAACCGGGACTGGAAATCCTTCGGGTCGAAGCGGCTCGGATCGAGATCCGGGTCCTTCGCCACGAAGAAGCGCACGAAGTTGGCGCCGTACAGCCATTGCTGCGCCGCGCTCGACGGGTCCACCGAGACGCTCGGCGCCGCCGTCCCGGTGACCCATCGCGTCATCGTGGCGTTCTTCGGATCGGGGGTGGTCTCGTTGCCGTAGAGCCACTGCGGATAGGTGGCCAGCCCGTTCGCGACGGGGAACGGCAGGGTATAGGGCGAATGCACTGCCGAGACGGTTTCGATCTGCGCGTCGGACAGGCAGTGGCTTCCGGCATCGACGCCGTCCGGGCAGCGCAGCTTCGGCAGGTCGACCTGGGCCGGACAGGCGAGATAATTGTTGATCACCCCGTCGGCGAGCCCATCGAGCGCGTCGCAGGCATCCGAGACGAATTTCGCCAGGGTCACGACCTTGTCCGGCCCCATCCACCCGCCGCGAAGCTGGGGCCGCTGATGGGGGATGTAGGACTGGAACAGCATCGACAGCTGCACCACCGGGACGACGCTGACCACGCCGTCATAGTCGGCGGGGAAGCGCTGTGCCATGGTCAGCCCCTCGCGCCCGCCCTCGGACCCGCCGAAATAGTAGAGCCGGGAGGGCCCGCGCCGATAGAACGAGCGCATGACAGTCACGGCCACGTCCCTCACCTTCTTGTATGAGGCGTAGCCGTAGTTGATCAGCATCTCGTCATTGAGGCCGAACGCGCCGATGCGCTCCGGCGCGAAGGCCGACGCCTGATGCCCTGAATCCGTGCCGAGGGTAGCATAGCCGCGGATCAGCGGCAGCGGATCGCCGGGAGCGGCATCGCGCAACGGCGCCAACCCGGTGATCAGCGTGCCGTTGTAGCCGCCACCACCATACTGCAGCGCTTTGCCATTCCAGGCGATCGGCAGATTGACCTGGAAGGTGATCGGTTGTGCCGCGGGGTCGACCGGGGCGATGGCGCCCAGCACCGTGCAGTAGTCCGGCGTGGCCGGGACCGTCTTGCCATCGGATACCGATTGCGGCGCGGCCGGGACGAAGGTTGCGGAGACGATGACCGCCGGGCCGCTGGGCAGCCCGATGGCCGAGGGCGGAATGGCCTGCCCGGCGAGGCCGGGGCACGCCGCCTTCAACTCATCGGCGCCCGGTGCGTCGGTCTGCGCCTGGGCCGTACCCGCCACGCACACGATCGCCGCGACCGTGCAGAAGCGCACTCGACGGATCACCATCTTCATCCGGCTTCCCCGCGCAAAGAGTCGAACGGTGCACTCTCTCATGCCGCGGTCTCGGACATCGCGGCGATACTGGCAGCGGCAACCGGGGCCCCGCCCCGCAGCCGGCCCTTGGCCAGGATGCCGGCCGCGGCGATCAGCGCCGGGACCGCGGCGACGCTGAAGACGGCGGCGAGATCCCAGCCGAGGGAGAGCAGGACGCCGCCGACCATCGAGCCCAGGATCGAGCCGGCGCGGCCGACGGCATTGGCCCAGCTGACCCCGGTGGCGCGGCTGGCGGTCGGATAATAGGCGGCGGCCAGGGCGTTGATGCCGACCTGCGACCCGGCGACGCCGAAGCCGGCGCCGAAGATCCCCAGCATCAGCAGCCAGGGCGTGCCGGCGGCGCTGCCCAGCAGCAGGATGAAGACCGCGGCGCCGAAATAAGAGGCAGCGAGCACGCGGTGCGGCTCGAACCGGTCCATCAGCCGGCCGATGGCGACGGCGCCGATGGTACCGCCGGTGGCCAGCAGTGCCGCCATCAGCGAGGCCTGGCCGAGCGACCAGCCGGCACCGGTGATCAGCAGCGGCAGCCAGCTCGACAGCAGGTAGAACACCAGCAGGCTCATGAAGAAGCTCAGCCACAGGAACAGTGTGCCGGCGCCGCGGCCCTCGGCGAAGAGCTGCCCGACGGGCAGGCCCTTCGCCCTGCCGGCCCGGGCGAACTCCACGTCGGCGAAATCCTGGGCGGGAGCGATCTTGCGCAGCATCGCCGCGATGCGGTCGCTCCTCCCCTCCCGCAGCGTCAGGTAGCGGGCCGATTCCGGAAGGGCGAGCCAGAGCACCGGTACCAAAGCGAGCGGCAGCACGCCGCCCAGCACCAGCAGTCCCTGCCAGCCGGTGGCGGCGACGATCTGCGAGGCGGCCAGGCCGGCGACCGCCGAGCCGATGGTGAAGCCGCAGAACATCAGCGTGACCAGCGTCGAGCGCCGCCGTTCCGGGCAATACTCGGCGGTCAGGGTGATGGCGCTGGGCATGGCGCCGCCGAGGCCGAGGCCGGTGATGAAGCGCCACAGCGTCAGCTCCTCCACCGATCCGGCGGTGGCCGAAGCCAGGCTGGCGGCGCCGAAGCCGAGCGTGGTCAGGACCAGCACCGACTTCCGGCCGATCCGGTCGGCCAGCGGCCCGAACAGGAAGGCGCCGAGCATCAGCCCGAACAGGCCGGCGCCGAACAGCGGTGCCAGCTGCGCCGGGGTGGCGCCCCAATTGGCCTTCAACGCCGGGGCGATGAAGCCGATCGCCGCGGTGTCGAAGCCGTCGATCGCCACCACCAGGAAGCACAGGGCGACGACCGAGACCTGGAACCGCGACAGCGGGTGCGAATTGATGACGTCCTGGACGTCCACGAGACGCGGCTGCGCCATGGCAAAGACCTCCCTGGTGATTGTCGTTGGTTTGCAGCGGCGGCCGCGGGGCCGCCGGCCCTCAGCCGATCGCCGAGGGGTGCCGGGCGAGCGGGGTGACCTCAATGGCCATGAAGGGGAACAGCGGCAGGGTCGACAGGATCGAATGCAGCTCGTCGTGATCCTCGACGTCGAAGATGCTGACATTGGCGTATTGCCCGGCGACCCGCCACAGATACCGCCAGGTACCGGCACGCTGCAGGGCCTCGGCCCGCGCCTTCTCCTCGGCCTTCAGCCGCTCGAACCGGGCGGGGTCGACATCGTGCGGCACCCGCACATCCATTCTGACGTGGTAGAGCATGGGGTCCTCCGTCAGCCGCGGGCGTAGCGGCGCAGCTTGTCGCGGTCGAGCGTGACGCCGATGCCGGGGCCGGCCGGCAGCAGCACCTCGAAATCCTGGAAGCGCAGCGGTTCCACCGCCAGGTCGTCGGTCAGGATCTGCGGCCCGAAATGCTCGCAGCCCCAGCCCAGCTCGCGCAGGGTGGCGAAGGCCTGCAGATGCGCAGCGGCCCCGATCGAGCTTTCCAGCAGGCAGCCGCCATAGAGGCCGATGCCCGCCGCCTCGGCCACCGCCGCCACCTTGCGGGTGTTCAGCAGGCCGCCATGCTTGACCAGCTTCAGCGACACCACATCCGCGGCGGCGGCCTGGGCGACGGCCAGCATGTCATGGGCCGAGAACACGCATTCATCGGCCATCAGCGGCACGTCGGTGCGGGCCTTCAGCCGGGCCATGCCGGCGACGTTCCAGGCCGGCAGCGGCTGTTCCACCAGCCGCACGCCGAGATCGCCCAGCACCGGCAGGCAGCGGACGGCCGTGGTCTCGTCCCAGGCCTGGTTGGCGTCGACGATCAGGTCGGCCCGGTCGCCCAGCGCCCCGGCCAGGCGGCGCAGCCGGGCCAGGTCCGCCGCCGGATCCTGCGCCCCGATCTTGACCTTGAAGGTGCGGTGCAGCCGGGCGGCCAGCTTGCCCTCCGCCTCCTCGATTTCCTGGCCCGGATCGCCCGAGGCCAGGGTCCACAGCACCGGGAAGCGGTCGCGCACCACCCCGCCCAGCAGCAGGGCGGCGGGTACGCCCAAGGTTCGACCGACGGCGTCATACAGCGCGGTCTCGATCGCCGATTTGGCCGCGGTGTTGCGCTTCGCCGCCGCATCCATGCGCGCGCCCGCTGCCTCGAACCGGTCGGCGGGCTGGCCGATCAGCGCCGGGGCCAGGTAGCGGTCGATCGCGGCCTTGATGCTCTCGACGCTTTCCTCGCTCCAGCGCGGGCCGCCCAGCGTCGCCGCCTCGCCGATGCCCTCGGCGCCGTTGGCCAGCCGCAGCTCGACCACGACATAGCTCTGCGCCGTCACCGACAGCGAGGACAGCTTGTGCCGCCGCCGCGTCGGCACGTCGACGATGGTGCTGCGGATCTCGGCGACGGCGAGGTCGCGGGCGAGATCGCCGGCCGGCAGCGCCAGGGTATCGGGCATGATCGGAGCCTCGAGGGAGCAACGGGAAAGGTCAGGCCGCCTCGGCATGGGCGCGCTGCACGACCGTGCCCGGCGCGTTCCCGGCCTCGCGGTTGAGGACGAAGTCGAAGGTGATCCGGGCGAAGGGCGCGTTCAGGCCGCGGGCATGAATCTCGGCCGGGTCGTCGACCCGGTGCACCGCCGGGATCAGCCCGTCGCGGGTGGCGAAGGCGAAGTCGTCGTGGAGGTACGCGTCGCCGTCGATGTTGATCTGGGTGGTCAGCTTGCGGTGCCCCGGCGCGGAGACGAAGAAGTGGATATGCGCCGGGCGTCGGCCGTGTCGGCCGAGCCGGGTCAGCAGCGCCTGGGTCGGCCCGTCCGGCGGGCAGCCATAGCCGGCGGGCAGAATCGAGCGGAAGCGATAGCGCCCCTCGGCGTCGGTCTCGATGCGGCGGCGCAGGTTGAACTTCTCCTGCGACGGGTCGAAGAAGGAATAGCCACCCAGCGTGTTGGCGTGCCAGACATCGACGACGGCGCCCGCCACCGGGGTGCCGTCGGCGTCGCGCACCTGGCCGTCCATGAACAGCACCTCGCCCTGCTCGTTGCCGTCGTCCAGCCGGGCCTCGCCCTTCGACAGCGGTGCGCCGGCGACATAGAGCGGCCCCTCGATGGTGCGCGGCGTGCCGCCCTCGATGCCGGCCTTGCGCTCGGCCTCATCCAGCCGCAGGTCCAGGAACGTCTCCAGCCCGAGGCCCGGGACCAGCAGCCCGACCTCATTGGCCTGGCCCAGCCGGGTCAGGTAGGCGACGGCCGACCAGAACTCGCCCGGCTGCACGTCGAACTCCTCGACCGTGCGGAACAGGTCCGACACGACGCGGTGGACGATGCGCTTCAGCCGCTCGTCCCCGCCGACCTGGCCGAAGCCGGCGACCTTGTCGAGCAGCGACTTGACCTCTTGGGTGTTCAGCAGGCTCTCCGTCATGGCGTTCTCCTCCGTTGATCGCCGCTCGCGGCGGCCTTGTGCTGTCTTGGGTCGTCAGCCGAGATCCCCGCCGGCGACCGGCAGGGTGACGCCGGTGATGTAGGAGGCCTCGTCCGAGGCCAGGAACAGGATCGCCGCCGCCTGCTCCTCGGTGGAGCCGTAGCGATGCATCAGGCTGGAGGCGACGGTCTGGTCGACCACCTCGCGCCACCAGCCGGCCTCGCGCTCATCCGGCGGGGCCGGGTTGCGCGGGATGCGCCGCGGCGGCGCCTCGGTGCCGCCCGGGGCGACGCCGCAGACGCGGATGCCGTGCTCCGCATACTCGAAAGCCAGGCTGGCGGTGATGGCGTTCACCCCGCCCTTGGCCGCGCCATAGGGCACGCGGTTGACGCCGCGGGTGGCGACCGAGGAGACGTTGACGATCACGCCGCCGCCCTGGTCCAGCATCGCCGGCAGCACGGCGCGGCAGCCCCACAGCGTCGGGAACAGCGACCGGCGGATCTCCGCCTCGATCTGCGCCTCCTCGTATTCAGCGTAAGGCCGGGCCCAGATCGTGCCCCCGACATTGTTGACCAGGATGTCGACCCGCCCGAACCGGGCCCGCGCCCGCTCCACCGCGGTGACGGCGCCCGGATAGGTCTCGAGGTCGGCCACCACGGCCAGCGCCTCGGCGCCCCCGGCCTCTGCCTCGTGCCGCACCTCCCCGACCAGCTCGGACCGGTCGACCAGGACGACGCGCCCGCCCTCCCGCGCCAGCCGCAGGGCGACGCTGCGGCCGATGCCCTGCGCCGCGCCGGTCACCACGGCCACCTTGCCGGTGAAGCGGGCCATCATGCCGCCTGCCGGTGCGAGCCACCGGCGACGGCCGGCGCGCTGGGCGAGAACTTCTCATAGTGGAAGCTCTTGGGCGTCACGCCCTGCTCGCCGAGCCAGCCGCGGACGGCGTCGACCATCGGCGGCGGGCCGCAGAGATAGACATCGACATCGCCGCCATGGAGCTGCCCCGCCTCGATGTGACGGGTGACGTAGCCCTTGCGCGGGTGGGCGCTGTCCGCCGCCACGACGGTGGTGGCGAAGCTGAAGCCGGGGATGCGGGCGGCGAAATCCTCCAGCCGGTCGACCGCGACCAGGTCGGCATCGCCGGTGACGCCGTAGACCAGATGCACCGGATGCTCGCCGGTGCCGGTCTCGGCCAGTCGCCCGAGCATGGACAGGAACGGCGCCAGCCCGGTGCCGCCGGCCAGGAACAGCAGCGGCCGCCTGACCTCACGCAGGTAGAAGCTGCCCTCCGGCCCGCTGAAGCCGATCGCCGTGCCGGGCTCGGCCCGGTCGCGCAGGAAGCCGCTCATCAGCCCGCCCGGGATGTCGCGGACCAGGAAGGACAGCCGGTCCGATCCCGGCGCCGAGCTGAAGGAATAGGTCCGTCGCTCGTCGGTGCCGGGCACCTGGATGTTGACGTATTGCCCGGGCAGGAAGCCGAAGTCCTCCACCCCCTCCAGCGAGAAGGCGACGGTGGTGTCGGACAGCCGGTCGACCGACACGAGACGGGTCTCGACCGCCTGGCGGCTGGTCTTGCACATCTGCGACGAGGCGGCGACGGCGACCACCATGTCGCCCTTCGGCCGGGCCTGGCAGGCCAGGGCCAGGCCTTCGGCCGCCTCCTCCGCCGTCAACGCGTCGTCGATATAGAAGCCGCCGTCAAAGGCGCCGGCTTCGACCCGGCATTTGCAGGTGCCGCAGGCGCCGTCGCGGCAATCCAGCGGGATGTTGATGCCGGCGCGGTACGAGGCGTCGGCGACGGTCTCGCCGGGACGCGCCTCGACGAAGCGGGTGACGCCGTCCTCGAAATTCAGCGCGATGGTGTGGCTCATGGTCCGATCCTCCGGCCGCGCCCAAATCACACGTGATAGATGTCGATGACGTGGTGGATGTAGTCGTTCTTCAGCACGATCTTCTTGCGGGTGATCCGCGGCTCCGGCCCGGTGGTGTCGAGCGTGTAGAAGGAGGTGCCGAAATAGGTGTCGACGGTCTTGTAGCGGTAGCTGAGGGTGACCCAGTTGAAGCGCAGCCGGCACTCGCCGCCGCCCTGCTCCAGGATCTCGACATTGCTGATGCCGTGCCCGGTCCGCGGCTCCGGCAGGCTGGTGGCGCTGGACCGCTCGGTGCGGATGCGGAAGACGCGGTCCTCCAGCCCGTCCTTGTTGCCGTACCAGATCAGCGAGATCTCGGATTGCGGGTCGGTGACCAGCTCGTCGTCATCGTCCCAGGCCGGCATCCAGAACTCGACCTCCGGCGCGTAGAGCGCCAGCCAGGCATCCCAGTCGCGGTCGTCCAGGTAGCGGGCCTCGCGATACAGGAACTGCTGCACCGCCTCGACCGACAGCCTCTCGATCACGGCAGTCATCGCCCGCCCTCCGCCTCGGCCGCGGCGGCGCGCTGCATCGTCTCCAGCCAGTGCCTGTGCTGCAGGACGAACAGGCCCTCATCCTCGGTGCGCACGCCGCTCATCAGCGGCCGCATGCCGATCGCCTCGGCGGCGGGGTCGGCGCCCTGGATCCAGTGGGCGGCGCCGCGGCTGAGGTCGTTCCAGCGCGCCGCCCGGCCCTGATAGGACATCTGGCAGGCGCGGAACTCCTCCAGGTCGTCCGGCGTCGCCATGCCGCTGGCGTTGAAGAAATCCTCGTATTGCCGGATGCGGTGGGCGCGCGCCTGCGGGTCCTCGCCCTTCGGCGCGATGCAGTAGATCGTGACCTCGGTCCTGTCGACCGCGATCGGCCGGTAGTGCCGGATCTGCGAGCTGAACTGGTCCATCAGGTAGACGTTCGGGTACAGGCAGAGGTTGCGCGACCGCCGCACCATCCACTCCGCCCGCGCCTCGCCGAACCGCTCCGTCAGCTCCTCGCGCCGCTCCCAGTTCGGGCGGTCCTCGGGGTTGGCCCAGTTGGTCCACAGCAGCAGGTGGCCGTTCTCGAAGGAGTAGAAGCCGCCGCCCTGCTTGGCCCAGCCGCCGGCATCCATGGCGCGGACGCAGTCGACCTTCTCGGCCTCCTTGCGCCGGCCGGTGGTGGCCGCGTAGTTCCAGTGCACCGCGCTGACGTGATAGCCGTCGGCGCCGTTCTCGGTCTGCAGCTTCCAGTTGCCGTCATAGACATAGGTCGAGGCGCCGCGCAGCACCTCCAGCCCGTCCGGCGACTGGTCGACGATCAGGTCGATCACCTTCGCCGCCTCGCCCAGATGCTCGGCCAGCGGCGCGACATCGGGGTTCAGGCTGCCGAACAGGAAGCCGCGATAGGAATCGAAGCGCGCCACCCGGGTCAGGTCGTGCGACCCGTCGCAGTTGAAGCCCTCGGGATAGCCGGCGCCGTCCGGGTCCTTCACCTTCAGGAGCTTGCCCGCATTGCTGAAGGTCCAGCCGTGGAACGGGCAGGTGAAGGTCGACTTCGTGCCGCGCTTGAACCGGCACAGCATGGCGCCGCGATGGCTGCAGGCGTTGATGAAGGCGTTCAGCTCGCCGCCGCGGCTGCGGGTGATGACGACGGGCTGCCGGCCGATCGTGGTGGTGAAATAGTCGTTCGGGTTCGGGATCTGGCTCTCATGCGCCAGGTAGATCCAGTTGCCCTCGAAGATGTGCTTCATCTCGAGCTCGAACAGCTCCGGATCGGTGAAGATG
The DNA here is from genome assembly GCF_002195995.1 of Inquilinus limosus. Taxonomy (GTDB): domain Bacteria; phylum Pseudomonadota; class Alphaproteobacteria; order DSM-16000; family Inquilinaceae; genus Inquilinus; species Inquilinus limosus_C. The sequence continues at coordinate 17,396 of NZ_NHON01000056.1, forward strand.
TCGCGGGCGCAGCGATAGAGGCCGGCGGCCTTGTCCTCGACCAGCGCGGCATCGAGGACCTGGCGGGCGGTGTCGAGCATGCGCGTCTCTCCCCTGGGCTCTGCCCGGATGCCGCGGCGGGGACCGGCGACCGATCCCGAGCGATACCCTGGCCATTTGTTCTTCTGGCCCCGGAACGATCCCCCCTTCTGCCGCGCGGGGTCCAAGACTAAATTGGTCGAATCCATACCCTGGAGGTATCGACTTGGATCTCCGCCAGCTCCGCTACTTCGTCGCCGTGGCCCGCGAGCGGAACTTCACCCGGGCGGCGGAGACGCTGCGCATCGCCCAGCCGCCGCTGAGCCGGCAGATCAAGCAGCTGGAGGACGAGCTGGGCGTCACCCTGATCGAGCGCGGCAGCCGGCCGGTGCGGCTGACCGAAGGAGGCCGCCTGCTCTACGATCAGGCGGTGCGGGCGCTGGACCATATGGAGGAGATCCACGCGGTCATGCGCCGGCTGCGCGAGGCCGAGATCCCGCGCTTCAGCATCGGCTTCGTCGCCTCGACCCTGTACGGCAAGCTGCCGGAGGTGATCCGCCGCTACCGCGCCGCCCGGCCGCGGGTCGAGCTGACGCTCCTGGAGCTGACGACGCTGGAGCAGATCGCGGCGCTGAAGGAAGGGCGGATCGACGTCGGCTTCGGCCGCATCCCCTTCGACGATCCGCTGATCGAGCGGGTGCTGCTGCGCAACGAGAAGATCATCGTGGCGCTGCCCGAGACCCACCCGCTGCAGGACCATGGCGGGCCGCTGCGCCTCGACGACCTGGCCGACCAGCCGCTGATCCTCTATCCCAAGGCGCCGCGGCCGAGCTATGCCGACCAGGTGCTGGCGCTGTTCCGCGACCGCGGCCTGAAGCCCATGGTCGTGCACGAGGTGCGCGAGCTGCAGACGGCGCTGGGCCTGGTGGCGGCGGAGACCGGGATCTGCCTGGTGTCGGCGGGGGTTGGCCGGCTGCAGCGCGACGGCGTGATCTACCGGCCGCTCGACGAGGAGCGGGCGCTGACGCCGATCATCATGAGCCACCGCAAGGACGACCGTTCGCCCGAGATCGCCCTGGTCCTGAAGATCATCCGCGAGATGTACCGCAAGAGCGGCATCAGCTTCGGAGTCTGACCACCTGCGCCCATGCGCTCGGCTTGGCGAGCCCGCAGAGCAAGCAAGCCCTCGCCGGGCACGAGGGCTTGCAGGGGATGCTGGTTGCGCAAGCCCTTCAGCGCGCCATCAGGGCGGCCGACCAATCCAGCACCGCTCCTCGATCCAGGGAGGCGGCCTGCGGCTCTCCCTGGCTGCCGGCGAGATGACGGGCCAGGGCATTCCGAAGTGCCGAAGCGACCGGGCGCCGGTCGAGATCGCTTGCGAGGTCGATTGCGCTCATGACGAGTCGGCCGCGCCCGATCCGGCACTCCGCCAGAAGCGCGAGATCTCGATTCGAGTTCCAGTCGTCGATCACGCGGACGATCGGCGACAGGCCAAGCCCGCTGAGATCGAGCGCAGCGCGACCATGAACGAGCTCCCACCAATGCCAATCGGAAGCCCGGCCGCTCGGGAACGCGCTGAAGATCGGATGGCCTTGGTCAATCAGGAGGCCGAGCGTGTGCGGCGGCTGGCGGCGGGTCCAGAGCGTGTTCCAGAACACGGTCGTGAAGCCGAGGATGCTGTCCTGCCGGATCGCCTTCGGATCGGGTGACCAGACGATGGTCTCCCCCGCCTCGATCCGGCGGAGGACCGCCTCGTCCAGATCCGCCACGATCTCGAGCGGTGCCGCGCCGCTGGCCTTGTCGAAAACCCAGTAGCCCCAGCGGTTGCGGTATCCGGTCCCGGCAAGCTCGAGCAGGAGCTCGTAACGGCCCTGGGCCAGGGCGCCGGTTTCGATCACGAGATCGCCGATCCGATGGAGGTCGCCCGTGGCGAGTCTTCGAGCCCGGATCTCGCCTCGGTCGGCGACCTTGCCGGAGTCACCGACCAGCGACCAGCGCAGCACCGCATCCTCGATATCCGCCGGCCCGAACTGCGCGATCTCGACCGCCGCCCCGATCGGCTCGCCCCGTGTCACGACGAAGCGCTCGCTCCTGACCAGCGGCACCACGGGCGCACAGAACTCTCGGAACGCCTCGGGTGAGACATAGGGCTTCTCGTCCCAGAAGGCGTCGACGACGCCGACCAGCGCCGTGCCCTGGCCGGGGAAATCCTGCAGGCCGAGCAACTGGATGCCGGCGAAATCCCGGGTCCGCAGCGCGCTCTCGATATCCTCCTTGTAGAGCTTCGTCTGCAGGCTGCCGCTCGCCATCAGGAAATCCCGCGCGAGGTCGAGCCTGCCCTTCGCGGCGAGGTCGTCGCGGACCCGGATGAAATTCCGTGCCTCGACCACGCCCCGATACTTCTCGATCTCATCGAGGTTCGGGAAGACGCACCACTGGCCCATCTCATGCGTCACGAGCGGCATGTCGACCGCGTCGCGGTAGGTGCTCCAGTCGGTCATCGTCTCCAGCGCCTGCGCGTTGAGCCGCCCGGCGAGCCCCTCGCCCCAGCGCTGCGATCGCGGCTCGGGCTTCGAGGCATAGTCGGCCTCGGCGATCGTCGGCCAGCCGGAACAGCCGGTGTAGAGCCGACGCGGATCCGCTTCGGTCCAGTGCGCGACCCAGCGCGACAGGAAGGCGTGCAGTCCCGGTCCGTGCGGCTCGTTGCCCACCGCCATCATCACGAAGGATGGGTGGTTGCCATAGGCGCGGACGATCCGTTCGGATTCCTCGTGGATGAAGCGGTCGAGATTGGGGTCGGAGCCGAGCACGGCCCAGACCGGCGTCTCGACATGGAGCAGCACGCCCATCTCGTCCGCCGCGACGAAGGCGGCTTCGGGTGGGCAGTAGGAGTGGAAGCGCACATGGTTGAGACCATAGGCCTGCACGGTCGAATAGACCTTCCGCCAGCCGTCGACGTCGCAGGGCGGGTAGCCCGTGAGCGGGAAGATGCAGCAATCGAGCGTGCCGCGCAGGAAGACCGCCCGGCCGTTCAGGCGCAGGTGCCGCCCGTCACGGGTGAAGGAACGGATGCCGAAATCCGTCTGGTTCCGGTCGACCGGAACGCCGCTGCGCGACCATTCGACATCGAGCCGGTGAACGACCGGTGAGAATTCGTCCCAGAGGCCCGCCGCCTCCGGCAGATCGACATCGATCGAGACCGGCGTGAAGCCGCTGCGGATCGTGACCGCCCGCTCGATGACGAGCGGCTCCGTGACGCCGGCGAGGCGGAATCGCAGGACCAGCCGGTCCTCGGCATCGCGAGTCCAGAAGGTCGGGTAGTGAATGTCGGTGTCGAACCCGTCGAGTTCGATGTCGATCCGCGCCCGGCGGGTCGGAGCATGGATGGCGACGCGGCTGATCGCGCCGGCCGAGGCTTCGATCCGCAGCGAACCGACGACGCCGTTCCAGTTGGTCTGGGTGTGATCCGTGTTGGAATGGGCGACATTCTCCATGCCCGCATGGGTGATCGCCTCGCCGACGGCCTCGACCCGCTCATTGTCGATCATCAGGACGAGGCGATGCGGGCCGGCCGCGAGCTTCCCGAGCAGGAAGCGATGCTCCGTCGACAGGCTGCGGTCGCGGCCGATCTTCACGCCGTCGAGCCAGACCGTCACCTCGCCATGCGGCCGCTCCAGCACCAGCTGGTGATAGAGCCCCGCCGCCTCCGTCGCGACCTCGAAGGACCGGCCGTACCAGGCGCGGCCGACATAGGGGTGGCGGCGCGAGAGATGCGCCATGGTGCCGTCCGGGTTGGCCGGCGCCTTCCGCGCCTCGTCGACGCTGCCGGGAAGCGCGATCGTGTCATCGAGATCGCGGCCGAACCACGCCTCCTTCAGGCCGCGATGGTCGGGATCGAGCGCGAACGACCAGGTCCCGGCGAGAGATGTCGCGAACAGCATTGTCACTCCGGATGATCATGAAAGAGGAACCGGGCCAGTGGTGCGTGGCGCGAGGCGCCCGCGCGCAGACCGTCCCATGCCCTGGCCTCAGAGACCGTTTGGAAATGCGCTGGTGTGAGTCGGCTGGCGGTGGTTTCGAGAACCGGAGCGCAGCGCACATTGGTGCGTGAGCACCGGAAGCTTCGAGTCCGCCGTCAGACGGCCGCACCAGTAGCATTTACGAATGGTCTCTACATTTTCGCCTTGATCTCGGCCTCCGCCTGCGCCAGCGCCTCGTCGACCGGCTTGCCGCTGGTCACCACGGCGTTCACCGCCGTCTCCACCGCCAGATAGGCGATGGAATCGAGCGGGTTGGTGGTCTGCGGCACCATCTCGGCCTGGACCTTGGCGAAGATCTCGTTGGTGTTCTGGCCCGCGTAATAGGGGTCCTGGAAATTGATCCAGGCCGCCTTTCCGGCCGATATGTAGGCCGGGTAGAGATCACCTTTCTCATATTGCAGCTTCAGGCTGGTGTCGTTCATGGCGATCCATTTGACGAGCGCCCAGGCCGCCTCCTTGTTCTCACTGGTCTCGAGGATGCCCAGGAAGTCGCCGCCCCAGTTGAAGGCCGAGACGCCGTTCTCCGCCGGCGCCGGCACCACGCCCCATTTGCCGGCATCGCCCGGCGCATAGGCGCTCTTCAAGAGCCCGCCGAACCAGTTGCCGATGACGACGGTCGCGATCTGCCCGCGGGCGAAGGCGCCCTGCCACTCCGGCGTCCACATGCCGAAGGGCGAGATCAGCCCGGCGTCGCGCGCCTTCACCACCAGCTCGAACGCCTCCTTGAAGACGGGACCGTTCACCAGCAGCTTGCCGTCCTTGTCGAAATAGGAGACGCCGCGCTGCGCGATGTAGGCGCGGACCAACTCGTTGCCCGTCCCCACCATCCAGCGTTCGTTCGGCTTCGCGATCTTCTTGCCCGCCTCAATGAAGGCGTTCCAGTCCTTCAGCGTCGTAGCGAGCGCCTGGGGATCGCCGGGCAGGCCCGCCGCCTCGAACAGATCGCGCCGGTAGAACAGCGCGCCCGGCCCCGTGTGCTTCGGCAGCGCGAAGATGCGGCCCGTTGCCGGATCCTCGATCTTCGACCAGGCGAAGGGCGCGAAATCGGCCTTGAGCGCCCCGGCGTTGAAGGGCGGCTTCGAGAGATCGGCGAATTGCTGCTTCTCGCTCAGCTGCGCGACATTGTTGATCTCGACCATCGCGACATCCGGGCCGGTGCCGGCGAGGAGCGCCGAGAGCAGCTTGTTCAGATAGGCGTTCTTGCCGGAGGGGAAACCCTGGATCCGGACCTTGATGTTCGGATAGGCCTTGTTGAATTCCGGCAGCAGCGACGACAATGTCCGGTCGTTGTGCGGCCAGGTCCAAAGGCTGACGGTGCCCGAAATCCCCGTGTTCGGCGTCTCCTGTGCCGCCGCAGTCCCCAGGCTTGCGGCGAGGCCGAGCACCGTCGCCGCCATGACATTCCAGTATTTCTTCATGTCGGGTCCTCCCTTCGATCGCTCATGACTTCACGGCGCCGCCGGTCAGGCCGCTGATGAACTGCCGGCTCAGGAAGCCGAAGAGCATGAAAACCGGCACGAGGCCAATCAAGGTGGCGAGCATCACGGCCGGAAGGTCGGCGAAATAGGTCGAGTTCAGCGAGGTGAGCGCGAGCGGCACCGTGAACTTCGCCTGATCGGTCAGGATGACGAGCGGCAGCTGGAAATCGTTCCAGGTGCTGATCAGCGTCCAGACGCCGAGCGCGGCGAGGCCGGGCCTGATGATCGGCAGCACGATCCGGAAGAAGGCCGAGAAGGCGCCGGCGCCATCGACCTCCGATGCCTCGTAGAGCTCGTGCGGCACGGTGCCGGAGATGTAGGTGTACATCCAGATCACGCCGAAACCCGAGGCGAGCGCCGGCACGATCAACGGCCAGAAGGTGTCGAGCCACCCGAACCAGTTCATCTCGAGGAAGAACGGGACCAGCGCCAGCGACGGCGGAAAGAACAGCGTCGCGAAAGCCAGCAGCAGCAGCGGCCCGTGGCCTCTCGCGCGCCGATAGCGGGCGAAGCCGTAGCCGGCGAGGGCGCTGACCAGGACAAGGCCAATCGTCTTCGGCACGGCGACGATCAGGCTGTTCACCAGCGGCGCCAGCGGCTCGTAGACCGCCTGGATGCGGGCGAAATTATCGAGGAGGGCATCACCGAAGAAGACCGGCGGCGGGAACTGGAACACCTCCTCCAGCCGCCGCGTCGCCATCACCGCGGTCCAGTAGAGCGGCAGGATGAAGACCAGGGAGAACAGGCCGAGGCCGATCGTGATCAGGATGTTGGCGCGCCGCTCGCGCCTGGCGAAGAAGCCGGCCATCACGCCGTCCCCGCGGTCATCCGCCCGAGCAGGCGGTGATAGACGACCGTCAGCAGCGTGATCACAGCGAAGATGTACCAGGAGACCGCCGCACCGAGCCCGAAATCGAAATTGGTGAAAGCGGTCGCGTAGAGATACATGCCGAGCGTCGTCGAGGCATTGTCGGTGCCGCCCGTGCCCGCGGTGAGCACATAGGGCTCGTCGAAGATCTGCAGCCCGCCCAGGGTGGCGTTCGTGATCGAGAAGCCGAGCGTCGGCAGCATCAACGGCGCCGTCACCCGCAGGAAGACCTGCATCCGGCTGGCGCCGTCGATCCGCGCCGCCTCGGTGAGATCGCGCGAGATCGACTGCAGCCCCGACAGGAAGATCAGGAAATGCCAGCCGGTCCAGCGCCAGACGACGAGGAGGATGACGAGCGGCTTGATCCAGGTCTCCGAGCCGAGCCAGTCGAAATAGAAGGGCTCGCCCGTCACAGCGCCGACCAGCGTGTTCACGATGCCGCCATTCGACGAGAACATCACGCGGAGAATGATCGCCGAGATCGCGGGCGCGACCAGGAGCGGGAACAGGAACACGACGCGGAAATACTGCCGCCCGACGACCACGAATTCGTTGACCAGGACGGCGAGGCCGAAGGCCAGCGCCACCGTCGCCGTCGATGAGGCGATCCAGACGACGAAGGTGTTCCAGATCGCCTGGCGGAACACCGGATCGGCGAGGGCACGCAGATAATTGTCGAGGCCGACGAATTTCGGCGTGCCGAAGCCATCCCAGCGGTTGAAGCCGAGATAGAGCGAGAACAGGACCGGGAAGAGGCTGAAGACGGTGAAAATGGCGAAGAACGGCGCCACGGTCGCATAGAAGGCGCGATCCCGACGGGACCGGCGTCCGGGTGACGGAACCGCTGAGGCGCTGCCAAGCCGCATCCCTCCCTGCCTCCTTTTATCAGACTGTTTCCTATTAAACATCCGATATTTGATCGAGGGTCAAGCCCCTTATCGGGACTTTCGAGAGAGGCATAACTCTCGGAATATGCGGATAAACCAGCATAGACCCGGGCTTCCGTCGCCGACTTGACGTTCGCGCTCCGCACATCATAACATGAATAAATCAGACAAGAAGGAGAGCCCGGTGAAGATCACCGCCATCCGGACACGTATCGTCAACGCCGAGATGCGGAACTGGGTCTTCGTGAAGGTGGAGACCGACCAGCCGGGCCTCCATGGCTGGGGCGAAGCGACGCTCGAATGGAAGACCCGGGCGGTGGTCGGCGCGATCGACGATCTCGCGCCGCTGATCATCGGCCGCGACCCGCGCGACATCGAGCAGGCGGTGCGCGCCATGAAGAAGCAGTCCTTCTGGCGGCTGGGCGCCGTGGCGATGACGGCGATCTCCGGCATCGAGATCGCGCTTTGGGACATCCTCGGCAAGGCGCTCGGCGTGCCGGTCTGGCGCCTGCTCGGCGGCAAGGTGCGCGACAAGGTCGGGGTCTACACGCATCTCGGCCTCGGCGACATGCGCGCCGTCTATGAGACGCTGGAGGCCGACCCGCTGGTCGAGCGTGCCCGCGCCGTGGTGGAAAGCGGCTATCGCGCCTTCAAGGCCGTGTTCATCCCCTACACGCATTTCCATGCGCCGCTGCCCGAGATCGACAAGGTGGCGCGCCTGATGGACGCGCTCCGGTCCGCCGTCGGGCCGGAGGTCGAGATCATGGTCGACTTCCACGGCCGTCCGGCATCGGTCGGCGCGGCGCTCGCCTATATCGACGCGCTCGTGCCCGGCCGGCCGATGTTCGTCGAGGAACCGCTACCGCCCGGCGACACGGCAGGGCTGACGGCCATCGCCGCCCGGACATCCGTGCCGGTCGCGACGGGCGAGCGCCTGGTCGAACGGACCGAGTTCACCGACCTCGTCACCAGCCGGGCGGTCAGCGTGATCCAGCCCGACATCTGCCATTGCGGCGGCCTCCTGGAAGCGAAGAAGATCGCGGCGATCGCCGATACGTTCGGCATCGGTGTCGCGCCGCACAATCCGCTGGGGCCGATCGCCGGCGTCGCCGCGCTGCATTTCGCCGTGTCGACGCCCAATCATGTCGTCCAGGAGGAGATGGTCGGCGCCGTGCCCTGGTATTTTGACGTCGCGAAGGGTCCGATCCGGATGATCGACGGCTTCTGGCAGGTGCCGGACGCGCCGGGCCTGGGGGTCGAGGTCGACGAAGCCGAATGCGCACGCCATCCTTTCGCGCAGGAGGTCATCCATACGCAGCACGCCGTCCTCGCCGACGGCACCATCGTGGATTGGTGATATGGCGGAGCGGCTCAAGGACAAGGTTGCGATCGTCACCGGCGCCGGCCGCGGCATCGGCGCGGCCATCGCCGAGCGCTTCGCCGCCGAAGGCGCTGCCGTGGTCATTGCCGAACGCGATGCCGAAACAGGTGCGGCCGTGGCGGACAAGCTTCGCGGCGCCGGCAGCAAGGCCCTCTTCGTCGAGACCGACGTGACCGGCGAAGCCTCGGTCGAGGGCGCAGCCCGGAGAGCGCTCTCCGCCTTCGGCCGGGTCGACATCCTCGTCAACAACGCCGGCATCAACGTCTTCCACCCCCCGCACGAGACCAGCGACGAGGAATGGCGGCGCTGCTTCGCGGTCGACCTCGACGGCGTCTGGCGCATGACGAAGGCGGTGCTGCCCGTCATGCGGGCCGCGCGGTCGGGCGCGATCGTGAACATCGCGTCCTCCCACGCCTTCACCATCATCCCCGGCAGCTTTCCCTATCCGGTCGCCAAGCACGGCCTCCTGGGCCTCACCCGGGCCCTCGGCGTCGAGTATGCGCCGGAGGGGCTGCGCGTGAACGCGATCGCGCCCGGCTACATCGAGACCCAGCTTGCGATCGACCATTGGAACACGTTTCCCGACCCGGAGGCCGAGCGCCGGCGCGTCTGCGAGCTGCATCCGCCGAAGCGGATCGGCAAGCCGGAGGAGGTCGCGATGACCGCGGTCTTCCTCGCCTCCGACGAAGCGCCCTTCATCAACGCCGCCTGCATCGTCATCGATGGCGGCCGATCGGTACTCTATCATGAGTGACACCGCACCCACCGCCGAGGGGAAAGGGCGGGTGCTCTCCAAGCCGCGCATCCACGGCCAGGTGGTGCGCGCGATCGCGACCCGCATCCTATCGGGCGAGTTCAAGCCGGGTTCGCTCCTGCCCTCCGAGAGCGAGCTTTGCGAAACCCTGAAGATCAGCCGGAGCGCGCTGCGCGAGGCGATCCGCGTCCTCTCCGCCAAGGGACTTGTCAGCACGCGTCCCCGGGTGGGCACCCTCGTACGCGATCTCGAGGATTGGAGCCTGCTCGACCCGGACATGCTGGAATGGTCGATGGCCAGCGCGCCGAGCCCGGAATTCGTCCGCAGCCTGCTCGAGGCCCGTCGGGTGATCGAGCCTGCCGCAGCCCGCCTCGCCGCAGCCCGCGCTTCGGCCATGGATGTCGCGGAGCTGGAGGCCGCTTATGAGCGCATGGAGAGGGCAATGCCGGACGACATCGTCGCCTTCAACGAGGCCGATATCGCCTTCCATCGCGGCCTTCTGCGGGCGAGCCACAATCTGGTCTTCCAGCAGATGTGGACGACGATCAGCGCCGCGCTCGGCTATTCCTTCCGCATCTCGACGGGACAGGCCCGCTCCCCGGCTCACTCGCTCCCCTATCACCGCGACGTGGTCGAACGCGTCCGGCTTCGCGATCCCGAAGGCGCCCATTCCTCGATGTCCCGCCTTCTCGATATCGCCGCCATTGATCTCGCCCTCTTTATCGGCGACTGAGGCCATCGCCGGACAGCCCAGCATGGATGGCCGCCCATAGCTCGCGTTCGATCCTTGTCAACGTAGACGGGAGGCGCCTGGCGCCTCCCTTAAATCAGCGCCTTAACGGAGATAAACATCCAGTCCGACATATTGATTTCCGGCAATATTCGGATAGGTGCAATCGATGCCGTTGCTGCTCCCGCAATGGCCCTGAGTGTTACCGCTCACGTAAAAAGTTGTCCCCCAACCGTTGAAGTTTGTCCAGCGCGCGTGTTCGAAAATTACAACACCTCGATCGCTCACAGACCATTGAATCTTCTTGGGATTGTCGGTGCAGTTTGAGAATGCGTTATTGCTATCCTCAATATTCATTCCATGATATCCGTTAGGTCCTATGGAGAAGAATTTGTCTCCTACATTCTTCATGCAACTGGAGTCATTTTGGGTAACATAGATAGTGTGATTTGAAAAATTATGGAAAGTGATTTCATAATTCGCAGATCTATTTTTTGGATCGGCTTTTTCAGCGGTTTCCTTGCGAATTGCTTGTGGCCCGGGCTGCGTCATTTCACTCATGCCGACGCCCGTCTCAGTCGTTTGATTTGGAGCGGCGCAAGCGGTCAACGCAGAGGCAATCAGCAGTCCAAACCCAGTGAAGATGTATTTTTCCGGGTTCATTTTATACTTCTCCTTAAGTCAAATCATGGTGAACATGGAACGAGGTCAACAAGGAGGCTTTTTATGTAATTTTAATCTCGCTTAGCCACGAGACGCTTTGGCGGATTTAAGATGCGTTAATAATCACAGAAATGCAAATAATCCTATGCGGGAAATCCTGTCAACGGCGCTGATCTGCGATACCGTACATCCCCGGATCGCCCAGGCTTGGCCGTTTCCAACCAGCCCGAGCGGCCCGAGGGTACCTGCAAGCGGACATGAAGGACGGCCCCTGAAAGCCGACGTCACGCGATCGGGCAGATAGGAGATTTACAGCCTGTAGAACCGCTCGGCATTGTCATGAGACAGGCGCCGGCGCTCCTTCCGCGAGAAACCGGACGTGATCTGCTTGAAGGCGTCGAAGATCGCGTCGTAGCTGCTGAACAGCTTGTCGACCGGGAAGTTGCTGGCAATCCCCGGCGTGCTGAAGTTCCTGTGGGCGCCGCCGGTCGACCGGCTGCGACCCGTCACCCGGTCGCACCGGGCCGGCTGGATCGTGCGGTGCTGGCGCTGCTGCTGATCCGCCCGGCGACCTGCTCGGCTTCATTCCGATCGCCTTCGCCATCGCCATGCTGATCTCGACCCAGGACATCGCCACCGACGGCTATGCCACCCCGGCGGTTCGGCGGCAGCCTCGGCCTGCTGCTCTACCACCGGCTTGGCTGGTCCGGCATGGCGCTGGGCATGGCCGGGCTGTGCCTGCTGCCGCTAATGGCCGTGCCGGGGATGCGGGAGGACCTGCATGGCGGCGGCGAGATCCGGCCAGCGGCACGACCCCGCCCGCGGATCACCGCCTTCCTGCAACGGCCGGAGGCGCGGCGCATCCTGTGGGTCGCTCTGCTGTTCCGGGCCGGCGAGGGGCTGGTGAAGCCGATGGAGGCGCCGTATCTGGTCGACGCCCGGGTCAGGCTCGACTCCATCGCCCTGCTGGCCGGCGCGTCGGCGGCCATCGCCGGCGTGGCCGGGACGGTGCTGCTGGCCTGGCTGCTGCAGCGCCGCCGCGCTGCCGTCGCCCTCGGTCTGATCGTCACGCTGCGGGTGCTGGCCTGCCTGGTTTTCGCGCTGCATGCCGCCGGCCTGCTGCCCGGGCTGCCGCTGCTGTTCGGCGCCGCGGCGCTGCAGACGCTGATCCGGTATTCCGAGCTGGTGGTGCTGTACAGCCTGTTCATGGCCGTCGCCTCGCCCGCCCAGCCGGGCACCGACTTCACCATCCTGGCCTGCGCCCAGTACGCAGCCTATCTGTTGGGGTCGGTGCTGTCGGGAACGCTGGCCGACGGCTTCGGCTATGCTTGGCTGTTCAGCCTCGGCACCGCGATCTCCGTGGTCGCGCTCGTCGGGTCGCAGGTCCTCGTCCGCGACCAGGACCAGGCAGCACCCCGCGTGACGTGACAGTACGAACGACCCTGTAGCCGGAGGTCGGACTGAATAGCGCCATGAGCAGTCGGCGCGATGGCGGCTCCGAACCGGACGTCGCCCCAATCCGCAGGATTAGGCTTTTTCGCTGAAGAGAAAGGTCACTTGACTATGGTGGTCAGGGGCTTGTCATCGCTATTGACCACGATTACCGCAAGAAGTTTGGCAGGGTCTGACGTGCTGGCATTGCGGCTGACACGGTGAATCGAGCCGGGATCCTCGGCAAAGCTTTCACCGGCGTGATAGACCCGCTTCTGGCCGTCATCCACCTGTGTCTCGATCGCCCCGGATACGACATAGGCATAGATAAAGGCGGACTTTGCATGCGCGTAGGATGGGGATGCTCCGCCCGGGGCGTAGTCGATGACGACGGCGATCAACGACTTGCCGGGGATGTTGGGGATGGGGTGATCGAAGTTCGGCGTAATGGTTTCGCCAATGCCCTGGGCCATGACAGGCAACGTCATCGTGATCGCAACGGCGGTGATGATGACAGATCGAATGTTCATGACCATGCCTCCCCATCAGAGCGTCCAATATTAGATTTGCTTCGAGTTGAAAGAAAGGGCCTGGCAAGAATACTTCAGCGGGTATCTTGATTGAGTGAATGGGCCGTCAATCACTCATCATATGGACGAGGCCGTGACGCGCCTCGCCCGAAGGGCCGGGCGGCCGCCGATCACAACCATCTTCACGGCTCACGCTCCATCGACTGTCGCCGGGGATGGGACCGTCGCCATGACTGTCAGGTCGATCGCCGCGAGCGCTTTGTCCCGCGCCGATGCAGCCTGGTCTCCGACGAGAAACGCGGTGGCCTGCACGGGCACGAATTGCAGGGTCTTCAGCCCGGCGCTGCCCAGCACCACCGACAGGTACGGCGTGAGAAAATCGGGCTGGTTGGCGCGCTCGCCGGCAAAGACGCCGCCGGAAGCGATGCCGATGAACACGGGGCGATCGCGCAGCATTCCCACCTTCCCGGCCGGCGTCGACCTGAAGGTGCGGCCGGCGCGCAGGATCTGGTCGATCCACGCCTTGAGGACGGATGGAACGGTGAGGTTGTGCATGGGCGTGCCGATCACGATCACATCGGCCGCCTCGACTTCCGCGATCAACGCCTCGGCGCGAACCAGCGAGCCCTCCACCGGCGCCGCCAGCGTGGCCGGGGACGACAGCGTGTTCGCGTAGTCGGCCGTGGCGTGCGGCAGGGGGTCGGCGCCGAGGTCCCGCCGGCTGATGGTCGTGGCGGGCGCAACCTCGAGGAGCTTTTCGACGATTGCCGCCGAAAGCCGGCGGCTGTGGGAGTCCCGACGCGGGCTGCAATCGATATGAAGGATGTTCATGCGGGTTTCCCCATGGCTTCAGACCCGTCCTGGGCAGCGCGATGGTCCTGGTGAACATTTCGAGGGCCGCTTGTGTCGGCAGGTGCAGCGCGCAGTCGTCGCTCGCTATGACTGTGGCTCGTCACCGGCCCGGCCAATATCTGACATTCAGCCGCGCGGCTTCGGCGGGCGCTTCATTGTCAGAAGCTCCGTCACATCATGCAGATCGTCCGCGGACGAGATCGCGACTGTCAGGAATTTCCCGTCCGGGAATGTCCGGGCTTCGTCGTAAAGCTGGACCAGCTGCGGGCGCCAGGCATGACGCCGCTCCTCGAACGTCTCTCGCTCTGCTCTTCCCAAGACCACCACGACGGAAAACCGCCTGTATTCCGGCAGGAAGGTGCAGAATGCCCTTGTCTTCTTATAGCGCAGGGACCAGCCGCGCTTCTTGCCGCCATAGAGCCATTCCGGTGCGAAAACACCAGGGTAGAATTCCTCGATCCAGTTCTGCAGGTCGGTCCAATGCTTGAACGCGCCCGGCCCGATCCAGTCACGAAGAATGATGTCATCGGGCGGCGCTGACTTGCCGGTGATGCTATCACCGATCTGGAGGCATTGTTCCATGCCGCTTTCTCTCCACCACAATTCCATCCCGGACGGTTCGTAAGACTGGACAGCCCATGCCCGATGCCTCTTTCGCGCAAAATTGGGAGACTGCCGCGGATCTCAGCGAGGTATTGGCGCCTTCGCGGAAAGGCTGTCAAAACCGAAATCCGACCCGTGGATTTGCGGACACGGAGTCTGGACTTCCGGCATGTTCTTCCCGCAACCGCCGGCGGGACCATGTCCCCACGACCTGGCGCAAGACCGAAGGCGACGGAGTCCCCACGAGGCCAGTGGATGTCCGGAGGCTATGGTCGCCCTTCGCGCTTCACCGACGGCGCCCCCCCGGGCACGGGTGCGCCATATGCGTCATCGAGGCGGCACCTCAACACCGGACATCACCCGAGCCAGCAGGATGTAGTCCTTTTCAATCAGCCCGGGCCTCACGACGTGCCCAAAACCGGCCGTCGCAGCCGGCACTACGAACCAGATCTGGTCCGATTCGACCCAAAGCCGCCGACGACAGCAACCCGTTGAACCGCCCGCTAGGAAGCTACCTTCGGCGTGGTCCGAGAGCGAGCTTGCGGACTCTCGAATTATCGATATCATTATCAATATCGATAATTCGAGTCAGGGATGCAGATGCTCGCCATCGCGCAGGACGGCATGCGGCCCGGCAAGAGCGCCGAGGTCTTCGACGGCCTCAAGCGCATGATCATGCTGGGCGAGGTCGCGCCCGGCATCGCCCTGCTCGAGCTGGAGCTGGCGCAGCGCTTCCAGTGCAGCCAGGGCACGGTGCGTGAGGCTCTGCTGGCGCTGCAGGAGGAGGGGCTGGTGCACCGCCTGCCGCACAAGGGCACGCGGGTCGCCGACTGCACCGAGGACGAGGCGGTCGAGATGTTCCGGCTGCGCCACGGCATCGAGACCCGCGGCATCGCCCGCGCCCTGCGGCGCCCCGACCCTGCCCTGCTGCCGGACCTGACCGTCCTGATCGAGGGCATGGAGGCCAAGGCCCAGGCTGGCGACGAATACGGCCAGACCGAGCTGGACCGCGCCTTCCACCGGCGCCTGTTCCGGACGGCCGGCCTGCCGGCGGTGGAGCCGCTGCTGCACCGCTGCATCCTGCACAACCACCGCTTCAAGATCACCCGCAGTGGCGAGCGGCGCGACCTGACGGCCACGGCCAAGCGCCACTGGATCATCGTCGAGGCGCTGGCGGCGCGCGACGAGGCCGCGGCGGTCGCCGCCATCGGCCATCACATCGAGACCATCGTCGATGTCGGCCCGTCGATCTTCGGCGCCGCACCCGAAGGACCCAAGGCATGACCGGCTTCGACCCGAACGACGCCCCGAATCCCGAGATGGCGGCCATCATGGCGCGGCTGGCCACCGAAGACGGGCACCTGCCGGATCCGATGACGCTGCCGGCCGCCGCGGGCCGGGCGCAGGCCGAGGCGGGCAACCGGCGCTGGAACCAGGACCTGCTGCCGATGGAGACGGTGGAGCTGACGCTGCCCGGCGGCATCGCCCCTCGCCCGGCCCGGCTGTTCCGGCCGTCCTCGGCGCGCGGCGCGATCCTCTATATCCATGGCGGCGGCTGGGCCTTCTGCAGCCTCGGCACCCATGACCGCGCGATGCGCTTCCTGGCCGAGGCGACGGGCATGGCGGTGATCGGCATCGACTACCGCCTGGCGCCGGAACACCCCTACCCCGCCGGCCTGGACGACACCGTCGCGGCGTGGCGCGCCCTGCCGGCGGTGCTGGCGCAGCACGGGATCGCCGGTCCGATCGGCGTCTCGGGCGATTCCGCCGGCGCCAACCTGGCGCTGGCGCTGACGCTGCGGGAACAGGAAGCCGGCCGGACGCTGCCGGGGTTCGGCCTGCTGTTCTACGGCGTCTATGCCGTCGACCACGACACCGACTCCCACCGGCGCTTCGGCCCCGGCGGCTACGGGCTGACCACCGCCAAGATGATCCGCTACCGGGACTGGTACGTGCCCGACCCCACCGCCTGGGGAGAACCTCAGGTCTCGCCGCTGATGGCGGAGGACGCGGCGCTGCGGGCGCTGCCGCCGCTCTTTCTCAACGCCGCCGGGCTCGACCCGCTGCTCAGCGACACGCTGGCGCTCGGCGACAGGCTGCGGGCGCTGGGGCGGGCCGATCCGGTGCGAGTCCATCGCGGCGTCATCCACGGCTTCATGCAGATGACGAGCGCGCTCGAGGAGGCCCGGACGGCCTTCATGGAGGCCGGGGCCTGGGCCCGCCGCCTCAACCAAAACGCATAACGAAAAACAGAGGAGGAAACGTCGTGACCAAGATGCGAGGGGCGGCCCTGGCCGCGCTGCTGGTGCTGGCCGCGGGGACGGCGCGGGCCGAGAGCACGGTCCGCTTCTGGTACCATTTCGACAATCCGGACAATCCGGTGGCGAGCCTGGTCGCCAGGTTCGAGGCGGCCCATCCGGGGATCAAGGTCGAGGCCGAGAACATCCCCTGGAACAGCTACTACGACAACCTCTACACCGCAATCGCCGGCAGCAACGCGCCGGATGCGGCGATGGTTAAGCTGTTCGCCCAGCCGCGGCTGGTGGAGATGGGGGCGCTGGAGCCGCTGGACGACCGCATCGCCGGCTGGGACGGCAAGGCCGACCTGCAGGACGACCTGCTGAAGATCAACGGCGGCCCGGACGGGCACCAGTATTACCTGCCGGTGCAGTACGTCGTCTCCTACCTCTACTACCGCACCGACCTGTTCGCCGAGGCCGGGCTGCAGCCGCCGAAGACCTGCGAGGATTTTGCCAAGGCGGCCAAGGCGCTGACCCGCGACACCAATGGCGACGGCCAGCCGGACATCTGGGGCTTCGGCTTCCGCGGCGGCAAGGGCGGCTACGACCATTGGGGGCCCTTCGTGCTGTCGGCCGGCGCCAGGTTCGAGAAGGGCGGGCTGACCAGCCAGCAGGTGATCGCGGCCAACACCTGGCTGGTCGATCTCTACCGCAACCAGAAGCTGTTCCCGCCCTCGGCCCCGAATGACGGGTTCCAGGAGATCATCGCCGCCTTCCAGCAGGGCCGCACGGCGATGACGATCCACCATATCGGCTCCTCCGCCGGCATGGTGAAGGCGCTGGGCGACAAGGTCTCGGCCGTGCCGGTGCCGGAATGCAACGGCGGCCGCTGGACCTCCTATGGCGACGAATCCCTGGCCGTGCTGTCCTCGGCCGAGGACAAGGACGCCGCCTGGAAGTGGATCGCCTTCCTGGCCAGCGGCGACGCCAATGTCGAGTTCAACAAGGCGACCGGCCAGCTGCCGGTGACCAAGAGCGGCGCGGCCAACTGGACGCTGCATGAGAAGCGCTTCGTCGACGCCACGGTGCAATCCCTGCCCTTCGCCCACAGCCTGCCGGCCGTCTCGCAGACCGCGGATTTCGTCAACACGGTGTGGCCGGCGGCGATGCAGCGGGCCCTGACCGGCGAGATCACACCGGAACAGATGATGCGGGAGATCGAGCAGCTCTACGCCCCATGAAGTCCGTCTCGATGACCCTGGCAACGGCGCAGAAGGCCGCGGCCCGCGGCAACCCGCGGACCCGGATCCTGCCCTATGTGCTGCTGAGCCCGGCGGTGCTGGTCACGCTCTTGATCGTGTTCCTGCCGATGCTGCAGGCGGTGGTGCTGAGCCTGCACGACTTCGTGCTGTTCCGGCCGAACCAGATGCCCTTCGCGGGCCTCGGCAACTTCGCCAAGGCGCTGGCCGACCCGGTGTTCTGGACCTCGCTGCAGCACACCGCGATCTGGGTCGGGGTGACCATCCCGGCCCAGCTTCTGCTCGGCCTCGTCACGGCGCTGCTGCTGAACCAGCGCTTCTGGTGGCGGCCGCTGGCGCGGGCCGTGGTCATCATCCCCTGGGCCCTGCCCAGCGTCGTCATCGCCCTGATGTGGCGCTGGATCTACGACCCCAATGCCGGGGTGCTGAACGACGTGCTGGTGCGGCTCGGCATGCTGCAGGGCGCCTTCCCCTGGCTGGCCGATCCCGGCACCTCGCTCTATGCCATCATCCTGACCCTGACCTGGCAGGGCTTCCCGTTCTTCGCGGTGATGATCCTGGCAGGTCTCCAGGCGGTGCCGCGCGACCTGTACGAGGCCGCGGCGATCGACGGCGCCACGCCCTGGCAGCAGTTCTGGCGCATCACCCTGCCCTCGATCGCCGGGGTGATCGCCACCGCGGCGCTGCTGCGGCTGATCTGGGTCGCCAACTCGATTGACGTCATCTTCGTCATGACCGGCGGCGGCCCCGGCTATGCCACCCACACCCTGCCGCTCTACGCCTTCATCAAGGCCAGGACCAATCTCGACTTCGGCTACGGCTCGGCGCTGGCGGTGATCTTCACCCTGCTGCTCGCCGGCTTCGTCCTGGTCTATCTGCGGCGCACCACGAGGGCGATGGACTGATGGTCACCCGCAGCTCCCTTTGGCACCGCATCGCCCTGATCCACCTGCCGATGCTGCTGATCGCGGTCTTCGCGCTCGGCCCCTATCTGTGGATGGCGCTGACCTCGCTGACCCCGCCGGACGACATCGTCGGCCGCGGCGTCGCCGTCGACCCGTCGGCCTGGACCGGCGCCAGCTACGAGCGGCTGTTCGGCCGCACCAGCTTCCTGCTGAACATGGGCCACAGCCTGATCGTGGCGCTGGGCACGGTCGCGGTCGGGCTGACGCTGAGCGTCACCGCCGCCTACGCCTTCTCGCGCTTCCGCTTCGCCGGGCGCCGGCTGCTGATGGTCCAGTTCCTGGTCATCAACATGTTCCCGGTGGTGCTCTTGATCCTGCCGCTGTTCGTGCTGATGCGGCGGCTCGGCCTGCTCGACACCCATATCGCGCTGATCATCGCCAATGCCACCGTCGCCATCCCCTTCGCCATCTGGATGATGACCAGCTACATCGACGCCATCCCGAAGAGCCTCGACGAGGCGGCGATGACCGACGGCTGCTCCCGCCTCGGCGCGCTGTGGCGGGTGATCCTGCCGCTGTGCGGCCCCGGGCTGGTGGCGACCGGCATCTACATCTTCATCACCGCCTGGAACGAATATCTCTACGCCCTGACGCTGGGCGGCCGCAGCGTCCGCACCATGACCGTGGCGATCCAGACCCTGATCGGCGAGTACCAGATCGAATGGGGCCTGCTGACCGCCGGCGGCGTGGTCGGCGCCCTGCCCGCCACCATCCTGTTCCTCCTCGTCCAGAAACGCCTGATCGGCGGCCTGACCCAAGGCGCCGTGAAGGGATGACAGACCCTCGACCGAAAGTGATTCCGACAATGCCGAACCCGATCGGCCTGATCTCCATGCAGGTCGCGCGCCCCTTCACCGCCGAACATTTCGGCTGGTTCGAGCGGATCCGCGCCATGGGCTACGACTTCATCGAGCTCCTGGTGCCCGAGCCCGGCGAGCTGGACCTCGCCGAGACCCGCCGGGCGCTGGAAGGGGCCGGCCTGGCCGTCGTCCTCGCCGCCCGGGTCAACCTGCAGCGCAACCTGACCGGCGACGATGCCGGCGCGCGAGAGGCCGGGATCGACTATCTGCGCACTGCCGTGGACTGTGCCGAAAAGCTCGGCGCCCGCATCGTCGGCGGGCCGCTCTACGGCAACCCGCTGGTCTTCGCCGGCCGGCCGCCGGCGCCGGTGCCGGAGGATCTGCGCCTGCGCCGCCAGGACTGGTGCGTCGACGGGCTGCGCCGGGCCGCCGACGCCGCGCGCGACCACGGGGTGACGCTGGCGGTCGAGCCGCTGAACCGGTTCGAGACCGACATCCTGTGCACCACGCGCCAGGGGCTGGAGCTGATCGACCGGGTCGGCCGGCCGGAGGTGCGGCTGATGCTCGACACCTTCCACATGCATATGGAGGAGGCGGACATCGCCGAGGCCATCCGCCTGGCCGGCGACCGCTTCGTCCATTTCCAGGCCAATGAGAACCATCGCGGCTTCGTCGGCACCGGCGCGACCGACTGGGTGGCGGTGGCGCGGGCCTTGGCCGATGTCGGCTATGAGGGGCCGATCTCGGTCGAGCCGTTCCGCCGCGACGACGACCGCTTCGGCGTGCCGATCGCGCAATGGCGGCCGCCGCATGAGGACGAGACCGCGAAGCTGACGCACAGCCTGGCCCTGCTGCGCGGCGCGCTGGCGATGGGAGGGCACCGGCGATGACGCTGAAGATCGGCTGGATCGGTTGCGGCACCCATGCGAGCCAGATGCTGCTGCCGCAGCTGACGCGCCACGACGTCGAGCTGGCAGCGCTGTGCGACGTCGACGGCGCCAACCTGGCCCGCGCCGCCCGCCAGTTCGGCGTGCGCGCGGCCTATGCCGACCATCGCGACCTGCTGGCCCATCCCGGGCTGGATGCGGTCGGCATGGCGGTCGGGCCAGCGGCGCATCACGCCATCGGCCTCGCGGCTTTGGCCAAAGGGCTGCCGGTGTTCATGGAGAAGCCGCCCGGCGGCAATCTGGAACAGGCGGAGGAGCTGCTGGCGGCATCGGAGCGCGCCGGCAAGCCGCTGGTCGTCGGCTTCATGAAGCGCTGGTCGATCGGCAACCGCATCGCCGGCAATATCGTGCGCGGCGGCGAGTTCGGCCCGGTGCTGGGCTTCTATGGCTCCTACATGACGGCGCCGACCTATTTCCGCGGCGCGGTCGACTACAGCGGCTTCTTCCTGCACCACTGCATCCACTACATGGACCTGCCGGCCTTCCTGGCGGCCTCGCCGATCCGCGAGCTGACCGCGCGCAAGGTCGAGAACGGGCCGGGGCGCCTCTTGATGCACATCGCGCTGGGCTTCGACAGCGGCGCCCTCGGCACCATCGTGATGGGCACTGTGCAGTCGCGCGGCACGCCGATGGAGTTCGTCCAGATCATGGGCGACCACCGCCGGCTGGAGGTGCGCAACGTCATCGACGTGACCTACTACCGCGACCCGCCCTTCAAGACCCAGGATCTCGGCGCCACCCTATCCGACACCCAGGACGCGCTGACCTGGTCACCCAACTTCACCGCCGCCGCCAATGAGGATGTGAAGGGCTATCACGCCCTGCTGGAGGTGACGCTGAAAGCCTTCCGCGGCGAGGCGGCCGACGCCCCCACCATCCGCGATGGCGTCACGGCGATGCGGCATCTGGAGGCGCTGCGCCGCCAAGTTGGAGGATAGAGCCCCACGCCAAGCCATTGAAAAGGCTTGGCGAGAACCGTGGCAGATGAAGGTGAGAACTACGTCTTCGCCATAGCGCTATGATCGGGAGCGACTGTTCCCGAGATTGCTCGCGCCAACGCTCGTCTGCGCGCGGCGGCGCTATCCGCGACCGGCATATGCGTTTCGCCCATGATGGCACGAGGCAGCCCTCGTTTTTGGGAGATCGGCCGACGCAGGTTCAAATCGGGGAAAGGATACCACCGATACCCATACAAGCTGGTTGGAGTGCCCCCTAGAATGAGACAGAGAAAATAGGGACAGTTCTCTGAGAAGGAGAACCGATGTCCAAGCGTGAGAGCCGGAGCTTCAGCCGGGTGTTCAAGCTGGAGGCGGTGCGTCGGATCGAGGCCGGGGAGAACGTCAGCGCCCCGACCGCGTCTGCCGGATAGTGCGGCATCTCCGAGGATGCCGCCATCATCACCTACTGGTTGTTAGTCCTGCCCCTATCGTAGCTTTGAATAAATTCGCGCAGCAGACTCTCGACAACCTCCGCTGAGGTCCGCTGCGGCAAAAAGGTTACCTTGCCTTCGGCAAACCTCAACGAGAATTTCTCACCCCGCTGCTCTGCAAGGAAATCATCGAAACTGTCCACCATCTCTTCATCATAGCAATCCACCACTTCACCATGCTCCGGCGTCAAATAGAATTCTATCTTATTAGATATCGTCATTGCCCCTTCCTCAAAAGAAGGTCAAACTCATCAGGAGTAGGTGCACGCTTGTACCTTTACTGCCGGGCAATGCATCATTGGAAGGCACCTTTTGAAGTGTACCGGGCGGCGCGTCTGGGTGCGTGTTTGGAACAAATTCCTTGACCCGAGTCGGAGAGATATCAATCACTGATCCGTCGGGCCGAGTTATCCTAACACCATTCTCACCGCCTCGCGTTGTGCGCCAAACCGCCGCTCTCCAGGGTCGTGTCCCAGGGAGTGGTGTAGGGACGGCTCCGGCGGCCGGGATGGGTGGTCATCGGCGATTTCCCGTTAGGGTCGGGTTTGCGAGAACCAACCTGATCGGAGGACCACCGATGACCGACGAGATGATGAGCCTGCGGACG
>NZ_NHON01000057.1 GCF_002195995.1 Inquilinus limosus
CCGGGGCGAACCAGACGATGGCGTTCTGGCCGAATTCCTCGGCCAGGGCGACCAGATCGGCCACCGGCAGGCCGAGCACCAGCAGCCCCTGCTCCGGCGGCGCGGCAGCGCCTGGCCGCGGCGGTGCGCGGGCGCGGCGCCGATGCGGTGCCGCACACCGGCGCGGGCCAGGACGGCGCCTGGCCGCCGGAGCAGGGGCTGCTGGTGCTCGGCCTGCCGGTGGCCGATCTGGTCGCCCTGGCCGAGGAATTCGGCCAGAACGCCATCGTCTGGTTCGCCCCGGGCGAGCCGGCGCGGCTGGTGCCGACCCGCCTGCTGCTCGAGGCGCTGGGCCCGGAGGCCGGGGCATGAGGGGTTGGATCGCCTCGGAGGCTCACAACGATCTTGGCCAGGAGCAGAATGAGTCCCCCCTCCCCTTGCGGGACCAGGGCATCTACACATCTGTGGGCGGGCCTGGACGGCGAGAATGCGAACAGATTGCCTCTCCCGCTTGCGGGAGAGGTCGGAACCGCGTCAGCGGTTCCGGGTGAGGGCCTCTTCTATCCGCAAGAGCACACCTTCGAGACTCTGTAGGACATCGTTGTTCCAGAAGCGCAGGACCATGAAGCCTTCGGCCTCCAGGGCGGCGTTTCTCTGCGCATCGCGCGCCGGTCCATGCTGACTCCCGTCCACCTCGACGATCAGCATCGCCTCAAGGCAGCACAGATCCGCGACATAGGGACCAACCGGGTGCTGGCGTCGGAATTTGGCTCCGGCGAGCCCGTGGTCGCGCAGATGGCGCCACAGCAGTCCCTCCGCTAGTGTGCTGTCCCGGCGAAGCCTGCGCGCCTGCTTGGTCCGAGCCCCTTCCCTCACCCGGACATCCTGCGGATGTCCGACCTCTCCCGCAAGCGGGAGAGGCAAAGGAAACTGCACCCTGAAGATCTGTAGATATCCTAGCCTTGCGGGAGGGGGTAGAGGGAGGGGGACTGGAGAAGAGCGGGGTTTGGGATCCTGAAAAGCTCTCGCAAGCGGGAGAGGCAACACTTTGGGGGCTCGGCGCACCGCATGGCCCCCACCGTCATCTCAGGCCTCTCGGAGGGCGTTGCCCCTCTCAGGCAGCCGCAGCCGCCGCCGGCTCGAACAGCGGCACGATCTCCATCTCCGGCACCAGCACCAGCCCCTTGTCGGTGATGCGGATCTCCGGGATCACCGACAGCGGGATCAGGTTGAAGCCCATATAGGGGATGCTGCAGCCCGCCTTCTCCCATTCGGCCTTCAGCGCCTTCACCTCCTCCGCCACCTCGGTCACGCGCTTGTCGGAGAGGAGGCCGGCGATCGGCAGCGGCACCATCGCCGTCACCCGGCCGTCGCGCACGACGCAGACGCCGCCCTGCGCCGCCGCGACCGCCTGCAGCGCCACCTGCATGTCGGCCTCGTTGGTGCCGGCGATGATGATGTTGTGGCTGTCATGCCCGACCGAGGAGGCGACGGCGCCCGCCTTCAGGGTGAAGCCGGACAGCAGGCCGTGCGCCACATTGCCGGCCGATTTGCCGTGCCGCTCCACCACCGTGACGAAGCACAGGCCGTGCCGGTCGAAATGCGCCTGCCAGTCCTGCGCCGGCTCCAGCTCCACCGTGACATGGCCGAGCAGGATGCCCGGCAGGACGGTGCGGATCGCATGGGCGGTGACGGGCCCGGCCGGCAGGTCGGGCGTCAGCCTGACCGCCGCCGGCAGCCGCACGGTGTGGTACGCCGCCTCGGGATAGCGCCAGCGGGCGGACAGCGCTTGGTCCAGCACCGGGGTGATCCGGCGGTCCTCGACCACCAGCTCGCCGCCATACCAGGTGCTGACCGGCTTGTGGCCGTCATCCAGCAGCACCAGGTCGGCCCGGCGGCCGCCGCCGAAGCCGCCGATCTCGCCATCCTGGCCGAAGCGGGTGGCGCCGTGCAGCGACCCCATCGACCAGGCCTGCTCCGGCGACATCCCGGCGCGCATCGCCTCGCGCACCACCCAGTCCAGGCCGAAATGCAGCAGGTCCTCGGCGTCGCGGTCGTCGGTGCAGACGGCGATGCGCTTGTGCGAGGCGCCCAGCTCCGTGATCGTCCTGATCGCCTCGGGCAGGCTGTGCCAGGGCGTGGTCGGCGGGCCGCCGCGCAGGAACAGCCAGATGCCGGCCTCCAGCAGGTCGTCGGCGATGTCGCGGTCGATCGCCTCATGCGTGTCGGTGACGCCGGCGGCGGCATAGGCGGCCACGAACTCCCGGCCATAGACATGGCCGGAGACCGGGCGGCCGCGCTCCAGCGCCGCGGCCAGGATGGCGTGGCTGCGCTCGTCGCCCATCGTCACCGGGACGAAGTCCATCTTCTCGCCCAGCGCCACCGCCTCGGGCCAGCGGTCGAACAGGCCGGCGATCTTCTCGGCGGTCAGGTCGCCGCCGGCGGTCTCGAGTTGCGGCGAGGTCGCCGGCACGGTGCTGGGCACGGTCAGGAAGATCGACAGCGGCGCGGCCCGGGCATCCTCCAGCATCGCCTCGACCCCGGCCACGTCCATGACGTTGCCGATCTCATGGCTGTCGCAGAAGATCGTGGTGGTGCCGTTCAGCAGCGCCGCCTCGGCATAGGCGCAGGCGGTGACCATGCTGGATTCGATGTGGATATGCGGGTCGACCAGGCCGGGCGCGAGGATGGCGCCCTTCCCGTCATGGATGCGGGCCGATCCGTCGCGGCAGGATCCCGCCGGCTTCACCGCGGCGATGCGCCCGCCGGCCACCCAGACCTCGCGGCCCGGCAGGATGCGCTCGGAATAGGTCGACAGCACCCGGACGTCGCGGATCACCAGGTCGGGCGCGGCGCGGCCGGAGGCGACATCCGCCAGCCGCCGGGTCATGCGGGACAGGGGGAGAACGGAGAAGCGTGTGAGACTGGACATCAGCCTGCTCTCTTGCCGCGGGAATCGGGTGCGGGCAGCTTATACCAGCGGCCTTTGGGATCGACTCTCGATCCCCTTCGTCATGGCCGACCGGATTCACAGATCTCATCCGCACACGCATTGGGCCTTGTTGATTGCCTCTCCCGCGTGCGGATATTTTCAGAATACCCAATACCGTCATTGCGAGCGCAGCGAAGCAATCCAGGGGCCGGTGCGCACCGGCCCCTGGATTGCTTCGTCGGCTTCGCCTCCTCGCAATGACGGCAAGGGGTTCGAGCCGCGGGCGGTGCGGAGGCCGTTGCCGCTCCCGGCCATGAAAAAGGGCCCCGCGAGGGGCCCTTTCCAACTCAACGATCCGGCAGGCCGGTCAGGCGTGGCCGGCCGGCGCGCCGCGGGTGACGGCGGTCAGCTTGGCCTGGGCCAGCTTCAGCGCGCGCTCGGCCACCGCCTTGTCGCCGGGGGTCTTGGCGTCGGCCACGTCCTCCTCGGCGTCGCGCAGCTCCTGCTCGACCTTGGCGCGGTCCAGCGTGGCCACCGGCACCACCTCCTCGGCCAGCACCGTGCAGCGCTCCGGCGTCACCTCGGCGAAGCCGCCGGTGACGAACAGGCGGCTGGAGACGGCGCTGCGCTGCTCATAGACGTCGATCACGCCCGGCTGGACGGTCGACAGCATCGACATGTGCCCCTTCAGCACGCCGAAATAGCCGTCGCCACCGGGGACGACCACCATCTCGACCTGCTGCGCCACGAGCAGCTTCTCGGGCGAGACCAGTTCG
Organism: Inquilinus limosus; assembly: GCF_002195995.1. Taxonomy (GTDB): domain Bacteria; phylum Pseudomonadota; class Alphaproteobacteria; order DSM-16000; family Inquilinaceae; genus Inquilinus; species Inquilinus limosus_C. The sequence goes on from NZ_NHON01000057.1 coordinate 3,688, forward strand.
AAGGCGAATTTCTCGGCCATGGATGTCCCCGGCTACGATGCTGCAGGAGTCGGATCAGGCGGCTTCGGCGAGCTTCTTCGCCTTGGCGATGGCCTGGTCGATGGTGCCGACCATGTAGAAGGCAGCCTCCGGCAGGTGGTCGTAGTCGCCGTTGACGATGCCCTTGAAGCCGCGGACCGTCTCCTCGACCGGGACCAGCTCGCCCGGCGTGCCGGTGAACACCTCGGCGACGTGGAAGGGCTGGCTGAAGAAGCGCTGGATCTTCCGGGCGCGGGCCACGGTCAGCTTCTGCTCCTCGGTCAGCTCGTCCATGCCCAGGATGGCGATGATGTCCTGCAGCGCCTTGTATTCCTGCAGCGTGCGCTGCACGGCGCGGGCCACCTCGTAATGCTCCTGGCCGACCACACGCGGGTCGAGGATGCGCGAGGTCGAGTCGAGCGGGTCCACCGCCGGGTAGATGCCCAGCTCGGAGATCGCGCGGCTCAGCACCGTCGTCGCGTCGAGATGCGAGAACGAGGTCGCCGGCGCCGGGTCGGTCAGATCGTCGGCGGGCACGTAGATGGCCTGCACCGAGGTGATCGAGCCCTTGTTGGTCGAGGTGATGCGCTCCTGCAGCGCGCCCATGTCGGTCGACAGGGTCGGCTGATAGCCCACCGCCGACGGGATGCGGCCCAGCAGCGCCGACACCTCGGCGCCCGCCTGGGTGAAGCGGAAGATGTTGTCGACGAAGAACAGCACGTCCTGGCCTTCGACGTCGCGGAAGTACTCGGCCACGGTCAGGCCCGACAGGCCGACGCGGGCGCGGGCGCCCGGCGGCTCGTTCATCTGGCCGTAGACCAGCGCCACCTTGGACTCGCCGTCGAGCTTGATGACCTCGGACTCGATCATCTCGTGATACAGGTCGTTGCCCTCGCGGGTCCGCTCACCCACGCCGGCGAAGACCGACACGCCGCCATGCGCCTTGGCGATGTTGTTGATCAGCTCCTGGATGGTCACGGTCTTGCCGACGCCGGCGCCGCCGAACAGGCCGATCTTGCCGCCCTTGGCGTAGGGGCTGATCAGGTCGACGACCTTGATGCCGGTGACCAGCATCTCCGCCTCGGTCGCCTGGTCGATGAACTCCGGCGCGGCGCGGTGGATCGGCGAATACTGCTTGGCGTTGATCGGGCCGCGCTCGTCGATCGGCTCGCCGATCACGTTCATGATCCGGCCCAGCGTCTCCGGGCCGACCGGCACCGAGATGGCGTTGCCGCTGTCATGCACCTTGTTGCCGCGGACCAGGCCGTCGGTCGAGTCCATGGCGATGCAGCGCACGGTGTTCTCGCCGAGATGCTGCGCCACCTCGAGCACCAGCTTGCGATCGCCGATCTCGGTGGTCAGGGCGTTCAGAATGGCGGGCAGCTCGCCATCGAACTGGACGTCCACCACGGCGCCCAGAACCTGGCTGATGCGGCCGATAACATTGCTTCCGGTCTGGGTCTCGACCATGGTGCTCACGCTCCTCGAACTGTCTTCAAGCGATCGGTGGATCAAGCTGGGGCCTTAGACGGCTTCGGCGCCCGAGATGATCTCGATCAGCTCCTTGGTGATGTAGGCCTGGCGGGTCCGGTTGTAGACCAGCGTCAGCCGCTTGATCATGTCGCCCGCGTTGCGCGTCGCATTGTCCATCGCGGTCATGCGCGCGCCCTGCTCGGAGGCCGCGGATTCGAGCAGCGCCTTGTAGATCTGGATCGCCAGGTTGCGCGGCAGCAGCTCCGCCAGGATCTGCTCCTCGCTCGGCTCGAACTCGTAGACGATGTTCGAGGCGGTGTCCTCGGCCACGGCCGGCAGCGCCACCGGCACCAGCTGCTGCACCGTGATGATCTGGGAGATGGCCGACTTGAACTTGTTGTAGACGACCGAGCAGACGTCGAAGTCACCGGCGTCGAACATCGCCAGGATCCGGTCGGCGATGCCGTTGGCATCGGCGAAGCCCAGCTTCGGCCGGCCGATGTCGACGACGCTCTCGACGATCAGGTTGGCGAAGTCGCGGCGCAGGTTGTCGCGGCCCTTGCGGCCGACGGTGAACAGCTTCACCGTCTTGCCGCGGCCCTGCAGCTCGCGGATCTGCTTGCGCGTCTCACGCAGCACCGTGGCGTTGAACGCGCCGGCCAGGCCGCGGTCCGAGGTGATGACCAGCAGCAGGTGCACGTCGGTCTTGCCGGTGCCGGCGATCAGCTTCGGGCCCTGGCCGGCCGTCTTGGCGACGGCGGCCAGGCCGGTCAGCATCCGCTCCATCCGGTCGGCATAGGGCCGGCCGGCCTCGGCCTGCTCCTGGGCGCGGCGCAGCTTCGACGCCGCGACCATCTTCATGGCCGCGGTGATCTTCTGCGTCGACTTGACGCTGGCGATCCGGTTCTTGAGGTCCTTCAACGACGGCATGGCGCCCCGCCTTCAATCGATGTGGTGGGAACGACCGCCGATCAGACGAAGGTCTTGGCGTAGTTGACGATGAAGCTGGTCAGCTTCTCCTCATTCGCCGGCGAGATCTGCTTCTCGTTGCGGATCCCCTCGAGGATGGCGGCACCCTCGTCGCGCAGCGCCTCCAGCAGGCCCTTCTCGAAATCCTGCACCCGGTTGGTCGGGACGCTGTCGAGATGGCCGCGGACGCCGGCGAAGATCGACGCCACCTGCTCCTCGACCGGGAGCGGGCTGAACTGCGGCTGCTTCAGGAGCTCGGTCAGGCGCGCGCCGCGGGCCAGCAGCTTCTGGGTCGAGGCGTCGAGGTCCGACGCGAACTGGGCGAAGGCCTCCATCTCGCGGTACTGCGCGAGCTCGAGCTTGATGCGGCCGGCGACCTGCTTCATCGCCTTGATCTGGGCGGCGGAGCCGACGCGGCTGACCGACAGGCCGACATTGATGGCCGGGCGGACGCCCTTATAGAACAGGCCGGTCTCGAGGAAGATCTGGCCGTCGGTGATCGAGATCACATTGGTCGGGATGTAGGCCGACACGTCGCCGGCCTGGGTCTCGATGACCGGCAGGGCGGTCAGCGAGCCGTTGCCGTGCTCGTCGTTCATCTTGGCCGCGCGCTCCAGCAGGCGGCTGTGCAGGTAGAACACGTCGCCCGGATACGCCTCGCGGCCCGGCGGGCGGCGCAGCAGCAGCGACATCTGGCGGTAGGCCACGGCCTGCTTGGACAGATCGTCATAGATGATCAGGCCGTGCATGCCGTTGTCGCGGAAGAACTCGCCCATCGCGGCGCCGGTGTAGGGCGCCAGGAACTGCAGCGGCGCCGGCTCGGACGCGGTCGCGGCGACGACGATGGTGTATTCCAGCGCGCCGTATTCCTCGAGCGTCTTGACGATCTGGGCGACCGTCGAGCGCTTCTGCCCGACCGCGACGTAGATGCAGTAGAGCTTCTGGCTCTCGTCGCCGCTCTTGTTGATCTCGCGCTGGTTCAGGATGGTGTCGATGGCGACGGCGGTCTTGCCGGTCTGGCGGTCGCCGATGATCAGCTCGCGCTGGCCGCGGCCGACCGGGGTCAGCGCGTCGATCGACTTCAGGCCGGTCTGCATCGGCTCATGCACCGACTTGCGCGGGATGATGCCCGGGGCCTTGACCTCGACGCGGCTCATCTTCGCGTCCTGGATCGGGCCCTTGCCGTCGATCGGGTTGCCCAGGGCGTCGACCACGCGGCCCAGCAGGCCGCGGCCGACCGGAACCTCGACGATGGCGCCGGTGCGCTTGACCGTGTCGCCTTCCTTGATGTCGCGGTCCTCGCCGAAGATCACGATGCCGACATTGTCGGTCTCGAGGTTCAGCGCCATGCCCTTGATGCCGCCCGGGAACTCGACCATCTCGCCGGCCTGGACGTTGTCCAGCCCGTAGACGCGGGCGACACCGTCACCGACCGACAGGACCTGGCCGACCTCGGCGACGTCGGCCTCGGTCCCGAAATTGGCGATCTGGTCCTTGATGATCGCAGAGATTTCGGCGGCACGGATGTCCATCAGACGGTCCCCTTCATCGCGAGCTGCAGCTTGGCCAGTTTCGTGCGCAGGGAGCTGTCGACCATGCGCGAGCCGACTTTGACGATCATCCCGCCGAGCAAAGCGGGATCGATTTTGACATTGACCTGGATCTTCGCGCCCATGGCCTTCTTGAGCTGGTCGACCAGCGCCTCGGTCTGCCGGTCGGTCAGCGCCGTGGCGGCGGTGACGTCGGCGGTGACCTCGCCGCGGCGGCGGGCCAGCTCGGCCAGGAAGGCGTCGATCATGGCGTCCAGGGCGAACAGGCGGCGGTTGCGCGCCACCAGGCCGATGAAGCGGCGGACCAGGTCGGACACGCCGGCCTTCTCCAGCACCGCGGCCATCGCCTTGCCCTGCACGTCGCGCGACAGCAGCGGGCTGCGGACCAGGCGGCGGAGATCCTCGCTCTCGGCCAGGGCGGTCTTCAGGCCGCGGAGGTCATCCGCGGTCTGGTCGAGCGTCTTGCCCTCATCGGCGAGTGCGTAGAGCGCCGTCGCGTAGCTGGATGCGAGGCCGGAAAGTCCTGACCCTGTAGCTGCCACCGATCGTCCCTCGATCGTTTGTTCGATCGTGGCAGGAGGCCACGACCGCCGAATGTTCGGGGGGCTCTATCGCACGACAGAAGGCTGTCCGAGGCCCACCCCTTACGCTCGGCGCGCCGTCATCTAACATAGCGGTAGGGGGTGTGCAACCGGCATTCCGGGCGGGTTTTTCATGCCGCAGGGCCGGATGTAGAGTGGCGCGAGCGATTCGCATCCTCCGGAGGCCGCAATGCCGCACGACCATCCGCACGAGGCCGGCTCCGGCCGTGATCACGCGGCGCATGACCATGGGCCGGGCCCCGGTCATCAGCAGGACCACCACCACGGGCACCATCACGGCCTGCCCGAGGGGGCGGATGGCGAGCGGCGGCTGCTGGCCGCGCTGGCGATCACCGCCGGCTTCATGGTGCTGGAGGCGGCGGGCGGCTGGATCGCCAACTCCCTGGCGCTCCTGGCCGATGCCGGGCACATGCTGACCGACGCCGCGGCGCTGGCCCTGGCCTGGCTGGCGGCGCGGATGGCGCGGCGGCCGCGCGACGCCCGGCGCTCCTACGGCTATGGCCGGGTGCAGGTGCTGGCCGCCTTCGCCAACGGCATCGTGCTGCTGGCCGTCGTGGTCGCCATCGTGGTCGAGGCCGCGGGCCGGCTGGCCGCGCCGGCGCCGGTCGAGGGCGGGCTGATGATCGGCATCGCCGCCGCCGGCCTGGTCGCCAACCTGGTGGCCTTCCGGGTGCTGCGGGGCGGCGACCGCGGCAACCTGAACCTGCGCGGCGCGGCCCTGCATGTGATGGGCGACCTCCTGGGCTCGATCGGCGCGCTGGCCGCCGGTGCCGTCATCCTGCTGACCGGCTGGACGCCGGTCGACCCGATCCTGTCGGTCGTGGTGTCGCTGCTGGTGCTGCGCAGCGCCTGGTCGATCCTGCGCGAATCCGGCCATGTCCTGGTCGAGGGCTCGCCCGGCGGGATCGACGAGGCGGCGCTGAGCGCGGCGATCCTCGACGAGGTGCACGAGGTGATCGACGTCCACCACGTCCACGCCTGGACCCTAACCCCCGACCGCCCGATCGTCACCCTGCACGCCCGGCTGCGCGAGGGCGCCGATTCCGACCAGGCGATCGGTGCGGTGACCCGGCTGCTGCGCGACCGCTTCGGCGTCGGCCACGCCACGGTGCAGGCGGAATTCGAGGTCTGCGCTGACGTTGCGACTACGCCGCGACACTAAGCGCAACGTATCGGAACGGAAAAGCGTAATCCCCAGTTCACCTTTTTGCGCGGAAGCGGTAATTATTCAACATAATGCCGAGCATTTGATGTCGCCCATGGCCCCTTGTCTGGGGCAGCGGGCCCGGAAAGGTGACGATGGGTCATAATGGAGCTCTTGCCCGCGACGCGGACCCGCTGTCGATCTGCCGCAATGTGACGGTTGCCGGCCGACGCACCAGCGTCCGCATGGAAGTCGTGTTCTGGGACGGGCTGATGGAGATCTGCGCGCGTGAGCAGATCGGCTTGAACGAGATCTGCACCCGCATCGACGCCGCCCGCAAGGGCAGCGGCCTGACCGGGGCCCTGCGGGTGTTCGTGCTATGCTATTTCCGTGAGCTGACGCGCCGGCCTGCGCCGGTGCAACCCCCGGTCCATGCCTCGGTCCAGACCCCGCCGGCCCTGCTGGCCGCGGCGCTGGAAGGCGTCATCGGGGCCCGCGCCTAGGGAACGTTCCGGCCGGGCGGCGGGTGCTACGCCAGGCCGTCCCAGTTCAGCCGTTCCACGGCCGCCACCGGCCGCAGCCCGTGCCGTTCGGCCGCGGCGGCCAGCTTGTGCGCGTCCGGCCGGCCGGACGCCGCGTCGCGCAGCTCGGCGCCATGGATGCCGCCGATCACGAACAGCCCGTCGATGCCCGCCGCGGCCGCGCCGGCCATGTCGGTGTGGAAGCTGTCGCCGATCGCCAGCACCCGCGCCGGGTCGGGCCGGCCCAGCAGCTCGAAGCAGCGGCGATAGACCGGCGGGTGCGGCTTGCCGTGATAGAACACCTCGCCGCCCAACGTCTCGTAATGCTGGGCCAGGGCGCCGGCGCAGATCTGCATCTTGCCGCCGACGATGACCACGATATCCGGGTTGGCGCAGATCATCGGCAGCCTGCGGGCGGCCGCGGCCTCCAGCAGCGGGGCATGGTCCTCGACCCGCTCGTCCGGATCGTCGATGCCGGTGTTCAGCACGAACTCGGCATCGTCCAGGCCGTCGACCCGGACGACGTCGTCGACGGCCTCGTAGACATCGGCGTCGCGCTCGGGGCCGAGATGCAGGAAGCGCTCGCCCAGCGCCTGGTGGAAATCGTCGTCGCGCGTGGCCAGCGCCAGATGCGCGGCCTCGCCCGAGGACAGGATGGCGTCCCAGCAATCCTCCGGCACGCCGATCTGGGCCAGGCGCTGCACCACCGACCCGACCCGCCGCGGCGCGTTCGACAGCAGGCACACCTGCTTGCCCTCGGCACGCAGCCGCTGCAGGCAGTCAATCACGCCGGGATAGGGCGTGACCCCGTCATGCACCACGCCCCACAGATCGACGATGAAGGCATCGTAGCGGTCGCGGATCGCGGCGATGCCGTCGAGGATCGGAATGCTGTCGGTCATCGATACTGGCCTGTTCGTCCATTCCGGTCTGGCCCGGGGCGGCGCGGTCGGCGCTGCCCCGGGAAGGCTTATGTGGTCTGCAGGTCCTCGCCCTGTCCCTTCAGCTTCGCGGCGAGCGAGGCTTCCAGGAACTGGTCGATGTCGCCGTCCAGCACGGCGGAGGAGGCGCTGGTCTCCACCCCCGTGCGCAGGTCCTTCACCATCTGGTAGGGCTGCAGCACATAGCTGCGGATCTGGTGGCCCCAGCCGATGTCGGTCTTCTCGGCGTTCAGCGCGTCGGCCTGGGCCTCGCGGATCTTCAGCTCGCGCTCGTAGAGGCGGGCGCGCAGCATGTCCATCGCCATGGCCCGGTTGCGATGCTGCGACCGGTCGTTCTGGCAGGCGACGATGACGCCGGTCGGGATATGGGTGATGCGGATCGCCGAATCCGTCTTGTTGACGTGCTGGCCGCCGGCGCCGGAGGCCCGGTAGGTATCGACCTTCAGATCCTTGTCCAGGATCGTGATCTCGATCGTGTCATCGACCACCGGCGACACCGCGACCGAGGAGAAGCTGGTGTGCCGCCGCGCCGCGCTGTCGAACGGGCTGATCCGCACCAGGCGGTGCACGCCCGATTCGGTCTTCAGCCAGCCATAGGCGTTGTGACCCTTGATCAGCACCGTGGCGGACTTGATCCCGGCCTCTTCGCCCGAGCTCTCTTCCAGCCACTCGACCTTGAAGCCGTGCTGCTCGGCCCAGCGCACATACATGCGCAGCAGCATCTGGCCCCAATCCTGGGCCTCGGTGCCGCCGGCGCCGGCATTGACCTCGAGATAGCAGTCATTGCCGTCGGCCTCGCCCGACAGCAGGCTTTCCAGCTGGCGCTTGGCCACCCGCTCGGCCACTTTGCCCAGCTCGGCCTCGGCGTCGGCCAAAACTCCGGCATCGTCCTCGGCCTCGGCCAGCTCGATCAGGCCGAGCGCATCCTCGAAGTCGCCCGCCAGCGCCTTGTAGGCACCGATGGCGTCATCGAGATGGGTGCGCTCGCGCAGCAGCGCCTGCGCCTTCTCGGGGCTGTCCCAGAGCTTGGGGTCCTCGGCGAGGGTGTTCAGCTCGTCCAGTCGTCGGAGTGCGTTATCCCAGTCAAAGAGACCTCCTCAGCAGCGCGAGCGACTGCTTGATCTCTTGGGCCTTGGCTTCGGTCTCGGCGCGCATGCCGTGCGCTCCTCTCCAATTCCATTCGGTCACAAAATTACGGGCCGCGCGGCGGCCCGTAAACGCGAAAGGCGGGATGTAGGACGGATCGGCCCGCAGGTAAAGGCCGCGGGCGGGAAAACGCAGAGCAATCGCTTGAGAGTGAGGAGATGTTTTCTGGTGTTGCCTCTCCCGCCAGGCGGGAGAGGCAATCGGAGCTCATCGTCTCAAGCGATTTTCCCGACGGACAACGCCATTCCGCCGACCCGGACCTCAGCCTTTCCGCGGCTTCAGCTGGCTGACGTCGCGCACGGCGCCGCGGGCGGCGCTGGTGGTCAGGGCGGCATAGGCCTGCAGCGCCATCGAGACTTTCCGCGCCCGCGGCGCCGAGGGCTGCCAGCCGCCATCGGCGCGGGCGTTCATCGCCGCCCGGCGATGCGCCAGCTCCTCGTCCGACACGGCGAGGTGGATCTTGCGGTGCGGGATGTCGATCTCGATGGTGTCGCCCTCCTGCACCAGGGCGATGGCGCCGCCCTCGGCCGCTTCGGGCGAGACATGGCCGATCGACAGGCCGGAGGAGCCGCCGGAGAAGCGGCCGTCGGTGACCAGGGCGCAGACCTTGCCCAGGCTCTTCGACTTCAGATAGCTGGTCGGGTACAGCATCTCCTGCATGCCGGGGCCGCCCTTCGGGCCCTCGTAGCGGATCAGCACCACGTCGCCGGGCTTGATGTGGTCGCCCAGGATGCCCTCGACCGCTGCGTCCTGGCTCTCGAAGATCCGGGCGGGGCCGGAGAAGGTCAGGATGCTGGCGTCGACGCCCGCGGTCTTCACCACGCAGCCATCCTCGGCGATGTTGCCGTACAGCACCGCTAAGCCGCCGTCGGGGCTGAAGGCGTGCTCCAGGTCGCGGATGGTGCCGCGCTTGCGGTCGGCGTCGACGCTGGGGTAGCGCGCATCCTGGCTGAACGCGACCTGGGTCGGGATGCCGCCCGGCGCCGCGGCGTAGAAGCGGTGCACGGCCTCGCTGTCGGTGCGCTTGATGTCCCACTGGTCCAGCGCGGCCGACAGGCTCTCGGCATGGACCACGTGGGTGTCGCGGTTCAACAGGCCGGCGCGGTCCAGCTCGCCCAGGATGGCCATGATGCCGCCGGCGCGGTGGACATCCTCCATATGCACGTTCGGCACCGCGGGCGCGACCTTGCACAGCACCGGCACGCGGCGCGACAGCCGGTCGATATCGGCCATGGTGAAGTCGACCCCGCCCTCCTGCGCCGCCGCCAGCAGGTGCAGCACGGTGTTGGTCGACCCGCCCATGGCGATATCGAGGGTCATGGCGTTCTCGAAGGCGGCGAAGCTGGCGATGGCGCGCGGCAGCACCGACTCGTCGTCCTGCTCGTAATGACGCTTCACCAGGTCGACGATCAGGTGCCCGGCCTCGACGAACAGGCGCTTGCGGTCGGCATGGGTGGCCAGGGTCGAACCGTTGCCCGGCAGCGCCAGGCCCAGCGCCTCGGTCAGGCAGTTCATCGAATTGGCGGTGAACATGCCGGAGCAGGAGCCGCAGGTCGGGCAGGCCGACCGCTCGATCACCTTGACCTCGTCGTCGCTGTTGCGGCTGTCGGCCGCGGCGACCATGGCATCGATCAGGTCCAGCGCCTTGGTCTCGCCGCCGACCTTGACCTTGCCGGCCTCCATCGGCCCGCCGGACACGAACACCACCGGGATGTTCAGCCGCATCGCGGCCATCAGCATGCCGGGCGTGATCTTGTCGCAGTTCGAGATGCAGACCATGCCGTCGGCGCAATGCGCGTTGACCATGTACTCGACGCTGTCGGCGATGATCTCGCGCGACGGCAGGCTGTACAGCATGCCGTCATGGCCCATGGCGATGCCGTCATCGACGGCGATGGTGTTGAACTCCTTGGCGACGCCGCCCGCGGCCTCGATCTCCCGCGCCACCAGCTGGCCGAGGTCCTTGAGGTGGACATGGCCGGGCACGAACTGGGTGAAGGAGTTGACGACGGCGATGATCGGCTTGCCGAAATCCGCATCCGTCATGCCGGTCGCCCGCCAGAGCCCGCGGGCTCCGGCCATGTTGCGGCCGTGGGTGGTGGTGCGGGAACGATAGGCTGGCATGGGTCGGGTCCGCTGCTCGGGTCACTTTCGGTCGGTCGGGGCAGCCTGCGGTTGTCAGAAAAGAACCACGGCGCTCGTCGGAAACGTCCGATCCAGAAAGAACGCCATTCCCGCCCGCGGCGCAAGGGCGGCGGACGCAACGCTCCCGCGCGTTCTGCTTAGGAAATCAGGTGAAGAGCCTGGCTTCCGCCGTGGACGGCGTCGGTCACCAAGCGGCGATCGAAGGTGGCGAGCTGGCCGTGATGGGCAAGGGCAAGAGCCAGGAGATACGTGTCGGTGAGCTGGCCGGAGCTCAGCAGGCGGCCGGGATCGATCCTGGCGGAATCCATCAGGCTGATGTCGTCGGGCCAGAATGTGTGGCCCGGCAACGCACACAGGCCCATCAGGATCGGCATGACGGCGGCGGGTGATCCTGGAGAGTTTGGATAGCGCGGGTGTCCCACAATCCGCAGCACGCCGTTCTCGGTGAGCGGGCAGGTCGCCCAGGCTTGCCGGCCCCGGGCGACAAACCAGTCATGCGCAGCGTCGTGCTGGACGTGGCCGGGATCAATCAACGCGATCAGCACATTGACGTCGAGCAGGAAGATCATTCCGGCAGGTCGTCCTGCAGCTGCTTCACCAGCTCAAATGTCACCGGTACCGGGCTATCGGCGGCGGGCAGCAGTGGAATCCCGTTACGATGCTTGCCGCCAGAGGCACGGGGACTCAGCGACCTGCGAGCCAGATCGGAGATAACTTCGCCAAGGGTCTTCCGCTGTTGCGCCGCAAGACCCTTGGCGGCAGCCAGGACGTCATCGTCGATGGCCAAGGTGGTACGCATTAGATCCCCGCATGCATCACGCATCAGTCATCACATTTGATGCGTGATGCTGAGCATGTCAACGGGTCTATCGTGTCGATCGCGCGCCTCCGGGGCCGGGCGCCGGGTCGTCGGCGGTGTAGGCCGGGGTCGCCAGGCGCAGGCAGCTGACCACGGTGGCGGCGGTCGCCAGCCCGGCCGCGGTCAGCAGCGCCGCCCGGGCGCCATGGTCGGGGAAATGGGCGAACAGCAGCGCCACCAGCGCCGCGCCGGTGGCCTGGCCCAGCAGGCGGGCGGTGCCGAGCATGCCGCTGGCGGCGCCGCTGCGGGCGCGCGGGGCCGACCCGATCATCACCCGGTTGTTGGGCGACTGGAACAGGCCGAAGCCGACGCCGCACAGCGCCATGCGCCAGACGATGCCGAAGGGGGAGGGATCCGCGGGCAGCGTCGCCATCAGCACCAGGCCGATGGCGAGGAGGGCGAGGCCGATGCCGCCCAGCAGGCCGGGCGGGTGCCGGTCGGACAGGCGGCCGGCGAAGGGCGCGGTCACCGCCACTGCCAGCGGCCAGGGGATCATCAAGAGGCCGACCTGGGCCGGGGAAAAGCCGTAGCCGGTCTGCAGCAGGAAGGGCAGGGCCACGAAGGCCGCCATCTGCGCCATGAAGGAGCTGATCGAGGTGGCGACCGACAGCCCGACCACCGGGATGCGCAGCAGGTCCAGCGGCAGCAGCGGCGTCGCCTGGGCCAGCTGCCGGCGCACCAGCCACACCGCGGCGGCGAGCCCCACGCTGAACTGCAGCGCCACCAGCCCCCAGTCCAGCCCATGGGCGATGCTGTCGATGCCGGTGATCAGCAGGCCGAAGGTGGCGGCGGATAAGAGCGCGCTCAGCAGGTCGAAGCGGCGGTCGGCCAGGTCGCTTTCCGGCAGGTTGCGGCTGCCGATGATCAGGGCGGCGACGCCCAGCGGCAGGTTGATCGCGAACAGCCAGGGCCAGGACGAGATCGACAGCAGGGCACCGGCGAAGCTGGGGCCGATGGTCGAGGCGCTGGCCGCGATCATGGCGTTGATGCCCAGCACATGGCCCAGCCGGGCGCGCGGGAAGATGTAGCGGATCAGCGCCGTGTTGACGCTCATGATCCCGGAGGCGCCGAAGCCCTGGGCGACGCGGGACAGGGTCAGCGTCAGCAGCGAATCCGACAGGGCGCAGGCGACCGAGGCGACGGTGAACAGAGCCAGGCCGCCGAGATAGATCCGGCGGTAGCCGACGATCTCGCCCAAGCCCGCCAGCGGCAGCAGCGAGACCACCACCGCCAGCTGGTAGGCGTTGACGATCCAGATCGACATCGACGGGCTGGCCTGGAACTCGGCGGCGATCGTCGGCAGCGCCACATTGGCGACGGAGCCGTCGAGCACGGCGAGCATGATGCCGAGCACCACGGTGGCGAAGGCCCATCTGCGGCGGGGCAGGGGCAGGCCGTCGGGCAGGGACACGGATTGACCTCGCTCTTCGCGGCGGAAGCGCACGGCGCCCGCCGTCCATGGCATGATCCTGGACCCGGCCGTCTCGAATGGCTATGGCGTTTTAGCTATAACAGAATAGCAAAATGATCGACCCGGACCAGATGACCCAGACCGAGCGCGACCGGCTTGGCGCTTTCCGATTGCAGCTGATGGCGCTGCTGCGCCGGCTGCGGCGCGAATCCGACGGCGGCGACATCCCGCTGTCGCAGCTGATGCTGCTGGCCGCGCTGCTGCGCCTCGGCGGCACGGCCAGCCCGACCGAGCTCGCCGCGGTCGAGGGGCTGCGCTCGTCCAATGTCGCGGCGCTGCTGCGCGGGCTGGAGACGGACGGGCTGGTGCGGCGCGAGGCCGATGCCGGCGACCGGCGGCGGCTGCATGTCGTGCTCACCGATGCCGGCGCGCAGGCGGTGCTGGAGAACCGCAGCCGGCGCGAGGCCTGGATGGCCGAGGCCGTGGCGGCCTGCCTGACGCCGGAGGAACGGGCGCAGCTGATCGCGGTGGGCGCCCTGCTGCAGCGTCTGGCGGAGTATCAGGAGGGTGGATCGACCGCGCCCGTCCCCTCACCCTCCCATTCGCCAACGCGAATGGGTCCCTCCCTCTCCCCAAGGAGAGGGGAATAGGAGCAGCGGCCCTATACCTCTCCTTGGGGAGAGGTCGAAATCGCGTCAGCGATTTCGGGTGAGGGGGTGGCTCCGGCCCTTCCGCCGGCGCACGCCCTTACTCCGCCGCCTCGACCAGCGGCGCGGGGGTGTAGTTCAGGATCGGGCCCAGCCAGCGCTCGACCTCGGGGATCGGCATGCCCTTGCGGCGCGCATAGTCCTCGACCTGGTCGCGCTCCACCTTGGCGACGCCGAAATAGTAGGAGTCCGGGTGCGCCAGATAGAGGCCGGAGACCGATGAGCCCGGCCACATGGCATAGCTCTCGGTCAGGCGCACGCCGACCCGCGCCTCGGCGTCGAGCAGCCGGAACAGGGTGACCTTCTCGGTGTGGTCCGGCTGGGCCGGATAACCCGGGGCCGGGCGGATGCCGCGATAGGGCTCGCCGATCAGCTCGTCCGGCGCGAAGCCCTCGTCCGGCACATAGCCCCAGAACTCGCGGCGCACGCGCTGGTGCATGGCTTCGGCGAAGGCCTCGGCGAAGCGGTCGGCCAGCGCCTTCACCAGGATCGAGGAATAGTCGTCATTGGCCCGGGCGAAGCGGTTGGCGATCGCCTCCTCCTCGATCCCGGCGGTGACGACGAAGCCGCCGACATAATCGGCCTTGCCGCTGTCGGCCGGCGCGACGAAGTCGGACAGCGCCACCCGCGGCCGGCCGTCGCGCTTGGACAGCTGCTGCCGCAGGGTGAAGAAGGTCGCCAGCTCCTGCGCCCGGTCCTCGCCGGTGAACAGCCGGATGTCGTCGCCGACCGCGCCGGCCGGCCAGAAGCCGATCACCGCCTTGGGCCGGAACCACTTCTCCGCGATGATCTTCGCCAGCATCGCCTGGGCGTCGTGGAACAGCTGCCGCGCGGCCTCGCCCTGCTTCTCATCCTCCAGGATCGCCGGATAGCGGCCCTTCAGCTCCCAGGTCTGGAAGAACGGCGTCCAGTCGATGTAGCGCGCCAGCTCCGCCAGGTCCCAGTCCTCGAACACCCGGGTGCCCAGGAAGGACGGCTTCGGCGGCTGGTAGCCGGCCCAGTCGATGGCGAAGGGCGTGGCGCGGGCGGCGGCCAGCGGCAGGCGCTGCTTCTCAGCCTCCGCCCGGGCGTGGCTGTCGGCGACCTTGCGGTACTCGTCGCGCACGCCCTCGACATAGCCGCGCTTCGCCTCGGGCGACAGCAGGTTCGAGACAACGCCGACGGCGCGGCTGGCGTCGTTGACATAGACGGTCTGGCCGCGGGCGTAGCGCGGATGGATCTTCACCGCGGTGTGCACCCGGCTGGTGGTGGCGCCGCCGATCAAGAGCGGGATGTCGAAGCCGTCGCGCTCCATCTCCGCCGCCACATGCACCATCTCGTCCAGCGACGGGGTGATCAGCCCGGACAGGCCGATGATGTCGACCTTCTCGGCCTTCGCCGTCTCCAGGATCTTGGTGGCCGGCACCATGACGCCGAGGTCGATGATCTCGTAATTGTTGCAGGCCAGGACGACGCCGACGATGTTCTTGCCGATGTCGTGCACGTCGCCCTTGACGGTCGCCATCAGGATCTTGCCGGCGCTGCGCCGCTCGCCGCCGCCATTGGCGGCCTTCTCGGCCTCCATGAAGGGCAGCAGATGGGCCACGGCCTGCTTCATCACGCGGGCCGACTTCACCACCTGGGGCAGGAACATCTTGCCGGCGCCGAACAGGTCGCCGACCACGTTCATGCCGGCCATCAGCGGGCCTTCGATCACATGCAGCGGCCGCTCGGCCTGCAGCCGCGCCTCCTCGACATCGGCGTCGATGAACTCGGTGATGCCGTTGACCAGCGCGTGCTTCAGCCGCTCGGCCACCGGCTGCTCGCGCCAGGACAGGTCCTTCTCCTTGGCCTCGCGGCCGGCGCCGCCCTTGAACCGCTCGGCCAGGGCCAGCAGGCGCTCGGTGGCGTCGTCGCGGCGGTTGAGGACCACGTCCTCGCAGGCCTCGCGCAGCTCCGGCTCGATCGATTCATAGACCGCGAGCTGCCCGGCATTGACGATGCCCATGTCCATGCCGGCCTGGATGGCGTGGTACAGGAACACCGCGTGCATCGCCTCGCGCACCGGCTCGTTGCCGCGGAACGAGAAGGACAGGTTCGAGACGCCGCCGGAGATATGGGCGTGCGGCAGGGTCTGGCGGATCTGCCGCGTCGCCTCGATGAAGGCGACGCCGTAGCCGTTGTGCTCCTCGATGCCGGTGGCGACCGCGAAGACATTGGGGTCGAAGACGATGTCCTCGGGCGGGAAGCCGGCTTCTTCGGTCAGCAGCTTGTAGGCCCGGGCGCAGATCTCGACCTTGCGCTGCAACGTGTCGGCCTGGCCGGCCTCGTCGAAGGCCATGACCACGACCGCGGCGCCGTAGGACCGCACCAGCCGGGCGTGATGCAGGAAGGCCTCCTCGCCCTCCTTCATCGAGATCGAGTTGACCAGGGGCTTGCCCTGGACGCATTTCAGCCCGGCCTCGATCACCGAGAATTTCGAGCTGTCGATCATCACCGGCACGCGGGCGATGTCGGGCTCGGCCGCGATCAGGTTCAGGAACTCGACCATGGCCTTCTCGGAATCGATCAGGCCCTCATCCATGTTGATGTCGATGATCTGCGCGCCATTGGCCACCTGGTCGCGCGCCACCTCCAGCGCCGCGGCGTAGTCGCCGGCGGTGATCAGCTTGCGGAAGCGGGCCGAGCCGGTGACGTTGGTGCGCTCGCCGACATTGACGAACGGGATGTCGCTGGACAGCGTGAACGGCTCCAGCCCCGACAGGCGCATCAGCGGCGCGATGGTCGGCAGCTGGCGCGGCGGCAGGTCGGCCACGGCATCGGCGATGGCGCGGATGTGGTCGGGGGTCGATCCGCAGCAGCCGCCGACGATGTTGACCAGCCCTTCCTCGGCGAAGCCGCGGATCTGCGCGGCCATCGCCTCCGGCGTCTCGTCATACTGGCCGAACTCGTTCGGCAGGCCGGCATTGGGATAGGCACAGACGAAGGTGTCGGCGGCCTCGGCGATCTCGGCCAGATGCGCCCGCATGGCGTTGGCGCCCAGGGCGCAGTTCAGGCCGATGGTGAAGGGCCGGGCGTGCCGCACCGAGTTCCAGAACGCGGTCGGGGTCTGCCCCGACAGGGTGCGGCCCGACAGGTCGGTGATGGTGCCGGAGATCATCACCGGCAGGTGGATGCCCTTCTCGGCGAAGACCAGCTCGGTGCCGAAGATCGCCGCCTTGGCGTTCAGCGTGTCGAAGATGGTCTCGATCAGGATGATCTCGGCGCCGCCATCGACCAGGCCGCGCACCTGCTCGGCATAGGCGTCGCGCAGCTGGTCGAAGGTGACCGCCCGGTAGCCGGGGTTGTTGACGTCCGGCGAGATCGAGGCGGTGCGGTTGGTCGGCCCCAGCGCGCCGGCGACGAAGCGGCGGCGGCCGTCCATCGCCCGGGCCTTGGCCGCGGCCCGGCGGGCCAGCCGCGCGCCGTGGACGTTCAGGTCATAGACCACCTTCTCCATGCCGTAATCGGCCTGGGCGATCGAGGTGGAGGAGAAGGTGTTGGTCTCGAGGATGTCGGCGCCGGCGACGGCATAGCCGAAATGGATCGCCTCGATCGCGTCCGGCTGGGTCAGGGTCAGCAGGTCGTTGTTGCCCTGCAGGTGGCAGTCGCAGCCGGCGAAATGGGTGCCGCGGAAATGCTCCTCGCCGAAGCCCAGCCCCTGGATCTGGGTGCCCATGGCGCCATCCAGGATCAGCACGCGCTCGCGCGCCGCCGCGGTCAGGGCGGCCAGAACCTCGGTGCCGTCGACCGGCTCCAGGGGGATGTCGAGGGTGGGCGTGGTCATGGCAAACGGCCGGTGGTTCCGGATCGGGGCCGTATGTAATGACATAAAGATATCTTTATATCAACATTCGATGTCGCGAAGGGAGCGACAAATGTCGCCGTGAGAGCGACCGCTTACGCTGCCTGTCTCGCTTGGCGAGACCGTTTCAGAACGCCCATCCCTCGCCGTCATTGCGAGGAGGCGAAGCCGACGAAGCAATCCATCGCCCCGCGCGAGCGGCTGCATGGATTGCTTCGCTGCGCTCGCAATGACGATATGGTGAAGCCTGCTTACTTGCCCGTCGCGGTCGGCTCCAGCCCGGTGGCGGCGATGGCCGGGGCGGCGGCGGGAGAGGCCAGGAAGTCGAGCAGCTTCCTGGCCGCTGCCGGGTCATGCGATCCGGCGACGATGCCGCCGGAATACAGCGTCACCTGCTGCAGCTCGGGCGGCAGCGGCCCGACCAGGTCGATGCCCTCGACCGCCTTCAGCTCGGCGATCTGCTGGAAGCCCAGCTCGGCCTCGCCCTTGGCCACGATCTCCCCGACCGGGGTGGCCGGGATCTTGCGGGCCTTGCCTGCCATCTGCTCGGCGATGCCCAGGCGCTGGAACATCTGCGTGGAGATGTAGACGCCGCTGGCGCTGTCGGAATAGGCGATCGACTTGGCGGCCAGCAGGGCCTGCTTCACCGCCTCGGCCGTGCCGATGTCCGGCTTCGGCGCGCCGGCCTTGACCGCGACGCCGATGCTGGAGCGGGCGAGCACGACCTTGCTGTCGGGCAGCACCTTGCCCTGCTTGATCAGGTCGTCCAGGGCGGTGCCGACCATGATCACGACATCCAGCTTCTCGCCGCGAGCCAGCCGGGCCGGCACGGCGTTGGGCGTGTCGCCCATCGACGGACCCCACTGGATCTTCAGGGTGTCGCCGCTGGCGCGCTCGTACTCCGGCGCCAGCGCGCGGTAGGCGGGGGCAAAGCCGCCGGAGCTGACGACCTGCATCTCGGCCGCGGCGGTGGGCTGGGCGAGAAGCAGCAGGCCGGCGACGGCGAAGGCGGCGGCGCGGGAGACGATCGGCGGCAGCATCATGGGGCGGTTCCTCCGGTGAAACGGACCAGGGTCCTATCCTGACCGGAAACGCCGCGTCGCCTGGCCCGCCGCTGCGGCAGCCCAGCCATGCTCGGACACCGTGCCGCAGCCGGCTTGCCCTGCTTGGCTTTATGTCTGACCTAGCACCATGCGCGCGACCGTCCCGGCGCGTCCGGAGCCCCCTGATGAGCCTCGCCCACGATCCCGATTTCCTGCGCCTCCTGGCGGGCAGCCATGCCCGTCTGGTCGGCACGCCGCTGCTGCCGGAGGAGGCGGGTCGCGACGATGCCGCCCAGGTCCGCTGGCTGTACGAGTCGGCGCCGTTCTGCGTGCTGGCACACAACACCGACGCCGACCCCCGCTTCGTCTATGCCAACAAGGCGGCCCAGGCCCGGTTCGAATATGGCTGGGACGAGTTCGTCACGCTGCCCTCCCGCCTCTCCGCCGAAGCGCCGGACCGGGCCGAACGCCAGCGCCTTTTGGATGCCGTCACCCGCGACGGCTTCATCGGCGACTATCGCGGCCTGCGCATCGCCAAATCCGGCCGCCGCTTCTGGATCGAGCGCGCCACCGTCTGGCAGCTGATCGACGAGGCCGGCGTGCTGCGCGGCCAGGCCGCGAGGTTCAGCGAGTGGCGGGACGAGTAGCCCTCAGTCGCCCTGCCGCGTCCCGGCCTGCTCCCAGTGCCCGGGGTTCAGAACCAGCCGGCCGGAGCCGTCGAAGCGCAGAGTCAGGGGATAGCGGCCCGGCACCATGAAGTCGGTGGCCGAGACCGGTTTCAGCTCGGTCCGCTCCTCCCTGCCGATGGCGAAGGCGGCGCGGGCGCCGGTCGCCTGGGCGTATAGCGCGTCGCCCTCGGCCGTCACCTTGACCGTGACGAAGGGGCTGAAGACGTAGTCGCCGGCCAGCGCCGCCAGCTTGTCCGCCGGCAGCACCGGCTTGGCGGCGGGCGTCGCCGGCTTCGGCTGGTCGGGCACCGAGGCCAGGATCGCGTCCCACATCGCCTCGCCGCCGATCACGCCGAGATCGACCGTCGGCAGCATCGCCGCCTCGTCCTCCAGCTCGCCGGTCGAGACGGCGTAGAGCACGTCGCCGTCGAACTCGGTGGCGAAGGGCTGCAGCGCCCGGCCCATCGAGCTGTGTACCTGGATCGCCAGGCGCTGCAGCTCCGCCGGCTTCAGCTTCTGGTTGGTGACGACCAGGCTGACCGTGGTGTTGCGGGCCGGGGCGTCGGCGTTCGGCGCGCCGGTCCAGCCCGGCTTGCGGCTGGCCGGGTAGCCCGCCAGCAGCGCCGCGGTGGTCAGGTCCTTCGGCCAGCCCTCGTCGCCGTAGCAGGCGGCGACCTTGCCGTCCCGCGTCGTCACCACGCCCAGCGCGTTGACCACGACGAAGGCGGCGACCTTGACCGGGCCGATCTGGCGGAAGGCGCCGCCCTGGCCGGAATAGGCGTTGCAGCCGAACAGCGATCCGGTGACCGCCAGCCGCCCGGCGCCCTGGGCGCCCAGCGGGAACACGCCCGGCTTCGCGGCGCGGAAGGCGGCCTGGGCCAGACGTTTGTCGGGCACCAGCTCGTTCAGCCGGCGGCCGCCGAGATCGTAGATGATGGCGCCGACCGACAGGGCGATGTTGTCCCAATGGCCGCCGCGAATCCCGTCCTCCTTCAGCGCCGAGGCGACGGCGGTGGTGGCCTCCAGCCCGTACCAGGAGCCGCCGGCGAACACCACGGTATCCAGCTCCGGCGCGTCGTAGCCGAGGCGGAGGTAGTCGGTGTTGACCGTGCCGGGCCCGCCGCCGCGGACATCCACGGCCGCCAGCGACCGCCGGTCGAAATGGAACACGGTGACGCCGGTCGGGCCCTCCTCGTATTCGCCGGTGCCGATCTTTATGGCCGGCCAATCGAACTGCAGCAGCCTGTTGCCGGCGTTGAGCACCGGGGCCGGCGTCTCCTGGGCCGCGGCCGGCGGCGCCGCCAGCAGCGCGGCGAGCAGGCCGGCGGCCAGCGCCCCGCCGATCGATCCGGCCTTGTTCCGTCGGCTCCTCATCCCATCCCCCTGTCGATGATCCGCCGGCTGCCCCGGCACGAAACGGGAATGCTGTCCCAACCTGGCCGGAACCGAAAGCAGATAGTGGCGCAGCCGCCCGGCGATCCCATCTTCATGGGGCGACACCGCAGACGGAGGCAGGCGATGCCGTGGTCCCCGACCCTCAGCCGACGGACCCTGCTGGGTGCCCTGGCCGCCACCGGCGCCGCGCCGCTGCTGCCGGCCGCGACGGCGCAGGAGGCGCCGGCCACCCGGCCGATTCCCTCGACCGGCGAGGCCCTGCCGGTGGTCGGGCTCGGCAGCTGGATCACCTTCAATGTCGGCGATGACCCCGAGGCGCGCGACGACTGCGCCGAGGTGATGCGCGCCTTCTTCGCCGAAGGCGGCCGGCTGATCGATTCCTCGCCGATGTACGGCTCGTCCCAGCCGGTGATCGGTTCCGGCCTTGCCAGGCTGGGACGGCCCGCTGGGCTGTTCGCGGCCGACAAGGTCTGGACCTCCGGCGACGGGCCGGCGCAGGTCGAGGAATCGCGCCGGCTCTGGGGCGTGCCGCGCTTCGACCTGCTGCAGGTCCACAACCTGCTGGCCTGGGAGACGCATCTCGACACGCTGTTCGCCATGAAGGCGGAGGGCCGGCTCCGTTATGTCGGCATCACCACCTCGGAGGGGCGGCGGCATGGCGAGATCGAGCAGGTGATGCGCAGCCGGCCGATCGATTTCGTCCAGGTCACC
The DNA here is from genome assembly GCF_002195995.1 of Inquilinus limosus. Classification (GTDB taxonomy): domain Bacteria; phylum Pseudomonadota; class Alphaproteobacteria; order DSM-16000; family Inquilinaceae; genus Inquilinus; species Inquilinus limosus_C. Next base: position 24,814 of record NZ_NHON01000057.1, read on the forward strand.
TACAACATTCTCGACCGCGAGGTGGAGGAGCGGATCCTGCCGCTGGCGCAGGAGCGGGGGATCGCCGTCATCGTCAACCGGCCGTTCCGCCAGGGCGCGCTGGTCGACGATATGGCGGGCGAGACGCTGCCGGGTTGGGCCGGCGAGGTGGGCTGCGGCAGCTGGGCCCAGATCCTGCTGAAATTCGTGGTCTCGCACCCGGCCGTCACCTGCGCCATCCCGGCCACCACTCGCGTCGACCACGTGCGGGAGAATCTCGGCGTCGCCCGCGGCCCGATGCCGGATGCGGCGATGCGCCGGCGGATGGCCGCCGATGTCGAGGCGATGTGATGTCGGAGTGGTGGAGCTATCGACTCTCCGACTTCCTGCTGTTCTCGCCCCGCACCTATCACCGGCTGTTCGAGCTGTACAACGAAGCGGTCTGGCCGGCGCAGGCGGCGGCCGTCCTGGCCGGCCTGCTGATGCTGCTCCTGTTGCGGCGCGGCGGCGCGGTCGCCGGACCGGCCGTCGCCGCGATCCTGGCCGTGTGCTGGGCCTGGGTGGCCATCGCCTTCCACCTCGACCGCTACGCCACCATCAACTGGGCCGCCTCCTGGCTCGCCGGGGGCTTCCTGGCGCAGGCGGCGCTGCTGGTCTGGGCCGGGGCGATCGGCGGCCGGCTGTCCGTGCCGTCGCTTCCCGACGCTGCCGGCCGGGCCGGAATGGGCATCTTCCTGCTCGCGCTGCTGGTCTGGCCGGCGATCGGCCTGCTGCTGGGCCGGTCCTGGCGCCAGGCGGAGATCTTCGGCGTCGCGCCGGACCCGACCGCGATCGGCACGCTCGGCCTGCTGCTGGCCCTGGCCGGGCCGGGGCGCTGGGTCCTGATGATCCTGCCGGTGCTCTGGTGCGTGGCGACCGGGGCCACGCTGTGGGCGATGTCGGCGCCGGAGGCCTGGGTGGCGCCGGCCGCGGCGCTGCTGGCCGTCATCCTGGCCGTCTGGCAGGGGCTGCAGCGCCGGCGAGATGCGTAGGCAGCCGGTCCTTCTGCGTCAGGCCTTGCGGTTCCTGAGCGCCTCGGCCTGGGCGTAGAACTTCTTCTCCCACTCCTTGTGCGCGTCCTGCCCTTCGCGGATGAAGGGGGTGAAGACGGCCAGGTTGAGGAGCATCCAGTTCACCAGCCGCGCCGGGAAGCGCAGCGGCTTGACGAAGTCGATGAACAGCACCACCCGGGTCTTGTCGGTGTGGTTCCAGGCCTCGTGCTCATAGGCGTCGTCGAACACCAGGGCCTTGCCTTCCTCCCAGTGGCAGATCTGCTTGTCGACGCGGATCGCCAGCTTCTCGCGCGGCTCGGGCACCAGCAGCGGCAAGTGCAGCCGCAGCACGCCGTTATACGGGCCGCGATGCGCCGCCAGGTGCTTGCCGGGCTCGAAGATCGAGAACATCGCGGTCTTCAGCCCCGGGATCTTCTGGACGATGCGCCAGGTCTCCGGGCATTGGGCGATGTTCTTCTCCGAGCTGACGCCGTAGCCGGCCAGGAAGAAGGTCTTCCAGTGGGTGTCCTTGCTGATGGACTTCACGTCGGAGGAGATGTCCTGGAAGCTCGGCAGCTCGTGCTGGCGCAGCAGCACCTTGTCCAACTCGGCCCGGATCAGGGGCCATTCGCGCTCGACCTCGGCGACCCAGGGGAAGGTGGCGGTGTCGTAGACCGGCGGATTGCCGACCTTGGTGTATTTCAGGTTCAGCCGCTCGGCCCAGGCGACCAGCCTCATGAAGAAGCGTGCCACGATGCTCGGCCGATCCAGGGTCGGGTCGATGCCTTCGGTGACCAACACCTGCTTCGGGTTCATCGGGCCCGGATGCGTCGCGGTGCCGTTGTTTCCGACGCTTGCGTTCACGGTGTCACACTCCGACTGTGCTCTCGCTTCCGACCGGGGGCAGCGGTTTTGGTTCGCCGCCGCGACGGGGGATTATATCGCAGAAAACGGCGGTTGGGATGTTGGTCCGCCACGGAATTCCTTCCCCTACACCAATGGCAGGGCGGTTTCTATCGCTCCATCTGCGAATCATTCCTAGCCGGATTTGTGACAACGTCAAGACACTGCGGGGGAGGCGCGACATTGAGCCTGGGCCTGACGCTCGCGTCCGGCCACGCTATGCTGGCCTGCGAAATCCCGCCGGAGGCCCTCCCATGCCGTCGCTCGCGCATCTGCTGCCGTTCCTCGTCGCGACCGTGCTGATCGCGATCATCCCGGGGCCGGCGATCCTCTACACCGTGGCCCAGACGCTGGCGCGCGGCCGGGCGGCGGGGTTCCGCGCCGCCACCGGCATCGCGGTCGGCGACCTGGTCCATGTCGCGGCCGCGGCGGCCGGCCTGTCGGCGGTGTTCCGCTGGTCGCCGACGCTGTTCCTGGTGGTGAAGATCTTCGGCGCCGCCTATCTGGTCTGGCTCGGCATCCGCATGGTGCGCAGCCGCCGCTCCGGCGACGCCCTGCCGCAGGTGGCGGAGAAGACGGCGCGGCGCGCCTTCGCCGAGAGCGTGACGGTCGAGCTCTTGAACCCGAAGACGGCGCTGTTCTTCATCGCCTTCCTGCCCCAGTTCGTCGATCCCGCCGCCGGCCTGCCGGTCTGGGCCCAGTTCCTGGTGCTGGGGATGATCGTCAACGCCGTGTTCTTCGCGGCCGACGTGGTGGCGCTGCTGTGCATCGACCGGGCGATGTCCCGGCTGCGCCGCAGCGAGCGGGTGGCGCGCTGGCTGCGCCTGGCCAGCGGCTCGGCTTTGGTCGGACTGGGGACCCATATGGCGCTCAGCCGGAACTGAACGAAACGCGAAAGAATCATGCGCGCCGCGTGACCGCGGCCGGGACCGCTCCTATACTCCCCTCCGTGACAGGAGGAATGCCGCCATGACCGCCTTCGACAAGCGGACGCCCGCCGACTGGGAGGCGCTGGCCCGGAAGGAGCTGCGCGACCGCCCGCTGGAGGACCTGACGGTCGAGACGGCGGAGGGCGTGACGGTCAGGCCGCTCTACACCGCGGCGGATGTGCCGAAGGGCGCGGCGGCGGAGCTGCCGGGCTTCGCCCCGTTCACCCGCGGCGTGCGCGGCACGATGTATGCCGGCCGGCCCTGGACCGTCCGGCAATATGCCGGCTTCTCCACCGCCGAGGCGTCGAACGCCTTCTACCGCGCCAATCTCGCGGCCGGGCAGCAGGGCGTCTCGGTCGCCTTCGACCTGGCCACCCATCGCGGCTATGACAGCGACCATCCGCGCGTGGTCGGCGATGTCGGCAAGGCCGGCGTCGCCATCGATTCCGTCGAGGACATGAAGATCCTGTTCGACGGCATCCCGCTCGACCGCATGTCGGTCTCCATGACCATGAACGGCGCGGTGCTGCCGGTCCTGGCCGGCTACATCGTGGCGGCGGAGGAGCAGGGGGTGCCCGAGGCGAAGCTGTCCGGCACCATCCAGAACGACATCCTCAAGGAGTTCATGGTCCGGAACACCTACATCTACCCGCCCGGCCCCTCGATGCGGATCGTCGCCGACATCATCGCCTACACCGCGGAGCGGATGCCGAAGTTCAACTCGATCTCGATTTCCGGCTACCACATGCAGGAGGCTGGGGCGACGGCGGTGCAGGAGCTGGCCTACACCCTGGCCGACGGCCTCGAATATGTCCGCGCCGCGATCTCCGGCGGGCTCGACGTCGACGCCTTCGCCGGCCGGCTGTCCTTCTTCTTCGCCATCGGCATGGACTTCTTCACCGAGGTGGCGAAGCTGCGCGCCGCCCGCCAGCTCTGGGCCGAGCTGATCCAGGCCGAATTCGCGCCGAAGAAGGCCGAGAGCCTGATGCTGCGCACCCATTGCCAGACCTCTGGCGTGTCGCTGACCGAGCAGGACCCCTACAACAACGTGGTCCGCACCGCGGTCGAGGCGTTGGCCGCGGTGCTGGGCGGGACGCAGAGCCTGCACACCAACAGCTTCGACGAGGCGCTGGGCCTGCCCACGCCGTTCTCCGCCCGTATCGCCCGCAACACCCAGCTGATCATCGCCGAGGAGACGGGGGTGACCCGCACGGTCGACCCGCTGGGCGGCAGCTACTATGTCGAGGCGCTGACCGCCGAGCTGGCGGCCAAGGCCCGGCTGCTGATCGACGAGGTCGAGGCCATGGGCGGCATGACCAAGGCGGTCGAGGCCGGGCTGCCGAAGCTGCGGATCGAGGAGAGCGCGACCCGCCGCCAAGCCCGGATCGACCGCGGCGAGCAGGTGATCGTCGGCGTCAACAAATACGCCCCGGACAAGCCGGACCATGTCGAGGTGCTGGCGATCGACAATTCGGCGGTGCGCGAGGCGCAGGTGGCGCGGCTCAAGCAGATCCGCGCCAGCCGCGACGAGGCCGCCTGCCGGGCGGCGCTTGCGGCGCTGACCGAGGCGGCGAAGTCCGGCGAGGGCAACCTGCTGGACCTGGCAGTGAAGGCGACCCGGGCGCGGGCCACGGTCGGCGAGATCTCCGACGCGCTGGAGCAGGTGTTCACCCGCCACCGCGCCGTGATCCGCTCGGTCTCCGGCGTCTATGGCGGCGCCTTCGCCGGCGACGAGGGCTATGCCCGGATCCAGCAGGAGGTGGCGCGCTTCGCCGAGGCCGAGGGAAGGCGGCCGCGCATGCTGGTGGTGAAGATGGGCCAGGACGGCCACGACCGCGGCGCCAAGGTGATCGCCACCGCCTTCGCCGATATCGGCTTCGACGTCGACATCGGCCCGCTGTTCCAGACGCCGGAGGAGGCGGCGCGCCAGGCGATCGAGAACGACGTCCATGTCGTCGGCGTGTCGTCCCAGGCAGCCGGGCACCTGACCCTGGTGCCGCAGCTGATAGCGGCGCTGAAGGCGGAGGGCGCCGGCGACATCCTGGTGGTGTGCGGCGGCGTCATCCCGCCGCAGGACTATGAGCCGCTGCTGGCCGCCGGCGTCAGCGCCGTCTATGGCCCCGGCACCAACATCCCGCAGGCGGCCGGCGAGATCCTGGCATTGATCGGCAAGGCGCGCGCCGCGGCGGCGTAATCCCCCTCACCCTCCCGCCGCCAACGCGGCGGGCCCCTCCCTCTCCCCGAGGAGAGGGAAGCGGGGGCGGCCCTTTACCTCTCCTTAGGGAGAGGTCGAAATCGCGCAGCGATTTCGGGTGAGGGGGCGACCCCGGCGCATCCGCTCGTGCTGTCTGGGGAGACGTTGATCGTGCGGCTGTTCCATTTCAGCGATGACCCGGCGATCGACCGGTTCGTGCCGCGTCCGGTGCGCGTGCCGTCGACGCGGCCGGCGGGGCAGGAGTGGCTGAACGGGCCGCTGGTCTGGGCGATCGATGACGCCCATCAGATGCTCTACCTGTTCCCGCGCGACTGCCCTCGGATCCTCGCCTGGGCGACGCCGCGGACGTCTCTGGCCGATCGGGAAGCATGGCTTGGGGCTGCCCGCGCCGCGGCCTTCGTCGAGACCGCCTGGATCGGCCGGCTGCGCGCCGCCGGAATCCATCGCTACGAGCTGCCGTCCGAAACCTTCCGCAGCCTTGAGGATGCCGGGATGTGGGTGTCCGAGGCGGCGGTCGTCCCGCTCGGCCGCGTCGCCCTGGCCGGGCTCGACCGCGAGCTGGCCCGGCGTGGCGTCGACCTCCGCATTGTCGATTCCCTGGCCCCGCTCGCCGCCCTGTGGGACAGCAGCCTGCATGTCAGCGGCATCCGGCTGCGCAACTCCGACACTTGGCCGCTGGCGCAATCGGGGGCGTCGCGCTAGGATCGTTCCGTCTTTGTTCCGGAGGATCCGTGGCGAAACGGGCCGGCAGCGCCGATCTGCCCCTGCATCACGGCCGGGTGCCCGCCTGGCTCGGCCGGCGCATGTCCCGGCTGGGCGCGGTGATCGCCGAGGCGATCATCCACCATTACGGCCGCGACGAGTTCCTGCGCCGGCTGGCCCATCCCTTCTGGTTCCAATCCTTCGGCGCCGTGATGGGCATGGACTGGCATTCCTCCGGCATCACCACCAGCGTGATCGGGGCGCTCAAGCGCGGCCTGCAGCCGATGGCGGGCGAGCTGGGCCTGCATGTCTGCGGCGGCCGCGGGTCCCATTCCCTGCAGACCCCGGCGGAGCTGATCGCGATCGGCCAGCGCGTCGGGCTGGACGGCGAGGCGCTGGCGAAGGCCAGCCGGCTGGTCGCCAAGGTCGACAGCGCCGCGGTGCAGGACGGCTTCGACCTGTACCTGCACGGCTTCATCCTGGCCGATGACGGGCGCTGGGTGGTGGTGCAGCAGGGCATGAACGGCGACAGCCGCCTGGCCCGCCGTTACCACTGGTGCTCCGAGGAGCTGAAGAGCTTCGTCGAGGCGCCGCACACCGCGATCGAGGGGCCGGGCCGGGGTGTGATCGTCAACCTGACCGACCGGCGGGCCGCGGCCTCGCGCCACCGCCAGCTCGACCTGCTGCGCGATCTCGGCCCCGACCGGCTGGTCGGCGAGGTGGCGGCGATCGAAGGCCGGATCCCCCCGCCGCCGGAGCAGCCGTCGCTGCCGCATCTGGTGATGCCGGCGCATCACGACGTCCGGCCCAGCGACGTGATCCTGCGCCGGCTGCATGGCGCCCTGGCCGCGGCGGCCGACCGAGCGCCGGAGGATTTTTCCGAGCTGCTGCTGGTGCCGGGCGTCGGCGCCCGCACCGTGCACTCGCTGGCCATGGTGGCGGAGGTGGTGCACGGCGCGCCCTGCCGCTTCGCCGATCCGGGCCGCTTCTCCCTGGCCCATGGCGGCAAGGACCGCCACCCCTATCCGGTGCCGACCCTGGTCTACGACCAGACCATCGCGGTGCTGAAGACCGCCGTCGCCCAGGCCAAGCTGGGCCATGACGAGCGGCTGGACGCGATCCGCCGCCTCGACGACCAGGCCCGGCGGGTCGAGCGCCACGCCACCGGCCCGACCCTGCCCGAGCACATCGCGGTCGAACGGCGCCGGTCGCATGAGTATGGCGGCCGCAGCGTCTTCGGCTGGGAGCCGCCGCCGGCCGACGTCCCGGCCGACATTCCGGGCAATGCCACGAAAATGCCTTGATTGGCGCCGGATCGAAGCCGCCGGGTCGTACGTTGAAGGGTTCGGACGTTGGTGGGTCCGGCCCGATGGGCCGCCCGGCAGCAGAAGGACAGGACCTATGATCTCGACTCGCCGCATTCTGGCCGGTGCGCTGGCCGCCGTTGCGGTCACGCTGGCGGTGTCGACCCCGGCTCTCGCCGACAGCTGGAAGAAGCATGGCGGCTGGGGCTGGGGCCCGCCGTGGCGCCATCACTACTACGACCGCGGCTACTATGATCGTGGCCCGGATGTTGTCGTGGTGCGGCCACGCCCGCGGGTCTACTACGAGCCGTCGCCGGTCTATGTCGAGCGGCCGCCCGTCTATTACGAGCGCCCGGCGCCGGTCTATGTCGCGCCGCCGCCCCCGGTCTATGTGGCGCCGACCCCCGGCATCTCGGTCAACATCCCGCTGCGCTTCGACTGAGGTAGGCCGAGATGGGCCGTTCCCTCGCCCGCGCGTCGCTCCTGGCACTGCTGGCCCTGACCGCCGCCGCCCCCGCCTTCCTGCTGCATCCGGCGGCGGCGCTGGCGGACGATGACGACGACGATGATGATGGAGGCTGGCGCCATCATCATCGCCACCGGCACTGGCGCGACGGGCCGCCGCCCTATTACTACTATCGGCCGCATCGTGACCGGGTGATCGTCTATGACGACGAGCCGGACTATGTCGTGCGGCGCCCCCGGCCGGTCTATGTTGAGCCGCCGCCCGGCATCACCATCAACATCCCGCTGCGCTTCGACTGAGGCTCCCGGGCTTCGCCTAGCCGGCTGTGGCCCCGTGCCGCAGCCGGCCTTTTGCTGCCGGCGCCAAATCCGCTTGCATCCGCCTCGCAAATCCGTATCTTGAGATTGCGAATGATTTGCAGTCGCTTTTGGGGAGAGCCAGGATGGCGAGACGCCGCCCCTGTCCGTCTCCAGCCGGGACTGCGGTCATTCACGAGATCACGGATCGGGCGGGCTGGACGACCTAGCCGACGCCATCGTGAAAGCCGTCGATCCGTCGACGATCGGGCCGGTCCCTGGCTGGCGTTCCTCCGGCCCGATCTACACTCAGAGCCTCCGGAGCCTTGCTCCGGAGGCCTTTTTCATGGGGCGCGGCGGGCCAGGATGACGCCCGCCAGCATCACGGCGCCCACGACCGCCATGCCAATGCCGGTCCACTGCATGCCGTCGGTGATGGCGAGCTGGTTGTATTGCCACCAGACCTGGCCGCCGCGATTGCCCAGCACGGCGGCGACCTGCAGCGCGGTCCAGGCGACCCCGACCCGCAGCGGCCCGGCGCCGCGCCCCAGGATGGCGGCGAAGCCGGCCAGCATCGCGATGGCATAGGCGGGGTCGCTGCTGACGCCCCAGGCCAGCGACACCGGCACCTGGATGTCGAGGCCGTACAGGGCCCACAGCACCACCGCCGCGGCCAGCGGACCGGCGGCCAGCAGGCCGAGACCTGGATGCAGCGCCGCCGCCAGCAGCACCACGGCGATGGCCAGATAGCCGATCAGCGAGACCTGGCCCAGCAGGTCGGGCACCGATCCGCCGGCCACCGTCGCGGCATGGACGAGCAGCGGCAGGCGGATGGCGTTCAGCCAGACGATCGGCGCCAGCAGCAGCACCAGCGCCAGCACCGCCGCCGCGACCGCGGCCGGCGCGGCATGGCTGGTGGCCACCGGCACGGCGGCGGTCGGCGCGCGCCAGGTCACGAAGGCCAGGGCCAGCGCCATCGCCGCCCAGAACAGATGGGGCCCCAGCGGGATGGCCAGGGACCCGGACGCCGGCTGCAGCACCACGGCCACAGCGTTGACCAGGATCGGCCCGAACAGCGTCGCCGCCGCCACCGTGATCACGGTGATGCGGCCGCCCGACCCGCCGCCCAGCCGGATCAGATGCAGGTGGTTGCCGACCACAAGCCCGGCAGCGCCGACCACCGCCGCGATCCACAGCAGGCCGGGCAGCAGGATGGAATCCTCGGGCGCCAGGGGCTGGCGCAGCACGGCCAGGAACCCGAGCAGCGCCAGGGCCACCAGCACGCCGCCGGCAATGATCGGCGGGCGCTCGCCGCCCCGTCGGGCCAGGGCGGCCCAGCCGAGGAAAGGCAGCAGCGCCAGCAGCGACTCGGCCGTCACCAGCCCGAAGGCGCCCGCCTGGACCTGCAGCGCCGGCAGCATCGCCGGGAACACCCCGGCATGCAGCAGCGGCAGGGTGCTGGCGCCCAGCGCCAGGCCCAGGATCGGCCGCACCAGCAGGGCGGAGGAGGGTCTGTCGCTGCGAACCGCCATGCGGGGTCGACTCCGAATCGCCTGGATGAGATCCCCGACGGTCTACGGCAAAGGCGTCCCGGACTCCACCGCCAGCGGGATCAGAGGTCGATGCGCCAGCGCAGCGACTCGCCGCCGCCATAGCCCTCCGCCTTGCGGAAGCGTTCGACCAGCCTTCCGCCATTGGCCTGGATCACCCGCTGCGAGGCGAGGTTGTCGGGATCGGTGGTCAGATCGACATGGCCCAGGCCCTGCGCCCGCGCCTCCGGCAGCAGCAGCGCCAGGCCGCTTGTGGCGTAGCCGCGGCGCTGCTTCCAGGGCACGACGCTGTAGCCGATATGGCCCAGCACATGCGGCGGCAGGGCGGCGGTGCCGGGCTGCCAGCGCAGGTTGACGCTGCCGCAGAACTCCCCGTCCCACAGCCAGCGATGGAAGCCGGGCAGGCGCGGCACGGTGCTGCCGTCCGGCAGGGTGATCGGGCCGCCGCGCGCCTCCGGGTCGTCCAGCCCGGCGACGAAGCCGGCCGGGTCCTGCGCGATCCGCTCCAGCTGCTCGCGCGCGGCCGCGTCCTTGCGCACGGTGTCCGGCGACCAGCCGCGGCGCAACGCGTCGGCAAATCCGGGCAGTCGGTCCAGGGACGGGGCGATCAGGGTGACGCTCATCCGCTCCTGGTACCGGAAAGCCCGCCCGCGGCGCAATGCCACGGGCGGGCCGTCGATCAGGTCGCGGTCAGCGCTTGAGCGAACCCGCCGCGTCCTCGATCGCCTTGGCGACCACCGCGGGGTGGGCGACGAAGGCGGTGTGGCTGCCGGTCACCGACACCACATGGGCGCCGATGCGCTCGGCCTCCCAGCGCTCCAGATCCGGGTTGATCACCCGGTCGGCGGTCGACACCAGGAACCAGGAAGGCAGTTTCTTCCAGGCGGCGTTGGTCACCGTCTCGCCGAAGGCCGCGGCCGCGATCGGGCCCTGGGTGGCGGCCATCACCGCCGCTTGCGCCGGGGAGGAATCGGCGGCGAAGGCGCTGTGGAAGCGGTCGGCCGGGATGGTGGCGAAGCCGTCCGGGCCGGGCTTGATCGCGTCGGCCTCGACCGCCGCGGGCCCATGCTTGAACACGTCGGCGGCGGATTCGCCGACATCCGGCGCCAGGGCGGCGACATAGACCAGCCCGGCCACCTTCGGGTCGTCGACCTGGGTGATCACCACGCCGCCCCAGGAATGGCCGACCAGCAGCGCCGGCCCGTCCTGCTGGGCCAGCGCCCGCTTGGTGGCGGCGACGTCGTCGGCCAGCGAGGTCAGCGGGTTCTGCACCGCGGTGACGTGGTAGCCCTTGGCCTGCAGGGCGGCGACCACGCCGGCCCAGCTCGACCCGTCGGCGAAGGCGCCGTGCACCAGGACGATGTTCTTCACGCCGGCAGGCGCGGCCTCTGCGGCCTGGGCCAGGCCGAGCGACAGGGCGGCGGCAGCCGCCAGGGCCAGCGCTTTGACGGAAACGCTCATCGGGAACTCCGGATGCTGTATGGGCGGGGCCGGCCGGATCGCCGGCCCCCGAGCGGTGTGGTCAGGCGACGGTCAGGCGGACGTTCAGGGTGCCGCGGGTGGCGTGCGAATAGGGGCAGACGACATGGGCGCGGGCCACCAGGTCCTCGGCCACGGCGCGCTCGACGCCCGGCAGGGCGACGGTCAGGCCGACATCCAGGCCGAAGCCCTGGCCGTCGTCGCGCGGGCCGACGCCGACATCGGCGGTCACGGTGCTCTCCGGCGCGATCTTCACCTTGGCCTGGGCGGCGACGTATTTCAGCGCACTCAGGAAGCAGGCGGAATAGCCGGCGGCGAACAGCTGCTCGGGGTTGGTGGCGTCGCCGCCCTGGCCGCCCAGCTCCTTCGGCGTGGTCAGGGCGACGGACAGCTTGCCGTCCTCGCTGGTGGCCCGGCCGTCGCGGCCGCCGGTGGCAGTGGCCTTGGTGCGGTAGAGGATGGTCATGATCGGTCTCGCTTGTTCGGGAGCGGCGGGTGCCGCTTGCGGAAAACTAAATAGCGCACAATTGAATTGCTCGCCATTCGATCGCCGCATGGCGAGTGCGCGAAATTGAATGGTGCACAATTAAATTGCCTGGGATATCCGGTCGGATTGACCTTTCCATCCCCAGCCGGGGAGGCTTTGATGCCCGACACCCTGGACTCCCCGTACCGCCTGACCGACCAGCTGTGCTTCGCCGTCTATTCCACGGCGCACGCCTTCAACCGCGTCTACAAGCCGCTGCTGGACCGGATCGGCCTGACCTATCCGCAATATCTGGCGATGCTGGTGCTGTGGGAGCGGGACGGCCTCGCCGTGAAGGCGATCGGGGACCAGCTGTTCCTCGATTCCGGCACGCTGACGCCGTTGCTCAAGCGCCTCGAATCGGCAGGCTTGGTCGAGCGCCGCCGCAGCCGCGACGACGAGCGGGTGGTGCACATCCACCTGACCCCGGCCGGCCGGGCGATGCAGGCGGAGGTGGCGACGGTGTTCGAGGGAATCGGCTGCGCCTCTGGCCTGACGGCGGAGACGGCGGGCAGGCTCAAGGACGCGCTGGAAGCGGTGCGCGGCCAGCTGCAGGCCAGCGCCGCCGCCTGACGGCGGCGGGCCCGGCCGTCGGGCTCAGTGCTTGTCGGTCGACGGATCCAGCAGGCGGTGCAGATGCACCACGAAATAGCGCTTCTGGGCGTCGTCCACCGTCGCCGCCGCCTTGGCCCGCCAGGCGGCATAGGCCTCGGCGTAGTTCGGGTACAGGCCGACGATGTCGACCTTGGACAGGTCGGCGAACTCGACGCTCTGGGTGTCCTTGAGGTCGCCGCCGAGGACGAGGTGCAGGAGCTGCTTGGGCTGGTCGGTCATGGGCTTCACTTCGTGCCGAACATGCGGTCCCCGGCGTCGCCGAGGCCCGGGAGGATATAGGCGTTGTGGTCGAGGCAGCGGTCCAGCGCCGCGGTGTAGATGCGGACGCTGGGGTGTTTGGCGTGCAGCGTGCGCACCCCTTCCGGCACCGCCACAAGCGCCATGAAGCGGATCAGCTCGTCCGGCACGCCGTGGCGGTTCAGCACGTCGACGGCGTGGACGGCGGAGTTGCCGGTGGCCAGCATCGGGTCGACCGCGATGAAGATGCGGCCCTGTGGCTCCGGCAGCTTCACCAGGTATTCGACCGGCATCTTGGTGTCGTGGTCGCGATACAGGCCGATATGGCCCTGGCGGGCGGAAGGGATCAGCTCGATCAGCCCTTCGGTCATGCCCAGCCCGGCGCGCAGGATCGACACCAGCGCCACCTTCTTGCCCAGCAGCACCGGGGCGTCCATCGGCTCCAGCGGCGTCTCGATCCGCTCCGTCGTCATCGGCAGGTCGCGGGTGATCTCATAGCCCATCAGCAGCGAGATCTCGCGCAGCAGCCGGCGGAATCCGTTGGTCGACCGCCCCTTGTCCCGCATGTGCGACAGCTTGTGCTGGATCAGGGGGTGGTCGAGGATGAAGAGGTTGGGGAATTCGGGCAGCGTCTTCATCGGGCCTCGGCGCGCGGTGTCGGCCCGACCATACAGGGTGGGGCCGGCCGTTCCAAGGGTCGGGCACCGAGAGCCGGGTCGGCTTAGTGCGTTGCCTCTCCCGCTTGCGGGAGAGGTCGGAGACGCGAAGCGGCTCCGGGTGAGGGCCCTTTGTCGAGGCCGGGACCCGCCCTCACGCGGCCGTCCTGCGGACGTCCGACCTCTCCCGCCAGGCGGGAGAGGCAACGCGAAAATCAGGGCCTGTTAAGAAGTCTCCAGCGCGAAGCCCTCGTCCAGCCAGCCGGTCAGGCCGCCGATCATCACCTTCACCGGCCGGCCCAGCCCGGCCAGCTTGATCGCGGCGCGGTCGGCGCCGTTGCAGTGCGGCCCGGCGCAATAGACCACGAACAGCGTGTCCTGCGGCCATTCGGCCATGCGCTCGGCGGTGATCGTCCGGTGCGGCAGGTTGATCGCGCCGGGGACATGACCGGCGGCATAGGCCTTCGGCCCGCGCGCCTCGGCCAGCACGAAGCCGGGGGCGCCGGAGGCCAGCGCCTCGTGCACATCGGCGCAGTCGGTCTCGAAGGCCAGCCGGGCGCGGAAATGGGCCAGCGCCTCGGCGGCAGGGGCGGCGGGAACGGCGGTGACGGCGTTGCTCATGATCGGTCTCCGTGTGAACGGGCGACACTGTGCCCAAGCCGGACGGAGCGGGCCATTGGCACGGATGACAGGGACCGGGCAGATCTTGCCAATTCTCAGCGACTGGATCGATGTCGCCTCACATACCTCCATTTCGTCATCGCGAGCCCCAAAGGGGCGTGGCGATCCAGTGGTCGGTGCCGCTGGATCGCCACGTCGCTTCGCTCCTCGCGATGACGGGTTTGGAATGTCCCTCCGCGCGGGTCAGGGCCGGAAGAAGCGGTGACCGCCGATGGTGAGGAGATAGGCGTCGGACGTGGCCCAGGCGGGGGCCCTGACCCGGGCTGGGGCGTAGAAATGGGTGGCGCCGCGGGTCGGGTCGGTGAAGATGCCGGCCATCATATGCAGCGCCACCGACCAGGCGATGCGGAACCGGGCCGCGTCGCGGATGGTCAGGTCGCCGGTGGTCCAGGGGAACTGGCCGCGATCGGCGATCACCCGGCAGATGGTCTTGGGATAGGCCGGGTCGTGCAGCCGGTTCAGCACCACCTGCGCCACCGCCAGCTGGCCCAGCCGGGTCTCGCCCTGGGCCTCGAAATACACCGCATAGGCCAAGCAGCGGGCCTGGCGCAGCATCAGCGGCCGCAGCCGCGCATCGGTCAGCCGAAGCCGGCTGACGATCAGGCGGCGGATCTGTGCCGGGCTGGCACCGCCCCGCACGGCGGGCTGGGGAACCTCGCCCGCGGCCGGCGCGTCCGGCCGGCTCGGGATCAGGCTGCCCGGCGTCTCGTCGGACGGCATGATCCAGCCTTCGCCAAGCTCCTGGGCGCGCAGCCCCGGCGCCAGGCACAGCACCAGCAGCGCCGCCAGCAGCGGCGTGAGCAGGGCCGGGCAGCGCATCAGGGCGGCGGGGGCGGGAACAGCGGCAGGTCGACCGAACCGTCGGGGCCGGTCAGCGTCACCGAGCCGGGCTCGATCCGCTCGACATGCCAGCCGGACAGGTCGTCGCCCGGCCGGGCGGATACGACCTCGCCGGTGTCGTCGCGGCGCAGCAGCGCCACGGACTGGTCGCCGGCCAGGATCACGCCCTGCACCGTGACCTGGGGCGGCGGCTCGGGCGGGGCCGGCGACCAG
>NZ_NHON01000058.1 GCF_002195995.1 Inquilinus limosus
GTCTTGGCCGCGGCCGGGGGCGGCGGCGCGTCGGCGTCGCCGGTGGCATCCGGGGCCGGCGGGCGGTCGGGCGCGATCTCGCCGGTCGCGCCCGCGCCGACCGCATCGGCGCTGACGATCTCCACCGGCACGACCGCGATGGCCGGCGCGTCGCGCCGGAACAGCGGCAGCCCGAACATCAGCACGATCAGCAGGATCGCGTGCAGGGCCAGGGAGATGATGAGACTGGGACGCATGGGACTCTTGTCAGCGCCTCGGGGCCGGTGCGGGGGCCGGCGTCAGGGCCGCCTGGCCCTTCGGCGTCTCGGAGATCAGCGCCACGCGGGTGAAGCCGGCGGAGGTGATGGCGCCCATCACCTGCATGATCCGGCCATAGGCCAGCGCCTGGTCGCCGAACACGAAGATCCGGGTCTCGGCCGGGCCACCGCCAGCGCCCGCCGCGGCGCCCTGGGACTGGGCCTTGGCGATCGCGGTCAGCATCGGCACCAGGTCCTCCATCGCCACCTGCTTCTTCTGCACGTAGATCTGGCCCTGGGCGTCGATGGTGACCTGCAGCGGCTGCTCCTTGGTCGGGATGTTCTGGGCGCGGGTCTGCGGCAGGTCGACCGGCACGCCGACGGTCAGGAGCGGCGCCGTGACCATGAACACGATCAGCAGGACGAGCATGACGTCGACGAAGGGCGTGACGTTGATGTCGGCGTTGGGGCGCAGGGTGCGGCGGCGGCCGCTGCGGGCCCGGCCGGTGGCGTGGGACAGGGAGACGCCCATCAGCTGCGGTCCTCGAGGTAGCGCGACAGGATCGCGCCGAACTCGCCGGCGAAGTTCTCCAGCCGCTCGGCATACTTGTTCAGGTCGTTCGAGAACTTGTTGTAGGCGGTGGTGGCCGGGATGGCGGCGAACAGGCCGATGGCGGTGGCGAACAGCGCTTCGGCGATGCCCGGCGCCACCACGGCGAGGCTGGTGTCGGCCTGGGCGGCGATCGACTGGAACGAGTTCATGATGCCCCAGACCGTGCCGAACAGGCCGACGAAGGGCGCGGTCGACCCGACCGAGGCCAGCACGGTCATGCCGCGCTCGACCCGGCCGAGCTCACGCGTCATGGTCACCTGCATCACCCGGTCGATGCGCTGCTGCAGCCCGGCGCGCATGCTGCCGGAGGCGCCGATGCCACGATCGGCGGCGATGCGCCATTCCTTCATGCCGGCGGCGAAGGTGGCGGCCATCGGGTCGGGCGGGTTGGCGCCGACCTGGTCGTAGAGGTCGTCGAGCGACCCGCCGGACCAGAACGCATCCTCGAAGGCATCCGCCTGGCGGTTCAGCCGCCGGACGCGGATCCACTTCTCGAAGATGATCGCCCAGCACCAGACGGATGCCGCCAGCAGCAGCAGCATCACGAATTTGACGATCACATCGGCCTGCAGGAACAGGCCCCACATGCTCAGATTGTGCACGGCACCCTGCCCGACCGCCTGGGCCGTATCGATCACCGACTGCTCCATACCCTTCGCCCTTCATCCCGCCGCGTGCGACGCGGTCTGGTGCTTGATCGCATTGAACACCTCGCGCAGCCGCGGCGGCATCCGCGCCGCCCGGCCGTCACGAGTGATGCAGGCCAATTTCAGCAGCAATGTGACGATGTCATCCCCATCCCGCCGGATCGCCTGCGACATTTCGAGACTGGCGCCGCCGATCGCCGTCACCACGGTCTCGACCGCCAGCCGGTCGTCGAGGCGGGCGGAGCGGCGAAAATCGATGACGCAATGGCGCACGGCGAAGGCGATGCCGGTCTGTTCCAGCATCGTCCACTGCTCGAAGCCCGCGGCGCGCAGCAGCTCCGTCCGCGCCCGCTCGGCGAAGCGCAGATAGGAGGCGTGGTAGACGATGCCCGACCCGTCCGTGTCCTCCCAATAGACCCGGACGGGGAAGAGATGCGGCGCGCTCACGGCTCGTCTTCCGCCAGCAGGTCGAGCTGGGAGGCGCCGCGCTTCGGCTCGGCCAGGCCGAGGGCGCGGTAGCCGCGGTCGCCCAGCACGCGGCCGCGCGGCGTGCGCTGCACCAGGCCCTGCTGCAGCAGGTACGGCTCGATCACGTCCTCGATCATGTCGCGCTGCTCGCTCAGCGCCGCCGCCAGCGTCTCGACCCCGACCGGGCCACCGCCGTAATGCTCCGCGATCAGGCGCAGATAGCGCCGGTCCATCGCGTCCAGCCCGGCCTCGTCGACATCGAGGCGCTTCAGCGCCTGGTCGGCGGCACGGGCGTCGATCTGCGCCAGCCCGGCCACCGCGCCGAAGTCGCGCACCCGGCGCAGCAGCCGGCCGGCGATGCGCGGCGTGCCGCGCGAGCGCTTGGCGATCTCGTGCGCGCCCTCGTCGGTCAGCGGGCAGCCCAGCAGCCGGGCGCCGCGGGCGACGATCGATTCCAGCTCCGGCGTGCCGTAGAAGTTCAGCCGCAGCGGGATGCCGAAGCGGTCGCGCAGCGGCGTGGTGATCAGGCCCGACCGGGTGGTGGCGCCGACCAAAGTGAAGGGCGGCAGGTCGATCCGCACCGACCGCGCCGCCGGCCCCTCGCCGATGATCAGGTCGAGCTGGAAGTCCTCCATCGCCGGATAGAGGATCTCCTCCACCGCCGGGTTCATGCGGTGGATCTCGTCGATGAACAGCACGTCGCGCGGCTGCAAATTGGTCAGGATCGCCGCCAGGTCGCCGGCGCGGGCGATCACCGGGCCGGAGGTGGCGCGGAAGCCGACGCCGAGCTCGCGCGACACGATCTGCGCCAGCGTGGTCTTGCCGAGCCCGGGCGGGCCGAACAACAGCACATGGTCCAGCGCCTCGGCCCGGCTGCGCGCGGCGGTGACGAAGACGCGGAGATTGTCGCAGACCTCGCGCTGGCCGACGAAATCCTCCAGCGTCTGCGGCCGCAGCGAGGCGTCGTCGTCGCCCTGGCGCTCGCCGGTGACGATGCGGTCGGCGTCCCCGCTCATGACGCCAGCTCACGCAGGGCGGCGGGGATGATCGCCGACACCGTCGCCTCCGGCCCCAGCTTGCCGCCGGCCCTGGCCACCGCGGCGAAGGCCTCGGCCCGGCCGTAGCCGAGATTGACCAGGGCGGAGACCGCGTCGGACGCGGCGCCGGCCTCGGCAGTGGCGGCCGCCGGGGCAGCCCCGCCGGTGTGGAACGCGGCGACAGCGGGCCCGAGGGCAATGCCGCCGACCTTGTCCTTCAGCTCCGACGCGATGCGGCCGGCCAGCTTCGGCCCGACACCCTCGGCCCGGGCCAGCATCGCCTTGTCGCCGGCGGCGATGGCGGTGGCCACCTGGTCCGGCGACAGCACCGACAGGATAGCCAGCGCCACCTTGGCGCCCACCCCCTGCACCGTGGTCAGCAGGCGGAACCAGTCGCGCTCCGTCGTGTCGGCGAAGCCGTAGAGATGGATGTGGTCCTCGCGCACATGGGTCTCGACATGCAGCGCCACCGCCTCGCGCGGGCCGCCGAGCAGGCCGAGGGTGCGGCGCGAGCAGAACACCAGATAGCCGACGCCGCTGCAGTCGATCACGGCGTGATCGGCCCCGGCGCTGTCCAGCAGGCCGCGCAGCCGGGCGATCATCGCGCCGCCTGCAGCCGGATGCCGGCGATGCTGGCCTCGGTCTGGCGGTGATGGGCGTGGCAGATCGCCACGGCCAGCGCATCGGCCGCGTCCGGGGTCCGGAACGTCGTGCCCGGCAGCAGCATGCGCACCATGTGCTGGACCTGGGTCTTGTCGGCATGGCCGGCGCCGACCACCGACTTCTTGATGTGGTTGGCGCCGTATTCCGCGACCCGCAGCCCGGCCAGGGCCGGCACCAGCAGCACCACGCCGCGGGCCAGGCCCAGCTTCAGGGTCGAGGTCGGGTTCTTGTTGACGAAGGTCTCCTCGACCGCCGCCTCGTCCGGCGTCCACTCGCGCAGCACGGCGGTCAGCCCGTCATGCAACTGCACCAGGCGGGTGGCGAGGTCGGCCTTGTCGTCGGAATCGACACTGCCGTCGGCGATGTAGCGCAACCGGTTGCCGTCGACATCCAGGACGCCCCAGCCGGTGTGGCGCAGCCCGGGGTCGAGGCCGAGGATCCTCATCGGCGCCCCATCCCCCCTGCCCTCGCCATCCTGTGCTCCATATCCCCTCCGCCGCTCAGGCCGTCAGCCGCGCCATGACGTCGTCCGGAATCTCGAAATTGGCCGAGACCCGCTGCACGTCGTCGCTGTCCTCGAGCGTGTCGAGCAGCTTCAGCAGCGACGCCGCCTGCTCCTCGTTCAGCGCCACGCTGTTCAGCGGCCGCCAGACCAGGCCCGAGGAATCCGGCGCGCCGAACGTCTCTTCCAGCGCGTCGCGCACGGCGGCGAAGCCCTCGACCGTGGTGGTCACGGTGTGGGTCTCATCGTCGCTCTGCACGTCGTCGGCGCCGGCCTCCAGCGCCGCCTCGAACATCGCGTCGGCGCTGGCCGCCTTGACCGGGAACACCAGCTCGCCGACCCGGTTGAACATGAAGCTGACCGAGTTGGTCTCGCCCAGCGACCCGCCATGCTTGGCGAAGATCGAGCGCACATCCGCCGCGGTGCGGTTGCGGTTGTCGGTCAGCGCCTCGACGATCACGGCGATGCCGGCCGGGCCGTAGCCCTCGTAGCGGATCTCGACATAGTCGCTGTCGTTGCCGTCACCGGTGGCGCGCTTGATCGCCCGGTCGATGTTGTCCTTCGGCATATTCTCCTTGCGCGCGGCCTGGATGGCGGCGCGCAGGCGCGGATTCATCGCCGGGTCGGGAAGGCCGAGCTTGGCGGAAACGGTGATCTCGCGCTGGAGCTTGGTGAAGATCTTGGCCCGCTTGGCGTCCTGGGCGCCTTTGCGGTGCATGATGTTCTTGAACTGTGAATGACCGGCCATGGGGCAGTGCCTGACTGACTTGGAGAATTCGCGGCGCGAGAGATATGCGGCCGGACGGGCGACGGCAAGCGCCACCGCACGCTCACTGGCGCCGCGTTAGGCCCAGATTATGGCGGTTCTGTGGCCCGGAGGGAAGGGGCACGAATATTTCCGGGCACGGATATTCCGTTTCCCAGCAATCAGATAGGCGCAATTTCAAAGAAATCAGATGAATGGCTCAGCCGGCGGGCTCGGCGGGGGCGAAGCCGCTCGGCCAGGCCGGTGCCAGCCGGCCGCCGATCCGCAGCGGCTCGACCTTGCGGGCGAGTCCCGTGGTCTCGTCGGTCTCCAGCACCAGGCCGCAGATCGTCGGCTGGCCCTCCGCCGGCGTCAGCCGCTCGGTCGGCATCTTGCGGATGAAGCGGGCGATCGCCGGCTCCTTCCCCATGCCGATGACGCTGTCATAGTCGCCGCACATGCCGGCATCGGTCTGGTAGGCGGTGCCGCCGCGCAGGATATGCAGGTCGGCGGTCGGGATATGGGTGTGGGTGCCGACCACCAGCGTCACCCGGCCGTCGAGGTGATGGCCCATCGCCATCTTCTCGCTCGACGCCTCGCCGTGGAAATCGACCACGATGGCGTCGACCACGCCCGGCATCGCCATGTCGGCCAGCAGCCGGTCGACCGCGGCGAAGGGATCGTCCAGCGCGTCCATGAACAGCCGCGCCATGATGTTGACCACCAGCACCTGGCGGCCGCCACGGGCCTGCAGCAGGGTGGCGCCGCGTCCCGGCGTTCCGGCCGGGAAATTGGCCGGGCGCACCATCCGCGAGTCGCGGTCGATGGTGCCCAGCAGCTCACGCTGGTCCCAGACATGGTTGCCGGTGGTCAGGCAGTCGACGCCCGACTCGTAGAACTCCTCGGCGATCTTCGGGGTGATGCCGAAGCCGCCGGCCGAGTTCTCGCCGTTGACCACCACGAAGTCGAGGTCCAGGCGCTGCCGCAGCCGCGGCACCTGCTCCATCACCGCCACACGGGCGGCACGGCCGACAACATCCCCCAGGAACAGAATGCGCATCCGAAATCCGTTTCACACAGCAATGCGGATCGCCTCGCGATCCGTCACGATCCAATCCAAAGCCTCGTCGTGCAGGCCGACCGGCACCGCCGTGACCTCCTGCCCGGCATAGCCGATTCCCACCGCCAGCACGGGCTTCCGCGCCCGCAGCCCGGCCAGGGTGCGGTCGTAGAAGCCGGCGCCGTAGCCCATGCGGAAGCCCTTGCGGTCGAAGCCGAGCAGCGGCACGAACAGCAGGTCGGGCACCCGCTCCGGCGCCGAGGGCGCCGGCACCGACACGCCGAACACGCCCTCGACCAGCGGTGCCTCGGGCGTCCAGTCGCGGAACACCAGCGGCTGCCCCCTGCCCTGCACCACCGGCACGCAGGCATGATGGCCGCGGCCGATCACGGCGCGCAGCAGCGGCAGCGGGTCGAGCTCGTCGTCGATCGGCAGGTAGCCGCTGACCACTCCACCGGGAGGCAGGGGAATCGCCTGCAGGACGATGTCGCGCAGCCGCCCGCCCGCCCCGGCGCCGTGCTCGGCGTGATAGACGGCACGACGCTCCCGCGCCGCAGCCCGGAACGCCTTCTTGGCGTCGCGCAGCTCGGTCCCGTCAGGCATGGGGAGAGATCTCGAAAGGCATGCCCCATCCCGTCATTGCGAGGAGGCGAAGCCGACGAAGCAATCCAGGGGCCACGCCAAGCGGCCCCTGGATTGCTTCGCTGCGCTCGCAATGACGGTGCTGGGATTTGAGAGAAACGCTCGCATGCGAGCCGAAAGAGGTGGTAGCGGAGCCGCATCGGCCGGTGGTCATATCGTCTCCTCTTGGGCCCTGCAACAGCAGGTGGGTGCCGTGTGTCCAGGACCACGATCCCGGCAGGGACAGCCCCCTAAGAGAAGCGCATCGGCCCCAGGGACAAAGCGACCTGTCGCACCGCGCAGCCCCGCTCCGCGAACAGATTTAGGGCGTCTCGACCCGGGCTGCAATGGCCTCGATCCGATCCGCG
The DNA here is from genome assembly GCF_002195995.1 of Inquilinus limosus. Classification (GTDB taxonomy): domain Bacteria; phylum Pseudomonadota; class Alphaproteobacteria; order DSM-16000; family Inquilinaceae; genus Inquilinus; species Inquilinus limosus_C. Next base: position 6,961 of record NZ_NHON01000058.1, read on the forward strand.
AGCTTCTGCAGCCGTGACGACAGTTCGGGGTCGTCCAGCGGCGACGGCGCCGCGGCCACAGCGCCCGGGATCTTGCCCTCGCGCAGGTCCAGGAGCTCGTCGCCCAGCATCAGGGCGACCATGACCAGCAGATGCGTGTCGGTGGCCGACCGCACCGAGCCCTGGATCTCGCGGATCCGGTCCTGCACGAAGGCGGCGACCTCGCGAACGCGCGGCTCCTGCCCGTCCTCGCAGGCGATCGGATAGGGGCGGTTGTTGAGATTGATTTCGACCCGGGCCACGGCGTTACTTTTCCAAGAGGGTCTCGATGCGCTGGATCACCTGGGTGACCCGCGCCGCCACCGTCGCCGTATCCTCGCGCAGCTCGGTCTCGATCTCGGTCACCGCCTGCGAGCGCACGCGGTCCGAAATCTCATCGATCTGCGTCTGGCGGCGCTCCTCCTGGGCCGCGACAGCGGCATCCAGGCGCTCCAGGGCGCGCTCCAGTCGGTCCAGCTCGGCGGTCAACCCGCTCATGGGCGGGACTCCAGATCCAGCGTCATCCGGCTGAAACTATGCGTCGGCCTGCCCTGCGTCAACGGACGCTTCAGGAACAGTCACGCCGACCGTGCCGGCGAAGGCTGCCAGACGCTCCCAGGTGCGGCGGTCCAGCGGCACGCCGCGGGCCGCGCGCTCCGCCGCCTCCCGCTTCTCCGGGTCGCCCGGCGCCATCACCTCCTGCCCCGGCTGGGCCGGCTGCGACCGCAGATCGGCGAGAATCGCCGCCAGCGAGTCCTCATAGCCGCCGGCGGCGAAGGCCCGCGGCTTCAGCAGCAGGAAGAAATGGCCGATATGCACAGGCTCGCCCGGGCCGGTGAACTTGGTCATGCGGAAGCCATGCGGCATGCCGGTCAGGCTGGCGCACAGGATTTCCACCATCATCGCCAGCCCGGCGCCCTTGTAGCCGTAGCCCAGCCCGCCGACCGGGATCAGGCCGGTGGCGACATGAGGGTCTGTGGTGGCGATGCCGTCATCGCCGACCGCGACCTCCGGTGGCAGCGGGGTGCCGGTGTCGCGGCGCAGATGCACGCGGTTCAGCGGGATGGCGCTGGTCGCCATGTCCAGCAGCATCGGCTCCTCGTCCCGCGCCGGGGCGGCGAAGCTGATCGGGTTGGTGCCGAAGAACGGCTTCACCCCGCCATGCGGCACCACCAGCGCGTCGGCATGGGTGCAGCCGAAGGCGATGAAGCCGCGCTGCGCCGCCACCAGGGTATAGACGCCGGTGGCGCCGTGATGGGACGAGCGGGTGACCACCGCCGCGGCCAGCCCCGTCTCCTCCGCCAGTTTCGCCGCCTCATCGATGGCGCGGTAGCTGGCGAGGTGGCCCAGGCCGCCATCGGCGTCGACGACGACGCAGGACGGGGCGGTGCGGGTCGCGGTCACGGCCGGGGCCGGGTTGACCCGGCCGTTCTGCAGCTGGTCGAGATAGAACGGCACCAGCCGGACGCCATGGGTGTCGACGCCGCGGGCCGAGGCGTCGGTCATCGCCCGCGACGTCGCTGCCGCGGCGTCATCCGACATGCCGGCACCGCGCAGCAGCGCCGCCGCGAAATCCTCCAGCACCGGCCGCGCCAGGCGCACCCCGTCGAACTGTTCCATCCCAGATCTCCGAACCCCGTCGCCGGCATGCGTTCCGGCCGATATGTCCGACTTGTCTAGCGCAGCGCCGGGCCGACCTCCAGCCCTTCCGTCCGCCCCCGGGCCGGCGGCGGGAATGTCGGACCTTTCGGCCCACGATTTCGGCCCGAATTGGGCATTTGGTGGCATTGACGCGGGGGACGCCGGGCTGCATGGTGCCGCCGCCCCCGACGACAGCCCGCCTTGACGCCTGGGCGGGCCATCGCCGGATCCCCGTGCCCCGAACGGATCGATGCCATGAGCGACAGCCCCCGGACCGTGACCCACTCAGACATGGCGAACGCCATCCGCTTCCTGTCCCTGGACGCGGTTGAGGCTGCGAAGAGCGGCCATCCCGGCATGCCGATGGGCATGGCCGACGTCGCCACGGTGCTGTTCAGCCGCTACCTGAAGTTCGACGCCGCCCACCCGACCTGGGCCGACCGCGACCGCTTCATCCTGTCCGGCGGCCACGGCTCGATGCTGCTCTATTCGCTGATGTACCTGACCGGCAACAGCAAGATCACGCTCGACGAGATCAAGCACTTCCGGCAGCTGGGCCATCACACCGCGGGCCATCCGGAGGTCGACCACGAGGCCGGGATCGAGACCACCACCGGCCCGCTGGGCCAGGGCCTGGGCAACGCCGTCGGCTTCGCGCTGGCCGAGCGCATCCTGAACGCCCGCTTCGGCGACGAGCTGGTGAACCACCACACCTGGGTCACCTGCGGCGACGGCGACCTCGAGGAGGGCATCAGCCACGAGGCCTGCTCGCTGGCCGGGCATCTGAAGCTGGGCCGGCTGATCGTCCTCTATGACGACAACCACATCACCATCGACGGCCCGACCTCGCTGTCCTTCAGCGACGATGTGCAGAAGCGGTTCGAGGGCTACCATTGGCACGTCCAACGCGTCGACGGCCACGACACCGACGCGATCGCCGCCGCCATCGACGCGGCGCTGGCCGATGACCGGCCGAGCCTGATCGCCTGCCGCACCATCATCGGCTGGGGCGCGCCGAACAAGCAGGGCACCAGCGGCGTCCACGGCTCGGCCCTGGGCAAGGACGAGGTCGCGGCAACCCGCGCCAACCTGAACTGGCCCTACCCGCCCTTCGAGGTGCCGGAGACGACGATCGCCGCCTGGCGCGAGATCGGCAAGCGCGGCGACGCCGAGCGCCAGGCCTGGGACGCCCGGCTGGCCAAGACCCCGGCCGAGACCCGCGCCGCCTTCCGCCATGCCATGGACGGGACGCTGCCCTCCGGCCTCGACGGCATCCTGGCCAAGTTCAAGGCCGAGACCTCCGCGGCCAAGCCGAGCCTGGCCACCCGCACCGCCTCCGGCCAGGTGCTGGAGTTGCTGGTGCCGGCGATCCCGGAGCTGATCGGCGGCTCGGCCGACCTGACGCCGTCGAACAACACCAAGACCAAGGTCTCGACCGATATCGAGCCGGGCAAGTATGGCGGCCGCTACATCCGCTACGGCGTGCGCGAGCACGGCATGGCGGCGGCGATGAACGGGTTGACGCTGCATGGCGGCGTCATCCCCTACGGCGCCACCTTCCTGACCTTCACCGACTATTGCCGCCCGTCGATCCGCCTGGCGGCGCTGATGCGCCAGCGCGTCGTCTACGTCATGACCCATGACTCGATCGGCCTGGGCGAGGACGGCCCGACCCACCAGCCGGTGGAGCATGTCTCGGCGCTGCGGGCGATCCCGCATCTGATGGTGTTCCGCCCCTGCGACGCGGTCGAGACCGCCGAGGCCTGGCAGATCGCGCTGGAAACCCAGGACGCGCCGTCGGTGCTGGCGCTGACCCGCCAGAACCTGCCGACCCTGCGGCTGGACGCCAATGCCGAGAACCTGTCGGCCAAGGGCGGCTACATCCTGCGGGAGGCCACCGGCACGCCGCGCGTGCTGCTGGTCGCCACCGGCTCGGAAGTGTCGATCGCCAACGAGGCGCGCGACCTGCTGGAGGCCGAGGGCATCGGCACCCGCCTGGTCTCCATGCCCTGCACGGCGCTGTTCGACCGCCAGCCGTCGGACTACCGCCGCCGGGTGCTGGGCCAGGGCGTGGTCCGCATCGCGGTCGAGGCCGGCGTGCGCCATGGCTGGGACCACTATATCGGCCCGGACGGTGCCTTCGTCGGCATGACCGGCTTCGGCGCCTCGGGCCCCTATGAGCAGTTGTACAAACATTTCGGGATCACGGCCGAGGCGGTTGTCGCCGCCGCCAAGGCCAAGCTGTAACGCCGAAGCCGGGAACCAGCCCTTCCCGCACGAAAGGGAACGGGTTGGTTCCCCACGCGCTATCGGTACAAGACCATCGGATCGGAGAAGACGACATGGCCGTGAAGGTTGCCATCAACGGGTTCGGGCGCATCGGTCGCCTGGTGCTGCGGGCGCTGATCGAATCCGGGCGCAAGGACATCGAGGTGGTCGCGATCAACGACCTCGCCGACGTCAAGACCAATGCGCATCTGTTGAAATACGACAGCGTGCACGGCCGGGCGCCGTTCGATGTCCAGGTCGAGGGCGACACGCTGATCGTCAACGGCCACGGCATCAAGGCGGTGCAGCAGCGCGACCCGACCCAGCTGCCCTGGGGCGCGATGGGCGTCGAGATCGCGCTGGAATGCTCCGGCATCTTCACCAAACGCGACGACGCGGCCAAGCAGCTGACGGCCGGCGCCAAGAAGGTGCTGATCTCGGCCCCGGCGACGGACGAGGATCTGACGGTCGTCTACGGCGTCAACCACGACAAGCTGACGGCCGCGCACACCATCGTCTCCAACGCCTCCTGCACCACCAATTGCCTGGCGCCGGTTGCCTGGGTGCTGCATGACGCGATCGGCATCGATCACGGCTTCATGACCACGATCCACAGCTACACCGGCGACCAGCGCATCGTCGACACGATGCACAAGGACCTGCACCGGGCCCGGGCCGCGGCGCTGAACCTGATCCCGACCTCGACCGGCGCCGCCAAGGCTGTCGGCAAGGTGCTGCCGGAGCTGAAGGGCAAGCTGGACGGCACCTCGATCCGCGTGCCGTCGCCGAACGTCTCGGTGGTCGACTTCAAGTTCGTCGCCAAGCGCCCGACCACGGTCGAGGAGGTCAACGCGGCGATCAAGCAGGCCGCCGGCGGCAAGCTCAAGGATATCCTCGGCTTCTACGAGGAAGACCTGGTGTCGACCGACTTCAACCACGATCCCCGCTCGTCGATCTTCGCGATCAACGAGACCAAGGTCATCGACGGCACCTTCGTCCGGATCATGACCTGGTACGACAACGAATGGGGCTTCTCGAACCGGATGGGCGACACCGCGATCGCCATGTCCCAGGCCCGCTGACGCGGACCGAAGGTTCCATCGGAGCAGAGAGGGCGGCTTCGGCCGCCCTCTCCTTTTCCGGCAGCGCTCAGTCCGGCTTGGCGACGTGCCAGACACCGCCGACGCCGTCGCCGGTGACATCCCCGGCCTTCTGGTCCTTGACATAGGTGTAGAGCGGCTTGCCGTCATAGGCCCACATCATGGTGCCGTCGGCGCGCTTGACGACGGTCCACTCGCCCATGGCCGTGGCGCCGGCCGCGGCCTTGAACGGCGGCCAGTTGGCGGCGCATTTGTCGACGCAGTTGGACTTTCCGGCCTCATCCTTGTCGTAGACGTAGAGCGTCATGCCCTTCTCGTCCGTATAGACCTCTCCGGCCGAGGTCTTCATGGTCTTCGCCGGATCATCCATGGCGAAGGCCGAAGCAGCGAGGAGCAGCCCCGCCGCGATGCCGATTGCGATGAACTTCATCGTATCCTCCCCGAAGGCAGGCGGATACGGCCGAGGGCCGGCCCGCCACATCACGGTTCGCCCCGGGACGAATTGAGGTTGCGTCTGCGCCGGCGTCAGGCCGCCCAGGGCGGGGTGAAGGGCTCCTGCCCCTCATAGGCCGCCTGGCCGCCGACCGGCAGCACCAGGGCGCCGCCGGCCGCGACCTGGATGCGCTGCGCGAAAAACTGGCGGTGCCGGATCAGGGCCGAAGCCCGGCGCAAAAAAGAGGGGCGTCCAGAAGGACGCCCCAAGTCTGGCCGCCATATGCGGCAGCGTTACTGCACCGCCTCGCCGTGCAGGGCGAGGTCGAGGCCGTCGCGCTCCGCCTCTTCCGAAACCCGGATGCCCATGACCGCCTTGATCAGGAACAGCAGCACCGCGGTGACCACGCCGCTCCAGATCAGCGTCGCCAGCACGCCCTCGACCTGGATCCAGACCTGGCCGGGGTTGCCGTAGAGCAGGCCGGTGCCGAGCGAGTTGATCGCCGGGTCGGCGAAGACGCCGGTCAGGATCGCGCCGACGATGCCGCCAACGCAGTGCACGCCGAAGACGTCGAGCGAGTCGTCATAGCCCAGCGCCTTCTTCAGCGAGGTCGCGGAGAAGTAGCAGATGATGCCGGCGGCGATGCCGATCGCCAGCGCCCCCATCGGGTTGACAAAGCCGGAGGCCGGGGTGATCGCCACCAGGCCGGCCACCGCGCCGGAGATGATGCCGAGCACGCTGGGCTTGCCCTTGGCGCCCCACTCGACCAGCATCCAGGCCAGCGCCGCCGCGGCGGTGGCGATGTGGGTCACGGCGAAGGCCATGCCCGACAACCCGCCGGCGGCCAGCGCCGAACCGGCGTTGAAGCCGAACCAGCCCACCCACAGCAGCGAGGCGCCGATGACGCTGAGCACCAGGTTGTGCGGGGCGAAGGCATGGACCACGCCGGCGCCGTAGCCGTGCCGCTTGCCGATCACGATGCAGGCCACCAGCCCGGCGATGCCGGCATTGATGTGCACCACCGTGCCGCCGGCGAAGTCGAGCACGCCGGCCCCGAACAGCCAGCCATTGGACTGCCACACCCAATGCGCGATCGGCGAATAGACGACGATCGACCACAGGGTGGTGAAGACCAGCAGCGACGAGAACTTCATGCGGTCGGCGAAGGCGCCGACGATCAGCGCCGGGGTGATGATCGCGAAGGTCATCTGGAACATCATGAACACGCTTTCGGGGATCGTCCCGCTCAGCGCGCCGACCTCGAGGCCCTTCAGAAAACCGCGCGACAGGTCGCCGACATAGGCGCCGCCGGGGCCGAAGGCCAGGCTGTAGCCCAGCACCATCCAGATGATGCTGACCAGGCAGGTGATGGCGAAGCACTGCATCAGGATGGACAGCACATTGGCCTTGCGCACCATGCCGCCATAGAACAGCGCCAGCCCCGGGATGGTCATCATCAGCACCAGCGCCGTCGATGTCTGCATCCAGGCGGTGTCGCCGGAGTTCAGTGTCGGCGCCGCGTCCTGCGCCATCGCCGGCAGCGCCATCAGCAAGGCGGAAACTGCGCCTCCCAGTCCCCAAAACGTCCGCTTCATCGAGTTGTCTCCAGCCTTCGTCCTTCCGGCTGACGGTCGGCAGCCGCCCTGTTCGGCACCGGCACGAACCGCCCTTTCGCCGAGGGGTGAAGCAAGTGCCGTGCCGGTTTTGCCGGAGACCGGCAGAACCGGGCGGCAATGGCGGAGAGGATCTCCGGAATGATCGAAATTTGAGCAGAGATTTCGATGATGATGAAAATTTAACCAACTAGCGATGGATGCCATCCTGCCGCCGCTGCGCTAGGGTGCCGCGCCTTCAGCCAGAGAGCCGCCATGAGCAAGAGCGTCACCCGGATCCCGCTGCCCTCCCCCGCCCTCGGCACCAGCCGCGCCGTCACGGTGCACCGCTACGGCCAGCCCGGCGCCCGCCCCAAAGCCTACATCCAGGCAGGGCTGCATGCCGATGAGCTGCCGGGCATGCTGGCCGCCCACCACCTGCTGCGCCGGCTCGACGCGCTGGACGCGGCCGGGGCGATCCAGGGCGAGATCGTGGTGGTGCCGGCGGCCAACCCGATCGGCCTGTCGCAATCGGTGCTGGAATACCATGTCGGCCGCTTCGCCCTGGACGGCCGCGGCAACTTCAACCGGCACTACCCGGACCTGGCCCCGATCGTGGCGCCGCGCATCGCCGGCCAGCTGACCGGCGATGCCGAGCGCGACGTCCGGCTGGTGCGCGCGGCCCTGCTGGCGGCGCTGGCGGAGCAGCAGCCGGCGGACGAGACCGGCGCCCTGCGCAAGACGCTGCTGGGCCTGTCGATCGATGCGGATTTCGTGCTGGACCTGCATTGCGACAACCGGGCGCCGGTGCATGTCTATCTCGGCACACCGTTGTGGCCGGACGCCGAGGACCTGGCCCGCGAGTTCGAGGCCGAGGTGGTGCTGCTGGCCGAGGAATCCGGCGACAACCCGTTCGACGAGGCCAATTCCTCGCCCTGGTGGGTGCTGCCGCGCCTCTTGGGCGACGGCCAGACGCTGCCGCCCGCCTGCCTGGCGGCGACGATCGAGCTGCGCGGCCAGGCCGATGTCGATGACGAGACCGCCGGCGCCGACGCCGACGCGCTGATCCGCTTCCTGCAGCGCCGCGGCGTGGTGGCCGGCGCCCCCGGCCCGCTGCCCGCGGCGCGGTGCGAGGCCACGCCGCTGGCCGGCAACGAGATGCTGCGCGCCCCGGTCGCCGGCATCGTCACCTACTCGCAGCCGCTCGGCGCCCGGCTGCGCCGCGGCGACCATGTCGCCGACATCGTCGACCCGACCGCGGCCGACCCGGCCCAGGCGCGTACGCCGCTCCATGCCGGGGTCGACGGGGTGCTGTGGTCGCAGGGGCTGCATCGCCTGGTGCGGCCGGGCGACATCGTCGCCAAGATCGCCGGGGCGGAGCCGATCGAGGGCCGCGGGGCCATCCTGCTGACGACCTGATCCGGTCCGGATCCGCCTCGCCGGGGTCGCGGGAGCCATGCATGCAGTGCGTGGATTTCCTCTCGCCTTCCCCGGCCGATCGCGGCACGATGCGGACCTGAGGCCATCGCACGGCCAGACCGCCCGTGCCTCGCCATCGGACCCTCGGCCGGCAGAGCCACGGCCAGCGTCCGCCAATCGGACAGCCTTGACCCATGAGTGCCCCGTACCGTTCCCCGATCCCGCTCGTCACGCGCGGCGGATCGAAGACAGCCGCCTTTCCGGCCGCCGAGACCGCGCGCCCGGCGACCTATCTGATCCGGCTGCGCGACTTCGTCGTGCCGATGTCGATCGGCGTCTATGCCCATGAGGAGGAGCGGCGCCAGCGCGTCCGCATCAGCGTCGAGATGGAGGTCGAGCTGCCGGCCGGCGGCATCGGCGACGACATCGGGCGCGTGCCCTCCTATGAGGGGCTGGTGCAGGGGCTGCAGGCCCTGGCCGAGCGCGAGCATGTGCGGCTGATCGAGACGGTCGCCGAGCATGTGCTGGACCTCGCCATGGCCCATCCGATGGTGCTGCGGGCGGTGGCCGAGGTCGAGAAGCTCGACGTCTTCCCCGAGGCCCAGTCGATCGGCGTCCGCTTCGAGCGCCGCCGCGAGGGCTGAGGTTTTACCGGCCGGAGATTCCCAGAACCGTCATGGCGAGCCCCGAAGGGGCGTGGCCATCCAGGTTGGCGGGGCCCGCTCCGGCTGCGGCACTGGATGGCCACGCTTCGCTCGCCATGACGGTTTGGGATTGGCTCGGCCGGCTCTCTACGGCGTCACTCAATCGTACTTGAGGTAGGCATGCCTCGGATCAGCCGGCGGGCCGTCCAGCCCGGCGCCGTCGCGGGCCGGCTGCCAGGCCACCACCTCCTCGATCTTGCGGGCCAGGGCGAAGTCGCGGTCGGTGATGCCGCCGCCGGCATCATGCGTGTTCAGCCGCACCTCGACCCAGCCCCAGGACGCCGCGATCTCCGGGTGATGCCAGGCGGCCTCGGCCAGGTGGCCGATGGCGCCGATCGCCAGCATCGTGCCCTTCCAGCCATGGGTCTCGTAGCGTCGATAGAGGTTGCCATCCTGGTAGCGCCAGCGCGGCAGGTCGCGGGCCAGGCGGGCCTCGACCTCCGCGGGCGGATAGGCGTGCGGCTTCGCGGCCATGGCGGTCCTCGCGATGGGACGGGCGGCCCCGACGGCCGCCCCTTCCCGGAAGGATAGCGCGTCAGTCGCGGACGGCATCCCCCCGCGCCGCCACCACGGCGAAGCGGTCGGCCAGGGCGGCCAGCGCCGCGCGGTGCACCTCCGCCGCCGGCCGCACGCCGCCCAGCGGGTCCGGCAGGTCGCGGCTGGCGCAGGCCGCGGCCACGACCGTCGAGAACAGGCCGTGGTCGACCGCCGAGCGGGTGGTGGCGTCGACGCACATATGGGTCATGAAGCCGATGGTCACGAGTTTCTTGCGCCCGGCGGCGGCGATGCGTTCCGCCAGATCGGTGCCGGCGAAGGCGTTGGGCAGGCCCTTCTTGACCACCACCTCGCCGTCCGCCGGCGCCACCGCCGCGATCGGGGCGACATAGGGGCCGTCGACGTCGAACAGACCGCCCTTGCGCTCGTTCAGCACATGGATCACCGGGGTGCCCAGCCGGCGCGCCCGGGCCAGCAGCGCCGCGGCCTCCTCCACCGCGGGTCCGACGCCCGGCAGGGTCAGCCCGCCATCGCTGTATTCGCGCTGCATGTCGATCAGCACCAGCACCGATTCAGAGAGGGCGGCGGGTTCCAGCCGGGCGCCGGCGTGCTCGAGCAGGGTCTTGGGATGCATCTTCGTCTCCTGGAAGGAAGGGGTCAGGCGGCCTGGGCCGGCGCCTCGGCGGCCAGCGCGGCGGCCACCGAGGGGCGGGCGCCGATGCGCCGCATATAGGCCGCGATCGCCGGCCAGTGGCCGAGGTCGATGGCGAAGAACCGGGTCCAGCCCAGCACCGTGAACAGATAGGCATCGGCGACGCTGAAGCCGCCCTCGAGCAGATGGTCCTGCCGCTGCAGCGTCGTCTCGACCACGGCGAGACGCCGGGCCAGCTTGTCGCGGAAGACCGCCTTCGCCTCTTCCGGCAGGGCGGCATTGAACAGCGGGCTGAGGCCGGCATGGATCTCGCTGGAGATGAAAGCCAGCCATTCCTGCAGCCGCACCCGCTCCCAGGCCCCATTCGCCGGCGCCAGCCCGGCCTCCGGCTTCAGGTCGGCCAGGTACTGCAGGATCGCCGGCCCCTCGGTCAGCACCCGGCCGTCGTCCAGTTGCAGCGCCGCGACATAGCCCTTGGGGTTGATCGCCAGGAAGTCGCCGCCATCGGCGGTGGTCTTGGTGCGGTTGTCGACCCGGACCAGGGTGTAGGGCAGGCCCAGCTCACGCAGCACGATGTGCGGCGAGAACGAGCAGGTGTCGGGGGCGTAATACAGCTTCATCCGGCTCTCCGGGATCGGGCCGCCGCGGGATCGCGGCGGGTCATGCGCCCAGATTTGATCGCTGCCTCGCCTGCAGGAAAGCCGAGATTCTGCCGAATCATTCTGCAATACTGCAGGAATGGATTGGGATCTCGCCCGCTTCGTCCTGGCGCTCGCCCGGCACGGCACCGCCTCCGCCGCCGCGCAGGCGCTCGGGGTCGACCAGACCACCGTGTCGCGGCGCATGGCCGCCGCCGAGGCGGTGCTGGGCACGCCGCTGTTCGAGCGTGTCGACCGGCGGTTCCGGCCGACGCCGGTCGGCGCCGCGGTGGCCGCCGAGGCGGAGACGATGGAGCGGGCGGCGATCGCCATCCAGCACGCGGCCCATGACCGTGACGCCGCGCTGTCGGGCCCGGTCACGATCTCGGTCCTGCCCGGCTTCGCCGCCGCCTGGCTGGTCCCGCGGCTGGGTGATCTGCGCCGCCGCCATCCCGGGCTGCGGCCCACCGTGCTGAGCACCGACATCAACACCGATCTGGAGCGGCGGGATGCCGACATCGCCCTGCGCCAGGCCCGCCCGCGCTCCGGCGATCTCGCGGCCCGGTTGGGCGTCCGCATCGGCCATGCGGTCTATGGGCCGGAAGACGGCGCGGCCCAGGACTGGATCGCGCTGGAGCCGGCACTGGATGCCACGCCGCAGATGGTCTGGCTGCGCGACCAGCCCGGCGGCACCGACCCGGTGCTGCGGGTCACCGGCGGGGCGGAACTGCTGGCCGCGGTGCGCGCCGGGCTGGGGCGCGCGGTGATGCCCTGCTACCTCGCGGAGGCCGTGCCCGGCCTGCGCCGCCTGTCGGGCCCGATACCGGTGGCCAGCCGCGAGCTGTGGATCGTGGTGCCGGCCCCGGCCCGGGACGTGCCGCGCATCCGGGTGGTCGCCGACTGGCTGGCGGCGACGCTTGCCGAGGACCGTGTCCGGCTGGAGGGGGTACAGGCGTAGTCTGGGCTATTCGCTCGACAGCGGCTCTCCCCCTCAGCCTCCCATCGCTGCGCGATGGGTCCCTCCCTCTCCCCGAGGAGAGGGGAACTGGGCGTCGCCTCGTCACCTCTCCTTGGGAAGAGGTCGAAATCGCGACAGCGATTTCGGGTGAGGGGGTGGCTCCGGCCTATCCTTCCGATTTCGCCGCCGGCTCAGGAACCCAGCTCTTCTCTCGGTCGGCATGGCCGTAGAGCCGCTCGACCAGCAGCCGCAGCGTCGGGTCGGCGTCCAGCGCCTCCTGCATCCGGCTGAAGGTGCGGGTGCGGGTGACGCCGTGCTCGTGCCAGGACTTGCCGCCGCTCATCACGTTCTGGGCGAAGGCCTGCAGCCGGTCGAGCGCGCGGGCGTAGCGCGCCTCCGGCGTCTCGCCGGCCTCGAACTCGGTCCACCAGCCATGCACCTTGTCGCGCAGGTCGGGCGGCAGCAGGCCGAACAGCTTCACCGCCGCCTCTGCCTCGCGCGCCGCCTGGTCCTGCCGGCCGACATCGTCATAGGCGAAGGTGTCGCCGGCATGGATCTCGACCAGGTCGTGGGTCAGCACCAGCGACAGCACCCTCGCGATGTCGACCTCGAAGCCGATCTCGTCCTTCAGCAGCAGGGCGTACAGCGCCATGTGCCAGGTGTGCTCGGCGTCGGTCTCGCGCCGGCTGCCATCGGTCAGGTAGTTCTGCCGGGTGATCTGCTTGAACTGGTCGCAGACCAGCAAGAACTCCTGGATTTGGGCCAGGCGGTCGCCAGGAGCCGGGGCGGTGGGCAGGGTCGCGGGTTCGGTCATGATCGTCACCAGACGGGGTCGATGCTGCGGTGGCCGAGGATCTCCTGGATCCGGCGGTGGGTGGCGCCGTGGATGTCGCGCGGCAGGGCGTCGGCCGGAAAGAACCGGGCCTCGGCGATCTCGAAGGACAGGCGGCCGCCCGACGGGCGCCAGCGGTCGGCCAGGAACAGCGCGACATGGTCGCAGCGAAGCTGGTCGAAATGGGCGTAGACCGAGAACAACCGGGCTCCCGATTCGACCTCGACCGCCGCCTCCTCGCGCGCCTCGCGCACGGCGCAGGCCTCGAAGCTCTCCCATTTCTTGACGCCGCCGCCGGGGAAGAACCAGCCGGGGCGGTAGGTGTGGTGCACCAGCAGGAAGCGCCCCTCCCCGTCCCGCACCACCATGCGGGCGCCGAGGGTCAGCGGCTTGCGCAGCCTGAGATAGGCGTTGTGGGCGCGGTGCAGCAGGCGCGGCAGGGTGCGTCGGGCCGTGGTCATGGCCCGCAGATGACCCGGCGGGGCGGGTCGGTGTCAACCGCCCCGGAGGCAGGGCGGCCCGGACGTCTGCGCCGGGTTTGTCAAAACCGTCATTGCGAGCGCAGCGAGGCAATCCAGGGGCAGCTCGTACCGGCCCCTGGATTGCTTCGTCGGCTTCGCCTCCTCGCAATGACGGTGAGGGATAAAGACTCCAGCGACGGAAGGGGTTGCCCTACCGCTCGACCGACAGCCAGCGGGTCGGGTGCTGGTCGCGCAGATTGTCCGCCCAGCCCTTCACCGCCGGCGAGACCAGGTGACGGCTGGTGTAGAAGAAGATCGGGATCACCGGCGTGTCGGCGATCATCAGCCGCTCCGCCCGCTGCAGGATCGCGGCCCGCTTGGCCGCATCGGTCTCGGCCGAGGCCTGGTCCAGCAGCGAATCATAGGCCGGATTGGAGTAGTCCGAGGTGCTGAGCTCGCCGATGCCGCTGCGCTGTAGCTCCAGGAAGAAGTTGGCGTCGTCATACTGGCCGATCCAGCCGGTGCGGGCGAAGTCCTGGAACTGCTTCTGGTGATGCTGGGTCAGGTAAGTCGACCATTCCAGGTTCTCGAGCACGGTGTCGACGCCGAGCTTCTGCTTCCACATCGCAGCGATCGCCACGGCGATCTTCTTGTGGTTCTCCGAGGTGTTGTAGGTGATCTTCACCTGCAGCGGCTTGCCCGGACCGTAGCCGGCCTTGGCCAGCAGCGCCTTCGCCTCCTGGTCGCGCCGTTCCTGGGTCCAGCCCGCCTCCTCCGGCTGCCAGGCCGGGAAGCCGCTGGTGCCGGGCGGCACGAAGCTGTAGGCCGCAGTCTGGTTGCCCCGCGCCACCTTGTCGATGATGATTTCGCGGTCGACCGCCAGCGACAGGGCGCGGCGCAACTCCGGGCTGCTCTTCCACGGCTCGTGGTTCAGATTGATGGCGTAGAAGTAGATGCCGAGATAGGGGGCGATGTGCAGCTCAGCGGCGTTGCTTTGCCGCAGCGCCGGCACCTGCTGGCTCGGCACCTCGGTGGTGACGTCCAGCTCGCCGGCCTTGAAGCGCGCCAGCTCGCTGTCGACATCCTCGGTCACGACATAGCGGACGGTGTCGATCTTCACACTCGCCGCATCATGGAATTGCGGATTCTTGCGCAACGTCATATGCGACTGCGGCACGTCCTCGGCCAGCACATAGGCGCCGTTCGACACCAGGTTGCCCGGCCGGGCGAAGGCGGCGCCGAATGCTTCGACATTCGCGCGGTTCACCGGGAAGGTCGAGTTGTTGACCAGCATCGACAGGAAATAGCTGGTCGGGCCGAGCAGGCTGACCTCCAGCGTGCGGTCGTCGACGGCGCGCACGCCGAGCGCCTCTGCCGGCTTCTGGCCCAGCCGCACCTCCTTCGCCCCGACGATACGGTCGAGGAAATAGGCGTAGGGCGCCGCCGTCTTCGGGTCGACCAGGCGGCGCCAGGAATAGACGAAGTCCTGCGCCGTCACCGGGCTGCCGTCCGACCATCTGCCGTCGGCCCGCAGCCTGAAGGTGTAGGTCTTGCCGTCGTCGGAGACTGTCCAGCTTTCCGCCGCGCCGGGCACCAGCTCGCCCTTCGGCCCCGGCGCCAGCAACCCCTCGAACAGGTCGAGCTCGATCCAGGCTTCCGGGATGCCGACCGATTTGTGCACGTCCAGCGTCTCGGGCTGGCCGCCATTGCCGCGGGACAGCAGGGTCTCCGCCCCCGCCGCCCCGCTCCACAGCGCGGCGGCGACCAAGCCGATCAGGATGTGATGGCGCATCGAATCGTCCTTCCTTCGGGTGCTGAAAGGCGTGCCACCATGTGGTTTGCGGATCAACCACGCAGATTTTCTGCTGAATTGACCAAGCCACTCCCTTCCTGTCATTGCCGGGCTTGACCCGGCCATCAGGGGCCACCGGAAACGGCTCTGAAAACCCCTGGATCCTCGGGTCAAGCCCGAGGATGACAATGGGAGGGGCGGGAAACGGCCTCAGCCCGCCACGAACCCCGCGATCGCCGCCCGCAGCGCCTCCGGCTCGTCGACGCGGATCGAATGGCTGCTGTCTTCGAAGATGCGCAGGGTCGAGCCGGGGATCAGGCGGTGGATCTCCTCGGAGAACTCCGGCGGGCAGATCCAGTCGTGCCGGCCGGCCAGGATCAGGGTCGGCGCCGTGATCCGCGCCAGCTCCGGCCGCAGGTCGAGCTTTCGCAGGAAGCCGCCGGGGCCGAAGGCTTGGTTGATCGCGTCGGGAGAATGGATCGCCCGGCCCCGCGTCGCCGCGGCCGCCGCCGTGTCCCAGCGGCGGGAATAGAGCGGCCCCATCGCCTCGTAATAGCGCTCCAGATCCGCCTCGCCGCGGAAGCCGCCGGCCCACAACATCTCGCCGGCCGCGATCTGCTCCGGATTGCCGCGCTCGCGCAGGATCTGCCGCGCCCGGTCGTGGAAGCCGGCATGGGCGGCGGTGACGATCAGCACCAGATGCGACACCGCCTCCGGATACCGGGCGGCATGGGCCATCGCGACCATGCCGCCATAGCTGGTGCCGATGCTGGCGATCGGCCCGAGCCCGAGATGGCGGCGCAGCGCCTCCATATCCTCGACATTCTCGTCCAGCGTGTAGCGCGCCGGGTCGCCGCGGGCGGAGCGGCCCTGGCCGCGATGGTCGAAATAGACTAGCTGCATGTGCTGGGCCAGCGGGCTCATGCTCGGCTTGAAGCCGCTGTGGTCGGAGCCCGGGCCGCCATGGATCAGGAAGCCGGTCGGCCGTTCGCGCATCGCCCCGCCCTCCGGCACCAGCCCGGCGCCGTCGATGTCGAACCAGATCGCGGTGTCGCGGATCGTCGCAAGCATCTCTGTCCCCCGATCACATTCCGGCGTGGACCATGACCCCGACGGCCAGCCGCCGCAGGTCCAGCCGCGCCCGCCGGCGCCGCTCCTCCGCCTCCCCCAGCCCGACCGGCACGAAGCGCAGCACGTCGCCGGGCCGAAGCTGGCCCAGCACCGGCAGGTCCGCCTCGATCACCTGGGCGATGCGCGGATAGCCGCCGGTGCTCTGGGCATCGGCCATCAGCACGATCGGCCTGCCCTCGGGCGGCACCTGGACCGTGCCGGTCGTCACCGCCTCGGACAGCAGGTCGCGGGGGTAGGACAGGCTCAGCGCCGGCCCGTCCAGCCGGTAGCCCATGCGGTCGGAGCGCGGGCTGATGGTGTAGCGCTCGGCATGGAAGGCGGCCAGGCTGTCGCGGTCGAAGGCGGTCGCCTGCAGCCCGGGCAGCACCCGAACATGCGGCGACTGCCGCAGCGACGGGTCGAGGTCGGCGGCGGCGGACCAGCCGGTGGTGGCGAAAGGCCGGTCGCCGCGCTCCGCCGCCAGCAGCCCGGCCAGGCGCGCGCCCAGCGCCGTCGGGGCGCCGGCCGGCAGCCCGTCGCCCGCCGGCCGCGNGTCGACCTATCTGCGCGCCGGCCTGCAGCGCACGGCCCTGATGCCCGCCGAGGCCGGCGCGCAGATAGGTCGACCGGCTGCCCAGCACCGGCGCCACGGCGATGCCGCCGGCGATCGCCAGATAGGCGCGGCAGCCGATATTGGTCGGTGTGAAGCGCAGCTCCGCCCCCTGCGGCACCAGCACCGGCCGGCGCAGGGACACCGCCTCGCCGCCGATCGTCCCGCGCATGCCGCCGCCGGCCAGCGCCACCAGCGTCTCGGCCTCGAAGCGCAGCGCGGCGCCCATCAGCGTCATCTCGATGGTGGCGGCGCCGGGGTCGTTGCCGACCAGGATGTTGGCGACGGCGTGCGACCGCCGATCCATCGCCCCGCCCACCACCACGCCGTGGCGGCGATGGCCGAAGCGGCCGAGATCCTGCACCGTCGACAGCAGGCCGGGGTCGAGAACGGCGATGGTCACTTGGCGTCTCCGGCCAGGGCCTCGTACTCGTCCGCCGCGATCGGGCGGAAGCGGATGCGGTCGCCCGCCTGCAGCAGGCAGGGCGGGTCCTCGCCCGGCAGGAACAGCGCCGACGGCGTGCGGCCGATCAGGTTCCAACCGCCGGGGGATTCGACCGGGTAGATGCCGGTCTGCGGCCCGCCGATGGCGACGGTGCCGGCCGGGATCCTCAGCCGCGGCGAGGCCCGGCGCGGCGTCGCCAGCCGCTCGGTCAGCCCACCGAGGAAGGGGAAGCCGGGGGTGAAGCCGATCATGTGCACCCGGTACTCGCCGCCGGAATGCAGGGCGATTACCTCCTCCTCGGTCAGGCCGTGATGCTGCGCCAGCTCGGCCAGGTCCGGGCCGAAGGCGCCGCCATAGGCGACCGGGATCTCGACCAGCCGGGGCTCGCCCAGCGCCGCGGGGTCGAGGCCGGAGAGCCGCGCCTCCAGCAGCCGCTGCACCGTGGCCGCCGGCGGCTCGTCACGGTCGCGCGGCACCGCGTCGGGGTCGAAGAACACGGCCAGGGTGGCGAAGCCGGGCGAGGCCTCGACGAAGCCGGGGAACGGGTCGCCCTGCAGCGACAGCGCCAGGGCATGGATGGCGTCGGCGATCGCGGGGTCGATGATCTCGCCGAAGCGCACCACCATCGCGGTCTCGGTCATCACGGCGATCGACGCAGCGGGCACGGGCCTCTCCTCGAATCCTATGATCAAGCCATAGCGCGGCGGCGGCCCGGGCGGAAGCATGGGCCTCTTGATTAGCCCGCCGGGGCGGTGATGATGGGCATGACGCCCTTGCGTCACCCCACAGCGACCCGGGAGACCCCGCGTGACCGATCCGGCCCTGTTGTCGGCAGCCGAGCTGTCCAGCCTCTACGCCGCCCGCGACCTCTCCCCGGTCGAGGCGACGCAGGCCAGCCTCGCCCGGATCGAGCGGCTGAACCCGCAGCTCAACGCCTTCTGCGGCATCCATGGCGACGAGGCGCTGGCCCAGGCCCGGCAGGCGGAGGCGCGCTGGCGCGAGGGCAAGCCGCTGAGCCCGATCGACGGCGTGCCGACCTCGGTCAAGGACCTGGTGCTGGCCCGCGGCTGGCCGACGCTGCGCGGGTCGAGGACGGTCGACCCCGCCGGCCCCTGGGACCAGGACGCGCCGTCGGTGGCGCGGCTGCGCGCGGCCGGGGCGGTGCTGGTCGGCCGCACCACCACGCCGGAATTCGGCTGGAAGGGCGTCACCGATTCGGCGCTGACCGGCATCACCCGCAACCCCTGGGACCCGACGAAGACGCCCGGCGGCTCCTCCGGCGGCGCCGCGGTGGCGGCAGCCACCGGCATGGCGGCGCTGAACATCGGCAGCGACGGCGGCGGGTCGATCCGCATCCCGGCCGGCTTCACCGGCATCTTCGGCCTCAAGCCCAGCTTCGGCCGGGTGCCGGCCTATCCGCTGAGCCCCTTCGGCACCGTCTCACATCTCGGGCCGATGACCCGGACGGTGCGCGACAGCGCGCTGATGCTGTCGGTGATGGCGCAGCCGGACCCGCGCGACTGGACCGCCCTGCCCTTCCCGGTCACCGACTTCACTCAGGGGTTGGAGGACGGGGTGCGCGGCCTGCGCATCGCCTTCGCCCCGACGCTGGACAACGCGCCGGTCGACCCCGAGATCGCGGCGTCGGTGGCGCAGGCGGCCCGGGTCTTCGCCGAGCTCGGCGCCCGGGTCGAGACGGTGACGCTGGACCTGCCGGACACCGGCCCGGTGTTCCGCGCCCATTGGTGCGTCGGGGCGGCCACCTTGCTGTCCACGATCCCGGAGGAGAAGCACGCGCTGATCGACCCCGGCCTGCGCACCGTGGCGGCGATGGGCGCGGCGATCCCGTTGCTGGACTACACGAGGGCGACGCTGGCGCGCGGCCGGCTGGGCGTGAAGATGAACCAGTTCCACCAGGATTGGGACCTGCTGCTGATGCCGACGCTGCCGATCCCCGCCTTCGCCGCCGGGCAGAACCTGCCGCAGGGGCCGGACGGCGCCACCTGGGCCGAGTGGACGCCCTTCAGCTATCCCTTCAACCTGACGCAGCAGCCGGCCGCCAGCGTGCCCTGCGGCCTGACCGCGGCGGGCCTGCCGATCGGGCTGCAGATCGTCGGCCCGATGTTCCAGGACGCGCTGGTGCTGCGCGCCGCCCGCGCCTTCGAGGCGCTGCACCCGGCGCCGCTGCCGCCGCTGGCCCGCCCATGAAGGCCCGGCCGTGACCGACCCCAAGCCCTTCTGGCGCCGCAAGCGCCTGGACGAGATGACCCGCAAGGAATGGGAGTCGCTGTGCGACGGCTGCGGCCGCTGCTGCCTGCACAAGCTGCGCGACGCCGACGAGCCGCCGGACACGCCCAATGTCGACTACACCGACATCGCCTGCAAGCTCCTGGACACCCACAGCTGCCGCTGCACGCATTACCCGACGCGACGCCGCTACGTGCCGGATTGCGTGCAGCTGACGCCGAAGAATGTCGACCATCTCGGCTGGATGCCGTCGACCTGCGCCTACCGCCTGCTGTCCGAGGGCCACGACCTGTAC
Organism: Inquilinus limosus; assembly: GCF_002195995.1. Lineage (GTDB taxonomy): Bacteria > Pseudomonadota > Alphaproteobacteria > DSM-16000 > Inquilinaceae > Inquilinus > Inquilinus limosus_C. The sequence continues at coordinate 26,671 of NZ_NHON01000058.1, forward strand.
TGGTGGCACCCCCTGGTCTCGGGCGACCCGGAGACGGTGCACCTGGCCGGCATCAGCGTGCGCGACAAGGTGATCTCCGAGACCGAGGTCGAGGAGGATGAGTACGAGTACCACATCGTGGAGTGGCCCGCGTGAGCCCTTCCGGGAATGCTACTGGCGCGGCCGTCTGATGGCGGTTTCTCCGCTTCCGGTGCTCACGCACCAAACGTGCGCTGCGCTCCGGTTCTCGAAACCACCACCAGCCGACTCACGCCAGCGCATCCCGAAAGGCCTCAGAGTCCGCTCAAGGAATGTTCTTCGGCGGCAGCACCGGTTTGGGCAGCGGGATCAGGTCGACGGATTTCGACTGGCCGCCGAGGAATTCGGGGTCGAGCAGCCCGCCGCCGGAGGGGTCGCCGCCCGGCGGCGCACCGGCGTCCACCGGCCCGATGACGGCGTCGTGCAGCGGGGCGCCGTAGAACTGCGCCCGGCCGCCCTGCGGATGGCCCTTCTCGATCTCCGCCTGCGCGGCTGACACCCTGCCGGCCAGCTCCGGCGAATAGGGCAGCCGGTAGGCCCGCGGCACGCCGCTGGGCAGGTTGGCGTCGTCCAGCTCCTCCAGCCACAGATGGACGGCGCCGGGGTCGCCGCGCGACGGGTTCGGCTCCAGCACCCGCGTCCACAGCACCTGGAAGCGCGCCGGCACCGCCACCGGCGCCGACCAGCCGAGCAGACCCTGTGTGGCGAAGAACACCGCGACATAGGCGGCGCTGGCGGCGAGGATGGCGCCGATCTTGAACCAGCGCCGCACCGGCAGCCGGATCAGCACCGCCAGCAGCAGCACGCTCAGCAGCACATAGGCCACGGCCAGCCCGACGACACTGCTTTCCAGGCCGGTCATGCTCCCCTCCTCATGACCATTCCCTTCATGGCCGGCCGACCTGCCAGGTGCGGCTGAAGGTCTGCAGGATCGACCGCGCCACCCGGCTGGTGCCGGTGACGGTCCCCTTATCGTCCAGGGTGAAGCGCACGATGGTGCGCTCCGACCCACCCTCGGCGGAGTCGATCGTCTCCTTCGCCACGATCGTCACGATCGGGTTCAGCTTCTGCACGGTGACCGTCACCGGCACCGGTTTCCCGGTCAAAGCGGCGAAGTGATAGATGTTGACCGTGTATTCGCCGGCGACGATGCCGCGGATGGTCACCAGCTCCTGCCGCGTCGCGGTCGGCACCTTGACGCCGTTGACCAGCACGAAGTCGTTCAGCCCGCCGCGGTCGTCGCGGTCCAGCACCATGAAGCCGGCGTCGCGCCGCCGGTACCAGACGACATTGCCGAGCGGGTCCTGGACGAAGATGTCGAAATCGTCGGGATGGTTGTCCGGCCAGTCCATGCTGATCATGAACTCGGCCTTGCTGTCGACCTTCCCCTCCTTCGCCTCCGGCGCGACGATCAAGAGCGCGACGAAGAACAGGAAGGCCAGGATCTGCAGCGCCTTGAACAGCACCACGCTGAACGGATCGAAGGCCTCGTCGCGCGGCAGCAGGTCGAAATCGTCGATCATTCGGCGGCCGCGCGGCTGTCCAGCGCCGAGACGACATGCACCTCGGTCAGGTCGACCGCGAAGGCGAAGATCCGTGCCGTGGCGCTGTCCAGCAGCGAGTACTGGATCTTCAGCAGGATCGACCCGACCAGCCCGACCAGCGTCGTGTACATGGCCACCGCCATGCCGTCGCTCATCAGCGACATCGACGACCGCACCGCCTCCTTGTCCCCGGCGTCCAGCCCGGCGATCGGCGCCAGCATCATGATGAAGCCGATGATCGTGCCCAGCAGGCCCAGCTTCATCAGCGTGTCGGCGGCGAAGGCGCCGAAGGCGTTCGACCCGCGCAGCCGGCTGGCCAGGACCCGCAGCAGCAGCGTCTGGTCCAGCCGCCTTCCGCCCTGCAGTCCCGCCTTGGTGACGAGGTCGCGGATATGGGCGGCGACCAGGCCCGGCGGCAGGTCGCCATCGCCGGCCATCATCGCGGCGCCGTTGCGGCCGACCGCCCTGGCGGTCTTCAGCGCGGCATCGCCCTCGCGCGACACGGCCAGGACGCGCCACAGACAGTGCAGGCTGGCGGCCACGTAGAGCACGGCGATGACCGAGGAGATGTGCGTCGGGTCGCTCACCGCCATCCGCTGGATCAGGCCGAAATACCACAGCAGCACGAAGCCGAAGACGCTGACGCCGGTGAAGATTAGCCAGGGCGGCAGCGGATCGCGCCCGGGCAGGTCGAAGTCGGTCTCGCTCATCCAGGAAGCTCCGGCGGCTGGTCGCGATCGTCCCGGAGCCTATCGGCCGGGCCGACCACGGGCCTGGGCACCGGTCACGAGACGCGTTGGGCAATTTGCCCGAACCTGGCCCCGGCGCGGCCTGCGCGCTTGCCAGCCCGGGCCGGCGGCGACCAGTATCGGCAAGATCCCTTCGTGCGGGGGCGGCCCATGACCCTGTTCGTTCATCTCGTCCTGCGTCTCGCCGCGATCGTCCTGCTCTGCCTGGCCTGCGCCGTCGGCTGGGTGCTGGTCGACACGCACCGCGCCATCGAGACGGAGGCGGCGTCCTCCGCCGACCGGGTCGCGGGCGCGCTCGAAAACCTCTACTGGCGCGAGCTGCTGTACCGCGGCGGGCTGGCCCGCGACCATCTGATCCCCGTCCCCGCCTGGGAGACGCTGGCGACGATGAAGGTGATCTCGCCCGGCGTCTGCGTCACCTTCGCCCCGGGCAACGAGGCGCCGCGGCATCTCTGCAGCCAGCTGGAGACGGTGGGCGACGCCGCCCCGGCCTGGTTCCAGGGCTTCTATGACGAGGTGTTCGGCCCCTATGCCCGGGTCGAGCGGCCGCTGACCACGCGGCAGCCGACCGCGGGCGTGGTGACGGCGGAGCCGGACCGCGGCGCCGCGATCCGCCAGGCCTGGCACCAGATCGACGTCGTGCTCAGCGTCGCGGCGATGCTGGCGGCGGGCATCGGCATCCTCGCCGCCCTGTTCATCGGCCAGTCGCTGATGCCCGCCCGCACCATCGTCGCCGGGCTGAAGCGGCTGGAGCGCGGCGACTACAGCTATCGCCTGCCCCGCTATCGCACCGAGGAATTCGACCGCATCTCCCGCGCGGTCAACGACCTGACCGCCCGCCTGGCCGAGACCACGGCGCAGCGGATGGCGCTGACCAACCGCCTGTTCCAGGTGCAGGAGGAGGAGCGTCGGGCCCTGGCCCGCGACCTGCATGACGAGTTCGGCCAGTGCCTCGCCGCCGTCGGCGCCCTGGCCACGGTGATCGAGCTGGAGGCGGCGGACCGCCCCGACCTCGCCAAGGATGCGCGGTCGATCCGCGAGACCAGCAAGCGGATGTCGGCGACTTTGCGCGGCGCCCTGGCCCGGCTGCGGTCGCAGGAGGTGGAGGAGTTGGGGCTGGAGGCCAGCCTGGCCCAGCTGGTCGGCGGGTGGAACGCGCAGAAGGACCGGCAGGCGGCCTTCCATCTCGACATCGTCGGCAATCTCGCCGGGCTGCCGGAGGCCACCAGCCTGAGCATCTACCGCATCGCCCAGGAATGCCTGACCAACGCCGCCCGCCACGGCAAGCCGCGCGACGTCCGGCTGCAGGTGCAGCGGGTCGACGCCGAGGGCCGCGACGCCGTGGCCGTGAGCGTCGAGGATGACGGCGGCGGCACCCTGTCGCGCCTGGGCTGGGCCCCGGGCTACGGCATCCTCGGCATCCGCGAGCGGGTGACGGCGCTGGGCGGCAGCCTGTCGATCAGCCAGGCGCGCTGGGGCGTGCGCGTTGCCGCGCTGATCCCCCTCGGCGCGTCGGAGGCAGCGGCGGTGCCGGCGTGACCGGGCTGACCATCCTGCTGGTCGACGACCACCCCGTGGTGCGGGAGGGGTATCGCCGCCTCTTGGAGCGCACGCCGGGCTATCGGGTGGTGGCCGAGGCCGATGACGCGGCCTCCGCCTACCAGGCCTATCAGAAGACCAGGCCCGACGTGGTGGTGATGGACCTGTCGCTGCCCGGCGTCGGCGGGATCGAGGCGCTGCGGCACATCCGGCAATGGGACCGCGACGCCCGGATCCTGATCTTCACCATGCACAGCGGCGCCGGCTTCGCGCTGAAGGCCTTCGAGGCCGGCGCCGCCGGCTATGTCACCAAGGGCAGCGATGCCGCCGAGCTGGTCAGCTCGATAGCGGTCGTCGCCAAGGGCGGACGGGCGATGAGCGACGACGTCGCCCGCGAGATCGCCGCCGAGCGCCTCGCCCGGCCGGTCTCGCCGCTGGACGATCTCAGCCCGCGCGAGGCGGAGATCCTGCGCCTGGTCGCCTCGGGCTGGTCGGATGAGGAGATCGCGGCCTCGCTGCATCTCAGCCTGAAGACGGTGCGCAACTACCACTACCAGATCAAGGCCAAGGTCGGCGCCCGCACCGACGCCCATCTGGTGTGGCTGGCCATGGGCATGGGCCTGGTCCAGGCCGGCCCGGAGGGGACAGTGCCGCCGAAGTGATTGAGACTACCCGGGATGCGGAGGATGAGCCGCCACCGCTGTCCTTGAGATCGCCTCTTCGGCCCCTTCCCCGTCATGGCGAGGCGCGCAGCGCTGTGGCCATCCAGGGATCGAGCCGCTGGATGGCCACGCCCCTTCGGGGCTCGCCATGACGAGTCGATATTCCTCGCGGCGACGGGGCCGGGGCGGCAGTGTCGATCCGGATGGAATGCGGGGAGTCGACATGTCAGGACTCGGCGTGACGCTGCTGGATGGCGGCATGGGGCGGCAGCTGGCCCGGATGGGGGCGCCGTTCCGGCAGCCGGAATGGTCGGCGCTGGCGCTGATCGAGGCGCCGGAGACGGTGCAGGCGGCGCATGCGGCCTTCATCGCCGCCGGGGCCGAGGTGATCACCAGCAACAGCTACGCCGTCGTGCCCTTCCACATCGGCGAGGACCGCTTTGCCGCCCGGGGGCTGGAGCTGGCCGATCTGTCCGGCCGGCTGGCGCGCCAGGCGGCGCAATCGGCGGCCACCCCGGTGCGGGTGGCGGGATCGCTGCCGCCGCTGTTCGGCTCCTACCGGCCGGATTTGTTCGAGCCGGAGCGCGCGCCGGAGATCGCCCGTGTCCTGGTCGACGGGCTGGCGCCGCATGTCGATCTCTGGCTGGCCGAGACGCAGAGCTCGATCCGCGAGGTCGCCGCGGCGGCCCGGGCCGTGGCCGGGACCGGCAAGCCGCTGTGGGTCTCCTACACCATCGAGGACGAACAGCCGGAACCCGGCGCGCCACGGCTGCGCTCCGGTGAGCCGGTCGAGCAGGCGGTTCGGGCCGCGCTCGACCTCGGCGCCGAGGCCGTGTTGTTCAACTGCAGCCAGCCCGAGGCGATGGGCGACGCGGTCGCCGCCGCGGCCCGGGTGATCGGCTCGGCCCCCGCCCGGATCGGCGTCTACGCCAATGCCTTCCCGCCGCAGCGGGAGGACGCCGCCGCCAATGAAGGCCTGTCGGAGCTGCGGGCCGATCTCGACCCCGACAGCTATCTCGGCTGGATCCGGCGCTGGGTCGGGCTCGGCGCCACGCTGGTCGGCGGCTGCTGCGGCATCGGGCCGGAGCACATCGCCCGGATCCACGCGGCACTGCCAGAGCTGGCGGCCCAGACGCGATAAAGTCGTCATTGCGAGCGCAGCGAAGCAATCCAGGGGCCAATGCGAACCGGCCCCTGGATTGCTCGTCGGCTTCGCCTCCTCGCAATGACGGTCCTCTATGGGACGGGTTTGAGGTGATGAGGCAGACACTTTTTTGTTCGACATATTGACGCTCGCCCTCCCTCGCGCTACGACTGACATGTCAGATCGACATCACTGGCCGCGCAGCAACGAAGGCGGCCCACCCAGGGAGATGGACGTGGCCCAGCCAGCCGAGCGTTTCGGACTTTCCGCGGCACTGACCGTCCCCTTCCGGCCCGATGGCGGGGTCGACTTCCCGCGCTTCGTCGCCCATGTGCGCTGGTGCCTGGCGCAGGGCTGCCGCACCGTCACCGCCTTCGGCACCACCGGCGAGGGCGCGGCCTTCTCCCTGTCCGAGCGCGAGCAGGTGCTGGGCGCCCTGGCCGGCGCCGGCATCGAGGGCCGGCAGCTGGTCGGCGGCATCTCCGCCTCCTCGGCCGAAGACGCCGTGGCGCAGGCGCGGCTGGCGCTGGAGTTCGGGGCCGACGCGCTGCTGCTGCCGCCGCCCTTCTACTTCAAGGGCGTCGGCGATGACGGCCTGTTCGGCTGGTTCGCCCGGGTGTTCGAGCAGTTGGGCGCCGCCGCCCGTGGCGTCATCCTCTACCACATCCCCAGCGTCACCCAGGTGCCGCTGTCGGTCGAGCTGATCGGCCGGCTGCGCGAGGCCTTTCCGGAGGTGATCCGCGGCGTCAAGGATTCCTCCGGCAGCTGGGACTATGCCCAGGCCCTGCTGGCGGCGCATCGCGACCTGGCGATCCTGATCGGCGACGAGCGCTGCCTGGCCGCGGCGGTGCGGCTGGGCGGCCAGGGCGCCATCTCCGGCCTCGCCAACATCTACCCCGAGGCGATGCTGCCGCTGGTGCAGGAGGGGCGCGAGGACCCGCGCATCCACCGCCTGGTCGAGGCGCTGCTGGCCTATCCGGTGATCCCGGCGGTCAAGGCGCTGGTGGCGCATCGCACCGGCGATCCCGCCTGGCGCGCCACCCGGGCGCCGTTGCAGCCGCTGTCGCCCGGCGAGGCGGCGCGGCTGGGCGCGGCGGCCGACAGCCTGTTCACCACCATGGCGGCTGCCGGATGAACGACGACCGGGTCGAGCCGCTGAAGCTGCGCGAAAAGGCCTATGACAGCTTCACCCAGCACCTGCTGGCCAACAACCTGCGTGCCGGGCAGTTCATCTCCCAGCGCGAGCTGGTGGCGCTGACGCAGATGCCGCTCGGCGCGATCCGGGAGCTGGTGCCGCGGCTGGAGGCCGAGGGGCTGATCAAGACCGTGCCGCAGCGCGGCATGCAGATCATGCACATCGACCTGACCATGATCCGCGACGCCTACCAGTTCCGGCTGTTCCTGGAGAAGGAGGCCACCGCCGCCTTCGCCCGCTCGGTCACCGATGCGGGCCTGGCGGCGCTGCGGGCGCAGCACGAGGCGATCATCGCCCGGGTCGAGACCGAGGGTCCGACCCAGCAGGTGATCGACGACGCCCAGGCCACCGACTGGGGCCTGCACGACATCATCATCGACGCGCTGGGCAACGAGATCATCTCCAAGGCCTATCGCGTCAACTCGATCAAGATCCGGCTGATCCGGCGCGAGCTGACCGGCATCGCCGGGCTGGTCGTGCCGGTGATGCGGGAGCATCTCGGCATCATCGACGCGATCGCGAGCCGGGATCCGGTCCGCGCCGCCGAGGCGATGACGGCGCATATCGCCAACGCCCGCAACCGCGCCCTCGGGCTGTAATGTGAACCAGCCGGGCTGAGCCCGACTCAACAAGCAAGGGAGGAAACGATGGGACCCTTTTCGAATCTGAGCCGCCGTTCGCTGCTCGCCGGCACCGCGGCCGCCGCCGCGGCCAGCGCCCTGCCCCGGATCCGTCCGGCCTGGGCCGCGCCGGACTGGAAGAAGTTCGCCGGCACCCATATCGAGGTGAACCTGGTCAAGAGCCCGCGCAGCGAGACCATCGCCCGGAACCTGAAGGAGTTCACCGACCTCACCGGCATCGATGTCGGGCTGGAGCAGACGCCGGAGCAGCAGCAGCGGCAGAAGGCGGTGGTCGAGTTCAACAGCGGCGCGCCGAGCTTCGACGTCATCCATCTCAGCTACCACGTGCAGAAGCGGATGTTCGAGAAGGGCGGTTGGCTGGCCGACCTGCGGCCGTTCCTGGCCGACCCCGCCCTCGCCGATCCGAACCTCAGCCTGAACGACTTCTCCAGCGCCGGCCTGGCCTATGCCACCGCGGCCGACGGCGCGGTCGGCAGCCTGCCGCTCAGCGTCGACTACTGGATCATCTACTGGAACAAGGAGCTGTTCGACGCCAAGGGGCTGAAATACCCGACCAGCTTCGACGAGATGGTGTCCACCGCCGAGGCGCTGACCGACCCGGCCGCCGGCACCTTCGGCTTCGTCGCCCGCGGCATGAAGAACGCTAATGTCCCGGTCTGGACCTCCTTCATGCTCGGCAACGGCGTCGCCCCGCTGGCCGCGGACCGCAGCCTGGCCACCACCTCCGACGGCGCGGTCGAGGCGGCGAAGCTGTATCAGCGCCTGCTGACCAAGGCGGCCCCTCCCGGCGTCGCCGGCTTCAACTGGAACGAATGCCAGTCGGCCTTCCTGCAGGGCAAGGTCGGGATGTGGCTGGACGGGGTCGGCTTCGCCAAGCCGCTGGAGGACCCGAAGCTGTCGCGCGTGGTCGGCAAGGTCGGCTACGGCGTCATGCCGAAGGGCCCGAAGGCCCAGGCCTCCGCCACCTTCGGCGATGGCATCGGCGTGGCCGCGGCCAGCGAGAACAAGGAGGCCGCCTTCCTGTTCTGCCAGTGGGCGGTGTCGCGCACGGTGCAGGCCGACCTGCTGCAGAGCGGCTCGGGCGTGCCGTTCCGCACCTCGATCCTGAACGACGCCGAGGTGCGCAAGGGCGTGACCCTGCCGGCCGACTGGATCGATGCCGTCGTCGGCTCGTCCAAGGTCAGCCAGCTCGGCCTGCCGGTGATCGTGCCGGTGAACGAGTTCCGCGACATCTTCGGCATCGCTTTGACCAACATCGCCGGCGGGGCCGACCCTGCGGCCGAGCTGGCCAAGGCGACCGAGCAGTTCAAGCCGATCCTGGACAAGAGCGAGGCCTGAGGTCGTGACAGCCGTGGACGCCGGGGCGGGCCGGGGGCGGCGGGTGCGGGCGCGGCGGCCGAACGCCGTCGCGCCGAGCCTGCGCACCTATCTGCCCTTCATCCTGCCGGCGGTGCTGGTGGTCGGGGCGGTGATCGTCTTCCCCTGGGCCTTCACCGGCTGGGTCAGCCTGCATGACTGGCAGGCCACCGGCGCCGGCGGCTTCATCGGCCTCGACAACTACGCCCGACTGTTCGCCGACGCCCGCTTCGGCGAGGCGGTGTGGCACACGGTGATCTACACCGTCCTGTCCGTGCTGCTGCCGCTGGTCCTCGGCCTGGCGGCGGCGCTGGTGTTCAACGAGCGCTTCCCGCTGCGCGGCCTGGCCCGCGGCATCGTGATCATGCCGATGATGGCGACCCCGGTCGCCATCGCCCTGGTCTGGACCATGATGTTCCACCCGCAGCTGGGCGTGCTGAACTACCTGCTCAGCCTGGTCGGCATCCCGCCCTCGCTCTGGGTGTTCGACCAGGGCACGGTGATCCCGTCGCTGGTGCTGGTCGAGACTTGGCAGTGGACGCCGCTGGTGATGCTGATCGTGCTGGGCGGCCTGTCCGCCCTGCCGGCCGAGCCCTATGAGAGCGCCCAGATCGACGGCGCCAGCTGGCTGCAGCAGTTCCGCTACCTGACCCTGCCGATGATCTCGCCCTTCCTGATGGTGGCGGTGATCATCCGCTCGATCGACGCGCTGAAGAGCTTCGACATCATCTACGCCATCACCCAGGGCGGCCCGGGCACGGCGTCGGAGACGATCAACATCTACCTCTACACCCAGGCCTTCAGCTTCTACGACATCGGCTACGGTTCGGCGATCGCCGTCGTGTTCTTCGGCATCGTCGTCGCCATGTCCCTGGCGCTGCTGTGGCTGCGCCAGCGCGCCAAGCTCGCGGCCAATTGAGGAGGACGACCATGCCCCGCCCCCTCTCGAAGGCCCTTCGCCGCGCCGCGCTGTATTTCGCCGTGCTGGTGATCGTGTCGCCGGCGCTGCTGTTCTTCCTGTGGATGCTGTCGCTGTCGCTGAAGCCCGAGGTCGACAACATCAGCTATCCGCCGGTGCTGATCCCGACCACCCTGGCCTGGAGCAACTACGCCCAGGTCTTCGCCGAGAACTCCTTCGGCCGCTACTTCATCAACAGCCTGATCGTCACCGGCAGCGCCACGCTGATCGGCCTGGTGATCGGCGCGCCGGCCGCCTACGGCATCGCCCGGGCCAAGGCGACCAAGCTGTCCGTCGTCGTCATGATCGCGCGGATGACGCCGGGCCTCAGCTACCTGATCCCGCTGTTCCTGATGTTCCGCTGGCTGGGGCTGATGGGCACGCTGTGGCCGCAGATCATCACCCATCTGGTGATCACGCTGCCGATCGTGATCTGGGTCCTGATCTCCTATTTCGAGGCCCTGCCGATCGAGCTGGAGGAGGCCGGGCGGATCGACGGCGCCAACCGCTGGCAGGTGTTCCGGCACGTCGTCCTGCCGCTGACCCGGCCGGGCATCACCGTGGCGCTGCTGCTGTCCTTCATCTTCTCCTGGAACAACTTCGTGTTCGGCATCGTCCTGGCCGGGCGCACCACCCGCACCCTGCCGGTCGCGGTCTACAATTCCCTGACCTTCGAGCAGGTCAGCTGGGGCCCGCTCTCCGCCGCGGCGCTGGTGGTGGTGATCCCGGTGCTGGTGCTGACCGTGGTGGCCCAGAAGCAGATCGTGGCCGGCCTGACCTCGGGCGCGGTGAAGGGCGGCTGAGCCGCCGCCCCTTCCCTGCCTCAAAGATTCGGCGATGCACCCCAATTGGATCATTTGCAAATTAGATAAAATCCCGTAGGTTGTAGGTATTTAGTCATGCTCATTTGAGACGCATCGGCTTGGAGGATGGTGTCATGTCCGTCATAGGAATTGCCGACGATCGGGTCCAGCCGGCGACGGCGCCCGCGACCTCCCTCCAGACCTCCTGGGTCAGCCGCCAGGACGAGATCCTCACCCTGCGGGCGAACGCCTCCGACATCCTGGTCCGGCTGCGCACCGTGCGCGAGAGCTGGTCCGACGGCGACCTGCCGCCGGCGCAGGAGCGCTGGGTGCTGCAGCAGGTGATCGAGTGCCTGACCATCAGCTGCGACCCGCCCTCGGGCGACGAGTTCGACCGCGTCGCCGTCGCCGGCCAGATGCTGGCGATGCTGACGGTGATGCCGGACGAGGCGTTCGAGGCCGAGGGCTGGAGCGACGATGACGGCTACGACCTGGTCGATTTCGACGGCGACCTGGAGGATGCGGAGATCCTGGCGGCGCTCGAGGCGGCGTAAGTCCTACACGGCGCCGGCGCGCTCGGAGCGCGCCTTGATCACGCCCAGCACGATGCCGTGGAAGTCGTTGAGGAAGACGTCGCCCCACCAGGCGCAATAGGCGTTGATCGGGGTCTGGATCCAATAGTCGGTCTGCAGCGTCAGCCGCGTCCGCCCGCCCGGCAGCGGGTCCAGCGTATAGTGGCCGCCGGTCAGCTTGAGATAGGGGCTGTTGACCCGGATATGGCCCTCGATCGCGGCCGGGATCGAATCCGGCGCGAAATGGAAGGTCCAGGCCAGCGACCGGTTCAGCTCCCAGCCGGTGATCCATTCCTGGAAATGGACGCCGTGGCCCCAGCGCAGGTGGCGCACGGCGCCGACGCCCTGCCCCTCCAGCCGCGCATCCTCCGGCCGCGGCACGCCGACGATGGCGTGGCTGAAGGTCCAGCCCAGCTCCTCCGGCCGGATGTCGGGGATGGAGAGGGTGTTGCGCCACACCACCTCCGGCGGCGCCGCGATCTCGATCACCGTGGTCACCGTTCCGGTCCGCTCCGGATAGGTCGCCTGGGTCTCCACCGGCATGCCGATCACCGGCGCCAGCACCAGCACCAGGGCGGCCGCCCGGCCGCGGGTCCGGCGCAGCAGCAGGCCGGTGACCAGCGCGCCGAGGATCGAGGCGCCATAGAACAGCGGCGAGACCATGATGACGCAGATCCCGCCCTCGGCCAGCAGCACCATCGCCACCACCAGGAAGGCGGAGGTGACGAGGGCGCCGATCAGGGCATGCCGGCCGCCGCCGGCCTCGCCGCGCGGATCGGCGGCCATCACCGCCACGCTGGCCGTCGCCGCCGGGACGCCGAACAGGAAGGCGAACATCAGCAGGGCGCCGCCGCCGGTGTTGTCCAGCTGGTCGAACAGCAGGGCCATGCCGTACAGCAGCAGCGCGTAGAGCACCGCCATCGGCATCGCCGGGACCAGCCTCCTCCGCCAGCCGATCCGGCCGCCCCTGTCCTCCCCGTCC
>NZ_NHON01000059.1 GCF_002195995.1 Inquilinus limosus
CCTGCTCCACCGCCCGCACCACTCGCTCACGGAGATCCATCGAGCACGGTTTACCCATCCAGGCTGGCCTCCTCCCAGCCAGCATGGTGAATCACATTCCCTCGCCCCTGGGAATCCCCTTCCGATTCTAACCAACCTCATTCCGCTCCAAAGGCGGGGCGGGACGGGCCCAGCCCAGCCTCCACGCCCATCGCGGCGACGGGGCATCGCCTCTCCCGCCTGCGGGATCCTTGGGAATACCAAGAACCGTCATTGCGAGCGCAGCGAAGCAATCCATATGGCAGCCCGTGCTGGACCATGGATTGCTTCGTCGGCTTCGCCTCCTCGCAATGACGGCGCGGGATGGATAGTCCGGAATGTCCCGCAGGATCCGGGAGGAGAAACGCCCGCTTTGACCCCGAGCAGCGGCGGTCAGCTGCTGTCGGGCGAGGCCTCGGCGTCGTCGTCATCGGCGTCGTCCTCTTCGAGATAGCTCTCGGGGTCGTTCTCGATGTCGAAGCCGAGGGAGCGGCAGAGGCGGATCACGGCGGTGCCGAAGCTCTCGGTGTCGAGCAGCGCCTCGACATCGGGCTCCTTCAGCCGGACCGCCAGGGCCCGGATCTCCTCCGGGCTGCCGTCCGGCCGGCCCGGGCTCGGCCGGCCGGCGTGATACGGCGCCCGGCGGCTCCATGTCCCGGCCAGGCCGAGGCCGCAGACGAGCCCGGCCACGACCGAGCCGACCGGGCGGTCCTCGACCGGGTCCTGCCGGTCGCCATAGAGGTCGGCGAAGGCCTGGGAGACCCGCCGGTCGAGGGCGGCGGCCCGGCCGCGATCCTCGGCATCGCCCCAGACCAGGCCGGCGACCAGGGTCTCGACCCGCTCGCGGTGGCGGGCGCGGCGGGCGTCGCGGCCGCCGTCGCGGATGGCGAGGTCCTGCACGGCGCGGGCGCGCTGGGCCAGGGCCTGGCGCACCAGATGGGCGTAGCGGGCGAAGGCGAGGCCGGGGTCGACGGACGGGGGCCGGTCCGGAGGCCGAGCTTCCGCGGCCTCGGCCGGAGGCTGGTCCGCGGCCGCCTGGGCGGCGAGGGCGCGGGCGCCGGCGGCCTCGGCCAGCTGCATGCCGATCTCGGCGAGGCGCGTGAGCATCTCGCATTGCTGCAGCGCGCAGCCACGGCCATAGGCCTCGACATCGAACTCGGCGGGCATCTCCTTCATGGAACGTATCATGAACGAGATTCGCAGGCGAGCGCAATGAACATTGCGTTAACACGCCCGCCGCAGGCTCCGCCACGCAGGATGCCCGGGTCTGGCAGGGCGGCCGATGTGGGCCGCAACGGGGACAATCCGGCCTTCAACGGCCCGCTGGCCCAAGAATCTCGGCGAGGCGCGTGAGCATCTCGCATTGCTGCAGCGCGCAGCCACGGCCATAGGCCTCGACATCGAACTCGGCGGGCATCTCCTTCATGGAACGTATCATGAACGAGATTCGCAGGCGAGCGCAATGAACATTGCGTTAACACGACCCGGTCCGGCAGACCGCCAGGGGCGAGACGCGGTCATCGCATCGGGCTCCCGAGGCCAGATCCGCCCCTATGCAGATGTCGAGGACCTCATCAAAGGGAACGGGAAATTGGCTGGCTGGGACAGCGAAGCTGCAAGGTGGCGGTCGCCGCCGCCCGCCACCGAGGCCCGGGCACCGTCATCCGGCACCCCGCACCCGGAATGGCGGGACCTATCCCCCGGTATGGCCCGTCCTCTCCCTCGACCCAATCGACCGGAAGCATGCCTCCCCGTAGCGTCGCCGGTGCCGAATGCGAGGCGATCAGCAGGAGACGAAGATGAGCCCGGACAGCATCTCACACCCCGCCCGACAGGGGGCCGAAGAGTTGGTTCCGTCGCGCTACGCGCTGCGGATCGGCGAGATCGACGTGCTGGTGGTCAGCGATGGCGTGCTGCCGCTGCCGACAGCGATGTTGGCCCACAATGTCGACCCGGCCGTCCGCGCGGCCTGGCTGAAGGACATGTTCCTGCCGCCCGACGCGTTCGATTGGGCCCTGAACGCGGTCGTGGTGCGCAGCGGCGACCAGACCATCCTGGTCGATGCCGGGCTGGGCTTCGACCCGGACCTGCACCTGCCGCGGGCCGGCCAGCTGGTCAAGCGGCTGGAGGCCGCCGGCATCGATCTCGGATCGGTGACCGACCTGGTGCTGACCCATATGCACATGGACCATGTCGGCGGCCTGCTGGTCGACGGGGTGAAGGACCGGCTGCGTCCGGACCTGCGGATCCATGTGTCGGCCGCCGAGGTCAAGTTCTGGGAGGCGCCCGATTTCTCCCATGTCTCCATGCCGCCGGGCTTCCCGGACGCGCTGCGGTCGGCCGCCAAGCGGTTCGTGGAGCTGTATCGCGGCCAGCTCCACACCTTCGAGGAGGAGCATGAGGTCGCGCCGGGCGTCGTGGCCCGGCGCACCGGCGGCCACACCCCCGGGCACAGCGTGGTCCGCGTGGCGTCCGGCGACGATCGGCTGACCTTCGCCGGGGACCTCGTCTTCGCGGTCGGGTTCGAGCACCCCGACTGGTACAACGGCTTCGAGCACGACCCCGAGGAGTCGGCCCGTGTCCGGACCCGTCTGCTGCGGGATCTGGCCGGAACCGGCGAGCTGCTGGTGGCCACCCACCTGCCGTTCCCCTCGGTCGGCCGGGTGGCCGCCGCCGGCGACGGCTTCCGCTGGGTGCCGGTGTTCTGGGACTACTGACCGCCTGTCGCGGACCGGTCGGTCGGGGGGGGGGGGGGGGGGGGGGGGGGGGGTCAGATACTCCGTCAGGTCCGCGACGGTGGTCGGCGCATTGCCGTATACGAAGGCCTGGATCCAATACTGGGCCTGGGTGACCCAGCTGATGTCGCTTTGCATGCCCTGATCCTCGAATGTGGTGCATGCATTCGAAAACGCATTGATCAGATTTTTCAACTCATCGCTCAAATCATTGTATGTGGCGGACATGCTTTCGTCTCCGTCGGGATGAATTGGCGTGGCAGCAGAGTTCGAGGATATTGCTTAAAATTCGCCGGAACATCTGCGGTCCCTGCCGAACGGCTCTTAGCACGCGATGCCGGCGCCGGCCATGATCGGCGGCGTCTCCCGCTGCTTCGATTTCTACTCGGTGACGCCGCCGCTCTTCCGGGCTGGCCCGGTTCGGCCTGTCGCGCGGCCGGCCGTCCGCTACGCGTGCCCGACCGGGCGGCCGCCGAGCCAGCTCAGATACTCGTATTTCGGGCGCAGCAGCTCCATGTCGCGCTCGAACTCCGGCAGGGTGTAGTCGATGGCGGCCGTGTCGCCGCCGCCCTCGACCAGGGGCGCATGCTCCGGGTCCGCCGCGGCCAGCAGGTCGGCGATCTCCTCATGCGCCGACGGCTCGGCATCGGCATGGGTCTCGCCTTCGTCGACATGCAGCTCGCCCACCGCCCGCTTGATCGCGGCCAGCTGCAGCCCGTCCGGGGCCTGGCCGGCGCCCCAGCGCGCCAGCCAGGCCTCCAGCTGATTCATGGCGTAGCGCAGCTCGTCGTCGCGGTCATTGGTGGGCAAGGTTGGGGCGGGCATGGTCCTGTCCCTCGGATGTGGCCCCAAGGTGATGGGCATCCCCGGCCGGAACGGCAAGGGGGCATCTCTCGCGCACTCCCGATGACAACGTTGTCTTGACAGACTCAGGGCGTCCCGCTTCTCCTTGGCGCGGGGACGATGCCGATAGCCTCGCCCCCGACCAAACCGACAACGCACCGGGCCGTCCGGGTCAGGCAGGGCCGGGTCAGACAGGGAGAGGGATGATGACGAGGATCTCGGCGGCGCGCGCCGCCTGCTGCGCCGCATTCGCGATCGCGGCCCTGGCGGCCGCCACCGGCGCGGCCGACGCCGCCGCCAATTGCATCAAGGGCGATCGCAAGCCGCCCTTCACCATCGGCTGGGCCAACATCTACTCCGTGCCGACCTGGATGAAGCAGACCGAGGGCACGATCAGCAAGGAGGTCGATGAGCTCAAGGCCAAGGGGCTGGTCGACAAGCTGGTCATCACCGACGCCCAGGGCAACGCCAACACCCAGATCCAGCAGGTCCAGTCGATGATCGACGCCGATGTCGACGCGATCATCCTGATCGCCGGGTCGGCCACGGCGCTGGACCGGGTGGTCGCCGACGCCTGCGCCAAGGGCATCGCGGTGATCAACTTCGACAGCCTGGTGCAGACCGACAAGGTGACGGCCAAGCTCAACACCGATTCGGCGGACTGGGGCCGCCAGGCTGCCGAGTGGCTGGTGAAGCAGATCGGCGGCAAGGGCAAGATCATCATCCTGAACGGCCCGGCCGGCATCTCGGTCAGCGACGACCGGCGCAAGGGTGCGACGCCGGTGCTCGCCGCCAATCCCGGGGTCGAGGTGCTGGCCGAGACCAACACCGACTACAACGTCGCCCCGGCGCAGGAGGCGGTGACCAGCCTGCTCTTCGCCAATCCGGAGATCGACGGCATCCTGTCGCTGGGCGGCGCGCTGTCGGCCGGCGCGATCCTGGCGATGGACCGGCAGGGCCGCGACTTCGTGCCGACCACCGGCGAGAACTACCGCCAGTTCCTCGAGCTGTGGAAGCAGCACGACATGAAGGGCTGGGCGACGATGCAGCCCAACTGGCTCGGCGCGCTGGCCGTCTACACCGCGGTGCAGGCGCTGTCGGGCAAGGACGTGCCGGCCTTCGTCAAGGTGCCGCTGCCGGTGATCGACGACAGCAGCATCGACGGCTACCTGGCGCGGGCCGACCAGTTCCCGGCCGACGGCTACATCTTCTCGGAATACGACACGGCGCTGTTCGACAAGCTGCTGGCGGTGAAGTGAGCGTGGCAGGCGGGGGCGGCGCCGGGACGGTGCCGCCCATCCTCAGTGCCGATGGGGTGTCGAAGGCCTTCTTCGGCAACCCGGTGCTGCGCGGCGTCTCGATCGATCTCTATCCCGGCCGCGTCCATGCCCTGCTGGGCGAGAACGGGGCGGGCAAGTCGACGCTGATCAACATCCTGTCCGGGGCGCTGCGGCCGGATGGCGGGTCGCTGACGGTCGACGGCCGCGGCACCGGCCACCTGACGCCGCGCGAGGCCCAGCGCGCCGGCATCGCCGTGGTGCAGCAGGAGCTGAGCCTGGCGCCGCACCTGTCGATCGCCGAGAATATCGGCCTCGGCGCCTATCCGCGGCGGCTCGGGCTGATCGACTATCGCGCGCTGGCGGCGCAGGCCCGGGCGGCCTGCGACCTGGTCGGGCTGGACGAGCCGCTGGACCTGCCGGTCGACGCCCTGGCGCTGGGCCGCCGGCAGATGGTCGAGATCGCCAAGGCGCTGTACCGCAAGCCGCGGGTGCTGATCCTGGACGAGCCGACCTCCTCGCTGTCGGCGCATGAGGCGCAGACCCTGGCCCGGCTGGTGCGGCGGCTGCGCGACGAGGGCGTCGCCATCCTCTACATCTCGCACCGGCTGAACGAGGTGCTGGACCTCTGCGATTACGCCACCGTGCTGAAGGATGGCAGCCGCACCGCCGACCGGAAGCTGGATGGCGTCGACCCGGAAGGGCTGGTGCGGCTGATGGTCGGCCGCGACCCGGGCGACCTGTTCCCGGCCTGGCAGCCTGCCGCCCAGGCGGAGACGGCGATCGAGATCCGCGGCTTCCGGGCGGGGGTCGCGCGGGAGGTCGACCTCACCGTCCGCTACGGCGAGGTGGTCGGCATCGGCGGGCTGGTCGGGCAGGGGCAAGAGGATCTGCTGCTCGGCCTCGTCGGCGCCCTGCCGGCGGCGGCCGATGCCGCGCACATCGCCGGGGCCGACCGGCCCTTCGGCAAGGTGACGGAGGCGACGGCGGCGGGGCTGGCCTATGTGCCGGCCGACCGCAAGAAGGAGGGGCTGCTGCTGCCGCACAGCATCGCCTTCAACCTGCTGCTGCCGACCTTGGCGCGGCCGGCCCGTGGCCTGCGCGACCGGGCGGGGGAGGCGGCGACGGTGGCCGACCTGGCGAAACGCCTGACCATCAAGGGCGACATGGCGCGGCCGGTGCAGGCGCTGTCCGGCGGCAACCAGCAGAAGGTGGCGCTGGCCAAGTGGCTGCCGCTGGCGCCGCGCATCCTGTTGCTGAACGATCCCACGCGCGGCGTCGATGTCGAGACCAAGCGGGAGATCTACGTCATGCTGCGGGCGCTGGCGGCGCAGGGGAAGGCGGTGGTGCTGCTCAGCTCCGACACGCCGGAGCTGGTGCATCTCTGCGACCGGGTGGCGGTGATGTTCGCCGGCCGCACCGTGGCGACGCTGGAGCGGCCGGGCATCAGCGAGGAGGCGATCGTCGGCGCCGCCATGGGCGTCGCGGCGCCGGGGCTGGCGGCATGACCGCGTCGCTGTACCGGGCGATCCAGGGCCGCCGGCACCAGGGGCTGCGCGGGCTGTACCTGATCGTGGCGCTGTTCCTGGCGCTCTATGTCGCGCTGTTCCCGGGGCTGGTCAGCGTCGAGGGCGTGGCCAAGTTCACCCAGAACTGGTTCCCGCTGGCGCTGGTGGCCATGGCCCAGGCGATGATCATGCTGACCGGCGGCATCAACCTGGCGGTCGGCGCCATGGTCAGCCTCGGCGCCGTGGTCGCCGCCACCAGCTTCGACGGGGCGTTGGGCGTGCCCGGCGGGGTGCTGGCCGTGGCCGCGATCGGCCTGGCCGTGGGGGCGGGTGCCGGAGCGATCGTGGCGCTGTTCCGGCTGCCGGCGATCATCGTCACCCTGGCCGGGTCCTTCATCCTCGGCGGCGCGGCGCTGCTGGTGCTGCCGCGGCCGGGCGGCGACGTGCCGGACTGGCTGTCGAATCTCCTGGCCGGCCACCAACCGGTGGCGGCGCTGCTGCTGGTGCTGCTGGCGGTCGGCTGGAAGCTGTACCTGGCGACGCCGATCGGCCTCGGCCTCTACGCCGCCGGCGACAACCCGGTCGGCGCCTACCGCTCCGGCGTGCCGGTCGACCTGGCCAAAATCGTGGCCTATGCCATCAGCTTCATGCTGGCGGCGCTGGCCGGGCTGTTCGTGGCGGCGCAGACCGGGTCGGGCGACCCGGTGATCGGCACGCCCTTCACCCTCAACTCGATCGCCGCGGCGGTGCTGGGCGGGGTCGGCTTCCTCGGCGGGGCCGGCACCATGCGCGGCGCCATCGCCGGCAGCCTGCTGCTCAGCGTCATGATCAACGTCATGTTCTTCCTGGGCTTTCCGCCCGTGGCGCAATACATCGCCCAGGGGCTGATCATCGTCGGCGCCGTGGCGCTGCCGCAGATCCGCTGGAGGCGGGCATGACCGCGATCGCGACCAGGCTGCCGGGAATCCTGCGGCACAAGGTGGTGCTGGCCTGGCTGGTGGTGGCCGCGGTCTGGATCGCCGCCAGCCTGCTGACCCGCGGCTTCGGCGCCTATGGCCATCTGCGCTACCTGCTGGAGCTCGCGGCCGTGATCGGCCTGGTCGCCGCCGGGCAGACGCTGGTGGTGATCGGCGGCGGCATCGACCTCGCGGTCGGCGCGGTGATCACGGTGACGGCGATCCTGCTGCCGCTCCTGTCCGTGGCCTGGGACCCGACCGGCCTGGTCGGGGTGGCGGCGACGCTGCTGGTGGCGGCCGGGATCGGCTTCCTCAACGGCCTCGGCATCGCCGCGCTGAGGGTGCATCCGTTGATCATGACCCTGGCGATGGCGACGCTGCTGCAGGGTCTGCTGGTGATCGTCGCCGGCGGCAGCGCCATCACCGTGCGCAACCCGGTGGTGGAATGGCTCGGCTCGGCCCGCCCGGCCGGGGTGCCGGTCGGCATCCTGCTGTGGCTCCTGGTCTCGGCCGGGGTGCTGGTGCTGCTGCACCGCACGGCGGCGGGGGCCCGGATCTTCGCCCTCGGCACCAGCCCGCTGGCGGCGCGCCTCTCCGGCGTCGATATCGGCCGGACCACGGTGCTGCTGTACACGCTCAGCGGCCTCGCCGCCGGCATCGCCGGGGTGCTGGTGCTGGGCATGAACCGCCAGGGCTATGTCGGCATCGGCGACCCGTATCTGCTGACCTCGATCGCCGCGGTGGTGCTGGGCGGCACCTCGATCCTGGGCGGGCGCGGCACCTATGCCGGCACCATCCCGGGGGCGATCCTGCTGGTGACCATCACCGCGCTGATCACCGTGGTCAACGCCTCGCCCGGCTGGCGCAGCATCCTGTTCGGCGGGCTGATCCTTGGTCTCTTGCTGCTCTCCGGCCGCGAGGCGCGGCGCTAGCCGAACCGGTACAGCCGGCGGGCGTTGTCGTGGAACAGCGCCCGCTGCTCGGCCGGGGTGAGGTCGGCGGTGAAGGCCTTGAAGCCGTCCCAGACATGGTCGAAGGCGGCATGCAGCCCGGCCACCGGGAAGTCGCTGGCGAACAGCGACCGGGCGGGGCCGAAGGCGTCCAGGCAGGTCAGCACCACGGCGCGCAGGCTCTCCGGCGTCCAGTGATGGTCATAGGCCACGAGGTCGGAGATCTTGAGATGCACGTTCGGCTCGCGCCCCAGCGCCGCCAGGCCGGCGCGCCAGCGGGCCATGCCCTCCGGGTCGCGGTCGGCCGGGCTGCCGCAATGGTTCAGGATGAAGACCTGGCCCGGGAAGTCGCGCACCAGCCGCAGCGCATCCGCCATCTGGCCGGGATAGATCATCAGGTCGAAGGACAGGCCGTGCCCGGCCAGCCGCGCCAGGCCGCCGCGCCAGGCCGGGTCGTCCATGCGGTCCGGCCGGGCGGCGAAGCTGCGCGCCGGGTCGGGGTGCCAGCTCAGGATATCGCGGATGCCGACGACGCGCGGAAAGGCCGCCTGCCGCTCCAGCAGCGCCGCCGCGTCCGGGGAGTCGAGCGGCACATGGGCGACATAGCGCGCGGCGACGCAGCGGCGATCGTCCAGCCGCTCCAGCCATGCCGTCTCCGCCACCGGGTCGGCGGGGTCCCAGCCGGCCTCGACATGCACGGTCGCGACCACGCGCTGGTTCCGCGCATCGGCCCGGTAGTCGGCCGGCAGGTAGTTGCGGCGCAGCGGCGCGTTGTCGCCGAACACCATCTCGCCCCGCGCCGGGCGCAGCCAGGGATGGCGGTCCATCGACAGGTCCCAGAGATGGTGGTGCGCGTCGATGATCGGGCCGTCATAGGGCTGGGTCACGAGGCCTCTCCTGCAGGATGTCCGGCTTGCGCCGGATCGATGACAACGTTGTCTTGACAGATAGCCCGCCGCTGCCGTCTAAGAAAGCCCAATGACGGCGACCGGTACAGGGAAGGGAGCGGCGATCGTGGCCGACGGCATCATCGAGCAGGACATGCTGCATGACGGGATCCGGGGCGTGCCCCCGGGCGCCGGGCCGATCCCGCTCGACGCCGTGGCGGCGCAGGGCTGGCACCCGGCCGAGGGCACGATGTCGCTGCCGGTGCTGACCCTGGACGAGGAGGCCTTCGCCGGCAACCGGGCGCTGATGCTGCGCTACGCGGCGGAGCAGGGGGCGGCGATCGCCCCGCATTCCAAGACGCCGATGGCGCCGGCCCTGGCGGCCTCGCTGGTCGCCGCCGGGGCCTGGGGCACCACGGTGGCCGATATCCGCCAG
Organism: Inquilinus limosus; assembly: GCF_002195995.1. Taxonomy (GTDB): domain Bacteria; phylum Pseudomonadota; class Alphaproteobacteria; order DSM-16000; family Inquilinaceae; genus Inquilinus; species Inquilinus limosus_C. Next base: position 9,611 of record NZ_NHON01000059.1, read on the forward strand.
GCCGCGGTGATGCTGCGCGCCGGGCTGAACCGGCTGATCCTGGCCAATCAGGTCGGCGGCCCCGGCGGCGCCCGCCGCCTGGCCCGGCTGCACGAGGCCTATCCCCGCGCCGAGATCTACGCCTTCGTCGATTCCGCCGAGGCCGCGGCGGCGCTCGACNCCCCCCCCCCCCCCCCCCCCCCCCGCGGCTGGCGCCGCTGCCGGTGCTGGTCGAGGTCGGGGCCGGCCGTGCCGGCGCCCGCGACCTGGCGGCGGCGGAGCGGGTGATCGCCGCGGTCAGGGCCAGCGAGGGCCGGCTGCGCCTGGCCGGTGTCGGCGCCTATGAGGGCGCCGCGGCGACCGCGGATGCGGAACGGACGCGGGTCGCCATCGCCGACCTCGCCGCGCTGGCGGCGGAGGCGTTCGGCAGGGTGCGCGCCGTGGCCGGGCCGCAGGCGTCGCTGATCCTGACCGCGGGCGGCTCCACCTATTTCGACATGATCGTGCAGCATCTCGGCCCGGTCGCGGCGGCCGATGGCAAGGCCCGGCTGGTGCTGCGCAGCGGCGCGATCTTCTTCCACGACCACGGCGTCTACACGCGCGGCCTGGCGGCGCTCGACGCCCGGCAGGGCTTCCGCCTGGGCGGCGCGGTGGCGAGCGCGTCGGACGGCTTCCGCCCGGCGTTGCGGATCTGGGCCGAGGTGCTGTCGCGCCCGGCGCCGGGCCTCGCCATCTGCGGCATGGGCATGCGCGACGTCTCCTTCGACCAGGACCTGCCGACGCCGCTGCGCCTGCATCGCGACGGCCGCCCGCTGGCCGCCTTCACCCGGCCGGAGGAGGCGCGGGTGATGAAGCTGAACGACCAGCACGCCTTCCTGGCGCTCGGCGCCGGCAGCCCGGTCGCGGTCGGCGACGTGATCGAGTTCGGCATCTCCCACCCCTGCACCTGCCTGGACCGCTGGCGGATGATCTGGGGCATCGACGGCCAGGGCCGCGTCCGGGCTGCCTATCCCACCTGCTTCGGCTGATTCGGCCCATGGGTTCCGCCATCGCCATAGCGCGCCTTGCGAAGACAACGTTGTCATCATGGATCGCCTGAACTTCCGGCCGCTCTGGCGCTATGAGGGGCAGCTGCTGGACGGCGCCCTGATGACGCTGCTGCTGACCGCGATCGCCGCCGCGGCGGGGCTGGCGATCGGCGTCGCCGGCGCCCTGGCGCTGCGCCACGGCCCGCGGCCGGTCCGGATCGCGGTGCGCGCCTATGTCGAGCTGATCCGCAACACCCCGGCGCTGATCCAGCTGTTCCTGATCTTCTTCGTGCTGCCGGGCATCGGGCTGAAGCTGCCGCCCTTCGAGGCCGCCGCCGTGGCGCTCAGCCTCTATTTCGGTGCCTATGCGACGGAGATCGTGCGCTCCGGCCTCGACTCGATCCATCGCAGCCAGATGGAGGCGGCGACCTGCCTGGGGCTGGGGCGCTGGCAGGTGTTCCGCCACATCGTGCTGCTGCCGGCGCTGCGCAACGTCTACCCGTCGCTCACCAGCCAGTTCGTCCTGCTGCTGCTCGGCTCCTCGCTCGCCTCCCAGGTCTCGGCGGAGGAGCTGTTCCACACCGCCGGCTTCATCGAGAGCCGAAGCTTCCGCAGCTTCGAGGTCTATGCCGTGGTCTGCGCGATGTATCTGGCGATGGTGGTGGCCTGCAAGCTGCTGTTCGCGGCGGTCGGCCGGCTGGCCTTCCGCTGGCCGGTCCGGCGCTAGGGGAAGGGCGGGATGCGAATCTTCTCCGCCGGCGACCTGCTGTCGCTCCTGTCCGCGTTGCAATGGACCGTGGTCCTCACCCTGATCGCGCTGGGCTGCGGCGGGCCGCTGGCGCTCGGCCTCGCCGTGATGCGCGCCGGCCGGGCGGCGCTGCCGCGCTGGATCGCGGCGCTGCTGCTGCAGCTGGTGCAGGGCGTGCCGCTGCTGGGCCTGCTGATGTTCATCTATTTCGGCATGCCGGTGTTCCTCGGCGTCGACGTGCCGGCGCTGGTGGCCGTCGCCGTCGCCTACACCATCTGGACCGCCGTGTTCCTCGGCGAGATCTGGCGCGGCGGCATCGAGGCGGTGAAGCCGGCGCAGTGGGAGGCGGCGGAGTGCCTCGGCCTGACCAAGTGGCAGCAGTTCCGCTGGATCATCGGCCCGCAGGCCTTCCGCATCGCCCTGCCGGCCACGGTCGGCTTCCTGGTGCAGCTGGTGAAGAACACCTCGCTGGCCTCGATCGTCGGCTTCGTCGAGCTGGCGCGGGCCGGGCAGATGGCCAGCGCCGCCACCTTCCAGCCGCTGCTGACCTACACCGTCGTCGCCGCGATCTACTTCGCGATCTGCTTCCCCCTGACCACCTGGTCGCGCTCGCTGGAGGCCCGTCTCAATGGCGCTCGTTGAAGTCCGGAACCTGCGCAAGCGCTTCGGCCCGGTCGAGGTGCTGAAGGGCGTCTCGCTGGACGTGGCGGAGGGCGAGATCGTCACCATCATCGGCCGCTCCGGCTCCGGCAAGTCGACGCTGCTGCGCTGCATCAATGCGCTGGAGACGATCGAGGACGGCGAGGTGCGGATCGAGGGCAAGCCGGTCCGCGCCGGGATGAAGGACCTGCGGGCGCTGCGCCAGCGCGTCGGCATCGTGTTCCAGAGCTACAACCTCTTCCCGCATCTGACGGTCGAGCGCAACGTCACCCTGGCGCCGATCCTGGCCGGCCGGATCCGCAAAGGCGAGGCGCGGGCGCTGGCGGCGGAGATGCTGGGCCGGGTCGGGCTGGCCGACAAGATCGACGCCTGGCCCGAGCGGCTGTCCGGCGGCCAGCAGCAGCGCGTCGCCATCGCCCGCTGCCTCGCTATGTCGCCGCATCTGATGCTGTTCGACGAGGTCACCTCCGCCCTCGACCCCGAGCTGGTGGGCGAGGTGCTGCGGGTGATGGAGCAGATGGCCCGCCAGGGCATGACCATGATCCTGGTGACGCATGAGATGGGCTTCGCCCGCAACGTCGCGACCAAGATCGTCTTCATGCATCAGGGCCGCGTCTGGGAGGAGGGGCCGCCCGACCGGATCTTCGGCGACCCGCAGACGGCAGAGCTGAAGAGCTTCATCGGCTCGGTGCAATGAGAGACCGTTTGGAAACGCTACTGGCGCGGCCGTCTGACGGCGGTTTCTCCGCTTCCGGTGCTCACGGACTTAACGTCCGCTGCGCGCCGGGTCTCGAAACCACCGCCAGCCGACTCACGCCAGCGCATTTCGAAACGGTCTCTGACGTCGGCCAACGAACGAACAGAAGGAGGTTTTCATGATCACCGGATTCCGCCGCCTGATGGCCGCCGCCGCGGCGGTCGCGGCCCTGGCGCTGCCCGCCGCGGCGCAGGCCGACACGCTGCAGGACGTGCTCGACGCCGGCAAGCTCAGGGTCGGCGTGCTGATGGACGTGGCGCCCTGGGGCTTCAAGGACGACAAGGGCGAGGCCACGGGCTTCGACATCGAACTGGCGAAGCTGATGGCCGCCGATATGGGCGTCGAGCTGGAGCTGGTGCAGGTCACCGGGGCCAGCCGCATCCCCAGCCTGCTGGCCGACAAGGTCGATGTGCTGATCGCCGCCGCCGGCGCCACGCCGGAGCGGGCGCAGCAGGTCGCCTTCTCCCAGGCCTATGCGGCGGTCGATCTCGGCGTCTACGGGCCGAAGAGCATCGCGTCGACCGAGGACCCGAAGGCCCTGGCCGGCCACAGCATCGCCGTGGCCAAGGGCACGACGCTGGACCTGTGGCTGACTGAGAACGCGCCGGACGCGCAGTATGTCCGCTTCGAGGACGCGCCCTCGGCCGTCGCCGCCTACCTGTCGGGCCAGGCCGAGATGTTCGCCGAGAACAGCGCCATCGCCCGCACCGTGTCGCAGCAGAATCCGGGCAAGGAGGTGGAGCTGAAGTTCCTGATCCGCCAGTCGCCCGCCCATGTCGTGGTCAGGCACGGCGAGCAGGACCTGCTGAACTGGATCAACACCTTCCTCTACTACAACCGCCTCAACGGCAAGCTGGCGAAGCTGCAGACTACCTGGTTCGGCGCGCCGCAGCAGGTGCCGCTGATGTAGTACCGGCGGCTTGAATATGACCCGTCATGGCGAGCCCCGAAGGGGCGTGGCCATCCAGCGGCACCGGTCCCTGGATGGCCACGTCGCTGCGCTCCTCGCCATGACGGGGAAGGGCTGGAGAGTCGATCTCAAATTAAGCCGCCGCCTTGCCCGGGCGGCGTCCCCTACGCCCCGAGGACCGAGATGCACACGGGTCTGTTCCACACCATCGATTTCGACGCCGACGGCCGCGTCCTGGACCATCTGGGCCTGCCCTTCTCGGTCGACCGGTCGCCTTATTTCCACGTCAAGGTCCCGGTCGCGCGGATCAAGAACGGCGACGGGCCGCGGGTGCTGCTGATGGCCGGCAACCATGGCGACGAATATGAGGGCGAATTCGCCCTGGCCCGGCTGATCCGCCGGCTGGACCCGGCCCACATGCGCGGCGCGGTGACCATCCTGCCGATGACCAACGCGCCGGCGGTGCGGGCGTCGAAGCGCTGCTCGCCGCTCGACGGCGGCAACCTCAACCGCGCCTTCCCGGGCGACCCGGACGGCACGCCGACCCGGCGCATCGCCCATTTCCTCGAGCATGAGCTGTTCCCGCGCCATGACGTGGTGCTCGACCTGCATTCCGGCGGCACCTCGATGGCGCATCTGCCCTGCGCCCTGATCGAGCGGCATGCCGATCCGGCGCGGCAGGAGCGGGCGGTGGCGCTGATGCGGGCTCTGGGTCTGCCCTGGGGCTTCATCGCCGACAACGGCCCGGCGGCGCCGACCTCGATGGGCGCCGCGGCGCGGGCCGGCATCATCGGCCTGTCCGGTGAGTTCGGCGGCGGCGGCACGGTGACCCCGGCGACGATGCGCGGCGCCTCGGCCGCGATCGACGCGCTGCTGCTGGCGCTCGGCGTCATCGACGCGCCGCTGCTGGGGCCTGCGCCGGAGGCGGCGCCGATGCGCCTCCTGTCCCTGGCCCGGCACAGCCAGGCGATCTACGCCACCGCGCCCGGCTGGTTCGAGCCGGCGGTCGAGGTCGGGGCCGAGGTGGCGGCCGGCGACCTGGCGGGTTGGTATCATGATCTCGACCGGCTGGAGGTGGCGGAGGCGCCGCTGCGCTTCGCCGAGGCCGGCGTGGTGATCTCGCACCGGTTGCACAGCCGGTGCGAACCGGGCGACTGTCTGATCCAGGTGGCCGAGGTGCTGGACGCCGGGCGATGAGGCACTTGTCGGGGGAGAGGTGCGCATGACGGATACGGAGAAGCGGCCGCCCCGCATCGACGAGGTCGCGCGCATCGCCGGGGTGTCGCCGATCACCGTGTCCCGCGCCCTGCGCCAGCCGGAGAAGGTGGCGGAGGACAAGCGCCGCCGCATCCAGGCGGCGATCGAGCAGACCGGCTACGAGCCGAACCAGCATGCGATCCGCCTGCGCGCCGGCGGCCGGCCGGCGGCGGCGCCGGCCTCGACCCTGGTGACCGCCTTCGTCTCCAACATCGCCAACCCGCAATTCTCCCGCGCCGTGCGGGCCTGCGCCGAGGTGCTGGAGCCGGCGGGCTACCGGCTGATGATGGGCGAGACCGCCTATTCCTATGCCCGCGAGACGGCGATGATCCAGTCGCTGCGCGACCTGCGGCCGGCCGCCGTGCTGTTCACCGGCGTGATCGAGCTGGAGGAGAACCGCGAGGCGCTGCGGGCGCTCGGCGTGCCGGTGATGGAGACCTGGGCCTATCCGCAGGACCCGATCGACATGCTGGTCGGCTTCTCCAACTTCGACGGCGGGCGGCTGGTCGGCGAGCATTTCGGCGAGCGCGGCTATCGCCGCGTCGCCTATGTCGGCCGCGGCGGCGGGCGCGGCGTGCTGCGGCTGCAGGGCTTCAAGGAAGGCCTGGCCAAGCACGGGCTGCGCCCGATCGCGGAGCTGCCGGTCGAGGGGCCGGCTGGGCTGGCCGAGGGGCGGACGGCGATGGCCGCGCTGCTGCAGCAGGATGAGGCGCCCGACGCCGCCTTCTTCGGCAACGACCTGCTGGCGATCGGCGCGCTGTTCGAGGCGCGGCGCCGCGGCCTCTCCGTGCCCGGCGACCTGGCCGTCGCCGGCTTCGGCGACATCGAGCTGGCCGAGGCGCTGGAGCCGGGGCTGACCACGGTGCGCATCGACAGCGACGACATCGGCCGCCGCGCCGGGCAGATGCTGCTGACCCGCCTCGGCGGCGGGGTGCCCGAGCGGGGCATCGAGCTGGTCGAGCTCAGCCTGGTGGTGAGGGCGAGCGCTTAGAGAGGAATGAACCGAGGTCCGGTCACGTCAGGATCTGACGAGATATCGAGCATCTTCGCGTTGCCTCTCCCGCCTGGCGGGAGAGGTCGGACGTCCGCAGGACGGCCGGGTGAGGGTTGGCCCGGGCCTCGACAAAGGGCCCTCACCCGGAGCCGCTTCGCGTCTCCGGCCTCTCCCGCAAGCGGGAGAGGCAACGCATACGCTCTGCCGGCGAGATCGGATGACCCGATGCGGCCTAAACTCATTCCACTCCAGGGCGTAGGGTGAGGCCGCCGCCCGTCAACAAGGCCCCGCCATGATCCGCGAACCCCACGACCTGGACGATCCCGGCCTGCGCGACCGCGCCGTGCGCGCCGCCCGGGGGCTGGAGCCCTTCGACGCGCTGATCGCCGGGGCCCGGCTGGTCGATGTCGCGACCTCCGAGATCCGTGCCGCCGATATCGGCCTGGTCGGGCCGCTGGTCGCCAGCGTGCACGCCCCCGGCAGCCGCGGTGATGCGGCCCGGGTGGTCGACGCCGCCGGCCGCTTCGTCGCGCCCGGGCTGATCGACACGCATATGCATGTCGAGAGCTCGATGGTGACGCCGCGGCGCTATGCCGAGGTGGTGGTGCCGCAGGGCACGACCACGATCTGCTGGGACCCGCACGAGGTCGGCAACGTCGCCGGCCTGGCCGGGGTGCGCTGGGCGATCGAGGCGGGGCAGGGGCTGCCGCTGCGGATCCTGACGCTCGCCCCGTCCTGCGTGCCCTCGGCGCCGGGGCTGGAGGTGGCGGGGGCGGAGTTCGGCGGCGGCGAGATGGCGGAGATGCTGCGCTGGCCGGAGATCGCCGGCGTCGCCGAAGTGATGAACATGCGCGGCGTGCTCGACCGCAGCGAGCCGATGCAAAGCGTGGTCGCCGCCGGCCTCGCCAGCGGCAAGCTGGTCTGCGGCCATGCCAGGGGGCTGGAGGGGGCGTCGCTGCAGGGCTTCGCCGCCGCCGGCATCCAGTCCGACCACGAGGTGACCTCGGGCGACGACCTGCTGGCCAAGCTGCGCGCCGGCTTCACGGTCGAACTGCGCGGGTCGCACGACTATGTCCTGCCCGGCGCGGTGCAGGCGCTGGCGACGCTGCCGCACCTGCCGCAGACCCTGACGATCTGCACCGACGACATCTTCCCGGACGACCTGGTCGCCGTCGGCGGCATGGCCGACGTGCTGCGGCGGCTGATCCGCTATGGCATGGCGCCCGTCGACGCGATCCGGGCGGCGACGCTGAACGCGGCGATGCGGCTGGGCCGCCGCGATCTCGGCCTCATCGCGCCCGGCCGCCGCGCCGACCTGGTCGTGCTCGACGGGCTGGAGACGCTGGGGGTGGAGCGGGTCTTCGCCTCCGGCCGCGAGGTCGCGGCGGCGGGGCGGCTGACCGGCGGGCCGCCGGGCCGGCCGGCCGACGCCTTCCACGACACCATGAAGCTGGCGCCGCTGACGGCCGGGGACTTCGTGCTGCGCCTGCCGGGCGACGGCACCGCCATGGTCAACTCGATCTTCCGGCCGCGCTTCACCGAATGGCGCGACCTGGCGGTCGAGGTGCGGGACGGCGCGGTGGTGCTGCCGGACGACCGCATCCTGATGGCGGTGATCCACCGCCACGGCCGGCGGCCGGCGACGCCGCGGATCGGCATCCTGGACGATTGGGGCCACTGGCGCGGCGCGCTGGCCACCACGGTCTCGCATGACAGCCACAACCTGACCGTGTTCGGCCGCGACCCGGCCGACATGGCGGCGGCGGCCAATGCGGTGATCGCGGCGGGCGGCGGCATGGCGGTGGCCGAGGGCGGCGCGGTGACGGCGCGGGTGGCGCTGCCGGTCTGCGGCCTGCTGTCGGACGTGCCGGCGGGCGAGGTCGCGGCCGATTTCGCGGCGGTCAAGGCGGCGGCCGGGCGGATCGCCGACTGGCAGCCGCCCTATCGCACCTTCAAGGCGGTGGTCGGCGCCAGCCTGGCCTGCAATCCCGGGCCGCATGTCACCGATCTGGGCCTGGCCGACGGCAGCACCGGCGAGATCCGGCCGCTGGTCGCCGCCGGCTGATTCCGGTCATGAAAAAAATGGGGATGCGTGGTGGGCAGACCACGCATCCCCACCGGCCGGACGCGATTTCAGCCTAGGAGGGAAGAGACGAAGGCCGTTGGAAGCGGTCCGTCGCATCCGGTCATCCGTGCCCCTGCCGGGCCGGCCCTCTCTCAGAAGGCCACGTTGAGGCCGGTCAGCAGGTTGGCGTTCTCGAAGTCCTTGCCCACGCGGAAGTTCTGCTTCTCGTAGGTCACCTCCGCATAGGTGTTGAGGCCCGGGGCGATGGTGTAGGTCAGGTTCGCGCCGGCGAGGTGGTTGTCCTTCAGGTCGGTCGCGTTGGTGTAGGGCTGGACCAGGCCGTTGTTGCTGCCGGCCCAGGTATAGCCGTAGGACAGCGAGGCCAGGAACGGGCCCCAGGTGTAGCTGACGTCGCCGACCACCGAGTCCACCGACTTGCTGGTCAGGTACAGGCTGGAATAATGGGTCCAGTCCACGCTGGCGGCGATGCCGCCCGACTTGACCCGGCCGCCGAGGGTGTAGGCCTCGAGGTCGTGATGCTCCGGATTGTTGTCGGTCGAGACGCCGTTGCCGTAGGCGGCCGTGGCGGCGAGCCGGAGATCGACGCCGCCGCCGATGTCGCCCTCCCAGTTCACGCCGCCGGTGACGACGTTCTCGTACAGCGTGCTGGCGTCGTTGATCAGGTCGTTGCGGCCGCCATTGCCGGCATGGGTCGCGCCGCCCACGACGGGTGTGAAGTCGACGCCGAAGCTGAAGCCGCTGAGTGTCGGCGAGGTATACTTGATGCGGGTGTCCTGGTTGGTCAGGCCGCCGAGATAGGTCGGGTCGATCGAGTAGAAGTTGCCGCCGCCGAGCGGGAAGTCGCCGTCCAGCAGGTCGCCGAAATCGCCGCCGCCGGCGCCGATGTCGCCGGCCAGCTCGTCATGCGCGTAGACATAGCCGAAATCGTCGGCGATGGTCGGCGCGTCGCCGAAGGTGATCGTGCCGAAGCTGCCCTTCACATAGGCGTAGACGCGCGAGACCTCGACATTATCCCGCCGGTTGATCGAGTCGAAGCGGATGCGGCCGCCGTATTCGAGGCCGGAATCGGTGACGTTCTTGACGTCGAAGATCAGCCGCGCATCGCTCTGGAAATCATAGTCGCGGTCGAAGCTCGAGTGCTGGGTGTCGGTCAGCACCAGGGCGGATTGCGCGGCGATGAATCCGCTGATCTTCAGCTGCAGCCCGGACGTCACGTTCTGATCGGCGGCCGAGGCCGGCATCGCACCGATCAGGGCGGCAGCGACCAGCGCCGTACCGCCCAGCAGGACCTGCTTCATGCTTTTTCCCTCCCGGGGTCCGTGTCGCCGGAGGCACGGTCGGGCCGGCTCAGTGGCCGTGTCGGCCCGGTCTCCGCGACGACCGGAACCGTAGGCCTGCGCTTCGATCGTCACATACATACAAAAATGTATATTTCGAGCTTGGCCGGGATCCGTGGCCGGAAGGACACACCTCCGACCGCCCGCGCCGGGTCGCGACCGGACCCGCTGTTGCACATTTGCCGGACTTAACGCTTGACTCCATCCATAATGGACGATCACAATCAAAATCTCGGTTCCCAAGAAACGATCGAATGATTGCCCAGTGTCGGACTGGCGATCATTCGGATGCATACCGCGCGATCGTGGAATGGTGAAAAAGAAGGCATGATGTGCCGAAAATCGGCACATGGCCTTCCTTGATCGGAATTGTGTCAGTTCTTCCGAAATGGGGAGGAAATGATACACAGGACACCGCTCGAACCGTCGCTGTGGTACGCCACGGCGGCCCCGGCGCCGGAGACTTCGGTGCTGGACGGCACCATCGATGCGCCGGTCTGCGTCATCGGCGCCGGCTACACCGGCCTGTCCACCGCGCTGCATCTCGGCGAGCGCGGCGTCGGCGCGGTGGTGCTGGAGGCGCAGCAGATCGGCCATGGCGGCTCCGGCCGCAACGCCGGCCACTGTACCCCGACCTTCCATGTCCATGAGATCGCGACCGTCCGGCGCATCCTGGGTGAGCCTTTCGCCGAACGGCTGATCGAGCGGCAGACCAACGCCGCCAACCTGGTGTTCGACATCATCCGCCGCTACGGCATCGACTGCGAGGCGGTGCAGACCGGCTACATCCACGCCGCCCACGCCACCGCCGCCCTGGCGAAGCTGGAGCGGCGCTGCCGGGAGTATGCGGCGGTCGGCAAGGCCACCCGGATGCTGGACCGCGACGAGGCCCAGCGCCTGACCGGGTCGCCGCGCTTCTGCGGCGGCTGGATCCATCCGGAGGGTGGGCATCTCAACCCGCTCGGCTATGCCCGTGGCCTGGCGCGGGCGGCAATGTCGCGCGGCGCGCAGATCTTCACCCGGTCGCCGGTCATCGCCATCCGGCCGCAGGGCGGGCGCTGGCGGGTGGAGACGCCGACGGGCGCCGTCCTCGCCGACAAGGTGGTGTGCGGCACCGGCGCCTATACCGACGGCTACTGGCCGGGTCTGGAGCAGAGCTTCGCCCGGCTCGGCGTCGCCGTGCTGGCCACCCAGCCGCTGGGCGACAATGTCCGCCGGACGATCGCGCCGGAGAACAACACGGTGGTCGACAGCCGGCGCGACATCTCGATCTGGAAATACGACAAGGACGGGCGGCTGGTGACCTCGCTGTTCGTCGAGGGCAAGCGCGGCGCCGATCCGGCCTATACCCACGATCTGATGCGGCGGAAGCTGCAATGGCTGCTGCCGCAGCTCGGCGACATCGACTTCCAGTACAGCTGGACCGGCGCGCTCGACATGCAGCCGCGCACCTTCCCGCGGCTCTACGGCCTGGCGCCGGGCGTGGTCGCCTCGCTCGGCTATTCCGGCCGCGGCGTGCCGACCGGCACGATGATGGGCACGGTGCTGGCCGACTGGGCGACGGGAACGAAGCCGCAGGACCTGGCCCTGCCGGTCGAAACGCTGCAGCGCGCCCCCGCCTATATGCGCTTCATGCCCCGCGTCATGCTGGCCTGGTCGCGGATCCGCGACCAGCGCGCGGCCCGGCGCGACGGCCTCGACCCGCCGCCCTTCTGACCATGCGGACCCTCGACGTGACCCACCCCAGCGAAACCAAGGATGGCGATGCCCGCCACGAGCGATGGCCGAGCCCGGCCGCGGCGCAATCCGCAGATCCCGAAGACGATCGACTTCTCGGACATCGACTTCGACATCTTCACCGACCTGCTCAGCTTCTATGTCCGCACGGTCAACCTGCTGGTCAGCCGCGACCTGGACGGGCAGATGGAACCGCTGCAGGTGGCCGGCGGCACCGGCAAGATCTCGACGCTGCTGCTGGTCGGCCGCAACCCGGGCATCCGGCCCTCGGTGCTGGCGCATTTCATCCTCAAGGACCGTTCGGCCATGGGCCGGCTCCTGGACCAGATGCAGCAGGCCGGGCTGGTCGAGCAGAAGATCTCGCCGGAGGAGCGCCGGGCGCGCGAGCTGTACCTGACCGGCAAGGGCCGCCGCCTGGCCGAGCAGGTGCGCGCCGTCGCCCGCCGCCAATCCGCCGAGTTCTTCTCGATGCTGAGCGAGGCGGAGCAGGCCGACCTGCTGCGGATCCTGCGCAAGGTCTATGTCGGCCATGTCGAGCAGGCGCCGGTGGTGGAGTAGCCACGGTGGTTCGCGTCGCCGCTTCTGCGGGTGAGCCCTTTTCAGAATTCCCAGAACCGTCATTGCGAGCGCAGCGAAGCAATCCAGGGCCAGTGCGAACCGGCCCCTGGATTGCTTCGTCGGCTTCGCCTCCTCGCAATGACGGCGACGGGAGGCGTTGTGCAAAACCCTGCAGGCGGGAGAGGCTATCCGCTCCTAGGCCCGTCGCCGGAGATCGTCACCATGACTGACGCCCGCGTGGCCATGATCTCCGGTGCGAGCCGCGGCATCGGGGCCGAGATCGCGGCCGCCCTGGCCCGCGCCGGCTGGCGGCTCAGCCTCGGCGCCCGCGACCCGGCGTCCCTGGCCCCGCCCGAAGGCGCCGACGCCCTGGTCCACCGTTTCGACGCCCGCGACCCGGGCTCCGAGCGCCTCTGGGCCGACGCCACGGCCGAGCGCTTCGGCCGGATCGACGCCGTCATCGCCAATGCCGGCATCATGATCCCGAAGACGGTGATCGCGGCCGATGACGCCGACCTCGACGACCTGATCCAGGTCAACGTCAAGTCGCCGCTGCGGCTGGTGCGGGCCGCCTGGCCGCATCTCGTCGCCTCCGGCCATGGCCGCGTCGTCACCATCGCCTCGCTGTCGGGCAAGCGGGTGAAGTCGGCGGCCTCCGGCCTCTACGCCGTCAGCAAGTTCGCGGCGCTGGCGATGACCCATGCCATCCGCCATGCCGGCTGGGACGAGGGCGTGCGCGCCACCGCGATCTGCCCCGGCTTCGTCGCCACCGACATGGCGGCAGGGCTGACCAGCCGGCCCCCGGAAAGCCTGACCCAGCCGCAGGACGTGGCGCGCATCGTCGCCTTCCTGCTGGACCTGCCGGACACGGCGAGCATCACCGAGATCCCGATCAATTCGACGCTTGAGGAGAGCTGGTGATGGGGCCGCAGGTCGAGAGCGTCGAGCCCGATGCCGTGCTGCCGCAGCGGGCCGATGTGGTCATCGTCGGCGGCGGCATCATCGGCACCAGCGCCGCCCTCGCCCTGGCGCAGCGCGGCGTCGCCGTGGCGCTGTGCGAGAAGGGCCACATCGCCGGCGAGCAGTCCAGCCGCAACTGGGGCTGGTGCCGCAAGACCCGGCGCGATCCGCGGGAGATCCCGCTGGTGATCGAGAGCATGCGGCTGTGGGAGGGCATGAACCAGACGGTGGAGGCCGAAACCGGCTTCCGCCAGAGCGGCATCCTGTTCGCGGTCGAGACCGACCAGGAGATCGCGGAATACGAGGCCTGGCTGGAGCATGCGCGGCCCTACCAGCTCGACGCCCGGCTGATCACCCCCTCCGAGTTCGACCGGCTGATGCCCGGCGCGGGCGGCCGCTGGAAGGCGGCGCTGTACTCCGCCTCCGACGGGCGGGCGGAGCCGCAGCGCGCCGCCCCCGCCATCGCCCGCGCCGCGCGCCGGGCCGGCGCCGCCATCCTGACCGACTGCGCCGTCCGCGGCGTCGAGCGGGCCGGCGGGCGCATTTCCGGCGTGGTGACGGAGCGCGGCCGCATCGCCTGCAACAGCGTGATCGTGGCCGGCGGCGCCTGGTCGCGGCGCTTCCTCAAGGATCTCGGCCTGACCCTGCCGCAGCTCAAGGTCCGGGCCAGCGTGCAGCGCACCGCGCCGCTGGAGGGCGCGCCGGAGACGGCGATGTGGTCGAAGGAATTCGCGCTGCGGAAGCGCCACGACGGCGGCTACACCATCGCCAACGGCAACTCGAACATCGCGCCGCTGGTGCCGGACAGTTTCCGCTTCTTCAGCGATTTCCTGCCGGCTTTGCGCATGGAATGGTCAGGCCTGAAGATCCGGGTCGACGACCGCTTCCTGCGGGAGTGGCGGGAGGCGGCACCGGTGCCGCTGGACCAGGTCTCGCCCTATGAGAAGGCGCGGGTGCTGGACCCTGCGCCCGACCGCGCCGCCAACCGCAAGGCCATGGCCGACCTGGCGAAACAGTTCCCGGCCTTCGCCGGCGCCAGGGTGGTGCAGGAATGGGCCGGGCTGATCGACGTCACCCCCGACGCCGTGCCCGTAATCTCGACGGTCGAGGCGGTGCCGGGCCTCGTGGTGGCGACGGGATTCTCCGGCCACGGCTTCGGCATCGGCCCCGGCGCCGGGCACCTGGCCGCCGACCTGGCGACCGGCGCCCGCCCGATCGTCGACCCGAAGGATTTCCGCTTCTCGCGCTTTAGCGATGGATCAAGACCCCGGCCGATGGCCGGGGTCTAGGGATGGATCGAAGCCCCGGCCGATGGCCGGGGTCTGACGCGGCCCTGCGGGGAGACGGGCGCAGACCCGCCCCCGCCGGGCCTTGGAGGCCACGAACAAGGGAGCTTCACCATGACCGATCGTTCGTTCGCCCAGCCCACCCGCCGCCGATTCCTGGCGGCGGGCCTTGCCGCCGGCACGGCGGTCTGGCTCGGCCCCGGCCAGGGCTGGGTCAAGGCCGCCCGCGCCGCCGGGCCGCCGGCCAAGGCGACCGGCCAGGCCGTGATCGGCCTATCGCAGGAGCCGACGGTGTTCAACCCGCTGATGCTGCACATCGAGGTCGATGAGGGTGTCTATTTCAACCTGTTCAGCCCGCTGTGGCAGGTCGACCCCGAGGGCAAGTTCATCCCTGATCTGGCGGCCGAGGTGCCGACGCTGGAGAATGGCGGCATCTCGGCCGACGGGCTGACCTGGCGCGTCAAGCTGCGCGACAACGTCAAATGGCATGACGGCACGCCGTTCACCGCCGACGACGTGAAATATACCATCGACCTGATCAACAACCCGAAGTTCCGTGCCGCCCGCCGCGCCGGGCACGAGCTGGTGCGCGACCTCAAGGTGGTCAGCCCGACCGAGCTGACCTGGACGCTGGAGAAGCCCTACGCGCCGTACCCGTCGATCCTGTCCTGGACCTTCATCGTGCCGAAGCACCTGATGGAGAAGGAGGCCGACCCCAACGCCTCGACCTTCGCCACCAAGCCGGTCGGCACCGGGCCGTTCAAATGGGTCGAGCGGGTGCCGGGCGACCACATCACCCTCGCTGCCCATGACGGCTATCACCTGGACGGGCCGTATCTCGAGCGGCTGGTGATCAAGTACATCCCCGACCTGACCGTGCTGTTCACCCAGTTCACCACCGGCGACATCGACTATATCGGCCTGCAGGGCATCACCGCCGACCATTACGAGGAGGCCAAAGGCCTGGCCGACCGCGAGGTCTCGCCGGTGCCGCAAGCCTTCATCGAGAACATCGCGCTGAACCGTGGGCTGCCGATCTTCCAGGACCCGGCGGTGCGCGAGGCGCTGTACACCGCGATGGACAAGCAGAGCATCATCGACAGCATCTATTACGGCCTGCCGACGCCGTCGGAATCCTTCCTGCCGAAGCAGTCCTGGGCGTTCAACCCGGACCTGCCGAAGCAGGCCTACGACCCCGACAAGGCGAAGCAGATCCTGGACGATGCCGGCTGGAAGCCGGGCGGCGACGGCATCCGCGAGAAGAACGGCGTGCGGCTCGAATTCGTCAACTCGACCACCGCCGGCAACCATGTGCGCGAGCAGGCGCAGCAGCTGCTGCAGCAGAACTGGCTCGACATCGGCGTCAAGATGAACATCAACAACCTGCCCCCGGCGGTGATGTGGGGCGACTACTGGATGCAGTCGAAATTCGAGACGGCGATGGTCGGCATCTACTTCATGGTCGGGCCTGACCCCGACGCGACCGACTATTTCTCCAGCCGGTCGATCGGCGCCAAGGGCGGCGGCGGCCAGAACACGACGCAGTATGAGAGCGCCGATGTCGACAAGCTGCTGGCCGAGGGCGCGTCGACGGTCGATCCGGCCAAGCGCAAGGCGGCCTACTTCAAGATGCAGGAGTTCACGCGCAAGGACCTGCCGTACCTGCCGATCTTCCAGTACGCCATGGTCCAGGGCGTGAAGAAGGGGCTGACCGGCTTCACCCCCAACGTCAATGTCCAGGAGAATTGCTGGAACGCCCACACCTGGTACTGGGCAGCCTGAGGAGGCGGCCGCCCGGGGACGGAGGAGGTCATGCCGCAATTCCTGTTCGGCCGCGCGCTGCAGAGCCTGCTGCTGCTCTGGCTCGTGTCGATGATCGGCTTCGCCGTGCTGCACCTGGCCCCGGGCGGCCCGCTGTCGCAATTCGCCCTGGTCCCGGGCATGACGCAGGAGCGGCTGGCCCAGATCGCCCATGAGATGGGCCTCGACCGCTCGCTGCCGGTGCAATACTGGGAATGGGCCAGCCGGCTCCTGACCGGCGACTGGGGGCGGTCCTACCGCGACCAGTCGCCGGTGCTGGACGTCATCGGCTCGCATCTCTTCGCCACGCTCGAGCTGATGGCGACGGCGATCCTGGTCGCGGTGCTGCTCGGCGTCTGGATCGGCGTCATGGGGGCGGTCCGGCGCTATTCCTTCGCCGACATGCTGGCGACGGTCGGCGCCATGGTCGCGCTGTCGATCCCGACCTTCTGGTTCGGCCTGGTCGTGATCTACATCTTCTCGGTCCGGCTGCAATGGCTGCCGGCGGGGAACATGTACACGGTCGGCGACGGGTCGCTGCTCGACTTCCTGCACCATCTGATCGCGCCGGCCCTGGTGCTGGCGCTGGTCGAGGTGGCGATCTGGAGCCGCTACATGCGCGCCTCGATGATCGACGTGATCAACCAGGACTATATCCGCACCGCCCGGGCCAAGGGCCTGCCGGAGAAGCGGGTGCTGATCCGCCACGCGCTGCGCAACGCGCTCCTGCCGATGATCACCCTGGCCGGGCTGGAACTGCCGACGCTCTTGGGCGGCGCGCTGGTGACCGAGACGGTGTTCACCTGGCCCGGCATGGGCCGGCTGTTCCTCGATTCCCTCGGCTATCGCGACTATCCGGTGGTGATGGGGATCCTGATGGTCTCGGCCCTGCTGGTGCTGCTCGGCAACCTCTTGGCCGACATCCTCTGCGCGGTCGCCGACCCGCGCATCCGGCTGGATTGAGGGGAGGGACGATGACCGCGACCGCCGCCGACCCCAACGCTGCCGCCGAACCCGCCCGCCGCACCGGCAACCGCGGCTGGCGCCGCTTCCGTCGGCACCGGCTGGCGATGATCGGCGTCGCCTGCATCCTGCTCTTGGTGCTGGCCTGCGTCGCCGGCCCCTGGCTGCTGCCCTTCGACGATTTGCGCATCGACATGCGCGCGCGTTTTGCGCCGCCGCTGACGGGATGGCACCTGTTCGGCACCGACCCGCTCGGCCGCGACCTCTGCGCCCGCCTGCTGATGGCCGGGCGGATCTCGCTGTCCGTCGCCTTCGCCGCGATGGTGATCAGCACGATCGTCGGCTCCACCATCGGGGTCGTGGCGGGCTATTACGGCCGTGCGGTCGGCGCCGTGCTGATGCGCCTGGTCGACGCCATGCTGTGCTTCCCCGCCGTGTTCCTGCTGCTGACCCTGGCGGCGCTGCTGAAGCCCGACCCGATCATGATCACCCTGATCATCGCCGCGACCAGCTGGATGGAGGTGGCGCGCGTGGTCGAAAGCCAGATCCGCACATTGCGAGAGCGCGACTTCACCTTGGCGGCGGAGATGATGGGCGCGTCCGACGCCCGCATCATGGTCGACGAGCTGCTGCGCAACGCCATCGGCCCGATCGTGGTCGCCGCCACCCTGACCGTCGCCCGCGCCATCCTGATGGAGGCCTATATCAGCTTCCTCGGCTACGGCATCCAGCCGCCGACGGCGAGCTGGGGCAACATGCTGAACAACGCCCAGCAATACCTGACCTCGGCGCCCTGGCTGGCCCTGGTGCCGGGCATCGCCATCACGCTCGCCGTGACCAGCTTCAACTTCATCGGCGACGGGCTGCGCGACGCGCTCGACGCCCGGCTGGAGTCGTGATGGCCGAAGCCCCGATCCTCGAGGTCCGCGACCTGGCCGTCACCTTCCGCGGCGAGGCCGGGGCGCTGACGGTGGTCAACGACGTCTCCTTTTCCGTCCGCCGCGGCGAGACGCTGGCGCTGGTCGGCGAATCCGGCTCGGGCAAGAGCGTCACCAGCCTGGCGGTGCTGCGCCTGCTGCCGCCGGCGCCGCGCTGCACCATCGCCGGCTCGGTCCGCTTCACCGGGCATGACGGCCGCAGCCGCGACCTGCTGCAGCTGCCCCCCGAGGCGATGCGGGCGGTGCGCGGCGACGAGATCTCGATGATCTTCCAGGAGCCGATGACCTCGCTGAACCCGGTGCACCGGATCGGCGACCAGATCGCCGAGGCGGTGACCTTCCATCGCGGCCTCGGCCGCAAGGCGGCGCTGGCAAGGGCGGAGGAGCTCTTGGAACTGGTCGGCATCCCGGAGCCGCGGCGCCGCCTGGCCGCGTACCCGCACCATCTGTCGGGCGGCATGCGCCAGCGGGTGATGATCGCCATCGCCCTGGCCTGCGACCCCAGCCTGCTGATCGCCGACGAGCCGACCACGGCGCTGGACGTCACCGTCCAGGCGGGGATCATCGACCTGCTGAAATCGCTGCAGGCCAGGACCGGCATGGCGATCATCTTCGTCACCCACAATCTCGGCGTGGTGGCCGAGATCGCGGACAGCGTCATGGTCATGTATGCCGGCCGGATCGTCGAGCGCGGCGACGCCGTCGGGCTGCTGCAGCGGCCGCGCATGCCCTACACCCAGGGGCTGCTGCGCTCGGTGCCGCGGATCGATCGGCTGGAGTTCGGCGGCGGTGTGCTGCCGGCCATCCCCGGCAGCGTCCCGGACCCCGGCCGGCTGCCGCCCGGCTGCTCCTTCCACCCGCGCTGCGGTCACGCCCGGCCTGGCGCCTGCGACGCCGCGGTGCCGGCGCTGGAGGAGGCGGATGGCCGGGTGGTGCGCTGCCTGCGCTGGCGCGAGATCGAGGCGGGGGCGTGATGACGAGGCTCATGAAGGACCGTTCCCACCAGCCTCAAAGCCGTCATGGCGAGGAGCGAAGCGACGTGGCCATCCAGGGGCCGGTGCGAGCGGCCCTGGATGGCCACGCCCCTGCGGGGCTCGCCATGACGGTGATGGGCATGAAGGGCGGTGCGACGTGACCCAGCCCATCCTCGAGCTGCAGGAGCTCAGCAAATCCTTCCCGGTCGGCGGCTCGCTGTTCGGACGCGAGCGGCTGCAGGTGCGGGCGGTCGACCGCGTCTCCTTCACCGTCCGCCAGGGCGAGGTGCTGGGGCTGGTCGGCGAATCCGGCTCGGGCAAGAGCACGCTGGGCCGCACGCTCTTGCGGCTGATGCGGCCGACCGGCGGGCGCGTGCTGTTCGAAGGCGCCGACATCACCGATCTCGGGCGGCGCCAGCTGAAGCCGATCCGGCCGCGGCTGCAATTCGTGTTCCAGGATCCGGCGGCGTCGCTGAATCCGCGCATGACCGTCGGCCGCATCGTCGCCATGCCGCTGACGGTGCAGAAGGACGCGCCGCCGGCGGCGGAGCGGGCGGCCCGGGTGGCGGCGGCGCTGGAGACGGTCGGCCTGTCCGCCAGCCATGCCGAGCGTTTCCCGCATGAATTCTCCGGCGGCCAGCGCCAGCGCATCGGCATCGCCCGGGCGCTGGTGACCGAGCCGCGGCTGCTGGTGGCGGACGAGCCGGTCTCCGCCCTCGACGTCTCGGTCCAGGCGCAGATCATCAACCTCTTGATGGAGGTGAAGCGGCGGCTGGACCTGACCATCGTCTTCATCAGCCACGACCTCGCCGTGGTCGGCCAGATCTGCGACCGGGTGGCGGTGATGTATCTCGGCCGGATCGTCGAGATCGCGCCGGCCCGGGCGCTGTTCGGGACGCCGCGTCACCCCTATACCGAGGCGCTGCTGTCGGCCGCGCCGATCCCGGACCCGACGCTGCGCCGCCCGCGCATCCTCTTGAAGGGCGAGCTGCCCAGCCCGTTGTCGCCGCCCTCCGGCTGCGCTTTCCGCACCCGCTGCCGCTACGCTTTGCCGGCCTGCGCCGAAGCCGCCCCGCCGCTGCAGCCGGTCGGGGAGGGGCACCTCAGCGCCTGCATCCGGCCGGAGCTGGCCCTGGCCTCGCCGTTGAGTCCGACAACCGCCTGACCGGGCCGGCCTCGTCCGGCGGCGTGCCGATTGTCCAGAATGTCGGACATCGGGCCGTGCCGCCGCGTTGACGCCGGCGCCGTCCGAACCTCATGCTTTCCAAAAAACAGAACCAGGGCGCGGGCGACAGCCACGGGCCCGGGCCTGGGAGGAACGCGTGAAAACCGGCTTCAACCTGCTGGTGGTGGGAGGGGCGATCTCGCCCGCCGACCGCCCGGTGCTGGAATCCCTGAAGCGCCACGGCTATGACGGCGTCGAGGTGCCGGTCATGGCCGGGACCGAGATGCACTACGCCGCCCTCGGCCGGGTGCTGGACGAGCTGGGGCTGGCCCGGACCTATACCACCATCATCCCCGATCCCGACCACAGCCCGTTGAGCGGCGATCCCGCGATCCGGCGCCGCGCCCGCGACCGGCTGGCCTGGGCGATCGATTGCGGCCATGCCCTCGGCGCCACGGTGATGGGCGGCCCGTACCATTCGCCGCTCGGCGTGTTCTCGGGATCCGGTCCGACCGAGGACGAGCTGGCCAACCTGGCCGAGGCGCTGCACTGGGCCGCCGGCCGGGCGCAGGAGGCCGGGATCCACCTGTCGATCGAGGCGGTGAACCGCTTCGAATGCTATGCCCTGAACACGATGGGGCAGGCGGAAGCCCTGCGCGCCCGGGTCGGTCACCCGAATTTCGGCTTCATGTACGACACCTTCCACGCCAATATCGAGGAGCGCGACCCGGTCGGCGTGATCGCCCCCCATGCCGCCGGCATCACCCATGTCCATCTGTCGGAGAATGACCGCGGCATCCCCGGGCGCGGCCACGTGCCGTTCGCGGCGACGCTGAAGGCCCTGCGCGGCATCGGCTATGACGGCTGGCTGACGGTGGAGGCCTTCGGCCGGGCGCTGCCCGACCTCGCCGCCGCCACCCGGGTCTGGCGCGATCTGTTCCCCGATCTCGACACGCTGTTCGGCGAAGCCATCGCCCTGATCCGGCGCGAATGGGAGGCGGCGGCATGACCGGCGCCGCGCCGCGCTTCGAGATGCGGGGCATCCGCAAGGCCTTCCCCGGCGTGGTGGCGCTGGACGGCGTGTCCTTCGCCTGCCGGGCCGGCGAGATCCACGCGCTGTGCGGCGAGAACGGCGCCGGCAAGTCGACTTTGATGAAGGTGCTGGGCGGGGTCCATGCCCCGGATGCCGGCGAGATCCTGGTCGATGGCGCGGCGGCGCGCTTCGCCCACCCGGCCGCCGCCCACGCCGCCGGCATCAGCATCATCCACCAGGAGCTGAGCCTGCTGCCGGACCGGACGGTGGCCGAGAACATCCATCTCGGCATCGAGCCGGTGCGCCGCTTCCGCCTCGACCGCGCGGCGATGCGGGACGGCGCCCGGTCGCTGCTGGCCCGCCTGTCCTCCGACATCGACCCGGACACCCCGGCGCGCGACCTGACCATCGCCGAGCAGCAGACGGTGGAGATCGCCAAGGCGCTGGCCATCGATGCCCGCATCCTGGTGATGGACGAGCCGACCGCGGCGCTGGACGACATCGAGGCGGCGCGGCTGCTGCAGCTGGTGCGCGGCCTGAAGGATGCCGGCGTCGCCGTGGTCTATATCTCGCACCGGATGCCGGAGGTGTTCGCCATCGCCGACACCGTCACAGTGTTGAAGGACGGGCGCCACGTCGCCACCCGGAATCGGGCGGAGACCGGGGCGGACGAGGTGGTGCGGCTGATGGTCGGCCGTCCGCTCAGCGACTACTACCCGCCGCTTCCGGCGGACCCGCCCGGCGAGCCGGTGCTGCGGGTCGAAGGCGGCGGCAACGCGCTGCTGGCGGATATCGATCTCACGGTGCGCCGTGGCGAGATCGTCGCCGTCGCCGGGCTGGAGGGCTCGGGCAAGACGGCGCTGGCGCGCGCCGTGGTCGGGGCCGAGCCGTTCCTGAGCGGCCGGATGTGGATCGGGGCCAAGGAGGCGAGGCCCGGCTCCGTGCGGGCGGCCCTCTCGCACGGCCTCGGCCTGGTGCCGGAGGACCGCAAGCGCGACGGCCTGGCGCTGATGCAGTCGGTGCGCTGCAACGGCCTGCTGGCCCGCCGCGGCCTGGCCGGGCTGTTCTCACGGCCGAACGGCAAGGCGGTGGGGGCGGCGGCGATCGACGGCATCCTCGCCGCCGTCGATGTCCGCGCGGTGAGCTGGGAGCAGGAGATCCGCCTGCTCTCCGGCGGCAACCAGCAGAAGGCGATCCTGGCGCGCTGGCTGGCCTGCGACCCGCAGCTGCTGGTCTTCGCCGAGCCGACCCGCGGTGTCGACGTCGCCGCCAAGGCCGCGATCTACCGGCTGATGCGCGATTTCACCGCCCGTGGCCGGGGCATCCTGGTCGCCACCTCCGACCTGCCCGAGGCGCTGGGCCTGGCCGACCGCATCCTGGTGATGCGCGAAGGCCGCATCGTCGGCGAGCGGCCGGGCGGCGCGACCGAGGAGGAGGTCATGGCCCTGGCCACCGGCCATCGTTCCGATGCCGTCGCGGCGATGGGGGCGGCATGAGCGCGGTCGCCGCCGCCGGTCGCCCCCGCCGCCGCGCCGAGCTGCCGGTGCCGGCGATCCTGATCGCGGCCTCGGTCGTGGGCTTCACCGCCACCGCGCTGGCCACCGGCCAGTCGGCGCAGTTGTCGGCCGGTGGCGTGATCGCGGTCCTGGAGCGGGTGGTGGCGCTGGGGCTGGTGGCGCTGGGCCAGACCTTCGTCATCCTGGCGCGGTCGATCGACCTGTCCGTCGCCAACCTGGTCAGCGTCGCCGCCGTCATGGCGTCCTGGATGATGCAGGGCGACCCGGCGATGATGCTGCCGGCGGTGGCGGCGGTGCTGGCCATCTCGGCCCTGGTCGGGGCGGTTAACGGCCTGCTGGTGACGCGGCTGGAGATCAACCCGCTGATCGCCACGCTCGGCGTCGGGCTGGTGCTGCAGGGGCTGCTCAGCGCTTCCTTCCAGAATTTTGCGGGGGCGGTGCCGGAGAGCTTCCAGGTCTTGGCTTACGGCCAGGTCGGGCCGGTGCCCTATCCGGTGATCGGCCTGTTCGTGCTGACCGGCTGCGCCGCCTTCGTGCTGCGCTCGACCCGCTTCGGCGCCCATCTCTACGCCACCGGCGGCCATCCGGACGGGGCGCGCCTGGCCGGCATCCGCACCCATCGGGTGACGCTGGCGGCGCATGTGATCTGCAGCCTCGGCGCCGGGCTGACCGGGCTGTACCTCGCCAGCCGCCTGCGCTCCGGCGCCCCCTGGGTCGGGCGCGACGGCCTCTACGATCTCGAATCCATCGCCGTGGTGGTGATCGGCGGCACCATCCTGGCCGGCGGCCGCGGCGGCGTCTGGGGCACGCTGGCCGGGGTGATCCTGTTCGGCACGCTCGACGCCGTCTTCACCATGGTCGGCATCGACGCCTTCGTGAAGCAGGTGCTGCGCGGCGGCATCGTCATCGCCGCGGTCGCGGTCTATGCCTACCGGACGCGGGGGCATGTGGCATGATCGAGACCACCGAGCCGCGCCCGATGACCAAGACCCTGCCGTCGCCGCTGCGCCGCCTGGCCGCGATCCGCCCGACCTGGTGGGTGCTGATCGCGCTGCTGGTCGCGATCGCCATCGCCAGCCCGGCCTTCCTGGAGCCGCAGGGCTACATGAACTTCCTGCGCCGGGCGGCGCCGCTGGCGATCCTGGCCGCGGGCCAGCTCTTCGTCATCGTCACCGGCGGCTTCGACCTGTCGGTCGGGTCGCTGATCACCCTGGTGGTGATGGCGTCGTCGCTGCTGATCCAGGGCGACCCGGCGCAGAGCTGGTGGGTGATCGCGCTGGTCTACGGCATCGGCCTCGCCGTCGGCCTGTTCAACGGGCTGGTCGTGTCCTGGCTCAAGGTGCCGTCGATCATCACCACGCTCGGCATGCTGCTGGCCCTGAAGGGCATCGCGCTGGCCTGGTCCGGCGGGTCGCCGCAGGGCTACCTGCCCGACAATTTCCGCGATTTCGGCCGGCTGACCTGGCGCGGCCTGCCGGGGATCGACCTGCTGCCGCTGGCCGTCGTGGTCGCCATCGTCGCGGTGGCGCTGCTGTGGTGGCTGATGCACGGCACCGTGCTGGGCCGGCTGCTGCTGGCCGTCGGCGACAATCCCCGGGCGGCGGAGCTGGCGGGCACGCGGGTGCGGCTGGTGCGCACCATCGCCTTCGTCGTCTCGGCCCTGTCGGCCGTCACCGCCGGCATCCTGCTGGGCGGCTTCGCCGGAGTGTCGACCAATGTCGGCGACGGCTACGAGCTGCAGGCCATCGCCGCTATCGTCATCGGCGGCGCCCAGCTGCTGGGCGGCCGCGGCACGGTGCCCGGCGCCGTGGCCGGGGCGCTCAGCCTGTCCGCCCTGTTCACCCTGCTCAACCTGATCGGCCTGCCCAAGCCGCTGCGCGACGCGGCCCAGGGGCTGATCCTGATCGTCGCCGTGGGCTGGAGCGTCTGGCGGCGGCGGAGGGGAGGTGCCTGACCGGACCGGCTTCGCGACGACCATCCAAGCACAAAGCCAAACGACGAGGGAGGAACGCCAATGCGTATCGGGATGATGATCGGCACCGCCGCTGTGCTGGCCCTGGCGGCCGGCGCGGTCCAGGCGCAGAGCTTCGACGACCCCAAGGAGTTCGAGGCCCAGCGGGCCCTTATGTCGGCCAAGGCGGAGGGCCCGGCCGACAAGCCGTGGGAGCAGCACTACGGCAGCCAGATGGTCGACACCGCCAAGTACAAGAAGCCCGGGCCGTACAAGCTGTGCTTCTCCAACGCCGGGGTCGGCAATCCCTGGCGGGTCGTCGGCTTCACCACCATGCAGGCCGAGGTCGACGTCCACAAGGCGGACATCGCCTCCTTCACCGTGGCCGATGCCGAAGGCAAGGACGACAAGCAGATCTCGGACATCAAGGCGATGCTGGCCAGCGGCAATTGCGACGCGCTGATCGTGTCGCCCAACACCACCGCGGCGCTGACCCCGGCGGTGGAGGAGGCGTGCAAGCAGGTGCCGGTGATCGTGTTCGACCGCGGCGTGCTGACCGACTGCCCGGTCACGGTGGTCAAGCCGATCGGCGGCTACGCCTTCGGCATCGCCGCGGCGGAATACATCGCCGCCAACGTGCCGAAGGGCGGCAAGGTGCTGGCGCTGCGCATCCTGCCCGGCGTCGACGTGCTGGAGAATCGCTGGGCCGCGGCCAAGCGGATCTTCGACGAGAAGGGCATCGAGGTGGTGGGCGCCGAATTCACCGACGGCGACCGGGCCAAGACCAAGTCGATCGTCGAGGACACGCTGACCCGGGTCGGCAAGCTCGACGCCGTGTGGATGGATGCCGGCGCCACCAGCGTCGCCGCGATCGAGGCGTTCGAGGACCAGGGCATGGACGTGCCCATCGTCACCGGCGAGGACCAGCAGGACTTCCTGCAGAAATGGAAGCAGTCGGGCATGAAGGCGGTGGCGCCGACCTATCCGACCTATCAGTGGCGCACCGCGGTGATCGCCGCCGTGCGGGTGCTGAAGGGCGAGGCGGTGCCGGGCCCGGCCTGGTCGCTGCCGCAGCCGACGATCACGGCGGAAAACCTCGACAAATACGTCAACGACAAGATGCCGCCGCTGCACTACGCGATGTGCGGCTGCGAGGGGATGCCGGACTATCCGCAACGATGGATCGGCAAATGAGGCCGATCCGATAATGCTACTGGTGCGGCCGTCTGATGGCGGTTTCTCCGCTTCCGGTGCTCACGGACTTAACGTCCGCTGCGCTCCGGTTCTCGAAACCACCACCAGCCGACTCGCACCAGCGCATTCTCGAACAGGCCTCGGATACGACGCGGGGTGGGTCTAGTGCCCACCCCAAGCAGAGAGCGGAGGATCCCATGGGCGACACTCACATCACCGGCGCGATGATCTGGGACGGCAGCGGCCGCGACCCGTATCCGGGCCAGGTCGTGGTCCGCGGCGACCGCATCCAGGCCGTGGCCCCGGCCTCCGAGCGGCTGGATGCCGGCGGCTGCGAGGCGGTCGATGGCGGCGGCGCCACGCTGCTGCCGGGGCTGGTCGAGGGCCACGCCCATCTGTCCTTCTGCGGTGCCGCGCGGAACACCGATCTCGGCGACGTGCCCGTCGAGGAGCATGTGCTGGAGACGATGTGGAACGCCGAGCTGCTGCTCGACCACGGCTTCACCAGCTGCTATTCGGCCGCCGCCGCCAAGACCCGGCTGGACGTGGTGATCCGCGACAAGGTCAATCAGGGCCGGCTGAAAGGACCCCGGATCAAGGCGGCGAGCCCGGAGATCACGGTCACCGGCGGCCTCGGCGACGAGACCCGGCTGCACCTGGCCCGCGCCAGCTTCGGCATGGTCTGCGACGGGCCGGAGGAGGTGCGCCGCGCCGTCCGCATCTGCATCCGCGAGGATGTCGACAACATCAAGATCAACATCTCCGGCGACGATTTCGTCGATCCGGCCAAGGGCGGCATGACGGTGATGTCCCAGGCCGAGGTCTCCGCCGCGGTCGAGACCGCGCATGATTTCGGCCGGCGGGTGAACTGCCACGCCCGGGCCAGCGAGGCGGTGAAGCGCGCCATCCGCGCCGGGGTCGACGTGATCTACCATTGCGAGCAGGCCGACACCGAGGCGCTGGACATGCTGGAGGCGAAGAAGGACCAGGTCTTCGTCGGCCCCGCCATCGGCCTGATCTACAACACCATCCACGAGGCCGGGCCCTGGGGCATCGACGAGGCCAAGGCGCGCAAGCTGGGCATGCATCTGTGCATGGAGGCCAGCCAGCGTACCTATGCCGAGATGCGCAAGCGCGGCATCCGCGTCGTCATCGGCGGCGATTACGGCTTCGCCTGGACGCCGCAGGGCACCAACGCCCGCGACGTCGAGCATTTCGTCAAGCTGTTCGGCTACACCCCGTCCGAGGCGCTGCAATGCGCCACCCGGATCGGCGGCGAGCTGATGGGCATGGGCGACCGGCTGGGCCAGGTGCGCGAGGGCTTCCTGGCCGACCTGATCCTGGTCGATGGCGACCCGCTCAAGGACATCAGCCTGATCCACGATCACGGCGCCATCCGCATGGTGATGAAGGACGGGGGCCTGCACCGCCTCTCGCCGCGTCGCGCGGTGCGGGCAGCCGCCGCCGAGTGACGCGGTGGCGGGTGTCCACCAGTCGGGCGTGGAGATCCTGCTCGGGGTCGTCGACCGGCTGATCGACGCCCCTGGCGGAGTTTCGGTCGCCGCCCTGGCCGAGGGCCTGGCCGTGCCACGCTCCAGCCTCTACGCCGTGCTGCGGCCGATGCTGGCCGCCGGCTGGCTGGAGGCGCCGCGGCGCGGCACCGTCCGCCTCGGCGCCGCCTGGTTCGATCTGGCGGTGGCGCTGGAGGCCGATGCGGCGCAGTCGGCCGCGCCATCCCGGCCGCGGCTGCAGGGCATGTCCGGCCCGGCGCGCTCCTTCCTGTGGAATCCCGGCTTCACCGAGTTGGTCGATGCGGCCCCCTTCGCCCGGCCGCCGCCCTATGTCTTCGGCTTCTCCAACGGCTCGCGCGCCAATCTCTGGCGCCAGGGGCTGCTGCATGGCGTGCAGTTCGCCGCGGCCGAGCAGGCCGAGCGCATCGCCGCGCTGCGCATCGCCCATGCCGATGACGATCCCGCGGCCCAGGCCCGCGACATCGACGCCTTCCTGGCCATGGGCGTCGACGCGCTGATCGTCAGCCCGCTGGAGACCGAGGCGCTGCTGCCGCCCCTGGCCCGGGCCCGCGCCGCCGGGCTGCCGGCCGTGATGGTCGACCGGCTGCTGGGCGACGCGTCGCATTCCGTGGTGCAAGTGGCGGGGCCGGACACCGCGATCGGCCGGTTGCCGGCGCAATGGCTGGTCGAGACGCTGGGCGGCCGCGGTGCGGTGGTGTTGATGGTCGGCGACCCGGAGATCGGGCCGCTGCTGCGCCGGGCCCGGGCGGCGCGCGAGGTGTTCGCCCTGGCGCCGGGCATCCGCATCCTCGACACCGTGCACACCGAGATGACGGTCCCGGCCGGCCGCCGCGCCATGGCCGGGCTGATCGAGCGCTGGGGCGACGCCATCGACGGCGTCTGGTGCGACAGCGGCCTGCATGGCGCCGGGTCGATCCAGGCCTGGGTCGATGCCGGATATGACGGCAGGGTGCCGCCGCACACCGGCGGCGACCAGAACGCGGTCTACCAGCTGGCGATCCTGCACGGGGTGAAGCTGGCGGCGATGGACTTCCCGCCGGCCATGGGCATCCGCGCGGTCGAGGCCGCGCTCGACATCCTGGCCGGCCGCACCCTGCCGCGGCGGATCGAGGTGCACACGCCGCTGGTGATCAGCCGGGGGTGGGAGACGGCGTCGGTCCGCGCCGATGTGTTCGTCGAGGACCATGTGCGCTGGGACCGGCCGCCCAGCCTGATCCTCGGCCACGGCATGGGCGAGGATTACGACCCCACCACCTTCGTGGTGGGCAAGGGGGCGGCGGCGGATGGCGGCGCCCGGTCGATCCTGCGCACGCTCGACATTTTGGTCTGGCTCAAGGCGCATGGCGGCGAGGCCGGCATCGCCGACCTGCTGGAGGCGGTGGCGATGCCGCGCTCCTCGCTGCACGATCTGCTGGGGCCGCTGGCGGCGCACGGGCTGCTGCAGCGCGGCGGCCGTGGCCGGATCCGCGCCGGGCCGCGGGCGCGGGCCGCCGGCTTCGCCGCGATCGGCAT
>NZ_NHON01000060.1 GCF_002195995.1 Inquilinus limosus
GCCAGGTCCACGAAACCCACTCGCCCATCGCACCCCCTTCGCATCTCTCCCCAACGTCCTCACACCACCCCCGCGGGGTGGAGCAGCCCGGTAGCTCGTCAGGCTCATAACCTGAAGGTCACAGGTTCAAATCCTGTCCCCGCAACCACCTTTGTTATAACTCGATCCAAATCGAGGTCTGATCCAGAGCCCCGCCCCGAAAAGGCGGGGCTTTCTTCGTTCAGCAGAGCAGTCATGGGAAGGCTAAGCCTGCTCCTAGCGCCGAGGCCAGTGCACGAGTAGCGCACGTCGCGCGCTGTACCACACCCTCCATGTCAATGCGGTATGGGCTGCGCCCGATAGGGGCGGTTATCGCGCATTGGAAAGAATGTTACGGGCGGCGAAGGGCTGGTGTCGCCGACACTTGCCGCTACGGCGGACAGGGGCGGGCCGAACGCCAGTGCCAGCACAGGCCGAGACTCCAAGTTGGATCGAGCTCGCTATCGCATGCCGGGGCCATCGTCGTTCCTGCCACATCGCCGGCGCTGAACCTGGAGGCGCGTCCGCAGCTGGTGGGCCGCGAGCTCAAACCCGAGGAGGGCCGCGCGACGCTGACGCGCTGACCTTCGGTGACACCCCGCGACCCATGGTGGAGGCGCCGTCCCGCTCCGGTCATTTGCCGAAACATCGGCTAAAAATCGTCTCGCTTCGTTTGGGTCTTGCGCAGGAATGGGAATCCTGTCTTGCTGGAGTGGCGCGTGGAGTCGAGTCGCCTTTGGTCCAAGCCCGCCCTGAGAGCGGGTGACGCCGGAGGGAAGACGAGACCGGGGAGCGCGTGGTGGGGGAGAGACATGATGCGGGCGGACGTTCGGTTCGGATCGGGTGCTGTCGTGCGCCCGGCGGGCGGCTTGGTGCGTGCGGTCTCGGTGTCGATGCTGGTGTTGGCCGCCCTGACAGGGCTGCCATCGGCCCGTGCCCAGGAGTCCGCCCCTCTCCCTGACACGGTCGGGCCGGAAACCCTGGTTCCAACCGGCGAGGCCGGCGAAGCAGACACATCTGCGGCGCCTGAGACCGAGTCCCCCGATGGTACGCCAGAGGCCGTGGCCGAGCCCGAGAGCAGCGCCGCGACCGATGTCGCCGCAGCCGCCGCCACCCCATCGGACGACCCGGTGACGCAGCAGCTGTCGCTGCCGGCCTTGGCCAACGAACCGCCGCCGGCGTCTTATAACGGCAGCTACACGACCGTGGTTCCGATCGAGGTCCCGGCGTTCCGTGGCCTCGAGCCGAAGCTGAAGCTGGTTTACGATTCGAGCCTGGGCCAGAAGTCGGGCGCGCTGTATGCCGGCTTCGTCGGGACCGGCTGGAGGCTCGGCGGGGTCCCGGACATCGTGCGGATGTCGCCGCGCAGGGGCGTGGCCAATCTCGAAGGCACCGACGTGTACGCGCTGGACGGGCAAGAGCTGGTGTCCTGCAGCACGCTGTCGGACGCCACTCGGCTGAACACGGCGAGCTGCGCCGCCGGCGGCACGCACACGACGCGGATTGAGAGCTACCGGAAGATCACCTTCGACGAGGCCAACAACCGGTGGCTGGTCCTGGATCCGGACGGGACGGTGTCGGAATTCCGGCTGGTGCAGGCGATCGCGGCCGCCGGCGCGGCGCCTGCGGCCGCCTCGGTGCCCGCTGCTGCCTCGGCCGCGGGCGTCGAGGCGAGCGCGGCGTTGAATGGCACGTCCGAGGCGCCGGCCGGGGAGGAGGCGGATCCAGATGCGGGCCTCGAGGCCGGGCCAAGCTTGCCGCCGGATACGGGAGAAAGCGGCGAGCCGGACCCGGAGCTGGAGCTGGTGTCGGATGAGCCTCCCGCCGCCGAGGATACCTGGTCGTTCGACGAGACCCAGGACGCCGAGGCAGCCGATCCGATGATCGAGCCGGCCGGTGACCCGGAGGAGGTGCCCGGGACCGAGGCCGGGGCCGCGGTCCCAGTGGAGGCGCAGGCCGTCGCCGCCAATGCGGTCCCGGGGGACAAGGACTGGGTGGCGCAGAACCGCTATCGCTGGCTGCTGACCCGGGTCATCGACACGCATGGCAACACCGTCACCTACCGGTACTGGTGCTCGGTGGCGCCGGTCTGCTGGCCGAACTCGATCGACTACAACGGCGTGACCGTGACGTTCGGGCGGTATCATTCTCCCTCCATGCTGCGGACCCGGGCGTCCGGCAGCGGGCTGGCGCGGCTGGACGCAAGGCTGTGGCGGGTCGAGGTGTCCGTCGGCGGCCAGCCGCAGCGGGCGTATCAGCTGAAATACCAGACCAGCAGCACGACCGGCCTGCCGCTGCTGGCCGAGGTGCGGCAGTTCGGCCGGGATTTCCGTGTGCAGCCGGATGGCACGATACAGGGCACATCATTGCCGCCCTGGGTGTTCCGATACACCCAGAGCATGGTGTCCGACGCGTCGCTCTCGGGGCCGACCCACAACGTCGGCCGGACGGACGATCAGGCCCTGATCTATGCGGATTTCGACGGCGACGGGCGGCAGGACGTGCTGCTGGTGCGGACGCGCCAAGTCCAGATCGGAGGGGGGCATGAGGATCCGCTCTACGCCAAGCGGTGCTCGCTATTGTTGTGGCGGTCTCTGCCCGGCAACGGCCTGGTCGGGGCGACGGTGCCGAGCGACGAGCGACGCTGCGATCCCGGAGCGGAAGAAGACGGACGGGAGGCCGACTACAGCTTCCGCACCGGCGACTTCAACGGCGACGGCAAGGCGGACATCGCCCATGTGGCGGGCCGCACCATCACCGTGTGGCTGTCGGGCTGGGACGGGTCGGCGCCGAACTGGAGGGAATACCAATTCGGGATCGCCGATCCGGAACGGCCGTGCGATCGGGACGGCAGCTGCGACCCATGGGACCGGGTGTCGGGCAAAGACGTGGCTCTGGCCGACATCGACGGCGACGGGCGAGTGGAGTTCTTCGTCACGGGCCGGAACAACCCGGTTTACCCGTTCGTGAAGAAGAAGGTCTATTTCTGGTCCGGCAGCGGCTTTCCGTCGACGGGCTACGGCGGCGACATCCCGGACAATCACGCCATGGTGGCGTCGCTGGATCTGAACGGGAACGGCCGGGAGGACATCCTGGCCGGGACGGACGGGGCGCCTGGAACCTACAACCCGGACTACCGGCTGTACGAGCGCCGCGACGGCAGCCGGTTCAATCTACAGGAAGTGTCGAACGACGTGCTGCCAAACGGGTTCGGCCGGCAGCCGGCGAGCTATGCGATCGGGGACATCAACGGGGACGGGGCCTCGGACTTCGCCCAGATGATCGCCCAGGGCTCGACGACGCAGTTCCGGGTCTATCTGTCGGCCGGCGGGCGGCTGGTTCATCAGGCGACGGTCGACGCCGGCGGCCGGTGCAGCCAGATCGACCAAAAGGGTTGCAGCCTGTTCGCCGGGGATTTCGACGGAGACGGCCGCAGCGACATCCTGATGGCCGGGCTGATGAAGAACCCGAACGACCCGCTCGACGGCTCGAAGACCGCGCGGATCATGCTGTCGCGGGAGGGTGGCAGCTGGGTGCAGGTCCCGGTGGACCTGGACAAGATCAAGGGTGTCGCGGACTTCAACGGCGACGGCAAGGCCGACATCTTCCAAGTAATGGACGACGGGTTCTCGATCAAGTACTCGTCAGGCGTGACGCCGGACCTGTTGAGCTGGACCCAAACCCCGATCGGCGCGCGGAGCGCGATCGGCTACAGGCCGTCCACGGACTATGGCAACACGAATCTGCCCTTCGTGCTGCAGGTCGTCACCTGGGTGACGCGGACGGACGGCGTCAGCGGGCATGCCACGACGCGCTTCCGCTACCGCGGCGGGGTGTGGCATGCGGCGGAAAGGCGGTTCCTGGGTTTTGCCAATGTCTTTGTCACGCGGCCTGCGGGCGAAACGGGGCCGGCCCCCGGCATCCAATATGAGTTCAGGCAGAGCCTGGCGTCGGCGGGCAAGCCGCAACGGATCCGCTATCACGCCGGGCCCAACGGCTATACGGCGGTGCTGCGCGAGGAGCGCGAGGGCTACGCCGAACGGAACACGGTGCCCTACCGGTCGTGGAACACAGCGAGCGCGACCGATCTGGTGGTGGCGAGCGGCGCCCGCCACACCAGCCGGACCGAACGGAGCTTCGACATCTGGGGCAACGTCACGCGTCTGGTGGAACAAGGGCTGTCCGATCCCGGCAATTCGGCAGCAGGCGCCGACGACCGGGTCACCCTGACCGGCTACTATCCCAACAAGGAGCGATACATCGTCAGCCTGCCGGCATCCAGGAAGCTGCAGGCCGCCGGCGGCACACAGCTGCGCCAGACGCTGTTCCTGTATGACGGCGCGACCGACTACTGGGCCCCGCCCGCAAAGGGCGACATGACGTCGGAGTTGCGCTGGCTGCGCCAGCCGTCCGGCACCGAGGGCTGGGTACGGCGGCGTTTCGCCTATGACGGCTGGGGCAACCGGACGGCGGAGGCCATGACGGTCGGTCCCCAGGAGATCCGCACCGATACCACCTACGACCCCGTCTTCCATCTCTATCCGGCGCAGGTGGTGAAGCGGGTGGGGGATGCGGCCTCTTCGCAGGACCATGTCACCCGGGCCAGCATTGACCCGGTGTGCCTGAAACCGCAGACCACGACCGATGTGAACGGGCAGGTCTCGACCTGGACCTATGACGCGCTGTGCCGCGCGACCCAGGTCGACAAGCCGGGCGACGACTATCAGAAATGGCTGTACCTGGGCATCGGCGACCCGGTAACTCAGAAGGTGGAAGTCCGGATGCCGGGTCCGGCCTGGGGCATCTATGTCGGCGCACAGCAGCAGTTCGACGGCTTCGGCCGCATCCGGCACACCTACACCACGGCCCCCGACG
The DNA here is from genome assembly GCF_002195995.1 of Inquilinus limosus. Classification (GTDB taxonomy): domain Bacteria; phylum Pseudomonadota; class Alphaproteobacteria; order DSM-16000; family Inquilinaceae; genus Inquilinus; species Inquilinus limosus_C. The sequence goes on from NZ_NHON01000060.1 coordinate 4,894, forward strand.
GCACCGAGTCCAAGATCATCATCGTCGTCGGCAAGGAGTATGATGCTCGCGGCAATCTGATCGCCGAGACGGTGCCGTATTACCCCGGGGACCCTGCACCTCGGACAAGCTATCGTTTCGATGCGTTGGACCGGCAGGTGCAGAAGATCCTGCCGGACGGGCAGACCTATCGCACGGAATACGGCGCCAACTTCACCTCGGACCCGTTCGACTACCGCTGGGAGGCGGTGTACGACCCGACGGGGCGAAAGATTTCGGCCACGCGCTACGACGCCTTCGGCCGGGTACGGGCGGGCGAGCAATGGAAGGACAATGGCACAGTCGCCCCGACAATACTGACCTGGGATGCCGCGGATCAGCTGGTGTTGGTCACGGACCCGCATCCGACGGAGTCCGGATGGGCGGGAGCGACCTGGCGCTACGGCTACGACACGCTGGGGCGGCGGATCTCGGTGTCGGACCCGGATCTCGGCGCCTCGACCTACCGGTACGACATCGCCGATCGGCTGGTGCAGCAGACCGATGCGCGGAAGACGGTGACCAGCTTCGCTTACGACGCCCTGAGCCGGGTGACGCGCAAGCGGGTGCGGCTGAAGGAGCAGCCGACCGACGGTGGCGAGGTGACGGACTACTTCTATGATGGCGGTCCGGCAGGCACTGCCAACCGAGGGCAATTGGTGCGGCAGGTGAACGGGTTCGGCCGCCTGTGCACCGACTACGACGTGGCGGGCCGGCTGGTGAATCAACGTTGGACGGTGTGGCAGACGGGCGCGGACACGACGACGAACTGCAGCCAGCCGGATCCGGGCGGGACCCTCACGGCCTCTACGGCGTACGACCGCGGCGGTCGCGTTCTGGGCCGGAAATACCCGGATGGCGACGTGGTCGGCCAATACGGCGACGCCGGCAGCCCGTTCACCTATGACGGTGCGGGGCGGCTGAAGTCGATCCCGGACCTGATCCTGGGGATCGCCTACGACGCGGCGGGCAGGCCGACGGTGCGGCGCTATGCCAACAACGTGACCACGCTCGACGATTACGACCCGGAGCGGGGCTGGCTGCTGCGGCGCTTCACCACGGTCGGGCCGGCGGAGGACCAGGCCCGGATGAAGGCCTGGTACACCTACGATGCGGTGCTCGGCCTGATGAAGGCGGCGACCATCACGGTGCGGCAGCCCGAGCACTGGAGCTACGGCTATGACGGGCTGTTCCGGCTGATCACGGCGAACAACGCCGACGATACGGGGCGGAGCAAGAGCTTCACCTACGACCTGGCCGGCAACATGACGATGCAGTCCAATGTCGGTTGGTACGAATACCCGGCGCCGACGGGCCCGCGGCCGCACACGCCGACCTGCATCCGCAACGCCACGAGTTGCTCGGAGCAATCGCTCCTGCGCTACGACGATGCCGGGAACATGACCAGGGGTCGCGCTCGGGAGATCAAATGGGACGGAGAAAACCGCCCCGAAGAGGTAACCACGGGAGGCAGGACGACGCGGTTCTATTACGGCCCGGACGGGACGCGATGGATGAAGAGCACGCCGCCGCCGGCGAACACGTCCTGCCCGCCAACGGATCTGGTCACGAAGATCTACTCCTTCGGCCCCGATATCGAGCGGAAGGTGGGTCTGGCCTGCACCGGGACGGCGTGGAGCACGTCGGTCGAGTGGACGAAGTACCCGCATGCGGATGTGAAGCGGGTGGGCGACGGCGCGGGGTCGGTAACTTATTACCTGCACCGGGACGGGCTGGACTCGATCCGGGTGGTGACCGACAGCGCCGGCTGGTTCGAGGAGTGGTCGACCTACTCGCCCTATGGCGACCGGGCGCAGACGCTGCCGGACTTCTCGGAAACCAAGGAGACGAAGGGCTACATCGGCGAGCGTGAGGACCCCGAGGTGGGCCTGGTCTACCTCAACGCCCGCTACTACGACCCCGAGATCGGCCGCTTCATCTCGCCGGATTGGTGGGATCCGAACAATCCGGGGGTGGGGACCAACCGGTATGCGTATGCATCCAATGATCCCATCAACGGTAGTGATCCGAACGGACATCAGTGGGCCGCCGCAGCTGATGCCGCGGATCGTATGCCGAGTGGAGATGCCGCGGGGCTCCAAGCACAAGCAGCTATGGAAGCAGAAGCTGAACGGCAGAGAGCTGAGCAGGAGCGACGAGACGCGGCTGATCGCCTGTTTCGAAGCGGCGCGGCAGAATCAACGATGTCTCCAACGGACTTCATTGGTGGAGGACTCGTTCTCGGAGGCCTCAGATTGGGTGGCCGCCTCTTAGGGAAGGCCGCTGTCAATGAGGCCGGAAGCGTCTCAGGCGGCTGGTTGGGAGGTTCAGTAGCAAATGTGCCGCGGAGTCTCGGCGCTGCAGCAACGCCTGTCACGGGAAAAGTGCTATCATTTGAGAGAAGATCGGTGCAGAAGGCATTTTCAGAACATAAAAAAGATTTCGGGCTCGATGGCAATTGGAATTCCACGAAGGCGGCAGAACTGGAAGAAAAGGTGACGGCGTTTATAAATAGTCCGGGCGTACAAAGAATCGAAGGAAAGTACAGAGGTCAGCCAGGTTTTGCGCATCACGTGGATCCATCAACGGGCCTAAATGTCGTAGAAGGTCCGGCCGGAAATTTTGTGACCGGGTTTACACTCGGCCCAAGGCAGCTTAATGACGTGCTAACTCATGGTATTCTCTGGTAGGATGAATCATGGAACAGAAAGACATTACTATCACGCTCAGTCCAGCTGAAGCGTTGGTGTTGTTTGAGTGGCTTGCTCGAACCGACGCCGCTCAGAGCCTTCCTACGGAGCACCCCGCGGAAACAAGGGCGTTGTGGCGCCTTGAGGGCAAGCTCCAGAAGCAGATCGGCGTATTATTTTCGAACGAATACGGGAATGCTCTTGAAGAGGCGCGATCTGAGTTGCTTCGACTTTATGGGGAGTAGCCAGATAGCTTGTCTCCCGCTCAGTGGCGGAAGAGTTCCGGTGACACAGGACTGTTAACGGTTCGTCCACGCTTCGTCGGCATCGGCGATGGCCCTAAACACTTGTGTCATCATGCGACTTCTATGGGGGAGGGCGCGGCGTTCGCGCCAATGCGCGCAGTTCTTAAGAGCCAAATTATGATGCAGCCCTCGCCCTTCCGCCTGATCCGCCGAACTTTGGGCCGCTTCCTCTCCTGGTGGTTCGGCGAGTTGGAGGGTTTCCTGCCCGAGCGGCTGACGGGGACGGTCGGCCCGCGCCACCATTTGCCGGTTGCCAAGCCAACCGGCCATGGCTGGGTGGTGGAAGTCGGAGCCAGGGTCCAGAACCTGGCCGACTGGGCTGTGCGGAACCGGCGGAGTCCGGTCGTCTTGCACCTGCCGCCCGAGGCCGGCCTGTCCCGTGAGCTCACGCTTCCCACGACGGCGACGTCGTCCCTACCGCATCTCCTGCGCCGGGAGATGGACCGGCTGATGCCCTGGCCGGGCGACCGGGTGTGGCTTGCCGCCCAGGTACTGCACCGCGTCGAGGGCGGGCGCAAGATCGAGGCCGAGCTGACCGTGGTGCCGGACGCCGCGGTTGAGCCGGCCCGGCGCGCCCTGGCTGGCCTCGACGTGCTGATCGCGGCGGTAGAGTTGGACGGTCCCGGCGGCAAGCGCATCCTGCTGCCGCCCGGGGAGGACCGCGCTGCCACGGGGCGTCGCCGGCTGCGGCGCGCGGCGCTGGCCATCGCCGCGCTGTTCGCCGTGGCGGTGGTCGGCACCGGCGGGTGGATCGGCTGGCAGGGCTGGCAGCGCGGCCAGGAGATCGCGGCGCTGCAGGGCCGGGTCGCGTCGGCGCGGCCGGCGGCGGAGGAGGTGCGGCAGCTGCGGCAGGAGATCGCCGAGCTGTCCGACAGCCGGCGCTTCATCGCCGACAAGCGCCGCACCGTCCCAGCCGCCTCGATCGTGCTCGAATCGGTCAGCCGGCTGCTGCCCGACGATGTCTGGCTCTCTGACCTGTCGATCTCGGATGCATCGTTGCGGGCCGGCGGCAGCGCCGCCGACGCCTCCGCCCTGATCGGGGTCTTCGAAGGCTCGGGCCGGTTCGCCGACGCCCGCTTCCTGGCCCCGAGCACGCGCGATCGCGAGACCGGGCGCGACCGGTTCAGCGTCGGCGCCCGCATCCAGCCGCGGCTGGAGCCCTGACCATGGGATCGCTCCGCCTCCCCACCCGCTGGCTGGCCCTCGCTTTGCTGATCGCCCTGGTCGCGATCCCGCTGGCCGGGCTCGGCGTCATGCTCTCCGGCCTGTGGCGGGCCGATGCCGAGGCGGCGGTGCTGGCCGACACCGCGTCGCGGTTCGAGGCGGTCGCAGCGGCGCGGCCGGACCTCACGGCCCGGCGGGATGCGCTCAAGGCCGGGCTCGGGCGGGGCGAGCATTTCCTCGGCGGTGCCAGCGCCGCGATCAGCGGCGCCGAACTGCAGCGCCTGGTCGGCGAGGTCGCCGCCCAGTCCGAGGCGCAGATCGACAACATGCTGGTGCTGCCGGCGCGGGCCGAGGGGGCGTATCAGCGCATCGGGCTGCGGGTGTCGCTGTCGACCCGCATCGGGCCGCTGCAGCGCATCCTCTACGCGCTCGAGGCCGGGCAGCCGAGCCTGTTCGTCGACGCGCTGCAGATCCGGACTGAGGACCGCGAGGCCGCGGATCCCGTGCTCTCGGTCAATCTCGACATCTACGGCTACCGGTCGGGGGCGGGAGGCGCGATGTGAGGTCCTGGAGTCCCCTGACCTGGATCGTCCTGGTCGTCGGCGCGGTCGCGGTACCGGCCGCCGCGGTGGAGCGTGCCGCTGCGCGAGATTCGGCCCCGCCGGATCCCGCGGGCTCGCTGCCGGCCGTCGACTCCGAGCCGGCGCGCCTGGCCCCGCTGGAGACCCTGACCGAGACCACGGGCCGGCCGCTCTTCGCCGCCACCCGGCGCCCACCGCCGCCCGAGCCTGTCGCCGAGCCGGCGCCCGCCCCGGTGCCGGACGCGATGCCCGAGCCGGTGGCGCCGCCGGTGGAGCGGACGGAGTTCGTGCTGGTCGGCATCGTGCAACGGGCGGAGGGGCCGTTCATCCTGCTGAAGCCGAAGGCCGGCGGCCCGGTGGTGATCGCCCACCAGGGCGACGACGCCGGCGGCTGGCATGTCGACGCCATCACCCCGACCGCGGTGCGCCTGACCAGCCCGGCCGGCGACGCCAAGCATGTGCTGTTCGCCCCGCGGCCGAAGGCGGAGGAGGGCCAGATGGGATTGCCGAGCCCGTACTGACCGCCACGCCGCGATTGTCCCGCCGGCCGGCCGGAGCGATCATGCGGCACGGCCGGAGTGATTGGCCAAGGGGCGCCGCGACGCGGCGGGTGGGGGAATGGATCAGGTCAGGTCCTTGGTCGACATCCTGGTCGAGCTCGGCAAGCTCGGGCCTGACGACGTCGCCAAGCTATCACGACTGGAGGGGGCGTCGTCCGAGCCGGTGGCGGTGCTGGTCTCGCGGCTGGGGCTGGTGTCCGGCCGGGACTACGCCCATGCCCTGTCGCTCCAGTACGGCCTGCCGCTCGCCGGGCGCGGCGACTTCCCGGACGAGCCGGTGCTGGCCGACCAACTGCCGGTCCGCTTCCTGAAGGATTCCCGGGTGCTGCCGCTGGCCGAGGGCGCGGACGGCGTGGTCCTGGCCATGGCCGACCCCGGCGACGGCTTCGCCCTGCGGGCGGTGGCGATGGCGCTCGGCCGGCCGGTCACCCCGGTGGTCGTGGCCGAGGAGGATTTCGCCGATGTCTTCGCCCGCTGGTACGAGAGCGGCCGGTCCAGCGTCGAGCGGATCGCCGACGGCGCCGAGATCGAGGCCGATGCCGCCGCCGACCCCGATGTCGAGCAACTGAAGGACCTGGCGCAAGAGGCGCCGGTCATCCGGCTGGTCAACCAGATCATCGCCGACGCGATGCGGCTGCAGGCCTCCGACATCCATCTCGAGACCTATCGCGAGCAGCTCAAGCTGCGCTACCGCATCCACGGCCTCTTGAAGGACATGAAGGCGCCGCCGGCGAAGCTGGGGCCGGCGCTGATCAGCCGGATCAAGATCCTGGCGCGGCTCGACATCGCCGAGCGCCGGCTGCCGCAGGACGGCCGCGCCCGCTTTACCGCCGGCGGCCAGAAGGTCGACATGCGCGTCGCCACCATGCCGACGATGCATGGCGAGGCCGTGGTCATCCGCCTGCTCGACACCAAGGGCATGGCGCTCGATCTCGGCGAGCTCGGCCTGGCCACGGCCGAGGAGGTCGCGATCCGCCGGCATCTGGCGCATCCGCACGGCATCCTCCTGGTCACCGGCCCGACCGGCAGCGGCAAGACGACGACTCTCTACGCCGCGCTGCGCATCCTGAACCAGCCGAGCCGGAAGATCCTCACGGTCGAGGACCCGATCGAATACCAGATCCCCGGCATCAACCAGACCAATGTCCAGCCGCAGATCGGGCTGGACTTCGCCCGGGTGCTGCGGTCCAGCCTGCGCCACGACCCGGACGTGATCATGGTCGGCGAGATCCGCGACGGCGAGACCGCGAACATCGCGGTCCATGCCGCCCTGACCGGCCATCTGGTGCTGTCGACCTTGCACACCAACAGTGCCACCGGGTCGATCAACCGGCTGCTGGACATGGGGGTCGACGGCTATCTGCTGACCTCGACCATCCGGGGCGTGATCGGCCAGCGCCTGGTCCGTCAGCTCTGTGGCGCCTGCCGCAGCCCGTACCGCGCCTCGGCCGAGGAGCTGGGGCGGATGGGGCTGCCGGGCGACGCCGAGGCCACGCTGTCCCGGGCCGTCGGCTGCCCGGCCTGCGACGGCATCGGCTACACCAGCCGGATCGGCATCTTCGAGTTCTTCGAGCTGACCGACGAGATCCGCGAGGCGCTGCACCACCGGATCTCGACCGCCGAGCTGACCCGCATCGCGGCGGCCGCCGGCATGCGCACGATGTTCCAGGACGGCATCGCCCGGGCCTTGTCCGGCCAGACGACGCTGGAGGAAGTGCGCCGCGTGACGGAGGAGGGATAGGCGATGCCCCTCTTTGCCTTCAAGGCCGCCGACGACGCCGGCAATCTGGTCGAGGGCCAGCTCGAGGCCGCGGACGAGGCGGCGGTGATCCTGCACCTGCAGCAGCTCGGCCAGTTCCCGCTTGAGGCCACCCCGGTCCGGGGCGCCCGGCCGCGGGCCAAACGCCTGTTCGGCCGGGTCCGGCCGAAGGAGGTGACCACCTTCATCCGCCAGCTCGCCATCCTGCTCACAGCCGGCCAGCCGCTGGAGCGGGCCTTGGTGACGATGGCAGGTACCGGGGGGGCCGGCAGCGCGGGCGCGCCCGGCCGGCGCGGCGGCACGATCGGCCGGCTGGCGCAGCCGATCCTGGACAGCGTCCGCGCCGGCCACAGCCTCAGCGCCGCCCTCGACTCCTGTGGCCCGGTGTTTCCCCGGATCGCCATCAACATGGTCCGGGCCGGCGAGACGTCCGGCACGCTGGCCGTGGTGCTGGACCGGCTGGCCGAGCTGCGCGAGCGGTCGGACAAGATCCGAGACACGGTCACCTCGGCGATGCTGTATCCAGTATTGCTGGTGCTGGTGGCGATCGGCTCGATCGCCCTGCTGCTGACCTATGTCGTGCCGCAGTTCGAGACCGTGTTCCGCGATGCCGGGGCAGAGCTGCCGGTACCGACCGCCATCGTCGTCGCGCTCGGCCGCTTCCTGCAGGGCTGGGGCTGGCTGATCCTGCTGGCCGCGGTCGCCGGCGTGCTGCTGCTGCGCCAGGCCTTGGCGCTGCCCGGCCCCCGCCTGGCCTGGGACCGGGCGCTGCTGCGGCTGCCGGTCGTGGCGCCGCTGCTGCGCACGCTGGTGACGGCGCGGTTCTGCCGGACGTTGGCGACGCTGGCCGGCAACGGCGTCGACCTGCCGAACGCACTGGTCCTGTCGCGCGACGTGGTGCCGAACCGCGCGGTGGCGGAAGCGCTCGACACCGTGGTCACCGGCGTGCGGCAGGGCAGGGGGCTGTCGCTGCCGCTGGCCGAGACCCGGCTGTTTCCGGAGTTCGCGGTACAGATGCTGACGGTGGGCGAGGAGACCGGGCGGATCGACCTGACCGCCGGTCACGTTGCGGACGCCTACGAGCAGGAGCTGGAATCGTCGGTCAAGCGGCTGGTCGGCCTCTTGGAGCCGATCCTGATCATCGTCCTGGGCCTTGCCGTCGGCGGGATCGTCATGTCGATCCTGATGGCGATCCTCAGCATCAACGACCTGGCTGTGTGACCGGCATGCGCGATGCGCCGGGCCCGTCCCGTGACCCGGCCGATGGCCGCCACCGTGGCCAGCGCGGCTTTGTGTTGATCCTGGTGCTGGTGATCGTCGGCGTCATCGCCGCCGCGGCGCTGATGCTGCTCGAGCGCAGCCGCGGTGGGGTCGGCGCGACCGCCGACCTGGTCGAGGTGACGAAGGCCCGCGGCCTCGCCGATGCCGGAATCGCCCGGCTCGTCCAGGCGCTGCGGGTCGAGGACGACCCGCTGCTGAAGGCCGTCACCGCCTCGCCGTTGCCCGTGCCCTGGCGCTTCGCCGGCGCGGAGATCCGCCTGTCCTTCCTGCGCGAGAGCGGCAAGGCCGACCTCAACGCCGGGTCGCTGGAGCTGATCCAGACCCTGCTCGACAGCCTGCCGGCCGAGCCGGGCCTGCGCCAACAGGCGCTGCAGCAGGTCGAGGCGGCGCAGCGGCAGCCGGCCCCGCTGCCGAGCGTGCTGGCGCTGCTGCCGCCCTGCCAGCGGCTGACGCCCGTGGCGCGGCTGTTCGAGGACCGGTTCACGGTGCTGACCGGCAGCCGCGGCATCTCGGCCGCCGGCCTCGCGGACGAGCAGCTGCGCCGGATCCCGGGGCTGACCGGCGCGGATATCGAGCTGCTGCGGACCCGTCCCGCATCGTCATCATCCACCGATCCGCAGCTCGCCCATTTGCAGCGGTTCCTGGCGGATGAGGAGCCGGTCTACCGGCTGCGGGCCGAGGCCGCCACGCCCCGCGGCGCGCGCATCGTGCGGGAGGCCGTGATCCTGCTGTCGGCAAGGACGCCCACGATCCGGATCCTGTCGCAACGCGACCTCGGCGAGCCGGCGGCGATCACCTGCGGCGGGTGAGCTATTTCGGCCGGCACGCCGGCTCCTGCGGCAGCAGCAGGCAGGCCTCCGGCAGCCGGGCGCGGGTGCGGGCGATCAGGTCGATCGGGGAGCCGATCTCCGGGGCATCGACGCGCAGCAGCACCGCCGCTGGCAACGCCCAGGGGCGGGCCCAGTCGGACCGCCAGCCGCCATTGCCGCCAGCGGCGAAATAGGACAGGCGGATCGAGCGGGCGCCGTCCAGCACCGTCTCCTCACGGGCTGCTCCCGTGGCGGGATCGGTCCAGGACAGGCGCAGCGCGGCCCGGCCGCCCGACTGTACCACCCGCAGTGTCAACGGAACCGGCCGGTCGAGGACCAGGATCGGCGGCCCCCAGGAGAGCAGGGTCAGCCGGCCCGCATCGGCTGGGTCGGCGCTGTCATCGGCCGAGAGGTCCGGCACCGCGCCCTCGGCCAGCGCGCGCAGCAGCCGGCCGGCCGCGGCGACGCCGTCGCGCAACTCCTCTGCTCGCCGTGACTGCTGGTCGAAGCGCGCGAATAGGTTCGGCAAGCCGACCGCGGCGGCCGCGACGAGCCCGGCCAGCACCAGCGCCACCAGCACCTCGACCAAGGTGAAGCCTCGTTCAGAGCCCCGCCCGGTCATGGCGGCAGCCCGCCAGCGCGGAGAGTGACGAGCTGGACCGCGGGGCCGCGTCTCGGCGCCACCCGCACTGTGACCGACAGCAGCCCGGGCTGGCCGGGTCCTTCCGGCAGCCCCTCCTCGCGCCAGGGAGCGATGGCGAGCGACCAGGCGCTGCCGTCGCTCAGCCGCCCCGACACGCTGCGCGGCGTCAGCGACAGATCCAGTCCGACCCGCTCCAGGATCGCTTCGGCGGCCAAGCCCGCCCGCAGCTGCGTGGCGGCGCGGGAGTCACGGTCACGGCTGGACACCAGCAATGCCAGCGATGTGGCGGTGATACTCCCGAGCACTGCCAGGGCCACCAGCACCTCGACCAGCGTGAAGCCGGCCTGGCGGCGCGGCCTGGTCAGGGTGAGGTCTCCTGGCGGACGGCGCCGGTCAGCCAGGCCACGCGCAGGGTCAGGCGCCGCTCGCCGCGGCTGAGGGTCAGGAACCCGCCGCTGCTCGAGCCATCGCCGAGGAACAGAAGGGCAGGGGTATCGCCGTCCGGCTCTATCGCGGCCCCGGTGAGCGTCAGGTCCAGTCCGGCCGGCACGGCTTGCCAGCGACCCAGCACCGGGATGCCAATGCGGCGATCCTCGGGATCGAAGCGGACCAGCACCGGGACCTGCCGCCGCAGGGCGGTGTCGCGCGCCTGCGCCAGCAGCCGTTCCAGTCCGGCCCCGGCTTCGCGCAAGGCCGACCGGGCGCGCCATTCGGGAACAGCCAGGCCGACCACCCCTGTCGCTGCGGCCAGGATCACCAGCACGATCAGCATCTCGATCAGAGTGAAGCCGGCCACCGCAGCCGAGGGGCGACGTCGTCGCGCAGCGCCTTGGCCCGCCCGCATGAGGCTACTTCTTCGGTGGCGGAGCTCCGAAGAGCTGCATCCGCCCCCGGAACTCTTCGGCGATGGCCTTCGCGTCGACGGCGTTCCGGATCACCTTCGGCGTGATCAGGATCACGAGCTCGGTCCGCTGGTCAGTGTTGTTCACGCCGCTGAACAGGTTGCCGACCAGGGGGATGTCGCGCAGCACGGGAACGCCCGATTTGCCGACGCTCTGCCGGTCGGAGATGAGGCCGCCGAGAATGACGGTCTGGCCGCTCGCCACCGATACTGATGTCCCGACCTCACGCTGCGCGATGGTCGGGTTGATCGCATCGGGCGCGCCCTCCACGACATTGCTGACCTCCTGCCGGATGTCGAGATCGACCTGGCCATCGGGGTTGATGCGGGGTGTCACCTGGAGGATCACGCCGGTGTCGCGATATTCGACATTGTTGACGATCGGCGCGTCCGGGTTCTCGGTGGCTTGCTGCTGGCGCGTCACAACGGGAACCTGGTCGCCGACCTTCAACTGCGCGGTCTGGTTGTCCAGCACTGCCAGCGATGGCGACGACACCACCCGGACATTGGTGATGCTGGCCAGCGCATCGAGGATGACCCGGAAATTGCCGCTGCTGATGATGAAGTTGAAGCCTGGGACCGCCGGGTTCACCCCGAAGCTGTTGTTTTGGGTGAAGACACCCGAGAAATTGCCGCTCTCCAGCCAGAAATGCACCCCGTAGCGAAGCTGGTCGGTCAGGGTGACCTCGGCGATCGTCGCCTCGATCAGCACCTGGTACCGCGGCGTGTCCATCAGCCGGATGGCGGCCTCGATCTTCCGCCAGGCCTCGGGCGTCGCCATCACCATCAGCGAGTTCCGCTCCTTGTTGGCGACGATCTGGGCGCCGTCGAAAGGATCCGGCCCGCGTCCAGCCGCCCCTCCTGAAGTGCCGGGCCCGACCATGCTGTTCAGGTCGTCCGACAGCAGCCCGAGTTTCTCGCCGGCGGACATGACGCCGGAAGCCTCCATCCCGCCGCCATCGGCTCGCGACGGGATCGAGGAGGCTCCGCTTGTCGAGGCGGTCTGGATCTGCATGGACGGGGCGACGGGGCTGCTGTCGCCACCAGACGTCGCACCACCGCGCCCCCGACCCATGAACTGGCCCATGATGGCGGCCAGATTCTCGGCAGTGCCGTTCTCGACGCGATAGACGTAGAGCTGCACACCCTGTTTGTCGCCTTGATCCAACCGGTTGATCCAGGCTTCAGCCTGGCGAAGCCGGACGGCTTGGCGAGCAACAACCATGACGGCGTTGAGCCGCCGGACCGGGATGAAGTCGATCCCGCCCTGCATCGGTGTGCCGTCCGTGCCCAGCTTGAAGACGGACCGGAGCTCCTGGATCATCGAGGCGGGATCGGAGCGGCGGAGCGGAAACAGCCCCGCGGACACGCCGCGCATGGCATCGACATCGAAGGCCGCGATCATCTCGGCTATCGCGGCCCGATCGCTGCTGGGACCGGACACCACGACCAGGTTCCGGTTCGGATCGGAGCGGACCATGTTGCTGTTCGCCACCGGACTTACGAGTGGCACGACCGTCGCGGCCTGGACAAAGCGCAGCGGGATCACCGACACGCCGTACCCGGCGGGCAGTGGCGTTGGATCCGACCCCAACTGCACCATCACCCGGCCGCCGGCCGCCTCGCCTGCCGGCACGATCCGGTAGCTGGCGCCATCGGCGACCATGGCGGCGCCGTTCATGCGCAGCACGGTCTCGACCGTGGCGAGGAGAGCCTGCCGGCTGAGCGGAGCGCTGCTCGAGACTGTCGCCGTCCCCTGCACCTTCGGATCGACGGCGTAGGAGACCCTGAGCGTGTCGGACAGGACTGCCTTCAGGAAGTCCCGGATGTCCGCGTTATCGAAATTGATCTGCGCACCGTCGCCGACGGGAGTGATAGGCGCGCCAGCACCGGAACCTAGGGAAGGACTGCCATCGGCGCCGAAGTACAGCTGCGGGGCCCGAAGATTGGTAGGAGTTCCCGAAACGGCAACGGATCCGGTCGGCTGTCGCGCGAGCTTTGATGGAACGCTGAAATCCGCTGAGGCCAATGGATTGATGGCCGGATAGGACGGCCTATCCGACTTCTGGCATCCGCCGACAGCCAGTATCGCGGCCACAGCAACAGCCAAGCGTGCGCCCCGCAACCAGCGGGCATTCCCCACGCGGTACATCTGATGAACCGTCCCCCACCCGTCCGAATTTGTGCCTATTCGGATCCACTTTCACCATGACGGGCGGCGATGCCGCTGGCAAGTGGCGGTCTGTCGGCTGGGCAGCGATCGATTGCCTTTGGCCGGCATCCTGCCCGCATCGACCTGGCGCTTGTACAAACTCGGCAACCTGTTGGAATCACGTGCGATAGGGACAGTTATCGCACATCGAGGATCGGTCCGATGGTCCGATGGTCCGATGGTCGTGCTTCGGCGTGCGAGGGCGTAGTTGGTTGCGCCTCCCCGCAACCAAACATTAAGCCCCGCCCTCAACGCGGGGGCTTCTTGCTGTTTGGGCTCGGCCTTCAGGGCACGACCCAGCGAGCCCGGGATCGCGCCCAGGCGGACCAGCCGTAGAAGGCAGGAATTGGCCGTTCCGGCACGATGTCCGGAACCGGCGCGCTTGCGACGGGACGACCGGCAGCGTCCGGTCCGAAGCCGAGGGGGCTCCACCGTCAGGCGTCGGCCTGGTCAGCCGGCCGGGTCCAGCGCCGAACTCTCGTCGCCATCCAGGGAATGCAGCAGCCAGTTCCCGCCCTGCAGGCCGAGGGAATGATTCTCGCCCCCCTGGATCAGGCAGACGGTGACGTCGCGCAGCAGCCGCTCGACGACATGGTCCCGCGCCAGCCCGTTGGCGCCGAAGATCTGGATCGCCTCCATCGCCACCTCGAACGCGGTCTGCGTCGCCGTGGTCTTGGCGGTGATCGAGGCGAGAAGATGCGGCCCTTCCGGCGAGACATTGTAGGCGACGCCGCGGCGGACGGCGGCTCGGCAGATCTCGAGCTTCCGCCACATCTCCCACAGCCGCCACCTGACATGCTGATGGGCGATCAGCCTGGCCCCGCCCTGTTCGCGCGACCGGGCATAGTGCAGGGCGCAGTCGAAGGCCGCCTTGGCGACGCCGCCGGCGATGGCGGCGACGTTCATGGCGCCGGAGGCATGCGTGCTGGCGAAGGAGGGATAGAATCCATCCTGGCTCCGGACGACATAGCGGGCCGGGACGCGGACCTCGTTGAACCGGACATTCCCGGTCGGCAGCGTGCGCTGGCCGATCTTCTCGACCGGCGGGCCGCGCTCGACCCCCGGCAGGTCGAACGGGACCAGCAGGGCGATGCCGGAGACGCCGCCATCCGGCCGCGCGATGCCGCCGCCGTAATCGGCAGGGCAGTGGATCAGGGCACATTCGGCGATCGGGGCGCAGGAGATCCAGTCCGAGGACACGCCGTTCAGGATCACCTCCGGCCCGCGCATCACGGCGCGCAGGCTGCCCTCCGACTGCCGGGCGCCCTTCGCCAGCTCGAACCCGGCATGGTCGATGGCATCGGATCCCCTGTCCGCCAGGATCGCGATCCAGCAGCCGCGCAGCGAGCCGAACCGCTCGATCAGCTCCGGGTCGCCGGTGGCCGCGGCCGTCGCCGCCGCCATCTTCGCGGTGAAGGCCGCGACGGCGAGCCCGGCGTCGCCATAGGCGAGCTCCTCGAACACGAGCGGCAGGATGCGCTTGCGGCGATCCGGCCCGAGCGTCGCCAGCCAGGACGGGTTGATGCCGAGATCGTCGAAGCGCGCCAGATAGTCCCAGAGCGGGGAACCCCGGCCGATCACATCCGCCGCGGCCATCGGGTCCAGCCGGGCGGCGGTCGGGCGCATCACGCCGACCGCGAAGCGCCGGATCTTCCGCTGGAGGTCGCGCTCCTCATCCGTCAGCTCGGCGTCGAGCCCGCCAAACCCGAGACGAGGCGCCGCCACATTCTGGAAATCCTGCATCCGTCCGTCCTCTCGGGTCACTCGGCCACCAGGGGCACGGGCTGTGTGATCCGCCTCGCCGCCGCGCCGAGGAAGCCGGCCACGGCCTCGACCGCCGGGGATCGCATGATCGAGAAATGGTCGCTGTCGAAGCCCAGGACCCGCGGCGGCCCGCTGGAGAGCATGGCCAGGGACTCCGCGGCCTCCTCGGAGGTCCGGGCGTTCCCGCCACGCAGGGCGAGCGCGTAGCAGAGGGGCGCGCGAATGGGCCTCGGCCGATGCCCGGCCAGCGCGGCGGCATTCGCCGCATGGATCCGCAGCACGCGCTGCACGGTGGCGGCATCGGCGATGGCGCGAAGCCGGCCCAGGCCGTGCTGCTCGTCGAAGACCGCCTCGAAGCCGGGATCGGCGACCATCCGGTCCAGGAGGCCGTCATCCTCGCCGCCGCCGGCGCCGTCGACCAGGCGGCGGAGCCGGCGGGCGTAGTCGCCGTCCGGCAGGGGGCTGTCGATGGCCAGCAGAGCGGTGATCGGCGTGCCGTCCTCCTCCCACTGGGCCGCCATCTCCTGGGCGACGGCCCCGCCGAAGGACCAGCCGCCGACGATGTCGGGGACTCCTCCGGCGGCGTCGAGGACGGCCCGGCGATACAGCCGCGCCAGCCCGGCGTGGGAGCGATAGCGGACATCGCCCGCCTCGGCCTCGGGGTGCCGGACGCCGAGGATCCGGGCGTCGCCGGGCCAGGCGGCGGCCAGCTCGCGGTAGCACAGCACGTCGCCCCCGACCGGATGGATCAGCGCCACCAGCGGACCCGGGCCATCCCGCAGCATGACCACGTGGCCCGAGGGATCCGTCTGCCCGGCCGGCGAGATCGGCGTGACGGCGGCCTGTGCGGGCACCACCTGGGCCGCTGCCGGGGCAGCCCCGTCCGAATAGAAGGCGGCGAGGCTTCGCAGCGAGGCACCGGCAGCGAACCAGGCCATCGGGACGGCCCGTCCGAAGGCCTGCTGCAGGCGGCCCCGGATCGCGGTCAGCGCCAGCGAGTCGAGGCCGAGGGTCGCCAGGGCCGCATCGGCATCCCCGTCGGCCGCGTCGCCGAGGATGGGCCGGACGATGTCGACGACCTCGGCAAGGATGCCGGCGGCCGGCGCGGCCACCGAAGCGGCAAGCGCATCCTCGTCCGTGCCCTCGCTGGGGGCCACGGCGCGCGGCACCGGCTGCGGGTGATCGCCGCGGGGCTGCAGCCCCACCGCTGGCAGCTCGATATGCTTCAGGTCGAAGGCGGTGGTCGGCGCCTCGACCGGGCAGGGCGGGGTGCCGTAGAGGCGCGCCCAGTCCGGCGAATGGCCGGCGCAGTACAGGCGGGCGCAGGCATGGGCCAGGCCGTCGGGCTCCGGATCCTCGTCGCCGCCGGGGCCGTCGCAGAGCGAGGAGATCGCCCGGATCCAGTCGCCGGACGCCGCCTTCGCCAGGTTGGACAGGGCCTTGCCCGGCCCGACCTCGAGGAAGGTCACGCCGTCCTTGGCGATGCTGTCGAGCGCCGCGCGGAACCGCACCGGCCGCTCGACCATGTCGACCCAGTAGCCGGCCGTGGCGATCTCATCCCCGGCGCGCCGCCCGGTGACCGTCGAGATCATCTCGATCCCGGGCGGCTGCAGGCGGATCGGGGCCAGGGCGTCGCGGAACGGCGCCAGGATCGGGGCCAGCAGCGGCGAATGGCCGGGGGTGTCGTAGGTCGGCACCCGCGACACCCGGATGCCCCGCTCCACCAGCGCCCGCTCGGCATCGGCGACGGCTGCGGCGGTGCCGCTCAGCACCGTCTGCTCCGGCCCGTTGATCGCGGCGACGAACAGCTCCGTGCCGAACCGGAACTCCGTCTCCAGCCACTCGGCGCCGGCGGCGACGGCCAGCATCGCGCCGTGCGGCCGCAGCGTCTCGAACAGCCGGCCGCGGGCCTCCACCGCCTTGAGGCCGTCATCCAGCGACATCACGCCGGCGACGACCGCCGCCGCATGCTCGCCCAGCGAATGCCCGATGACGATGTCGGGGGCAACGCCGAGCCGGATCCAGGTCCGGGCCAGGGAATGCAGCACCACGAAATGTGCCAGCTGCCCGGGATCGTGCCGGGCGCGGCCGGGGTCGCGGTCGAGGATGGCCCGCTGCACCTCGGCCGCCGTGCCCGGCGCCAGGCGCGAGAGGCAATCATCGACCGCCGACCGGAAGATCGGGTTGTCGCGGTACAGTCCCCCACCGACGCCGGGCCGCCAGCCGCCCTGGCCGGGGAACAGGAAGGCCAGCCGGCTCTTCGGCGCCGCCTTGCCGGCGTGCCAACGGCCGGAGGGCACGCCGGCCGCCTGCTCGCGCAGCGCCGCCGCCATCTCCTCGCGCGAGGCGCCGACCAGGGCTAGGCGGTGGTCCCAATGCTCGCGCCGGACGCTCGCCGTGTAGCAGAGCTCTCGCAGGCCCGGTCCGGACGGTCCCAGCGGTTCCTCATAAGCGGCGGCGAGCCGGCCCAGCGCCGCCTGCGATCGCGCCGAGAGCGTCAGGACCCGCATCCGGTCCGGCTGCGCCGCCGCCGGCTTCGCGGCCGGGGCGGGTGCCAGCACGGCATGGGCGTTGGTGCCGCTGATGCCGAAGGAGCTGACCGCCACCAGGCTGCCCTCGGCCGGCAGGTCGCGGCCGGTGCGCGGCACCTCCATCCCGGCCCCGTCCCAGCGGAAGCGCGGATTGGGCGTGTCGAACCCGGCCTGCGCCGGCGCATGCCGGTGCCGCAGCACCAGGATCGCCTTGACCAGCCCGGCGATGCCCGCCGCCCCTTCGAGATGGCCGATCTGCGACTTCAGCCCGCCCAGCAGTAGCGGCGACCGCCGCGCCATGCCGCTTGTGTAAGCGTTGCGCAGGGCCGACAGCTCGATCGGGTCGCCGAGCGGCGTGCCGGTGCCATGGGCCTCGACATAGGCGACGTCCTCCGGGCCGGCGTCCGCCTGCGCCAGCGCCTGGCGGATCACCGCCTCCTGCGCCGCGCCGTTCGGGGCCGTCAGGCCGTTGCTGGCGCCGTCATTGTTCACGGCGGAGCCGAGCAGCAGCGCCTCGACCCGGTCGCGGTCGGCCACCGCCTCGCCGGCCCGCTTCAGCACGACCACGGCGCCGCCCTCGCCGCGGATATAGCCATCGGCGTGGGCGTCGAAGGTGCGGCAGGTGTCGGTCCGCGACATCGCCTGCAGCCGGGCGAAGCCGATCGTCTCCTCAGGCCCGAGGATCAGGTTGACGCCACCGGCGATCGCCAGGTCGCAGTCGCCGCAGCGCAGGCTCTGCGCCGCCAGATGCACCGCCGTGAGCGAGGCGGAGCAGGTCGAATCCAGGAAGATCGCCGGGCCCTGCAGCCCGAGCGTGTAGGCGACCCGGCCGACGCCGACCGCGCGGTTGGCGCCGAGCTTGCCCCAGGCGGTGATGCGGTGCGGGTCGCCGGAGGCGACGGTCCGGCGCGCATAATCGACGTCGCCGGCGGTCAGGAACAGGCCGACGCGCTGCCCGCGCAGGGTCGACGGCACGATCCCGGCATGTTCCAGCGCGCTCCAGCACAGCAGCAGCATCCAGCGCTGCTGCGGGTCCATCTCCAGCGCCTCGGCCTGGGAGATGCGGAAGAACTCCGGGTCGAAGCCGTAGGGATCGCCGACATAGCCGGCCCGCCGCGAATAGGTCGTGCCCGACCGGTCGGGATCCGGAGAATGCCAGGCGTCGATGTCGAAACGGTCCGACGGCGTGTCGCGGATGGCGACCGTCCCGGATGTGATGAAGTCCCAGAAGGTGGAGGGCGTGTCGTTGTCGCCCGGCAGCCGGAACGCCATGCCGATGATCGCGACCGGGTCGACCGGAACGCCGCGTGCCGGCTGGATGTCCATCGGCCTTGCCTCGTGTTCAGCCTGCACTTCGGCCCCCGCTACCAGTTGGCCGAGTCCGCGATCGGCTGCGCCGGTGCCGCCTTGGCCCCGGCCGGGGCGCCGGGGGCCTGCAGCGCGGCCAGATGGCGCGACAGCGCCTCGACCGTGGTGCAGGTCCACAGCAGGGTCTGGTCGAGCTCGAGCCCCAGCTCGGTCTCCAGGAAATGGGTCAGCTCGACGGCGCTGACGGAATCGAAGCCAGCCTCGGCGAAGGTCCGGCCGGCCTCGGGGATCCGGATGCCGCGGCCGGCCGCCCAGCGTGCGATCAGCGCAGGGATGGTGCTCGCCGCGTCGGTCGGCATGGCGGCGTCGGCCGGTCTCATGGTGATCGGCGTGGCCCTGGCCGATCGGCCCTGGATCGCCTGCTCCAGCTCGCCACGCCGGTACAGCTCGCGGCACAGCACCCGCTGGATCTTGCCGGCCGACGTCTTCGGCACGGTCTCGGGCTTGGTCAGCACCACCTCCGCCACCGTCAGCTCGTGCTCCTGGAACACGGCGTCGCGGATCCGGGCCGCCAGCTCGTCACGGTTCGCGGTCGCCAGCCAGGACCGCTCGATCTCCTGCACCACGACGATCGCCTCGCCATCCTCGCGGTCGATCGAGAACACCGCCCCGCCCGCCGGCTTGAGCGCGTCGTGCGACTGCTGCACGGTGGCCTCAATGTCCTGCGGATAGATGTTCCGGCCGCGGATGATCATGACCTCCTTGATCCGGCCGGTGATGTAGAGCTCGTCCTCGATGACGATGCCGAGATCCCCGGTCCGCAGGAACGGCCCGTGCCCATCCGCCAGCCGCGCGCCGAAGGTCTGGGCCGAGACTTCGGGTCGCCGCCAGTAGCCGCTGGCGACGCAGGGGCCCGCCACCCAGACCTCGCCGACCGCGCCTCCGCTGCAGATCCGGCGGCTCTCCGGATCGACGATCGAAACCTGCTGCGGCGCCCGGACCTTGCCGGAGCTGACGATCAGGCGGGATCCGGCGCCGGAGGCCGGGGCGACCCGCCCGGCATCCACCGCGCCTGCATCGACCGACAGCATCCGGGCCGGCCGGTCGAGATCACCGACCGACACCATCAGCGTCGCCTCCGCCAGGCCGTAGACCGGCCGGAACGTCTCCGCGCGGAAGCCATGGTCCCGATACGCCGCGACGAAGCCGTCGATGGTCGAGGCGCGGATCGGCTCGGCGGCGTTGACGGCGGATCGCCAGCTCGACAGGTCGAGCCCCTCGCGCTTCTCCGGCGGGATCCGGCGGACGCACAGCTCATAGGCGAAATTCGGCGCCATGCTGATCGTGCCCCGGTACCGGCCGATGGTCTCCAGCCACCGCCGCGGGTTCTGGATCAGCGACACCGGCGGCAGCAGCACGCACAGCGCCCCGTCCAGCAGCGACTGCAGGATGTTCCCGATCAGCCCGAGGTCGTGATAGGGCGGCAGCCAGCACACGGTGACGGCATCGAAGTCGAAGCCGCAATGCGGGCCGATCACCGCCGCATTGGCGATCAGGTTGCCGAAGGTCACGACCGTGCCCTTGGGGATGCCGGTCGACCCGGAGGTGTATTGCAGGAAGGCCGGGGTGTCGGCCGACGGCCGCCGCCAGCCGATGCCGGCGGGATCCGCGTCGAGATCGCCGGGCGACAGCATCGGCAGCGCCGACAGCTCGGGGCTGTCGGCGAACCAGCCGGTCAGCTTCGGGATCGACGCCTCCTCCGTCAGGATGCAGGCGGCGTCGGAATCCTGCACGATGGCGATCAGCCGATCCCAGGTGGACCGGCCCGGCTTGGCCAGGTGGCAGGGCAGGGCGGTCACGCCGGCGCGCAGACAAGCCATGAAGGCGACGACGAAGCCGGCGCCGGGCTCGAACAGCATCAGCGCCCGCTGCCCGGCCAGGCCGCGCGCGATCAGCCCGGCGGCGTACCGGTCGACCTGCGCGCCGAGCGCGCCATAGCTCAGCCGCAGCTTCTCGGCGCCGTCGGTGCCGACGACGACCAGCGCGTCCTTGGCCGGATGGGCTTCGGCACGCCGGGCGAGAATGTCCGAGAAGCAGCGGTCATCGGCCTTCAGCGGGTCCGTCGCCATCAGGGTCTCCTTGCGCGCCCGAAGGGCCGCGGCATCGGGGGAGCCCGCGCCCGAGGGGGCGCCGGCTCCGGTCCAGTCCGTGAGTGTGGTGCGTGAGCCGGGCCGTCTCAGCCGGTCATTCCAGCCGTGCCCCCTCGCCGGGGCGCGTGGCGTGGATCAGCACCGCCATGTTGCCGGGACGGTGCTGGTTCCGCAGCATCTTGGCGTGGGCCGCCGGCAGCTCGTCCCAGGCGAACAGCTCCGACAGGCACGGGTCGATGCGTCCCGCCATGACCAGCCGGTTGGCTTCGGCAGCCTGCTTCAGATTGGCGAAATGGCTGCCCTGGATCCGCTTCTGCCGCATCCACACATAGCGGGCATCGAAGGTCAGGTCGTAGCCGCTGGTCGCCGCGCAGAACACCACCATGCCGCCGCGCTTCACCAGGAAGCTCGACACCGCGAAGGTGTCGCGCCCCGGATGCTCGAACACGATGTCGACCTCGCCGCCGGGCCCGGCCGCCTGGCGCACGGCCCGCCCGAAGGCCTTCACCTTGTCCAGGTAGCCCGCGTATTCGGGCGACCCGATCGGCGGCGGCGTGCCCCAGCAATCGAACTGGGACCGGTTGATCGTTGCCGCCGCGCCGAGCTTCCGGGCATGGGCCGCCTTCGCCTCGTCGGAGACCACGGCGATCGGCCGGGCCCCGACGATCGCCGCCAGCTGGATCGCCATGGAGCCGAGGCCGCCCGCCGCGCCCCAGATCAGCACGGTCTTGCCCGGCCCGAGAACATGCGGCGCGTGCCCGAACAGCATCCGGTAGGCGGTGGCCAGAACCAGCGTGTAGCAGGCGGCGGCCTCCCAGCTCAGATGCCGGGGCTTCGGCAGAAGCTGCGCCGCCTGGACGCGGGTGAACTGGGCGAAGGCGCCGTAGGAGGTCTCGTACCCCCAGATCTTCTGGGTCGGCGACAGCATCGGGTCGCCGCCGTTGCACTCCTCGTCGTCGCCGGCGACCTGGCAGCAATGGGCCACGACCTCGTCGCCGACGCGCCAGTTGCGCACATTCGACCCGACCGCCCAGACGATCCCGGACGCGTCTGAGCCCGCGATGTGGAAGGGATGGTCGTGGAAGTCCAGCGGCGACACCGGATGGCCGAGCGCCGCCCAGACGCCGTTGTAGTTGACGCCGGCGGCCATCACCAGGACGAGGACCTCGTCCGGGCCGATCGCCGGGACGTCGACGACCTCCCGCCGGAACGCGGTGGACGGGTCGCCATGATGGTCGCGGCGGATGGTCCAGGCATGCATCCGGTCCGGGACGACCCCCAGGGGAATGGGCTGACCGAGGTCGAACACTATCCCGGTCGCCATCGATGGTCCGGGAACGTTCCCTTCAAATTGCGTTAGCACGACAACCCCTCCCGATTCACATCGGCAATGCCAGAGGGCAATTCTTGACGATCAATCAGAGTTCGCTTTGTCAGCGACTTATTTCGTGAGGAAGGCCAGCATCTCGATGGCATTTGTTTCATGCAAAGGCCGTCGATATTCTTCTGGAGCAGATGTGCCATTTCGACCGACATATGGCAAGGAAAAAGAATCGTTAACTAGGAAGTATTTCTGATAATCAATGAAACGATTAGAATAAATTCATTTGAATCGTCAGATTCAATTTATGGAAATTGCTGTAAGTTTGTGAAATTTATATGTGAAATTGCTTTTATATTTTGCATTTTCGTGAAATTTATGCATATCATAATCTGTGATTTAATATAATATAGAGATGATTGGGAGTTGAGGTCGTGGTTGTGGCAGTATTCATATCGATGTCACTTGGCTGCCATTCCCCGTGATATCCCGGCGTAGCCAGACGTCCTGTCGCCAGGGAGGAGCACTCTGCTGCGGGCCAATGTAAAGACGGATGATAGAAAGTCGACAAAGTGTCTCGGCGCCTGCAGAGAGCTGAGCCAGTGTCCGGCCCCGGCCGTCCCGATCGACCACTTTTGGGCCAATTCCAACGGTCTCGGGAATGTCCGCCCCTGAGCTGAAGGTTCACGACGGTTCCGCATTGGCGGCCCTGGTGGATCGGAAGGCGCCCCAGAGCACGCCGACCAGGGCGACGTTGGCGACGGCAATCGCCGCGAGGAATGCGAGTGTGCTGTTCGCTCCCAGAGTCTCGAGCAGAACGGCCCCGATCGACGGTGCGGCGGCCTGCGCGATCAGGCTGGGCATGACCAGGCGGCCCATCAGCGTCGCGTAACCCGACGCTCCGAACAGGGCCAGCGGTACCGTTCCGCGCGCGATCGAGAAGATGCCGATGCCGGTGCCGTAGCAGACCAGGCCGACGACGAGGATCGAGAAGCCGGACCACAGCAGGACGACGCCGGCCGCGACCAGGGCAACGGACGCGACCAGCGTCCAGATCGGGTGATGGTAGCGGCCGATCGCCATCTCGACGACACGCGCCGCGACCTGGCTCGGGCCAATCAGGGTGCCGAAGGCCACAGCCGTGGCGAGGGACACCCCGCCGGCCTGCAGGATCGTCAGCACATGGACCGACCACAGCGACGAGATCATGCCCTCCACCACCAGGATGACGGCCAGGAGGCCGAACAGGAGCCGGTGCGTCGGGGGCCTGGATGGCGTGGCCGGTCCTGGACTGCGGGTCACCGGCTTGGCGGGCCGCCGTTCCGCCTCGCGCGGCATGGCCGCCAGGTAGAGCGGCAGCACGACCAGGAGATGCACCCCGGCATAGACGAGGCAGGTGCCCCGCCAGCCGATCGACTGGACCAGCCAGGCGGACAGCGGCCAGCAGGCCGTGCTGGCGAAGCCGCCCCACAGGGTCAGCATGGTGATCGGTCCGCGCGCCGTCTCGCCATACAGCCGGCCCAGGCTGGAGAAGGCGGCGTCATAGAGCCCCGCCCCCATGCCGAGGCCGATCACGACCCAGCCGGCGAGATAGATGACCAGGCTGGGTGACGCCGCGACAAGTGCCAGGCCGGCCGCGAAGAGGCCGGCGCTGGCGGTGAGAACGGGCCGGCCGCCGAAGCGCTCGATCAGGCGGCCGACCCTGGGGGCGGACAGGCCCCAGATCAGCAGGCCCAGCGACAGGCCGGCGACGACATGGCCCAGCGACCATCCGGTGTCATCGGCGATCGGCTTGGCGAGCACGGCCGCCAGATAGTAGGTCGAGCCCCAGGAGAGGATCTGCGCGATCCCAAGCCCGGAGACGAGCCATCCGGTCCGCCACCGCGCCGCAGCCGGCGAGGCGATCACCGCAGCGTGGTCCATCCCGGCTCAGCGGCAGCAGCGGGCGGCGGCGGCCGGCTCGGGCGCCGCTCCGCAGCAGGACGAGGCCGGCTCGGCTGCCTCGGCCACCGTCCGGCCGGGACCATTGCAGACGCCGGTCTCGGGCAGGTCCAGCTCGACCCTGGCCGCAGCCTCGAGATCGCCGGCCAGATGGGCCGCGACGGATCGGGCCTGCTCGTGCCCCGTGGCCAGCAGGAAGGTCGGCGCCCGGCCGTAAGCCTTCATGCCGATGATGAACAGGCCTGGCTCCGGCTGCGCCAGCTCGGCGGCGCCGTGGGGCCGCACGGTGCCGCAGCTGTGCAGGTTCGGATCGATCAGCGGCGCCAGCGCCCGCGTGCAGTCGAGGGCGGGATCGAGGTCGATCCACAGCTCGCCGAGAATCGACAGGTCCGGCCGCAGGCCCGTGGCGACGACCAGCTCGTCGACGTCCACGGTACGCTCCGCGCCGTCCTGGTCGCCGATGACGCGCAGGCTGCCGTCCCCGGCGGCATCGATCACGTCGACCGTGAACGGCGAAAGGATCTCGAAGGCCCCGGCATCGGCCAGCGCGCGCAGCCGCAGGCCGAGGGCGCCCCGCCGCGGCAGCTGGTCGGCATCGCCGCCGCCGAACAGCTTCGACCGGTCGGCCGTGCGGAAGGCCCAGACCACCCGGGTGCCGGGCACCTCGCGGGCGAGGTCGGCCAGGTCGAGCAGGGTGCCGGTGGCGGAATGGCCGCTGCCGACGACCAGGATGCGGCGGCCGGCATAGCGCTGGCGTTCGCGGCCAAGCACGTCCGGCATGCCGTAGCGGATGCGCGCCGCCGCCGCCCGCTCGCCGATCACCGGCAGGCCGCCGGCACCCGCCGGATTCGGCGAGGACCAGGTGCCGGAGGCATCGATGACGGCGCGTGCGAACAGCCGCCCCTCCCGCCCGGAGCCGTCGACGAACCGGACCTCGAAGGGCCGATCCTCCCGCCCCGCGGTGCGGACCTTGCCGATCCCGGCGCGGGCGATGCCGGTCACCCGCGTGCCGAGGCGCAGCCGGCCGGCGATCTCCGGCGTCGCGGCCAGCGGGTCGAGGTAGCGCTCGGCGAGGTCGCGGCCGGTCGGGTAGCCGGTCGCCTCGGGGGCGGCCCAGCCGTGCCGGCGCAGCAGGGTCACGGCCGCCTTGTCGGTGCTGTAGCCCCAGGGCGAGAACATCGGCACATGGCCCCAATCGCGCACCGCGGCCCCGACCTGCGCACCGGCTTCCAGGATCACGGGCTCGAGCCCGTGGCCGAGGAGATGGACGGCCGCGGCCAGGCCGACGGGCCCGGCGCCGATGATCGCGATCGGCAGGTCCGGGGCCGCGGTGAGTGCCATGCGATCCGATGCGGCAAGGGGGCGATTCATGGGCGGCTCCTCATCGGCTATGGTCTAGGCATCGATGGTCAATATATCGAGGCAAAAGAAGAGGCCGCTAGGCGCAGCAGCCCCCATCGCGGTCCCGCGCGATCACGCTTTCGGTCTCGGTCAGCGCCCGCGTCACCTCCAGCCAGGCCTCGACGCCGACCTTGAAGGCCTCGCGACCCTTGTCGGTCAGGGTGTAGGTCTTGCGCGGGCGGCCGGAGACGACGCTGCTTTCGACGGTGACATAGCCGCCCTCCTCGAACTCGCGCAGCACCGGGTAGATCGTGCCCTCGGTCGGGGAGCAGCAGCCATTGGTCGTCAGCTCGACCGCGCGGGCGATGTCGTACCCGTGCATCGGCCGGTCGTGCAGCACGCGCAGGATGAAGAACTTGGACAGGCTCATCTTGATCGTGCCGGCCCAGTAGGAGCGGCTGGTGTAGTCGACCGCGGGGCGGGCCACGGCGGCGATCTTGCGGGCTTCGGTCATGTCCAAGGCCTATACCTTGATGATCAATGAGTCAATGCACAAGGTATCTGCCGTTCGGCTGATCAGGCCGGCCGGCGCTCGTACCAGCCGCGCGACGCCTTCACCAGGCGCACCACCGACAGCATGACCGGAACCTCGACCAGCACGCCGACGACGGTCGCGAGGGCGGCGCCGGAGTTGAGGCCGAACAGGCTGATGGCGGCGGCCACCGCCAGCTCGAAGAAGTTGGAGGCGCCGATCAGCGCGGCCGGCGCCGCGACGCACCAGGCGACGCCAAGGCGCCGGCTGAGCCCATAGGCGATGCCGGCATTGAGATAGACCTGGATCAGGATCGGCACGGCCAGCAGCAGGATCACGATGGGCTGGGCGAGGATGCGCTCTCCCTGGAAGCCGAACAGCAGCACCAGCGTCGCCAGCAGGGCGGTCAGCGACAGCGGCTGCAGCACGGCCAGGGTCCGCCGCAGCGCCGGTTCGCCGCCTGTGGCCAGCAGCGACCGTCGCCAGAGCTGGGCCGCGGCCACCGGCACGACGATGTAGAGCACGACCGACAGCAGCAGCGTGTCCCATGGCACGGTGATCGAGGCGACGCCGAGCAGCAGCCCGACCAGCGGCGCGAAGGCGAACACCATGATCAGGTCGTTCAGCGCCACTTGGCTCAGCGTGTAGTGCGGCTCGCCCTCGCACAGATTTGACCAGACGAAGACCATGGCCGTGCAGGGCGCGGCGGCGAGCAGGATCAGCCCGGCGATGTAGGACGGGATCTGGTCCTGGGCCAGCCAGGGCGCGAACAGCCCGCCGATGAAGACGGTGCCGAGCAGCGCCATCGAGAACGGCTTCACGCCCCAATTGACGAACAGGGTGACGCCGACGCCGCGCCAGTGCTCCTTGACCTGGCCGAGTGCCGCGAAGTCGATCTTCAGCAGCATCGGGACGATCATCGCCCAGATCAGCACCGCCACCGGCAGGTTGACCTTGGCGACCTCGGCCGAAGCGACCGCCGCAAAGAAGCCCGGCACCACGGCGCCGAGGCCGATCCCGGCGACGATGCAGAGCGCCACCCACAGGCTGAGGAACCGTTCGAACACCCCCATGGCGGGGGCGGCTGCAGGCGCGCGTGCGGCAGCGCCGGCGGCGCTCGTCTCGGCGTTCATGGCAGATCCTATCGGTCGGAGTGGGTCAGGCGCGCTTGCCGGAGGCGTCGACGACCAGTTCGCCGTCCTCCTTGCGGAATTCACCCCGCTGCGGCGCCGGCAGGATGTCGAGCACCGCCTCGGACGGGCGGGCGAGCGTCACGGCCCGCCCGGTGACGACGATCGGGCGGTTGATCAGGATCGGGTGCGCCATCATGGCGTCCAACAGCTGGTCGTCGGTCAGCGCCGGATCATCGAGCCCCAGCTCGTGGAACGGCGTCCCCTTCTCGCGCAGCACCGACCGCACCGGCACGCCCATGCGCCGGATCAGATCGGCCAGCTCGGCGCGGCTGGGCGGCGTCTTCAGATACTCGATCACCGTCGGCTCGATGCCGGCATTTCGGATCAGGCCAAGCACGTTGCGGGACGTGCCGCAGGCCGGGTTGTGGTAGATCGTGACGCCGCTCATGCGGGCTCCTTTTCGCTCGCGACGGCCGACTTCGATGGCGTCCGCGGCCTGCTCGACGAGCTGCATCAGGGGCGTGCAGATCTCCGGCCGGCCGTTGCAGCAATCCTGGACCAGGAAGGCGAGCAGGCCGCGGACGCCATCGAAGTCGGCCGAGTAGATGATCGACCGGCTTTCCCGTCGCGACCGGATCAGGCCGGCCCGGCTGAGAATGCCGAGATGGGTCGAGAGCGTGGTGGCCGGCACCTCCAGGCGCTCGGCAACAGCGCCGGCGGCAATGCCGTCCAGTCCTGCCTGCACCAGCAAGCGGAAGACCGCCAGGCGGGTCGCCTGCGCCAGGGCGCTGAGCCCCTCGATCGCCGTAGTTTCATCCATATTTCTAGAATGGCAGAAATATAGGATTTTTCAATGCTGATTTCGGTGGGCTCTCGCCCGGGGATGGAAAGCGCCGCCAGGCGGTCCCTGAGGGCCGAGGGGATGGGGCCGCTTCAGGGCGCGCTTCCGTCGGGCCGGCGCTTGGTCGGCAAGGATTGGTTCCTACCTCAGCATCACTGCTCTTCTGCCGGCTTCGCCACCCGATGCCGGCGCTGCCGCAAGACGGAAGCCCCCTTTAAAGGGTATTGCCGCGTCTCGACAGGCCGCGACTCGGCTTTGCCTGGTTCGACGGCGATGCATGACCCCGCCGATTCGGCCTGACGGCTCGCCGGACGGCCCGGCACCGCTGATCCGCCTCGCCCCGAGCCGCCTTGGACCAAAGCACAACGGACGCCAGTCCCAGCCGGCCGGCATACTCGCGACGCAGGCGGCTCCGCGCGGTCGAAGATCGAGGGCCGCCACCATCGGGAGAGGAGCCTGGAATGCGTGGATCCCTGATCGCCGCCGCCACTTTGCTGCTGGCCCTGGGGCTGGCCGGCCCCGCCGCGGCCCAGGCCGGGCTGACGACGCGCGGCACCACCCTGGACACGCTGACGCTGTCCTCCGGCAAGGCCTTCCCGACCAAGCCCTACGAGCTGGAGGCCGGCAAGTACTACCGCTGGCCGATCGAGGCCGACGGCACGGCCGAGCTGGGCATCGCGGCGCCGGAGTTCTTCCGCAACATCTGGATCAACGAGGTGGTGATCAACAAGGTCGAGGTGCGGCCGCTGGGCCTGGATTCGATCGAGTTCGACGACGCCGGCAAGGCGGTCATCTCCTTCGTGCCGATCCGTCCCGGCACCTTCACCTTCCACGCCCCGGAGAGCACCGCCGAGGGCATGAGCGGCACCTTCATCGTCAAATAAGCCGGTATCGGGGCGGCGTGGCGGCGGGGAAGAGGCCGGGGCCGGCCTTCTCCCTACTTCCCGATCTCCTCCTGAATCGCGCGGGACAGGGTGAACATCCGGCGCTCCAGCACGAAGGGCTGGTCGCAGATCGCCGGCAACAGCCGCTCGCGGTCGTCGAACACCCGCTGGTCCCAGGACAGCTGCGTCTCCAGCTCCTGCCGCTTCTGCGCGACCGCCGGGTTGGTCGAGGCGGGGTCGACGCCGTCCAGCGTCGCCGTGCTGTCCTCGATCCGCTTCGCCAGCGCCTCCTGCCGGCTGTTGAAATGGCGGATGCCGCGGATGATGGTGCCGCGCTCGCCGTTGATGGTCTCGAACAGCCCGGCGAACAGCGTGGTCAGCGCCGCCTTGCGGTCGCCCTCATAGCCGGTGGCGAAGCGGTGGATCTCGGCCGTCGCCTCGTCGACCGGGACGCGGCGCGGCGCCACCCGTTCGACCAGCGCCGCCACCACCGCGTCGTCGCGCCAAGCCGGGCCGCTGGTGGTCGGGTCGTCGCCCGGCCACATCGCCCCGACCGACAGCTCCGGCTGCAGCACCTGGACGCAGGGCCAGTCATCCTTCTTCTGGGCCGTGTCCTGCCCCCAGGCCGCCGCCATCGGGCACAGCGCCAGCAGCGCGGGGAGAAGCCATGTCGCGATAAGGGGGGCGGATCGGATCATGACGGACCTCCTTGTCAGCCGGCGCCGGGACCGCGGACGCGGGCGACGAGGCCGCGCGCCGGGTCGTAGGCCAGGATCGCTCCGCCGAGGAACACCACGGTGAAGCCGAGGACGAGCAGCAGCGACTGGGTGTCGACCTGGCCGTAGAGCGCGAACCGGTTCAACTCGACGGCGTAGGTGAAGGGGTTGAAGCCGCAGACGTCGCGCAGCAGCGGGCTCGCCTCCTCCACCTTCCACAGCGGGTAGAGGGCGGAGGAGGCGAAGAACATCGGGAAGATCACGAAGTTCATCACCCCGGCGAAGTTCTCGAGCTGGCGGATCGCCGAGGACAGCAGCAGGCCGAGCGCCCCCAGCATCAGCCCGGACAGGATCAGCGCCGGCAGCACGGTGACATAGCCCATCGGCGGCGGCTCGACGCCCCAGATCCGCGCGATCGCCAGGAAGACATAGACCTGCGGCAGCGACAGCAGCGTGCCGGCCAGGAGCCGCGCCAGCAGCAGGAACCAGCGCGGCATCGGGCTGGTCAGCAGCACCCGCATGCTGCCCATCTCGCGGTCATAGACCATGGACAGCGAGCTCTGCATCCCGTTGAACAGCTGGATCATCGCGATCAGCCCGGGGACGATGAACTCGTCATAGAGGATATAGGTGTCGTAGGGCGGGATGATCGAGACGCCGAGCACCGAGCGAAAGCCGGCGGCGAAGATGAACAGCCAGACCAGCGGCCGCACCAGGGCGGAGATGAAGCGGGTGCGCTGGTGCACGAAGCGCAGCCCCTCGCGCCACAGGATGCCGTTCAGGCAGCGCAGCGCCCCGGCGACCGAGACGGAGCCGAGGGGCTCGCGCCCGGCGATGTCATTGGCGGTGCTCATGCCGCCTCCGTCAGCCGGCGGAAGGCGTCCTGCAGCCCGCCGGTGCCGGGATCGGAGATGCCCAGGTCGGAGACGATCGCCGCGGCCGGCCCCTGCCGCAGGATGTGGCCGCGATGCAGGATGATGGTGGGGTCGGCCGCCTCGACCTCGTCGATCAGATGGGTGGCCCAGACCACGGTCAGGCCGCGCTCGCGCACCAGGCCGCGGACATCGGCCAGGATCGCGGCGCGGCTGCGGATGTCGAGCCCGACCGTCGCTTCATCGCACAGCAGCAGGCGCGGCTCGTGCAGCAGCGCGCGGGCGATCTCGATCCGCCGCGCCTCGCCGCCGGAGAAGCTGCGGATCTTGCGGTCGGCCTCCTTGGCCAGCCCCACCCGCTCCAGCTCCGCCGCGATCCGCTGCCGGGCGACAGAACCCCGCATGCCGTGCAGCGCCGCGTGGTAGCGCAGGTTCTGCCGGGCCGAGAGGTCGGGGTCGAGCGCGCGCTGCTGGAACACCACGCCCATCAGCGCCAGGGCCCGCCCAGGCTCGGCGGCCAGGTCGCGGCCGAACACCCGGATGTGGCCCGACTGGGCGCTGTAGAGCCGGGTGACGAGGGAGAAGAGCGTGGTCTTGCCGGCGCCGTTCTGCCCCAGCAGCACGGTGAAGGTTCCCGGCCGAACGGCGATCTCGATCCCGGCCAGGATCTCGCGCCCGGCGATCCTGTGCGACAGGCCGGTAACGGCCAGAGCGGGGGGGTCAGTGGCGGGCATGCGCACCGGCTAGGCAATTCGCGTTGCCTCTCCCGCCTGGCGGGAGAGGTCGGGCGCCCGCAGGGCGACCGGGTGAGGGCTGGCCCCGGCCTCGACAAACTCCCCTCACCCGGAGCCGCCAACGCGGCTCCGACCTCTCCCGCAAGCGGGAGAGGCAACGCAATGAGCCGCATCGGATGTGGGCAACCGTCAATGGCCACAGCCCGTTCATTCAGTGGATCGCCACGCCCCAGGGCAGCTCGCCCACGGGGATCGACTTGATCACCTTGCGGTCCGCCACATCGATCACCGAGATGTCGTTCGAGGCGCCGTTGACGGAAATGACGTATTTCCCGTCCGGCGTGAAGTCCAGATGCCAGACCCGCTGGCCGACCAGCAGATAGTCGGTCACCTCAAGGGTCGCGGTGTCGATCACCGCCACCCGGTTGGCGGGGCCCAGCGCGACGAAGGCGGTCTTGCCGTCCTTGGTGATCGCCACGCCCACCGCCTGGATCGTCTCCTTGCGCACGCCCTGCACGGCGAAGCCGATCTTCTTGATCACCTTGCGGGTCGCGGTGTCGATCACGGCGACGGTGCCGCCGATCTCCGACGACACCCAGACCTGCTTGCCGTCCGGGGTGAACTCGGCGAAGCGCGGCCGGCTGTCGACCAGCACGTTGTCGGTCACCTGCAGCGTCTCGGTGTCGATGAAATGCGCCATGTTGGTGGTCTCGGAGGTGCTGACCAGCGTCTTGCCGTCCGGGCTGATGCCCATGCCCTCCGGCTCCACCCCCACCGGCACCTCGGACTCGACCACCTTCTGCTCGAGGTCCAGCACGGTGACCATGCTGTCATCCTCGTTGGCGACGTAGAGCCGCTTGTCGTCGGGCGACAGCACGAACAGCTCCGGGTCCGCCCCGCTGGGCAGGGTGTCGATCACCTTGTGCGTGGCGGTGTCGATCACCTCCACATGGTCGGCATCGCTGGTGCAGACATAGAGGCGGGTGCCGTCCTTGCTGATGGTGATGCCCCGTGGCCGCTCGCCGACCGGGATGGTCGCGACCTCCTTCATCTGGTCGAGGTCGACGACGCTGACCGTGTTGCCCTTCTCGTTCGAGACATAGGCGGTGAAGGCCTGGGCCGGGCCGAAGGCCAGCACCGGCATCGCGGCCACCGCCAAGAGCACGAGCCTGTTCATCAGCGGGCCTCCTAGGGATCGGGGTTGAGCCGGCAGGACGATTCCGGCTCGTCGTAGCCGAGCGTGTCGAGCGGGGTGCGCTGATGCAGGAACCCGTCCTGCGGCGACACCGAGACCAGCATCAGCGGCGAGGCCAGCAGCATAGGCTGGCGCAGCTGCTGGTCCCAGCTGCGGAAGGTCAGCGGCACGCCCTTGAACGCGCCGAGCTGGAAGTCGGGCGACACGAGATAGGAGCGGAGCGCGGCCGGGTCGCCGCTGCCGGTGCGGGTCACCGCCTCGCCCACCGCCCGCACCGCGGCCCAGGCGGCGTAGTCGCGCTCCAGCATCCAGCGGCCGGCGGCCTTCTGGAAGCGGCGCTGCAGCTGGGTGCCGCCCCACTGCTCCTGGCTGCGGTGCCAGGCGGTCGGCACCAGCCCCTGGGTGCCGACCACCGGCCGCGCGTCCCAGGTGCGGTAGGGCAGGTACTCGCCGAACACCTCGCTCTCATCGGCCACCACCAGCACGTCGTAATCGGGCAGGCGTTGGGTCAGCTGGGTCATCTGGCGCTGCACCTGCTGCTCGCCGGTGTCGGAGCGGCGGGAGCCGGCCTTGAACTCGTAGCTGCGCTCCTCGACGATCTGGGCGCCGTAGCGCTTGGCGGCGCGGCGGATGGCGTCGGCGAAGGCCTTGTCGTCGTCCAGCGTGCCGGACACCAGCACCCAGCGGGTCCAGCGCTTGAACGCCAGGTACTGCGCCAGCGCGTCGGCTTTCATCGCCCGGTTCGGGATGATGTGGAAGACATTGGCGCGGCAGTCGCTGACCCGCAGCCGGTCATCCTCGGCCCGGGCGTTCAGGATCACCGCATCCTTCATCTCCGGCAGGTCGGCCAGCTGCAGCAGCCGGTCGGCCGGCAGGTCGGCCACGACCAGCTTGATGCCCTTGCCGGCGAGGGCCGCGGCGGCGCCGGGCAGGTCGCCGCCGGCCGGGACCACCGTCTCGTCCAGCTTGAAGTCCTGGCCGAGGAAGCGGCCGGTGGTCTGGTTGTCGACGATGGCGAGGCGGGCGCCGGCCAGCCCCTTGTCCTTCGCCACCGGCTCGACCAGCGACAGCGGCTCCGGCTCGGGGATCGCCTCGCCGAGATAGCCGATGGTGACCGTGAGCTTCGGCGCGGCCGGCTGCTGCGCCGCGGCCGGGATCGCCAGCAGGGCGGCCGCGAGACCGAGCGCCGCCAGGAGGCGGC
>NZ_NHON01000061.1 GCF_002195995.1 Inquilinus limosus
GCTCGGGCGGCGGCGGGCGGATGAACGGACCGCCGAGGCTGGCGGCGCCGGTCAGCGCCGGCACGGCGACCGAGCCGGTCCCGGCCGGGCGGCCGTCGACATAGAGGGTCACCTGCCCGGCGGCGACGGTGACGGCGAGATGGGTCCAGGTGCCGGCGGCCACCGGCGCCGCGGCGGCGATGCGCTGCGGCCCGGCGCCGGCGTCGATACTGACGAAGGGCGTCGCCTGATCGAGGCCGATGGCCAGGCTGCCGGACTGGATCAGGCCGGCCGCGGCCTCCTTCTCGTAGATCACGGCGTTGGGCTGCAGCGTGCCGGGCTTGATCCAGGCCGACCAGGTGAAGGCGCCGCCCTGCGGCACCGCCAGGCTGGGCGTGGCCGGCAGCATCACCGTGCCGTTGCCGTCGAAGCCGATGCCGCCGGCGATGAAGGAGGCGTCGACCTTGGCCGCGGTCGACTGCGCCGCGTTGTTGGCATAGCCGGTGGCGTCGAGCGGCAGGGCCCCGGGCTCGGTGAAGTGCCAGACCAGGGCCTGGGAGGCGTCGTAGCCGGTGCGGGCGTTGCTGGTGCCGGTCGCCTTCTCATTGCCCCAGTACAGCCAGATGGTCTGGGGCTTGTCGGCGCTGGCGTTCGGCAGGTCGACCCAGATCAGGCCCATCTCGAACAGGTTGTCGAACTTCTCGATGTGGAAGTTCAGCGGCGTCTTGTCGTCCTCGGCGATGATGCGGAGGTCGGAGCCGTCATCCTTGGCGGCGAGGAAGTTGAAGTTGGCGGCGGACAGGCGGACCAGCACCTGCGCCCGCCCGGCCATGCCGGGGACGGCGCCGGCATTGGGCCCGAGATCGACGGTGATCGGCTTGCGCAGCGTCCATTCGCTGTTCCACCAGGCCGAGGCGGCCTGGGGCGTCAGCAGCAGCGCCAGCAGGGCGGCCAGCAGCAGCCGGACGGTCGGGAGCGGTCGGGTCGGGAGGAAGAAGCGTCTCATGCTCGGATCGGTCCGGGGTCAGAGGCTGGCGCCGAGGGTGAACAGGATGCGGATGTCGTTCGCCCTGGTGTCGCTGGCGTCGATCAGCGGCACCGCGAGGTCGACCGAGCCGGTGAGGTGGTTCAGCAGCTTGACCCGCGTGCCGAAGCCGACGCTGGCCAGCTGGAACTCGTCGTCCTGGCCGGGATTGACGTCCTGCAGCCACAACTCGGCGTAGTCGCCATAGCCGTAGATCCGCCAGTCCTCGACCAGCGACGGGTCGATCCACTGATTGAGGTTGGGGGTCGTCAGGCGCAGCGCGGCGATCCAGCCATTGTCGCCGAGCTCCTCGGATTCGACATAGCCGGGCACGGTCGAGACGCCGCCGGCGCTGAACTGCTCGTTGCTGATCAGCGGCTGGCTGGCCAGCTGGCCGTCCAGCCGCGCCGTCAGCTCGAAATCGGCGGGCAGGGCCTGCTGCCGTTCCAGGCTGGCGCGGTAATAGGCGAAGTCGCCGGAGGCGCCGGTGCGCTTCTGCGCGAACTTGTCGTCCGGGTCGCCCAGGCCGCGCAGGCCGAAGGTGGCGGACAGGCTGGCCGTGGTCACGCCCAGCGTGTCCGGCCGGGTGGCGTTGTATTCGATCGTCGCCGTGGTGTAGGTGATCGGCGTCTTCGACTGGATGCCGCCGAACTCCTGGCTCTCGCCGAAATCCTTCCAGTCCATGCCCAGCATGAGCGTGTGGTAGAAGTCCGGCAGGCCGGGCAGCGGCAGCACGCCGCGCGCGCCGATCACCGTGCCGTTGCCGAGCACGTTCACCCCGCCCAGCGTCGCCACGTTGGAGCGCGAGGAGATGCCGTACAGCACCAGGCTCTGCTTCCACTCCGGGATGCGGGCCGTGTAGGTGGCCGCGATCGCCGAGGTCTGGTCCGGATCCTCCGGCGCGGTGGTGTATTGCAGCGAGAAGGCGTGGCCGAGCTGCCAGAGATTGTCGTAGCCGACCGAGCCGGAGACACGCAGATGCTTGGTGTCGGCGCTGTACTGGTTGTTCAGCTCGACCGAGGCCTGGAACGGCGATTCGTCCTCGACATTCAGGTCGGCATCGACCGTCCCCGGCTCCGTCCCCGCCTTCAGCTGCGGCGTCACGGTGCGGCCCGGCAGCCGGTTCAGCACCTCCGAGTCGCGCTGGATCCCGGCCAGCTGCGGCACCGTGCCCTCGGCCAGGGACGGCGCCGCGTCCTTGATCCGGCCCAGCGCGTAGTAGCGCGAGTTGCGCACCCGCAGGCGCCCGACCCGGGCCTCGGCGACCTCCAGCCGGACCACGCCCTCGCGCACCGTCTGCTCCGGGATGTTGACGGCGACGGTGATGTAGCCCCGGTCGGCGTAGCGCTTCTCCAGCGCGGCGCGGGCGCCCTCGACGTCATCGATGGTCTTGCCCGGTCCCAGGAACGGATAGATCGCCTCCTCGATATCGACCACCGGCAGCACGGTGTTGCCCTGGACCTGGTACTCCAGGATGTCGAAGCGGTTGGCAGGGGCGGGGGCAGCGGCCTGCGCTGCCGCAGGCTCGCCCGGCGCCGCCGGGGCGGTGGCCGGCGCCTCGGGCACCGCCGCCTGGGTCGCGGCGGCCAGCAGCGACGCACCCGTCGCCCAGCCGGCCACGGCCAACCTCGACCCCCATCTCGGCCCCATGGATCCCCCTCCGTCGGCCCCGGCCCGATCCGGGCAAAAACGCAATAAAAACGCCACACAGTCGCCGCTCTGCCAATTCAGAAAGGCGAATGTTTCGATCATTTGTCTAGAAATCTGACTAGCACATACATACAGACGCGTTCAATCGCACTTTGAAATCTTAGGAAGAGTTTCGTGTGGACAAGTATGTGCGTGTTCATCGAAATGAAATATCAGACTTTATGTACCGTTTATGGATAGGTTATTGAGTATATGTCGCCGATTTGTCATTTCTCGAAGTCGGGGGCTGTCGGAATTGCCGGCGCGGTTGGGAACTGCGTCGGGACCGGTTGCGCGGTCAGCAGGTCTTGAGGGCGGTGGCGACCCAGGTGCTGATGCGGTCGCGGGGGGGATGATGTCGACGGCACGGAGTCCGCCGCGACAGCCCCAGGCCGCTGGCCTCGCCAACCGTCAGCCTCAAGCCGGTCGGGATCGGATGGTTGACGTCGCGGGCATGACGATCTCCACCGCCTCGGTCTTTCGGGGAGCATCCTCCTCCGATGGCGATGCGGGTTTCCGGCCGCATCGCTCCGGCAGGTCAGCCGGGCGGCCGCCTCCGTCCCTCAGCCCCCCTCGTAGCCGAGGAAGGAGCCGGTAATCAGCAGCGGCGGCGCCTCGTCATTGGGCTTGGCGCCGCGTTCGGCCTGGTCGCGCACCTGCTGCTCGATCGCCCGTGTCGCCTGGGCGGCGACGTCGCTGGTGCCGGCGATCGAGGCCGGGTTCACCGGCGCGGTCGGCAGGCCAACGGCCTGGCCGCCGACCTGGATGTTGTCGGCGTTCAGCACCTGCAGCGCGAAGACGTTGAAGTTGCCGGAGACGCGGATGCCGCCCTCGCCGGCATTGACCGAGCCGTTGGGGGCGTAGAGGTCGACGTCGCCCGGCTTCTGCAGCGCGCCGATGCCGCTGCCGCTGACGATGCCGCCGGGCTCGACCTGCAGCGTGCCGTTCAGGCTGAGACGCACGACCGCCGGGGCCGTGGAGATCGCGGCGCGCGAGCCGAGGCCGGCATCGATGTCGCCGAAGGAGGACCACATCAGGATGTCGCCGCCGCTGGCGGTGAGGGCGCGGGAGGAGCGGATCAGGATGTCGTCATGGGCGAAGACGCGGATGGCGCCGCCCAGCACCGTCCACAGGCCGGAATCGTTGGGATCGTGCTCGGGTTTGGTCAAATCTTTCGTGGTGGCCCCGAGCTGGATGCCGCCGCCGGGCAGCAGGATCGAGATGTCCCCGCCGCGCTGGGTCTTGATCTGGCTGTCCAGCATCGAGATGCCGCCGGACCAGCCGTCGCCGGGGAACAGCGTGTCGGCGGCGGCGTAGCCGCGGTCGGTGGCGCCGAAGCGGGGGCTGGACGCGTCATTGGCCTCGCGGCCGGAGGCGCGCAGCTCCGCGAACAGAATGTCCTGCAGCAGCGGGTCCTGCTGCTCCGGCGCCAGCGCCTTGAACAGGGCGAAGGCGGTGGCGGCGTCCAGCCCGCTGCGGCCGGTCACTCCCTCGACATAGCTGATCATCTGCGCCGTGTAGAGCGACCCGCCGGGACCGACCAGGTACGGATCCAGCTCGGCGGTGTGCGCCGGGTCCAGGTAGCGGGTCATGAAGGCGGCGCGGTCCGGCTGGCCGCCGCCGAGCCCGGCGACCACGGTGATGTCCGCTCCTTGCTCCGGCAGCACCGAGGTGCGCAGGTTGCCGTCGGTCAGGATGCCGACGCCATAGCCGAGATCGATGTTCCGTCCGGCGCTGACCTCCAGCCGCCCCGGGCCGCCGACCTTGATCTGCGCGCTCAAGTCCGGCTCCACGCCCCCATTGGTCGTCAGATCGATGTCGCGCCCGGCCTGGACGAGAGTGACATCTCCCGGATTGGTGTTCGTGGCTCTGATCGAGAGATCGGCGATGTCCGAACCGGCGCGCAGTTGCAAGCTCTTCGGCACGATCAACTGGTAGGCGCCGGTGGGGAGCGCACCTTGTATGTCGCCGCCAACGGCATAGATCCGCGCCGGGTCGGAGTCGCCGACATGGCGGCCGGCCTGGTCCAGGGCCGGCGTCGCCAGCAGATGCGCCTGCTGGAACTGCTTTTCCTCGACATCCGGCTGGGCGACGATTCGAGTGATCACGACCGGGTTCAGCGGCGTCGGCTCGAACTGCGGAGGGGCGTCCGCCATCGCCACGAGCGGCAGCAGCAGCGTCGGGATCGGCGTCGGCGCCGTCGGGTCCCCGCCCGGCCGGAACAGCACGTCATCCGCGGCCAGCAGCTCCAGCGTGCCGCGATCGCCACTGACCAGGACCATGCCGCCATCGACCAGGATGTCGCCGCTGAACGCGTTGGCCCGGACCGTGGAGGGATAGAGCACCGCATAACCCGCCGCCGGCGTAGGCGAGAACTGCTGCGCATCGCCGACGGCCAGGGTGGAGACGGTGTAGCCGTCATTGCCGAACCTCACGTCGCCGCCGATCGAATCGAGGCTGACCGCGCTGTTGGCGCCGCGCGAGAAGAATCCGCCGCCGGTGAGGGAGGCTGCCGGGTCGAAGATATTGGGCTCCTGCCGCGCGGACACCGGCAGCATCATCGGGTCCAGCACGGTCTCGATGGTCAGGTCGCCGCGGCTGCGCAGATGGAAGGCGGTGTCGCCGCCGGCCAGGATCGTGCGGGGGGTGAGCGGACCGCCCGACGGGAAGTCGAACTGATCGAGCATCGTCACCGACGCGCCGCCCTTGATCGCCCCGCCGGCTTCGATCGTCGCGTCGCCGCGGCCGACATAGTAGACGCCGCTGACGATGTCGCCGAGCGCGTCGACCGTCAGGCTGCCGCCGTTGCGGACGGTGACGGCACCGTCGGAGACCCAGCCGACGGTGGGGATCACCGCCGAGAGATTGCGGATCTGGCCGCCGGCGCGCAGGTCGACATTGCCGCCCGCCAGGGCGCCGACCCCCTGCTGGAAGCCGCCGAAGTCGATCCACCACGTGGTCGCCAGCTCCTGGTCGCCATTCGCGTCGCCCTGGCGCCAGACATAGTCCGAGATCAACTGGTCCGACGGCACGCCGTACAGGCTGCCGCCGGCGCTGATGCTGATGTCGCCGCCGCCCGTCGGACGGGCGGCGTCCGGATAGCGGTTCGGGTCCAGCAGGCCCGCCGGGAGGCCCGCGATCGGCTGCCCGGCCGTGTACACCACCGCTTGCGGGATGGGCGTGAAGAAGTCCGGCCCCAGATTGGTGTCCGACCTGGCGCCCAGCACGAAGTCCCGGGCCGCGGCGATGTCGATGTCGCCGGTGCCGGTGCGGACGCGCAGCGCCCGGTTCGCCGTGACCGAATCCACGACCACGCTGCCCTTGCCGGCGGCGAGGTCGGCGGCGGCCAGCAGCGCCAGCGGGTCGGCGCCCGTGAGGTCGGCGCCCGCGACCAGGCGGTAGGACCAGCTGTCGCCGCCCGCCAGCGTGTTCCCGTCGACGGTGGTGAAGCCGTCGCTGAGGCTGCCCAGGAAGGTCAGGTCGCCGCCGGCGCGCAGGGTCAGGATGCCGGAGGCTCCGTCCCGGCCCTGCATCAGGGCGTGCAGGTCCAGATCCGTGTCCAGCGTCATGTCGGCGGCGCTGCGCAGCTCGACGCCGGCCCGGGCGGTGACGCCGGGGCCGAAGCGGTCCGCGATCCGGCCGGCCACGCCCTTCGCGGCGAAATCGTCGAGATCCGCCTGGATGGTGGAGGCGTCGACCGACGACACGTCGTTGTAGGCCTTGTACGCCTCGACCGTGACCTCGCGGGCGCCGCCGATGCCGCTGCCGAGTTCGGTGATCGCGACGTCGGTGTCGCCGTTGGTCCGCGGCGCGCGCAGATGCACGCTGCCGGTGGTGCCGCCGGCGCCGACCGAGATGGCCGAGCCCGCCTGCAGGTCGAGGCGGCCGCTGTCGCCGGCCGACAGCAGCACCGAGCCGCCCTGGCCCGCGGCATCGGCCGCGGCGCCGGAGGCGTTCAGCACCGCGCCGTTCGCCAGGGTCAGGGTCCGGCCCGCCGCCAGGCGGATGTCGCCACCGGTGGCGCCGCCGGCGTTGATCGTGCCGCCGATGGTGAGATTGCCGCTATCGACCGACAGCGCGAAGTCTCGGGCGGTGACGGTCTGGCCGGCGCCGAGCGTGATGTCGCCGCTGCGGATGCGCAGCCGCTGCGCCTCGGCGAAGCCGGCGGCGGCCAGCTTGCCGGCCAGCGTGTCGAAGCTGCCGTCGAGCCGGCCGAGGTCGAGGTCGACCTGGCCGTGCCGGGTGCCGGTCGCCGAGCGTGCGTCGATGGTGCCGTCGGCGACGAAGCGGCCATGCGCGGCGTCGACGATGAGGCGGCCGGCATCGCCGCCCGGGCCGCCGCCGATGGCGATGCTGCTGCCGCCCGCCAGGACCACGTCGCCCTGGGCCGAGGACAGCTTGACCACGCCGCCGGGGGCGTAGCGGGTCTGGTCGAAGAAGTGGCGCTCCACCCCGGCCGCGTCGATCGCGGTGTTGCCGGCGATCTCCAGATTGCGGGTCGCCGACGCCTCCAGGATGCCGGCGCTGACCTCGATCCGGCCGGCCAGGGAAACGGTGTCGCCGGACAGGCGCAGCCGGCCGCCGATGTCGTCGAAGCCCGGCAGGGTCGGGACCGACCGGCCGGTGAAGGCCAGGGCGCCGCCGGCCTCGACGGCGTTGTCCGAGCCGGCGCCGGCCGACAGCGCCGTGGCGGTCAGGGTCAGGGCGCCGTCCGCCCGCAGGCGGTTCGGGCGGGTGTCGCCGCCGCTGCCCGGGGAGGCGTCGGTCGCGATGTCCAGGCCGCTGGTGCCGACGATCCGCTCATCGGCCGACAGCGTCGTCGCGCCGAAGCCGGCGATGCGGACCGGGCCGTCGGCCAGGTCGATCCGGCCGGTGCCCTCGACCGGCTTGCCGCCATCCATCCGCGTCGTGGCGTTGATCGTCAGGCTGCCGCCGGCCAGGTCGACCGGCAGGTCGCTGGCGTCGCCGGTGTTGCGCAGCTGCACCGCCCCGGCATTGATCGTGGCGTTGCCGCCATGCCCGGCCAGCAGCGGGCTGTCGAGCGACAGGGTCCGCAGCGCGGAGCCCTGGCCGGCGCCGACGCTGACGTCGCCGTAGAAGTCGATGCTGTTGTAGCCGCGCAGGGTCAGGGTCCCGGTCTGCGCCAGCACGCTCAGCGTGCCGTCGCGGAACACCAGGCCCTGCGTGCCATCCGGCGCGTCGCCGAAGCTGATCTGCCTGGCGGCGGCGTCGATGGCGCGGTCGCCGCGGATCTGGGTCGATGCCAGGATGCTGTCGCCGGTGGCGTCGAGCGCCAGGCTGCCCGAGGCCAGCACCGCCGCGCCGTCCTGGATCGTGAGCGAGCCGCCGAAGCCGGAGAAGCCGGTGCGCACCACGTCGACCCGGTCGCCGGTCGACACGCGCAGCAGCGCGCTGTCGCCGCTGAGGCGCAGCGTGTCGGCCGGGCCCGCATCGGTCCCGGTGGCGCGGATGACGCTGCCGGACTCGACCGTCAGCGTGTTGCCGGCGGCCAGGAGGACCTCCGGGCCCTGCAGCGCCGTGCCCGGGTTGCGGATGACGACATCGCTGGCCACGACCTGCACCTGGGTGCCGCCGCGCGGATCGGCCGAGGTCACCGGGGCCGGGCTGCGCTCGCCGCCGATGAGCAGGCTGCCGACGCCGAAATCGTTGAGCTGCTCGGCCTGCAGCAGCAGGTAGCCCTGGTCCGTCAGGTCCTGGGTGTCGGCGCCTTCGGACACCACCGCGATCTTGGCGGTGGCGATGTCGAACCGGCCCAGCCTTCCGCCTTCGGCCGGCGCGAACCTGGCGGTGCCGTCCAGCCGCAGCGTCTCGGTGGCCTTGGCGACCAGCGTGCCGCCGTCGATCGGCAGGACCGGCGCGGGGATCACGCCAGTGTCGGTCTTCTGGCGCGAGAGGAAGGCCTCGGACCGGAAGAAGCTGTTGGCCTCGTAGCTGTCATACTGCGCCCGCTGGCGCAGCACCGCGCCGGATTCGACCTGGAAGCCGCTCCAGCGCGCATCGGAGATCGAGGTGTTGAGGACGGAGCGGCGGCCGGCGACATAGGCGCTGCCGTCGGGCGCCCGG
This sequence comes from Inquilinus limosus, assembly GCF_002195995.1. Taxonomy (GTDB): domain Bacteria; phylum Pseudomonadota; class Alphaproteobacteria; order DSM-16000; family Inquilinaceae; genus Inquilinus; species Inquilinus limosus_C. Next base: position 8,777 of record NZ_NHON01000061.1, read on the forward strand.
CCGTTCATCGCCGGCAGCCTGTCGAGGACGCCGTTGACGGCACGCACCCGGTAGGCGCCGGGCATCAGCGCATAGCGCGCGGGCAGCAGCACATAGGTGCCGGCCGGCAGGCCGCCGCCGCCCGAGAGGTAGACCCGGTCGCCGACCCGGAGGCTGGTGTTGCCGCCCTGGTTCAGGCTGCGCCCGGCGACGCTGGCGGTGGACGGGACGAGCGGTACGTCCCGACTGAAGTCGAAATCGGCGGACTGGGCGGTGGGCTGATAGCCGGAGATGTAGGGATCCCACGGGGCGTAGCCGTCAAAATCCGGAATCACGGCGAAGCTGTTCGGGTCGCCCAGGATGTCGGACGGTCCGCCCAGCCCGGCGACGAATTCGTTGGCCAGCAGCTCGCCGCCGCCGCTCACATCGATGACCGCGCCGTCCCGGACGTCGACATCGGTGCCGAGCAGCCGCACCTGCTTGGCCGGGGCGCCGATGATGGACACGCCGCCGCCGCCGCCCGCCTTGAACCACAGCGAGCCGTTCTGGACAAAGCCATAGGGCACCGTCAGGCCCTTGGCCGACACCGAGGTCACGCTGCCGCGGCCGAGGGTCACCTCGCTGACGCCGTCGATCCCCAGGACGATCTGGCCCAGCGGGGCCCGGATCGTCCCGTTCTGGACGATCTCCGGGGCGGCGATGGTCAGGGCGCCGCCGATCGACAACGGCATCTTGGACTTGCCGTTCGGCTGGACCGAGACCTTGCCCAGGGCGTTGACGGTGAAGCTCTGGTCGGTGTTGGGGTAGATCTGCGCCGCCCGGAACACCAGGTCGCCGGCGGTGCTGAGGTTGCCGGAGTCGCCGCCCCCGCCGCCCGAGAAGCGGATGTCGCCGCTGCTCTTGAGGGTGACCAGCCCGAAGCCGCCGAAGCGGCGGTCCTTGTAGATGCCCTCGCCGGTCTCGGGGTCGGAGCCGACCTGCACGTGGTAGAGGCCGCCGAAGCGGAGCCTGTCGCTGCTGAGGTCGATCAGATCCGCCAGGATGGAGAGCTGGGTGGCCGGGTTGAGGATCCTGTCGGTGAGATCGGTGATCTCGATACCCAGCCCCCCGCCCGTGGGCTCGATGCCCGCGTTGGTGAACGACACCCGGGGCGCCTGGAGAACCACGCGGGCGCCGGTCCGCCCCGGCGCCGGCGTGGCGCCGATCGTGTAGGTCGCGAACTGGATCTCGCGGTCCAGCTTCAGCGTGACGTCGCCGGCGAAGTTCACGGCATTGTCGGCGCCCATCACCCAGGTGCCGAAGCCGCCATCCATCGCCGTGTCGGCGGCGACGAAACCCTGGCCGGCATAGCGCCGCAGGGTGCCGGCGTCATATCTGCCCGCGGCACCACGCGACAGGCCCGACTGCCGGATGTTGAGCACCCGCACCGTGTCGTCGGGCAGGCCCAACCTGTTGCTTCCGCCCTGCGATCCCTGCCGCATCTCGGTGATCAGCGTGCCGCCCTCGGCGTCGGGGCCGCCGCCGCGGCCGCGCAACGTGCCGTCGACATACAGGCCGTCGCTCGAGGTCAGGCGGATCGTGCCGCCATTGCTCGCGACGGCCTGCCGGCGCAGCTTGATCCCGTACATGGTCATGCTGCGCAGGTCGAGCTCGGTCGAGACACCCGAGACGTCCAGCACGGCGCCGCGTTCGATGATCAGGGCACCGTTGTTGGCCCTCAATGTGATGGTGCCGCCATCCAGCACCGTGCCGCGGCGGGTGCCGTCCGTCGTCGGGTCCAGCCTGACCGCGCCGCCGGCGAGCAGCCGGGCGGTCGCGCCGACGCGGACGCCGGCCTCCGGATCATAGGCCGCAAGCGGAAAGCCCATCCCCGTATCGGGGTCGCTGACGCTGGCCTTGTCGACGGTGATGCCGCCCATCAGCGTGATCTGCCCGGCCGGCGTCTCGATGGTGCCGTCCACCCGCACCGTGCGCGCCGCCACCGCGGTGACCGACCCGCCCGTCCCCATGCGCACGACCGAGCCCCGGGCGAACACGACGCTGCCCCCGCCCTCGTAGGATTTCCCGGTCGCGTCGACGCCATCGACGCCAAAGTCGTCCGCGCGCAGGTCGCTGCCGCGCGCGATCAGGGTCAGCGACCCGGCCGGCCGCTGCTCCTCCGGCAGAACGTCGAGCCTGGCGAAGCCGAACACGTCGCTGCCGCTGGCCCGCCACAGATAGTCCGGGTTCAGCCGCAGCGTCGCCGCCGCCGGCGTCGCCACCGTGTTCGCCGCCACGGTGACGCCGCGATAGCCCTGCAGGGTCACGTCGCTGAAGCCGCCGCGGCTGAGGAAGCCGGGATCGAGCACCAGCGCCCCCTGGGGCGCCAGCCCGCCGCCGATCCAGATCCGGTCGGTGCGGATGGTCAGCTTGCCGCCGCGGTCGAGGCCGTAGCCGAGGATGTCGCCCCCCAGCACCAGCTTGCCGGCGCTCGGCCGGATCGCGATGTTCTGGTCGATGAAGCGGCTGGTGGCCAGCCGCACCTCGCCGCCATTGCCCTTGGTCAACGACCCGTCGGTGGCGACCCAGCCGCCGGCGGAGACGTCGATCAGGCTGCCGCGGGCGATCGTCAGGGTCTTCAGCGTACTCAGGTCGATCGTGCCGCCGTCGGGCAGCGCCGCGCCGGCCGGGCCCGACCCGTCGGGATAGGGATTGCCGTTGGCGTCGACCCGGTCGTTCACCCATTGCCCGCGGGCCGCCAGCCGCGCGCCCGCGGCCAGGGTGACGTTCCGGCCGGCCAGGGTGATGGTGCCCGACGGCGTCTCGATGGCGCCGGCGACGGTGATGGCGCCGAACTGATCGATCACCCCCTCGGCGTCGTACAGATTCGGGGGGTCGACTTCCGGCCTGGAGCGCAGGTCGACCGACCCGCCCGGCGCGGTGCGCAGGGTCACGCCGCGCGCCACCGCGATGTCGCCGCCAGCGGTCGTGACCGCGATCTTGTCCACCCCGCCATTGCCGACGAGCGACGGGGCGATCACCAGCCGGTCGCGCAGATTGTCCGGCAGCGCGTCGTCGGAGCCGAACCCGTCCGCCAGCCCGGAGCCGCCGGCGCCGAAGACGACGTCGACCGGGCGCCGCAGCGTCAGGGTCAGGCTGCCCAGCGCCGGCAGCTGATCGCGCGACCGCTGCCGCGCCCCGGGCGTGGTCCCGCCGCTGATCCGGCCGTCGAGCACGGCCGCGCTGGCGCTGATGCTGACCGCGCCGGCGGCCATGCCGTCGGTGTAGCCGGCCTCCCAGCGTGGGCCGTAGATCTTCTGCTGCGCGTAGCGGTCCTCGGCGAAGGCGACGTATTGGATGTCCGGCGACGCCTGGCTGATGTCGTAGATGCGGCCGTCGGCGCCGACCAGCTGGGTGGTGTCGAGCCAGCCGCCGCGGTACCGGACCTGGCCGCCGGAGACGTTGATGGCGGCGCCGTCGCGGATCACCACCTCGCCGGAGTCGGGGGTCCTGGCCGAGATCGACACGGTGCCGCCGACCGCGCTGCGCTCCACCGCCGTGCGGCCGACGCTCTTCAGATAGTCGCCGATATTGCCGATCGGCGATCCGTCGCGGACATCGACATTGATGGTCTTGCCGAACAGGAAGCCGTCGCGCTGCAGCGGCGAATTCAGCTCGTTGTTGCGCAGCTTGATCGCGATCTGGTTGCGCTCCATCGCCACCTCGGTCGAGGTGGTGCCGGACACGTCGATCAGGCTGCCATTCTCCATGGTGAAGCGGTTCGGCGAGCCGTCGAAGGGCATCTCGGCGATCTGGACCGTGACGTCGCCCGCCGGGGCCTGGATCCTCGCCCCCCGCTCCATGGTGCCGGCGCCGGCGATGATCTGGACCCGGGAATGCTCGAACTGCTCGGCATCGGTGATGGTGTCGGTGCTGTTCTCCGGCAGGATGGTCGTCTCGCTGCCACGGCCGAAGGTGACCTTGCCGCGGGTGTTCCGTTGGGACAGAGGGGTTTGCTGGAAGTAGACGGGATCCGCGGCGGCCTTGAGAAGGATCGAGCCGCCGGCCCGTACGGCGGTGGTCGCGGACATCCGGCCGTTCTGCGCGATCAGCAGGCTGGCGATCGAGATGTTGCCACCGCGTGGCGTATCGATCGTCCCGGCGTTGACGGTCCAGTTGGCCGTCGGAGAGCTGCGGTCGGCTATCGAATCGACCTCGATCGCGACGCCGCGCGGATACTGCTGGTCCGTCGATGTCGAGGTCGAGCTCGCGGGGTAGATGTAGACTCTGCGACCGGCGCCGATCACCACCTGCCCGGCCGGGGCGCGGATGGTGCCGGCATTGACCACCGACCCGCCCAGCAGCATGACGCTGCTGTTGTCCGGCCCCTGGATCAGCGCGCCGCGCTCGACCTTGATCTGGCCGGGCTCGCCGTCGCCGGCGGCCGTGAACACCGGCAGAGGCTGGCCGTCGGCGGTCTTCGGGGTGTCCAGGATCCCCCGCATGAACTGGTCCTCGCTGATGCTCAGCGACGACGCCACCAGGTTGCGGACATTGACCCGGGCGCCGTTGCCGAAGATCACGCCGTTCTGGTTGATCAGATAGACATGGCCGTCGGCCTTCAGCGCGCCGTCGATGCGCGACGGGTCGGCCTGGCCGATCCGGTTCAGCACCGCCCAATCCCGGTTGCCCTTCTGGTCGAAGCGCACCGTCTCGTCGCCGGCGATGTTGAACCGGTTCCAGTCGATGACCGCCTTCGGCTTCAGCTGCTCGATGGTCATCAGCTTGTTGGTCGCGTCCACCACCGGGTTGTTGGCGGACGCGTTCTGGATCCGGTTCAGGCTCATGCCGCTGAACAGCACCTTCGGCGCACCGGCCGAGGCGGCGCGGGACAGGGCCCTGTCGACCGCGCTGTTGCCGCCGCCGCCATTGCCGCCGCCGCCACTGCCGCCCGAGCCCGAGGCGGCGCTGTCGCCGCGCACCAGCCGCATGCCGACGATCTTGGCGCCATCGGCCCGCGCCGGCTCGGCCATCGTGCCGAAGGCCGCCAGCCCGGCGAGCAGGGCGAGGGCGCTGCAGCCCAGCCGCAGGCGCCGCGGCAGCAGGCCGGGCATCGATGGGGCGGTGGCGAGACGATGGGACGGGCGAGTCGGGGCGCCAATGCCGGCCATCTGGGCAGCTCCGGGCTGAAAAATGGATAATCCGCGCGCGTTATCCTTCCTGTCCTATCGGTGACGCCGTGCGTCCTGCCATCCCGGGGCGGTGAAATTTTCGTGACGCCGCTTCGGTGCGGCCCGCTATCCGCCGAAATGCGAGGAGGCGGCGATGGCATCGCCGCCTCCTCAAGGTCTTGCCGGGCATCCGGGGGAAGGCCTTCGGTCCTCACCCGGATGCCGGCTATCGGATCTCCGTCCGGCTCGTGCTCAGAGCACGAAGTCGGCCGCGACCAGGGCGATGTTGCCCCGCAGCGTGATGTGGAAATCCGACACGCCGTCGCCGTCGATGTCGCCGGCGATGGTGGTCGTGGTCGTCGACAGATGGGCGAAGCGCAGCTCGCCGGCATGGTGGGTGTAGAGCCCCGCGCCGAGGAAGCTGAACGCCTGGTCCCCCGCCGCGCCGGTGTCGGCATCGATCGCGGAGAGATCGAGGCGGTCGCCCTGGGCATGGCTGAAGTCGGTGATCAGGTCGGCCTGCGCCCCGACGCGACTGTCGCCGACCGCCGAGAAGCTGAACCGGTCGGCCCCGGCGCCGCCGGACAGGGTGTCCTGCCCGCCGCCGCCGACGAGCGTGTCGTTGCCCTCGAAGCCCCAGAAGTCGTTGTTGCCGGCATTGCCGGTGATGGTGTCGGCGCCCTTGCCGCCGCTGACCTTCTCGATGCCGGTATAGGTGTCGCCCTCGGCCTCGCCGCCATGGCCGATTCCGGTCGCGAGATTCACCGTCACCGCGGCGGTGGCGCCGAAATAGCTGGCCCGGTCGTTGCCGTCGCCGCCGTCGAGATGGTCGGCCCCGGCACCGCCGCGGAGGATGTCGTCGCCGGCCCGGCCGTAGAGGGTGTCGTCGCCGGCGCCGCCCTCGAGCGTGTCGTTCCCGGCCAGGCCGATATTCGGCATCACCGGCGGGGGCGGGGTGACGGAGACGTTCAGCTCGTAGGAGCCGCCGTTCGGCACCGTCTGTTCCGGCAGGCCCGTGTCGTTGTCGTAATGGCCGACCACGATGTAGTAGGTCCCGGTCTCGCCGACCTTGAAGCTGAGGCCGGAATCGGTCCGGACGCTCGATCCCGGGTCGTTGCCGGCGTCGTCATTCTCGGCGATCACGGTGCCGTCGGCCCGCATCAGCCAGATGTAGGCGTCGTCCAGCCCGCCCGCGGTGTGGTCGAGATCGAGGGTGATGACCGTGCCGGCATTGACCGCCACCTTGTAGTAGCCGCCCTGGCCGTTGCCGGTGGCGGTCACCGTCGAATGCGCCAGCGTGGTCGCGTCGACGATGTCGGCATCGGCCGCCAGCGAGAAGTTGGCGGTCAGGTCGAAGGCGGCGGCGATGGAGTTGTTGGTCGCGCCCGTCCCCAGCGAGGCATAGCCGTTGCCGGTGCCGACGCCGGTCACCGGGAAGGGGATGAAGTCGCCGTCGAGCGTGTCGTTGCCGGCGCCGCCCTTGAGGGTGTCGTCGCCGCCCTGGCCGACCAGCCTGTTGTCGCCGGCATCGCCGGTGAGCGTGTCGTTGTGGCCGGAGCCGGCCAGGCCCTCGATCGAGATGAAGGTCTCCTCATGCGAGGCGGCGTTGCCGAGGGAGATGTTGACCCCCGTGGCGCTGCCGTAATAGGCCGCTATGTCGAGGCCGGCGCCGCCGTCCAGCGTGTCCTTGCCGCCGCCCCCGGCCAGGGTGTCGTCGCCCGCGGCGCCGGACAGCACGTTGACACCGGTGTTGCCGATCAGGGTGTCGGCGAATTTCGAGCCGATGACGTTCTCGATGTTCACCAGCCTGTCGAACTGGTGGGTTGTCGTGGTGTCGCCCTCGCCGTCGCCGCCGCTGGCGGTGCCGTCCTGCAGGTTGACGGTCACGCCCTCGGTGGCCGGCGTCCGCGGCGGGCCGAACATCGGCTGCCGCTCGTCCAGCGTGTAGTCGGCCGTGTCGATGCCGGCGCCGCCGTCGAGATAGTCGGCCCCGGCGCCGCCGATCAGCCGGTCGTCGCCGGCGTCGCCGCTCAGCACGTCGCCGTCGCGCGCGCCTTCCAGCACGTCGTCGCCGTTGCCGCCGCTGAGGACGTCGCCGCCGCCGAGGCCGAGGAAGTAGTTGTTGGCATCGTTGCCGACGAAGCGGTCGATGCGGTCGTCCGACCCGATCAGGTTCTCGACGCTGAAGAAGGTGTCGCCGGAGGCGGTGCCGCCGCTGGCGACGTTGGTGACCAGGTTGACCAGCAGCTGGAACGGGCTCTCCATGCTGAAATCGACCGTGTCGTTGCCGTCGCCGCCGCGGAAGACGTCGACGCCGGCCATGCCGCGCATCAGGTCGTCGCCGGAGCCGCCGTCGATCACGTCGTCGCCGGCGCCGCCGTCGATGGTGTCGTTGCCGTCCTCGCCGAACAGCTTGTCGCCGCCGTCCCGGGTGTCGGGGCCGGTGATGGGCGGCAGGGTGTTGTTGCGGTCGCGGCTGTCATTGGTGTCGGCGCCGCCGACGATGATGTCGTTGCCGGCGCCGCCATGGATCTCGTCGGCACCGTTGCCGCCGTCGATGCGGTCGTCGCCGCCATTGCCCAGCAGCTCGTTCTCGCCGTCATTGCCGATGATGATGTCGAGGAAGTCGCTGCCGACGCCCTTCTCGATATAGTACTCGGTCGCGTCGGCGTTGTGGCCGTCGAAGATGGCGACATTGTTGGTGTGGCCGTTGACGCTGGAGAAGCGGCCCTCGCGCAGGTCCAGGATCGTGCTGCTGGTCGAGCCCGAGAAGTCGACCGTGTCGTGCCCGCCGGTGTCGTGGATCACAAAGCCGATGTCATGGGTGGCGCCGGTCGCGGTGAGCGTGTAGCCGAGCCTGGCGCTGCCGAAGCCGTAGACGTCGTCACCGGTGTTGAGCTGGATGTCCTGGTAGGTGCGGACGCCGTCGGTCACGGTGGAGAAATAGTGCCGGATCACCGCCTCGATATCGGCGATGCCGGGGGTGGTGTTGGTCCAGGCCGTGGTCCCGCCGATGTCGATATTGTCGAAATACGACATCACCGAATACTGCTGGTTGTCGTACACCCATTTAGCGTCGTTGTAATAGGTGATCTGCGGGCCGCCGGGGCCGCCGTAATTGTAGAAGCCCGGGTGGTTCAGGCCCCATTCATGGCCGAACTCGTGGATGAAGGTGTTGAAGATGTAGCCGCCGACCTCGGTCTTGTCCGGCTCGGTGTCGTGGAAGCGCTGGCCGACATTGACCAGGCGGCCGGAGGAGAAGGCGCTGCCGTCATTGGGCTGGCCGACCTCGGGGCTGACGACGCGGAGGTAGTCGGTGCTGGCGTTGTAGGCCCGGTCGTCGACGATGGTGAACTGCAGCGGCGTTACCGACGACCACATCTGCAGCGCGCCGATGGCGGCTTCCTTGTAGTCCGGATGGGCGTTGAGCCCGTACAGGTTCACCACGATCGGTTCCTGGGCCTGCTCGGGCGTCAGCGGCCGCTGCAGGGCCCCGAGATAGTCGAGGAAGGTCTCGTAGTTGGTGTCCTTGTTAAACGGATTGTCCGGCGCCTGGTCGATGTTCTGCCAGTGATCGAGATCGTCCTGGCTGATCGTGAAGGTTCCGGCGGCCGCATCTGCTCCTCCAACCGGAGTCGAATGCTCCTGCTGGTAGCCCATCTGGCACAGGATGCACATCTGTTCCCCCTATCAATGTTGATCCCGGCTGGAGCCGTCGGGCTGCACGCATCCGGCAACGGGCCGAATCCCCGCCCGCGGATGCGGCGGCAGCTCCGATCGTGATCTCAGCGCGTGTGGGTAAGGTTTCGTCGGTTGCCGGCGGCGGATTTCGTCCGCCGCTTGCGCTCAGCGCATCCGCATCGCATCCGGCATTTCACCTACGGACATCGACCCCGGCGCAGCCTTGGTTGCGGCAGGGATGACGCATCGCCAGTCGGGAGCGATGTGGGCACCAGTATAGGGCGCCGCGGATGTCCCGACGGGAAAAGGATGCTCATGGTTATCGATGTCCCCCTGTTTGCGGTCCGCCATCCGCCGAGACACCGGACCGGGGAAACATGCTGCTTCGCCGGTCCGACCGTGCAACCATTACTTGACGGACGCCGATCGTCACGGCGCACATCCTGGCTTTTCCGCCCCCGGAACCGGAGGCGGCGCGCGATTCAAAAGCTCGACTGTTCTGCGTACCTCTGGCCGTCATCCTTCGGCAATGTAGCGGCCGCCGCAATCAAAAAAGCTCTCACTTCCGGTTGTTTCGGCAGGTTTCGTTGGTGCGCACACAGACATTCCCGCCAGGGGAGGGCAGATATTGCCGGAGCGGTCGCCAATCTATGCAGGAGATTATCCGAAATTATCCTTAAAACCGTTGGATGTGCGGAAAGCACCATCCGGTGAGTCTGTGCGCCGGTCGATATGACTTACTTTTCCCTTGCAACCCACTGGTCAGCAGGCCGGCAACGACCCGGACGGCAGGTTTCCGGTCGAGCCGGGCGGGACGGTGCAAGAATTCGCAGGCCGGAGGTCGGCATCCGACGCGGATCGGCCGGGGAACCGTCCGATCTTCGTTGGCGGGACCTTGTCCACAACACCTAGCGCGACGCCTTGCTGTCGGCGCCCCATATCTTGTATGGTCCCCGGCCCCGAACTCCGGTCGAGATTCGCCGCCATGTCCGCCTTCCGCGCACGGTCCGCGTTCCTCGTCCTTCTCCCATCGCGGTGAGCCGAGAAAGATCACGCCCATGACCATGCTCGACTGGTCCGATACCCCCGCCGCCGCCGCGCCGACCCGGATGCCGCGCCCCGACGCGCCCGGTCTGGCGGGCGACGCCACCGGTCTCGGCGCCATCGACCGGTCCGGCGGCCGGGTCAGCATCGACGACAAGGCGATGATCAACTGCCGCGCCGACGTCAACCAGCTGCTGCCGATGAAGTACCGCTGGGCGTGGGAGAAGTACCTGTCCGGCTGCAACAACCACTGGATGCCGACCGAGGTCTCGATGCAGGCCGACATCGCGCTGTGGAAGTCGCGCGACGGGCTGACCGAGGATGAGCGCCGGGCGGTGAAGCGCAATCTCGGCTTCTTCGCGGCCTCGGAATCGCTGGTCGCCAACAACATTGTGCTGGCGATCTACCGCCACCTGACCAACCCGGAATGCCGCCAGTACCTGCTGCGCCAGGCCTTCGAGGAGGCGGTGCACACCCACACCTTCCAGTATGTCGTGGACAGCCTGGGCCTGGATGAGGGCGAGCTGTTCAACATGTATCGCGAGGTGCCGTCGATCACCGACAAGGCGGCCTGGGCGATCCGCTACACCCAGAACCTGTCCGACCCGTCGTTCCAGACCGGCACGCCGGCCGCCGACCAGGCGTTCCTGCGCGACCTCGTCGCCTTCTACGTCGTGTTCGAAGGCATGTGGTTCTACACCGGCTTCGCCCAGATCCTGTCGCTCGGCCGGCGCAACAAGATGGTCGGCATCGCCGAACAGTACCAGTACATCCTGCGCGACGAGTCGATCCATCTGAACTTCGGCATCGACGTCATCAACCAGATCAAGATCGAGAACCCGCATCTCTGGACCCCCGCGTTCCAGGAGGAGCTGCGGCGGATGCTGGCCGAGGCGGCGGAGCTGGAGGCGGCGTATGGCCGGGACACCATGCCCCGCGGCTTCCTCGGCCTGAACGCGGCGCTGTGCGAGCAGTACATGCATGTCATCGCCAACCGCCGCTGCGCCCAGCTGGGCCTGGCCCCGGTCTTCGCCGAGGCCGAGAACCCGTTTCCCTGGATGTCCGAGGCGATGGACCTGAAGAAGGAGAAGAACTTCTTCGAGACCCGGGTGATCGAGTACCAGAACGGCGGCGCGCTGAGCTGGGACTGAGCCGGTCGGCGACGGCCGGGGCAAGCGGGCGGTTCCCCTGCCTGCTTGCCCCGGCCGATGCCGTTACAGCGGCAACCCGAAATCGCAATCGGGTAGCGGAAGAGAAATTCCGCCGGGCGATGCTCTGCCCCGATCAGTCTGCAATCGGGCACGGGTGAAGGGCGCCAACATGACGATCTACGCAGTCGACGACAGGTTCGCCATCGAGCCGCAGGCGGATCTCGCCCTGTGCTGGGCCTCGACCGTCAAGGCGGTTGCCGGATACATGGGCGAGAAGGTCGACAGTCAGGAGACTCTCGCCAACGCCTACAAGAACAAGACGGATGGCAACGACGTCAGGAAGGTGTTGCAGCAGGAATACGGCATTGACAGCAACATTCTGCTGGATTGGCGCAAGCAGTCCGAGTCATCCGCCGATGACGCCATGATCCAGGATCTGGAACTCAACCTGAAATACCATCTGGACAAGCCGTTGCTCTGCGGTCTGACGGCGGCCAACTTCAACAGGATCGATAACAAGCCGTATCGCCACGCGACGCTGATCATCGGCTACGACGACGTCACGCAGCAGGTCACGATCGCCGATCCCGCGCAGAAGAACGATCCCAAGCTCAAGGTCGCGTCCCGGGATCTCGTCAGGGGCTTCATGTACATGAAGAAGAGCGGCCTGGGGCCGCAAGCCAGCCAGCGGATAACGTCGGACAGCGACAACCTTCTGCTGAAGATCTACATGCTGGTCGAGTTCGACAAGAAGGCGACGCCTTAGGGGCAGGCGCGCCCGGGCGGCCGGGCCCGGCTCAGGCCTGAGCCGTCCTCCGCTCCACCGCGCCCCGGATCAGGCCCTCGAACAGCCCGGCCTGGGCGACGATCGCGGCGGCGTCCAGCGTCGGCGGCAGGATGCGCACCTCGAAGGTGGTCTTCTCCGGCCGGCCGGTCAGCAGGTTCAGGACGTTGAAGTCGCAGTATTTCATCGCCCCGGCCTCGATCAGCCGCGCCGCCGCCTCGGGCCAGGGCAGGGCGGCGAAGTCGTCGGCGAAGGCGGCCTCCAGCAGCTCGCGGCCATGGGGGCCGAGGCGCCGGCAGCGCGGGTTGGTCCGGCAGATCCGCCGCAGCTCCGGCCCGTGCTCGGCCAGGATCCGCAGCAGGGTTTGCAGCGTCGCAGCATCCTGCAGCGCCCGGCCGTCGAAATGCAGATGCACCGCGCCCTCGTCGGGCAGGCCGAAGCCGAGGTCGCGGGCCGGGGCCAGCAGCGCCTCCAGCGCCCGGGCGTGATCCGCCGCGATCGGTGGGGTGATGATCTCGCAGGGCCGCTCGCGCTCGCCGGGCAGCGGGGCGGCGAGGGCGATGGTCGCGCCCTCGGCGTCGGACAGGCGGCGGATGCCGCCCTCCTTCAGCTCGACGGCGCCGCCGAACACCGGCAGCGCGCCGTCCAGCACCGTCTCCAGCGCTGCTTCGGGATCGCAGTGGCGGGCCAGCAGCCGGGCGAAGCGGGCGTCGTCGGCGGCGATGCGGTACCAGCCGGGCTGCGGCGGTGCCTTGGCGGCCAGGTCGTTGCGCAGCGTCAGGTCGTCGACGAAGCGCGCCACCGGCGCCCCGGCCGCATCGGCCACGGCGAAGCCGAGCGTCAGGGTCTCGAACACCGGCACGCCGGGCACCAGGCTGGGCTCGGCCTGCGGATGGAAGATCCGCTCCGCCCGGCCGCCATGCAGGGCGGCGACCCGCTCCGCCAGGTCGCGGCGCGAGCGGCCCGGCGGCGCCAGCAGCTCGATCTCGACGCCGATGGTCCAGCGCGGCAAGCGGGCCTCAGCCCGCCCGGGCGATGGCGGCGCGCACCGCGGCCGCCTTGCCGTCGACCAGGTCCTGCGCGATGGTCTCGCGCGCCGCCGCGTCGGTCAGGCTCTTGGCCTTGGCGTAGCGCGCGATCTCGTCCTCGCTGAACGATTCCTCCGCCGGGCACAGCGTCGGGTTGCCGGCATTCTCCTCGCGCGCCTGCCGGACCCAGCCCTCGACGATGTCGCCGTCGCCGCGCCGCAGCTTCTCGCCGGCGGTGCTGATCCGCTCCTTGATGAAGCGGTCGCCGAAGGCCTGCTGCATCAGCCTTGCGTCGCACATGGTATAGCCGGCCTCGGCATAGGCGGTTTCGTTCGGGCCGGCCGCCGCCGGCTTGTCGCTGGCCGTGGCGATGGCCTCGCGGATGCTGTCGGCATAGCCGTCGACCAGGTTCTCGGACATCTTCCGCTTCGCTTCCGAGGTCGGGATGTCCCAGTACTTGGCGAACAGGGCGATGTCGTCGGCGCCATAGAACTCCTCGGCCGGGCACAGGCTGAGGTCGCCGTTGTTCAGGCGCCGGCCGCGGGCGATCGACTTGCGGACATAGTCCACATCTCCCTTGGCCAGCTGCAGCGCGGCGCTCTCGATCGTCTGCTCGACGCTGTCGTCGCCCTGGGATTTCTGCATCAGCCGGGCGTCGCACAGGGTGAAGCCGGCCTTGGCGAAGGTCTCCTGCGGCGTCGCCGCCGCCTGGGCCGCGCCGGCCGCCAGCAGGGCCAGGCCGCTGGCCGCCAGCGCCAGCGTCGCGCTCACGGGTCTGCTCATGACTGCACTCTCCCCCACATCGAATCGAAGGGGATTGGGCTGGTCCATTGCGGCGAATTTGGGACGGCGGTCTCAGCGCCGTGGCGGGGCAGGGGCCTAGCCCAGCGACACCAGCGCCGAGGCGGCGGTCTCGTCGGTGATCAGCCCCTGCAGCAGACCGCGCGCCAGCACCGCGCGGATGGCGGGCACCTTGACCGCGCCGCCGGCGATGGCGACGGCCGGGCGCCGGGCCACGGCGTCCAGCGGCAGGCCGATCACCCGGTCGCGCAGCGGTGAGGGCAGGACCTGCCCCTTGGCGTCCAGGAAGTTGCCCAGCACCTCGCCGATGGCGCCGGCCCGGCGCAGCGTCTCGTACTCGTCCCGGCTGATCACCTTGTCCTGCAGCACCGGCGCGCTGTCGTCGAGCTGGCCGATGCCGATCAGGATGGCGTCGGCCCGCGCCGCCAGCGCCATGATCTCGCGGAACGGCTTCTGCTCCTCCAGCACCCGGCGGTCCTCGGCGCTCTCGGCGATCAGCGGCGCCGGCATCAGGAAACGCTGGGCGCCGAGCCGGTCGCCGAGGCGCATCACCACGTCGAACGGGTTGTAGGAGGAATCGCGGGCGATGTTGCCGGTGACCGACACCACCTGGTGCTGCGGCCGCGGCGACGACGCCATCTCCTCCACCGCCGCGCGCACGCTGCGGCCGTTGCCGACGCCGATCACCAGCGGCTTGTCGGTGTCGACCAGCCGCTCGATCCAGGTGGCGCCGGCGATGGCCAGCGCCGGCAGGTTCGGGCGGGCCGGGGCCACCGGGTCGGCCGGCACCACCTCGCAGAAGCGCAGGCCGTGGCGGCGGGCGATGCGCTCGCCCAGCTCCATGCAGGCGGCGATCGGGTGGTCGATGCGGACCTTGACCATGCCCTCCTGCGCGGCGAAGGCCAGCAGGCGCTGTGCCGCCATGCGCGAGACGTTCAACCGCCGGGCGATCTCGTCCTGGGTCAGGCCCGCGACATAGGACAGCCAGGCCGCCCGTGCCGCCTGGTCCCGCTTCCTCTCCGCCTGGTCCATTCCCGGCATCAGCCACGCTCCGCCTTCGCCCTTCCTAACATCTCCCCCGATCGGGGCATCCGGCGCAACGGTGGCGTGCAGCGATTGCGGTTTGCCGGCGGGACCGCTGCGACGATGATATCCGCTCCCGCCCGTGTCGAAAGGCTTGACCGCGACGCGGCGGGACGGTCGATTGCGGCCGCAGGAGATCGTTCGAGACTGCGCTGGCGAGAGTCGGCTGGCGGTGGTTTCGAGAACCGGAGCGCAGCGGACGTTATTGTCCGTGAGCACCGGAAGCGGAGAAACCGCCGTCAGACGGCCGCGCCAGCAGCGGTATCGGACGGTCTCGTAGCGTGTGTGGGGCCCGACCCGGAAGACCGGCGGGCGAGGAAGGGGCAGATGATGATTCGGTGGGCCTTGGTTCTGGCGCTGGCGCTGGCGCCGCATGTCGCCACGGCCGCGACCAAGCCGACCCCGGTGCCGCCGGAGGACAAGGCGCATATGCTGCTGCGCCAGGCGCTGGAGCGGGCGGAGGCGGAGCTGGCCGCGGCGCCCTCGGCAATCCCGTTCAGCTCCGCCCTCAAGCCCGCTGCCGTCGACCCGCGCGTGCCTCTGCTGCGCCAGCGGCTGGACGCGATGGGCGTGGTGCTGCCCGAGGCCGCGGCGGCCGATGCGCCGGCGGTCGTGGTGCCCGCCGTGGCCCAGCCCGAGAC
Source organism: Inquilinus limosus (assembly GCF_002195995.1). Lineage (GTDB taxonomy): Bacteria > Pseudomonadota > Alphaproteobacteria > DSM-16000 > Inquilinaceae > Inquilinus > Inquilinus limosus_C. The sequence goes on from NZ_NHON01000061.1 coordinate 24,119, forward strand.
GATGCCGGCCGAGGCGACCCCGGCGGCAGCGGTGACGGCGACCGAGCCGGAGCTGATCGGCCCGGTGGCGCCGGCCACGCTGGTCTATGACGAGGCGCTGACCCGGCGGGTCAAGGCGCTGCAGCTGAGCTGGGGCTTGCGCGACGACGGCGTGGTCGGCCGCCGCACCTTCCGGGCGCTGAACTTCACCCCGGCCGACCGGGCCGAGGCGCTGCGCCAGACCCTGGCCCGCTACCAGGCGCCGCCGGCGCGCGGCAAGTCGATCACCGTCAACGTGCCGACGGCCGAGATCATCGCCTTCGAGAATGGGGTCGAGGTGCTGCGCACCCGCGCCGTGGTCGGGTCGCCCCTGACCCAGACGCCGATGATCCAGTCCAATATGATCGCGGTGAAGTACAACCCAGACTGGACCGTGCCGCCCGGCCTGACCAAGAAGTACAAGGCCTTCATGGCCGCCGGCCAGTACACCGAGATGCGCAAGCACGGCGTGGTGGTGAAGACGCCGGAGGGGCAGACCTTCGACCCGGCCCAGGTGCAGCCGGACATGGTCGGCACCATGGGCTGGAAGTTCTGGCAGCCGCCGGGCGACGACAATGCCCTCGGCCTGCTCAAGTTCGAGCTCGACAACGACCAGGCGATCTACCTGCACGACACCAACAACCGGCGCCTGTTCGCCACCGACAACCGGGCGGTGTCGAACGGCTGTATCCGGGTCGAGAACTATCTCGGCCTGGCCGCCTGGGTGCTGGGCACCGACATCGCCGGGGTCGAGGCCGGGATCGCCACCGGCACGACCCATTTCGCCCGGGTGCCGGGCCGCATTCCGGTGCGGATGACCTATTACCTGGCCTATCCCGACGCCACCGGCGGCATCCGCTACGGCGAGGATTTCTACGACATGGCCCAGGGCGGCTGGGGCGGGGACCTGCCAAGCCCTCCGCCCCTCCGCGCTCAGAGGTAGAAGTCGGTCGCCGACAGCGCCGCGATCCCTTCGACCCGGATCGCGAAATCCGCCGTCCCGTCGCCGTTGACGTCGCCTTCGACCAGCAGCGCCTCGCCCGCGGCGGTGACGCGGACCGCCCCGGCATGGTTGGTGAACGGGTTGTCGCCGATGAAGCTGAAGGCCTGGTCGCCATTGCCGGCGGCATCGATCGCCCGCAGGTCGATCTTGTCGCCGTCCAGGTCGTTGAAATCGACGATGGTGTCCTGCCCGGCCGCGGCGACGGTGCTGTCACCCACCGCCCGGTAGGCGAAGATGTCGGCGCCGGCCCCGCCGATCAGCGTGTCCGCCCCGCCGCTGCCGGTGAGCAGGTCGTTGCCCCCACCGCCGGACAGGCCGTTGGCCCCATTGTCGCCGGTCAGCCGGTCGCCCATGGCCGAACCGGTCAGGTTCTCGATGCCGCTCAGGATGTCGCCTTGCGCCTCGCCGAAGCGGTTCTGGCCGGTGCCGAGATCGACCGTCACCCCGAGCTGCGAATCCTGGTAGCTGGCGGTGTCGTTGCCGTCGCCGCCGACCAGCGTGTCGGCACCCAGGCCGCCGGTGAGGACATCATTGCCGGCCTCGCCCTTGAGGGCGTCGTTGCCCGCGCCCCCGGCCAGCGTGTCGCTGCCCAACCCGCCCCATAGGCCGTTGGCGTTGCCGTCGCCGGCCAGCGCGTCGTCATGGCTGGTGCCGACGACACTCTCGATCCCGGCGAGCGTGTCGCCTTCCGCCGTGCCGCCATGGCCGGTGCCGAGCCCGAGATCCACCCGGACGCCAACGGTGCTCTCGGTGTAGAGCGCGGTGTCGGTGCCGTCGCCGCCCTCCAGCCGGTCGGCGCCCGCGGCCCCGGTGAGGATGTCGTTGCCGGCGCCGCCGCGCAGCCAGTTGGCGATCGCGCTTCCGATGATCCTGTCGTCGAAGGCCGAGCCGATCGCGCCGTCGATGTCGACCAGCGTGTCGCCCGTGGCGTCACCGCCCGCGGCCGCGCCATTGCCGAGGTTAAGGGCGACCGCGGCGGCGCTGTCGGCATAGGAGGCGATGCTGGCGAAGCCGCCGGGCGGCGGGAGGAGGGAACCCTGGAGATGATCGGCGCCGGCGCCGCCGATCAGGATGGTCTGCCCGATATAGCTGGCCGTGAGGACGTCGTCGCCGGCGCCTCCGCTCAGCGTGCCGCCCCATCCGGAAAGCTTGTCATTGCCGTCCCCGCCCTGCAGGTCCGTCCCGTCGTCACCGAACAGCTTATCGTCGAAGCTCGAGCCGATCACGACCTCGATGCTCGCCTGCGGGTTTTGGACCGACGCGATGACGCCGGCCGCGGCGCCGGCAAAGGTGAGCGTGTCCCGGCCCGGGCCGCCAAAGACTGCGTTGAAGAGGGTGTCGAAGCTGTCGGCGATCAGCAGGTCATCGCCGATGCCGCCATAGAGGAAGTCGTCGCCGGCACCGCCGGTGAGGATGTCGTTGCCACCACCGCCGTAGAGGATATCGTTTCCGCCCCCACCGTCGATCGTGTCGGCGCCGTCCGTCGCCACCGGCATGTCGTTGTAGCCGCCGACCGGCGCATATCCCGGCGGATGGATGAAATCGGCGTTATCCGTCCCGATAATAGTGGCCATGGATCTCTCGCAAATGAATATGAAATGTTGCCTAAAATATCACGATTCGCAGGCCCGCCTGCACGATTCGGCAGGGCTGTCCCGCGGGCCGGATGCCACTCGCGCCGCCGGCGGCATCCGCGACGGCGAGGATTTCCACAGCCTGGCCGAGGGCGGCTGGCAGTGGGCAGGGGGCGAGCGACTCCCGAGCGTCCCGCTTCGCCGAATTGTTTCCGCCTTCTGTCGCGCGACTTCGGGTTGACTGGTGTCCGCGGCGCCCGGCGCGGGGCCGCGTTTTCCGATTTGTCTGACGTGATTGACGAATAGCATTTAGCGAGAATTCAATATTACGACTCTGTTGATCCGATGGATGCAAGCCACGTACGAATCATGCTCTAAGCGAGTCCATCGGTCTCTCGAATTCCCTTTCAGTCGCGCGAAAGCATCGGCCCGGTCACCGTCGACGCGACGGCGCGCCGCTGCTTTCTCCCGATGCCGCAACGGAGCCGGAAAATCATGAAGCGGATCAACCGACGGTCTCGTTCCCTCCTCCTGTCGCTTCGTCCCGTGCCGCCCCTGGCCGCCCTCCTGGTCGCCGTCCCGGCGCTGGCGGCGGACTACCAGCCGCGCGAGACCTTCGCGCCGCGCGACATGGGGCAGGCGGTCAACGTCTATCGTTCGGGCAACGGCGCGCCCGGGCCGGATTACTGGCAGAACCGCGCCGACTACCGGATCCAGGCGACGCTGGACCCGAAGACCCCCTCGCTGAGCGCCGAGGAGGTGATCAGCTACACCAACAACAGCCCGGACGCGCTCGGCGAGCTGTGGCTGCAGCTCGACCAGAACATGTACCGGCCGGACAGCCGCGGCGTGTATGCCGCCGGCAAGCCCGACAAGGGCTCCTCCGACGGCTATGTGCTGGACGAGGTTTCGGTCGAGCGCGACGGCAAGACCACGCCGGTCACCGTGCAGGTCAGCGACACCCGCGGGCGCATCGCGCTCGACAAGCCGCTGGCGCCGAAGGGCGGCAAGGCCAGGATCCATATCCGCTACCATTTCACCATTCCGGGAGAGGAATGGGGCGGGCGCATGGGCTGGGGCAACGCCAAGGCGGGCCCGATCTACAGCCTGGCGCAATGGTATCCGCGGATGCAGGTCTATGACGACATTCGCGGCTGGGACACGCTGCCCTTCCTGGCCCAGGAGTTCTACCTGGAATACGGCGATTTCGACTACGAGATCACCGTCCCCAGCGGCATGATCGTCGCCGGCTCGGGCGAGCTGAAGAACCCCGGCGAGGTGCTGACGCGGGAGCAGCGCGCCCGGCTCGACAAGGCCCGCGCCAGCGACGCGACGGTGGCGATCATCGGCCCGGACGAGATCGGCAATGCCGCGACCCGGCCGAAGGCGGACGGCACGCTGACCTGGCATTTCGCGATGCAGCACACGCGCGACGTGGCGCTGTCGATCTCGGCGGCCTTCGCCTGGGACGCGGCCCGCATCAACCTGCCGGACCGCAAATCGGCGCTGGCCATGTCGTTCTATCCGGCCGAGAGCCAGGGCCGCGACCGCTGGGGCCGGTCGACCGAGTATCTCAAGGACTCGGTCGAGCGCTTCTCCGCCCGCTGGTATCCCTATCCCTGGCCGGTCGCGGTCAATGTCGCAGGCCCCGACAACATCGCCGGGATGGAGTATCCGGGCCTGCTGTTCGACGGCATCAGCGACGAGGGCAAGGACCTGTTCTGGGTCACCGCCCATGAGATCGGGCACACCTGGTTCCCGATGGTCGTCGGCTTCGACGAGCGCCGCGACGCCTGGATGGACGAAGGCTTCAACACCTTCATCGACGTCTACCAGTCGGACGATTTCAACCACGGCGAATACGCCCCGAAGCGCGACAGCGAATACGCGCCGAAGGGCGGCAACCCGGCCGACGAGATCCTCGCGGTTCTGAAGGACCCGGACGCGCCGATCATCCTGTCGCGCGCCGACACGGTGATCGAGAAGTACCGCCACCCGGTCACCTACTTCAAATCGGCCTTCGGGCTGATCCTGCTGCGCGAGCAGATCCTCGGGCCCGACCGCTTCGACCCCGCCTTCCGCGACTTCATCGCCGCCTGGGCGTTCAAGCACCCGAAGCCGGCCGACTTCTTCCGCTTCATGGAGAGCGCCGCGGGCGAGGACCTGTCCTGGTGGTGGCGCGGCTGGTACGACCACAACTGGCCGCTCGACCTCGCCATCGACAAGGTCGAGGGCGACGCGGCCAAAGGCATGACGATCACCGTCGCGGCCAAGGACAAGCTGGTGATCCCGGCGACGCTGCGCGTCGACTTCACCGATGGCAGCCACCGCGACTATCGCCTGCCGGCCGAGAGCTTCATCCGCCAGGCGGCGACGACAGTGACGACCGAGGCCGGCAAGACGGTGGCGGACGTCGTCCTCGACCCCGACCACAAGCTGCCGGACGAGGACCGCGGCAACAATGTCTGGAAGGCCGGCGCGAAGTAGCGGGCGCCGCGCCGGGACATCCCGTTCCGGCCGGGACGGTCACGAGGGGGCATCGCCGCGGCGGTGCCCCTTTTCGTTTGCCGGGGCGGGGAGGCGATGAAAAGCCGGGGACGGCACCTTCCCGCAACCTGGATGGGCTAGCAGTCGCCTCGGCCACGCCGCCGCCGGCGACCGGATCGCGGCCCTGGCGAACGTCCCGAAGCGATGAGGAACCCGATGCTCCCGACCCAGAAGACGATCGCGCTGACCGCAGGGGTCTCGCTGCTCCTGGCCGCCTGCGCCAATTTCAGCGGCGTCGACAGGCTGGTCGGCCAGAACATCAGCGTCGCCTATGCCAAGTTCGGCCCGGCGGGGTCGACGTCGAGGGAGGGCTTCTACACCGTGCACCACTGGTCGGGGCAGGAACTGCAGGCCTACGAGGCCTTCGTCCAGACCGGCTCGGAATATGCGGGCCAGCAGATCGTCGGCATGCAGACCAATGTCGGCGGCTCGCAGTCGCCCATCATCCAGGACCAGTACCGCCCCGTCGGCTACAACGAGACCCGGTACAACGAGCTGGCCTGCGAGCTGTCCTACACCACGGACGAGACCAACACGATCGTCGACTTCGACCTGGTCGGCAACATGTGCTCCAGTTTCCTGCGGTCGCTGTCCTGAGATGAAGGGCCGCCGCAGCGACGGGCCCTTCCGATCCCCGGCCGGCTCAGGACGTCTTCGGCGGCGTCTCGACCAGCTTGTATCCGCGCGCCCTCAGGCACATGCGGATGATGTCGTCCCGGCTCTTGAGCGCGATGGCGCTGCGGTCGGTGGTGCTCTCCCCCAAGAGCCCGGCGGAGGAGGCGCCGCCCACGGCGCCGACGCCGGTGGTCAGGGCGGTCGTGCCGAGGTCGCCGCCCATGGCCAGGCCCAGCCCCACCCCCAGCGCCGTGCCGATGCCGACCTTGGCCGCCGCGCTCTCCTGCGTCTCGCCGGACGACGAGGCCTTGTCCTGGCAGATCTTCAGGTCGTTGGCGTAGTTGCGGCCGCCGGCGAAGGACTTGGCGGCATCGATCTGCGGGCCGCTGCCGCCGGAGCCCATGCAGCCGGACAGGGCCAGGGCCAGCGCGACCCAGCAGGCGGCCCGCCCCGGCACGGGACGGACGGTGGTTCGAACGGACATATTTTCTTTCCCCCAGGCTCTGACGCGAGAACTTTCGCTTGCCGCGACGACTGCTAGACGATCTAGGTTGTGGGAAGGTGTCGGCCCCGGCCCTTCGCGCCCGTCCGGCGCGGCCCGGGGCATCCGGACCCATCGCAGCGGATTATCCGTCCGGCCTCGCGCCGCCGGCGACAGGGGGGCTGGAATGACACGGATCCTGCTGATCGAGGACGAGCCGGACATGGCCCGGCTGGTCTCCGGCGGCCTCGCCAAGAGCGGCTTTCTGGTCGACCGCGCGGCCACCCACACCGAGGCGGAGCTGGCCCTGGCCGCGGCGCGCTACGGTCTGGTCCTGCTCGACCGCCGGCTGCGCGGCGCCGAGGGACTGTCGCTGCTGCCGGCGGCACGGCGCCTGCAGCCGGGCACGCCGGTGATCGTGCTGACGGCGCTGGACCGGCTGGACGAGAAGGTCCGCGGCCTCGACGCCGGGGCGGACGACTACCTGACCAAGCCGTTCTTCGCCGAGGAGCTGCTGGCGCGGATCCGCGCCGCGCTGCGCCGGCCCGGCGCCGAGCCGGCACTGCCCCTGGTCTGCGGCCGCCTGCGTTTCGCCCCGGACCGGCGCGAGGTCACCATCGGCGACGGGCCCGTAGTGTTCAACCGGCGGGAGCTGCTGGTGCTGGAGGCGCTGATCCGCCGGGCGGGCCGTGTGGTGCAGCGCGCGGCGCTGCTCGACGCCGTCTACGGCATGGAGGACGACGTCCTGCCGAAGTCGCTGGACGGCCATGTCTCCCGGCTGCGCCGGCGACTGGTCGAGCTGGAATCGGGCGCCGAGATCCACCCGGTCCGGAATGTCGGCTACATGCTCAGGGCCGTGTGACGATGCTGCGGACGTCGCTGGCGTGGCGCCTGATCGCCTGGCTGATCGTCATCCAGTCCGTCCTGTCCGGGCTGGCCCTGGCGGTCTCGCTGACCGTCTGGAACGGACCGGGCGACGAGTATTTCTTCCTGCACAGGACGCTCAAGGACCAGGTCGCCGACACGCTGGTCCGGCAGCCCGACGGGTCGCTCGCGATCGCCGACACCTCCACGCTCCGCCAGTTCCGCCAGGACCGGCCGCGGGTCAAGACCGCGGCGATGAAGGACGGGCTGATGCTGGAAGGCTCCGCGCCCGAGGTCATCGCCGCGATGCGCGACCTGGCCCCGGGGTCCGCCGACGGGCCGCTCGCCGTCCGGGAGGGGCCGCTGGCGGGTTTGACCATCGTCGCGACCGAGTTCGAGACGCCCTACGGCACCATCGTCGCCATCGGGGCCGACAACCTCGTCAGGACGGCCGACCTGCCGGCCATACGCACCTTCCTGGCCGACCATCTGATGCGCATCATCGGATTCGTCCTGCTCGGTGCTGTCCTGGTGGTGCCGCTGGTCGTCTGGCGGACCCTGCGCCCGCTGCGGGCCGCGACGCTCGCGGCCGCCCATGTCGACCTGCGCAACCGCGACTTCCGGCTTCCCGACCATGGCGGCGTGCCGGCGGAGCTGCGGCCGCTGGTCCGGTCGATCAACGCGGCGCTCGACCGGCTGGATGCCGGCCTCAGCCAGCAGCAGCGCTTCGCCGCCATGGCGGCGCATGAGATGCGCACCCCGCTGGCGATCCTGACGGCGCGCATCGACAGCCTGCAGGACCCGGGCGAGGCGGACGGCATGCGCGGCGACATCGTCCGCATCCGCACCATGGTCGACCAGCTGCTGTTCGTCGCCCGGCTGGAGCGGCGCGACGTCCAGCTCGACGAGGCCGTCGACCTGGTCGCGCTGGCCCGGAACGTCGTGGCCGAATGCGCACCGCTGGCAATCGCGGCCGGGCGGGAGCTGGCCCTGGTGCCGGAGGTCGACAGCCTGCCCGTCACCGGCAGCGTCCGGGCGATCGAAAGCGCCGTGATCAACCTGGTGCAGAACGCGATGCGCATGGAGCCGGCGGGCGGGACGGTGGAGGTCGTGGTCCGGGCCCCGGCGGACATCCTGGTCATCGACCACGGCCCGGGGATCCCGCCGGCGGAGCGCGGGCTGGTGTTCGAGCCCTTCTGGCGCCGGGACGAGATCACTCCGGGCGCCGGCCTCGGCCTGACCATCGTGCACGAGGCCGCGGCCGCCCATGGCGGATCGATCGCGATCGAGGAGACGCCGGGCGGCGGCGCCACCTTCCGCCTGCGGCTCGGCCCGGCGGGCGAGGGCGGATGACCCGGGCCGCCGCGCCCGTCCGCATCAGGCGGCGCGGAGCAGCGCCTCCGCCGCGGTGGCGAGCACCTGGCAGCCCAGGACGAGATCGTCATCGGCCGTGTTCTCGGTCCAGTGATGGCTGATGCCGCCGATGCTGGGCACGAAGAGCATGCCGGCGGGCAGGCGCCGGGCGAGGTACTGGGCGTCGTGGCCGGCGCCGCTCGGCAGGCGCATCGCGCTGCCGGGCGCGTGACGCTCCGCCGCCTGCTCCAGCGCCGCCTGGATCGGGGCGGCCATGACGTTCGGCGTCGAGCGCGACAGGGCCCGCAGGCTCGCCCGGCACGGGCCGGCCGCGTCGGACCGGGCCACCAACTCCTCCAGCGCCTGCTCCAGGACGCGCAGGCGCTCGGGATCGGCGTCGCGGAACTGGAAGGTCATCTCCGCGTGCCCCGGGATGATGCTGGCGGCGCCGGGGTCCAGCTGGATGCGCCCGGTGGTCCAGACCGAGAGCGGCCCCGCGACCTCCGGAAAGCGCCGCGCGATCGCGTGGCACAGCTCGGTCAGCGCGACGCCGGCATCCCGGCGCGCGGCCATGTGGGTCGTGCCGGCGTGGTTCTGCTGGCCCTCGAAGGTGATGGCGTAGGTCCAGATGCCGACGATGCTGGTCACCACGCCGATGCGCTTGCCGGAGCTCTCCAGCGTGTCGCCCTGCTCGATATGGGCCTCGATGAAGCCGGCATGCCGCCCCGGCTCGAGGGTGTAGCGCGGCCGCCCGGCATAGCCGGCCCCGGCCAGGGCGTCCGGCAGGGTCTGGCCGGTCGCGTCGTTGACCGCCTGCGCGATCTCGTCCTCCGGCAGCTCGCCGATGAAGGACCGGCTGCCCAGGAACGAGCCGAAATGCCCCTCCTCATCGGCGAAGACCGCGACCTCGATGCCGAGATCGCGGCAGGCCGGGTCGTCGCGGAAGGCCCGCGCCACCTCCAGCCCGTAGACCACGCCCATCGCGCCGTCGAGCCAGCCGGCATAGGGCTGGCTTTCGAGATGGGAGCCGATCAGCAGCTTCGGGCCCTTGGCCGGGCTGGTCGACATGATGTTGCCGATGCCGTCGGTCTCGGCCGTGAGCCCGGCCTCCTGCAGCCGCTCGACGAACCATCGGCGCGCCTCGACATCCTGCGGCGAATAGGTCGGCCGGTGCACGCCGGTCCTGTACCGGCCGAACTCGGCCAGCCGGCGGAGGTCGCCCAGCAGGCGCTGGCCATCGATCTGAGGCATCTCGACTCCTCGCGCGACATGATCCCTGAGCGTCCAGGTTCTGACCCCCGCATCCGGGATTGGCAACCCCCGCGGCGAAGCCCGGCGGGCACGGCCCCTCAGATCGCGACGGCCGGCGCACCGATCAGCCGGTAGAACTCCGCTGCGTCCGGCGGCCCTTCCGGCCAGGCGGGGACCGCCGGGTTGAGCGCCAGCCAGGGCTGCTTTCGCCTGGTCCACATATGGGCGACGACGGCCAGGCGATGGCTGTCGTCGAAGCCGCCGGCCCGGATGATGACCAGGCCGGGGCGGGCGCTGTTGGTGTTGCAGATCCGGGTGAAGCAGACGGGGCAGGCGACCTGGTGCGAGACCCGGCGGCCGTCGGCGCTGGGCAGGTCGAACCGGCCGACCGGGCCGGTGCAGGCGAAGCGGCCCTCCGCCACCACCGCCTGCTGGCTGAAGGCGCTGCCGCTCCAGGTCTGGCAATCCAGGCAGTGGCAGGCATAGGTCAGCGGCAGGCGGTCGGCGTCGAGCCGCCAGCGCACGGCGCCGCAGCGGCACCCTCCTTCGATTCCGGGCAAGGACGTCCTCCCGATCGCATTCCGTGGCGGGGAGAATGCTGGATCGGGGCGGGCAGGGGAATGCCCCCTGCGGCAACGAGCCGGGTCTTGCGGACGGCGCGGCAGATTTTTTCGTCGGGCCCTGTCGCATCGGCGGCGTCGCCGTTCGTCTTCATTTCAGCGCACCGAAACCGCACCCGATGGAGGGGAGTTCCCGATGTTCCGCAATCTTCTTGCCGCCGCCGCCCTGCTGGCCGCCGGTCCGGCTGTCGCTGACACCCAGGGCCACCGCGTCGCCGTCAACGGCATGCAGATGTATTACGAGGTGTCCGGCAGCGGCGACCCGCTGGTCGTGCTGCACGGCGCCTATATGAGCATCCCGGCGATGGGCGGGATCATCCCGAAACTGGCCGAGACCCACACGGTCTATGCCCTGGAATTCCAGGGCCATGGCCGCACCACCGACATCGACCGGCCGATCACCTATCCGGCACTGGCCGACGACGTCGCCGCCTTCATGGACGCGGTGAAGCTGCCCAAGGCCGACGTGTTCGGCTATTCGATGGGCGCCGCCGCCGGGCTGCAGCTGGCGATCCGCCATCCGGAGAAGGTGAACAAGCTCGTCTTCGGCTCGGCCGCCTACGACGCCGAGGGCTGGCAGCCGGCGTTCAAGGCCTTCATCCCGCAGATGACGGTCGAGATGTTCACCGGCATGCCGGTCTTCGCCGACGCCTACCGCAAGCTGGCCGCCAACCCCGACGGCTTCCCCGAGCTGGTGCGCAAGCTGATCGCGCTGGAGAAGGAGCCGATGGCCTGGGGCGACGACGTCAAGGCGCTGAAGACCCCGGTGCTGATCATCACCGGCGATGCCGACGTCGCGACGCTGGAGCATTCGGTGGCGCTGTTCCGGCTGCTCGGCGGCGGTGGCATGGGCGATATGGGCCAGCCCCTGCCGGCCTCGCGCCTGGCCGTGCTGCCGGCGACCTCGCACACCGCGGTGATCACCCAGGTCGACCTGCTGGTGGCCGTGATCGAGCCCTTCCTCGAGGGACAGGTGCCGAAGGGCATGTTCGAGTGAAGTGCATAGTCTCCGACGCTTCCGCTGCCCGGCCGGGACCTGCCGGGCCGCATCGTGGCGACGTATCACGCCGCCATTCGCAGCCATCGCTCCTCAAGCCGGCCGTGACGCGAAGCGGCGCTTCGCGGCCTCCGATGCCGGCATGTAGAGGGAAACGGCATTGCCTTCCGGGTCCCGGAACTGGAACGTCGCATTGCCCCAGGGCATGGTCTTCAGCCCATGCACAAGGGCGACCTTGTCCTGCAGACGGGCATAGTCGGACTGGATGTCCTCGACCTGCAGCTCGATGACAAGGCTGCGATTGGCGGCTGGTTCGGCACTGCCGTCCTGCCACAGCGCGACGGTCTCGGCCGCGCCGATCGCCAGGGTGGCGCCGGGCATGACGATCTCGGCAAAGACCGGCGCCAGCCATTGCGCCTTGGTCCCGGTGACCATCTCGTAGAACGCGACCATCGGGCCGATATCGGCGGCGATGATCCTGACCGATGCGAATTTCATGGGAGGCTCCTTGTCCCGGCGGCCCCGCCGGCCGCCGGGATCTTGTCGCACAGCCCTGTTGCCACCATTCTGGCAGCAGGAGTCAGCATGATGCGTCGAGCCGATCGTCTGTTTCAGATCGTCCAGATCCTGCGCCGGACGCGCGTGCCGGTCACCGCGGCGGCGATGGCGGAGGAGCTCGAGGTGTCGAAGCGCACCGTCTACCGCGATATCGGCGACCTGGTCGGCCAGAGGGTGCCGATTTCCGGCGAGGCCGGGTTCGGCTACCGGCTGGATCCGGGTTTCGACATGCCGCCGCTGATGCTGACGCCCGACGAGATCGAGGCCGTCGTCCTGGGTGCGCAATGGGTCGCCGGGCATTCCGATGCCCTGATCGCCACTGCCGCGCGGGATGTCGTCGCCAAGATCGCCGCCGTCATTCCGGAGACGTTGCGGCCCTTCATCGCCGAGCCGAGCATCGGCGTCAGGCCGGTGGCGCCGCCGCCGGCCGAGACCATCGACATGGCCGATATCCGGCAGGCGATCCGCGCGGGCCGCAAGCTCGAGTTGCGATATCGGGCCGAGACCGGGGAGGTGACCGACCGGACCGTGTGGCCGGTGATCCTCGGCTATGCCGAGACCAGCCGCCTGCTGGTGGCCTGGTGCGAGCTCCGGCAGGGGTTCCGGCATTTCCGCACCGACCGGATTCTCGCAGCCGGCATCTCCGACATCCCCATCGGCCTGCGCGCCGGCGAGCTGCGCCGCCGGTGGCAGGCCTGGCGCGAGGCGCAGCTGGAGAAGCGGCCGGGGTGGGTTCGAGCGGACTGAATTAAGGTCGGGTCACGTCAGCGCAGCTGAACGTCGAGCGTCTCTCGTGTTGCCGCTCGCGCTTACGAGAGTTTTTCACAACGTTTACCCCCTCGCCGTCATTGCGAGGAGGCGAAGCCGACGAAGCAATCCAGGGGCCGGTTCGCACTGGCCCCGGTCGTGTCCCAGGGAGTGGTGTAGGTGACGAGGGGTCACCGTGATTTCCCGGCATGGCCGGGAAGGGTCAGGCTGTCAGATSAGGCAGGCTGACGGCGGGATGATCGCCCAAGGGGGCGACGCTTTCCAGGGTCATATAGCGGCAGCGCTGGACGGCCCATTCGTCGTTCTGCTCGAGCAGGATGGCGCCGACCAGGCGGATGATGGCGGCCTCGTCGGGGAAGATGCCGACCACCTCGGTGCGACGCTTGATCTCGCCGTTGAGGCGCTCAAGCGGGTTGTATAGCGGCAGCGCTGGACGGCCCATTCGTCGTTCTGCTCGAGCAGGATGGCGCCGACCAGGCGGATGATGGCGGCCTCGTCGGGGAAGATGCCGACCACCTCGGTGCGACGCTTGATCTCGCCGTTGAGGCGCTCAAGCGGGTTGGTGCTGTGCAGCTTGACCCGGTGCTGGGCCGGGAAGGTCATGTAGGCGAGGACGTCGGTCTCGGCCTCGTCCATCAGACCGGCGAGCTTCGGCACCTTCGGCCGGAGCTGGTCAGTCACTCGGCGCCACTGCTGACGTGCAGCCTCGGCATCGTCCTGGGCGAAGGCGGTGGCGACGAAGGCGGAGACCACGCGCCGGCCGCTTCTGCCGGCATGGGCGAGCGCATTGCGCATGAAGTGCACCCGGCAGCGCTGCCAGGTGGCG